>DAINRQ010000009.1:95324-107360 GCA_036741775.1 Gemmatimonadaceae bacterium | reverse complement strand
CCGTAACGCGAGAGACCGCGGGCCGCCGGGATTCCGGCGGCCCGCGTTTCTTCATCCCATCGTACGGGCGCTCAGCCTTCGCATTGAACCATCGCGCCGGTACGCCTGTCGAACAGGTGCGTACCAGACCTACATAGGTAGCAAGGCTACGTATCCTCGCGACCCGTGAAGCCACTCTCCGTCTCCAGCGTCGCCGTCCTCGGCGCCGTCAGCCGGTCCATCCGCTACGGCTTCGACATCATGGACACCACCGGCCTCCCGAGTGGCACCGTGTATCCCATCCTCGGACGTCTCGAGCGCGACGGCTACGTGCGATCGAAATGGGAGTCGCAGACCGTCGCGCAGCGCGAGAAGCGCCCGCCCCGCCGCTACTACGAGATCACCGCGAGCGGCTCACGCGCCCTCGCCGCGTCACTCGAGCATTACCGCACCCTCGGCGGCCGCCTCGGGCTCGGCCCGCGAAAGTCGGCACGCGGATGACGGGCGGCGGCCAGCTCTCGCCTGACGGTTACGCGCTCTACCGGCGGTGTCGCCGCGTAGTCGGCATCGCGAGCGTCATCGTTCCGGAGCATCGCCGAGACGACTGGACGCGCGAGTGGGACGGGGAGCTCTGGTACCGCGTGACGCTGCTCGACCGCGCCGCCACGTTCGACCAACGTGCCGCCACACACCTAACGATTCGGGCTCTGGGGGCGTTTCTGCACGCCGTCTGGACCGTCGCCGACGAAGCGAGGCTCGACCCGATGCTACAGGACCTCAAGTACGCCCTCCGCGGCGCCGTGACGCGACCAATGTTCTCGACCCTGGTGATCGTGACGCTCGCGCTCGGGATCGGCGCGAACAGCGCGATGTTCAGCGTCGTGAACTCCGTGCTCATCAAGCCGCTCCCCTACGAGCGGTCCGAGGAGCTCGTGTACATGTATGGGTCGTTCAAGCAGAGCGACCGGGCCATGGTGTCGCCGCCCGACTACCTCGACTACCGGGCGAGAAACTCCGTGTTCTCGTCCCTCGGAGCGCTCACGATCTTCGGCACCTCCGTCATCACTGGTGGCGACGAGCCCGAGCGCGTCCGGTCATCCATCGCGAGCGCCAATCTCTTCTCCACCCTCGGCATCACGCCCTATCGCGGACGTGCCTTCCTCCCCGAGGAGGAGACCGGCGAGCACGACGTCGCCATCCTCAGCTATGGGCTCTGGCAGCGCCGTTTCGCGGGCGACCAGCGCGCGATCGGTCGGACGATCACCGTCAACGGTCGCCCACTCACGATCGTCGGCGTCATGCCGCCAACGCTGGACCGCACGATGGACGTCCAGCTGTGGCGACCCGTCGCGTTCAACACGCAGGAAACCTCGGTGCGGCGCTTTCACTTCCTGCGGCTCATCGGGCGGCTGAAACCGGGAGTGACGGTCGCGCAGGCGCAGCGGCACATGGACGACATCGCGCGCTCACTGGCGGCAACGTATCCCGAAAACGAGGGGTGGCACCTGCGTCTCGAGCCGTACGGCGATGTGGTGGTCGGTGGCGCGCGACCGGTGCTGCTCATCCTCTTCGGTGCCGTCGGAATGGTACTGCTCATCGCGTGCGGCAACGTCGCGAGCCTCCTGCTCGCCCGGGCGACAGCGCGGAGCGGCGAGATCGCCGTCCGCGTCGCGTTAGGTGCTGGCCGAGTGAGGCTCGCGAGACAACTGTTGACCGAGAGCCTCGTGCTCGGCATTCTGGCCGGCGTCGTCGGGTTGGCGCTCGCCTATCTATTCCTCGTCGGCCTCCGCACCGCAGGAGCCGGGATACTGCCGCGTATCGCCGAGGTACAGCTCGACGGTACAGTGGTCGCGTTCACGGTCGTCCTTTCGCTCGTCACGAGTGCCGTGTTCGGGGCGGCGCCCGCGCTCCACGCGATTCGCACGGACCTGGCCGCGTCGATGAAGTCGCTCGGCAAGGCGTCGGGCACGCGCGGCAGCGGCTACCTGCGCGACGCCCTCGTGGTCACGCAGGTCGCCCTCTCGTTCGTCCTGCTCATCGGCGCCGGCCTGCTCGTTCGGAGTCTCGTGCAGTTGCAGGGCGTGGAGACCGGGTTCGACGCGAACGGCATCCTGGCCGCGGAAGTATCGCTTCCGTCATCCCGCTACGATACGCGAGCGGATACCGAGCGATTCTGGACTCGGTTTCTCGAACGGGTGCGATCTATTCCCGGCGTCGAAGCGGCAGGGGCCACGACACTCCTGCCGCTCCGCGGCGGCGGCGACACCTACTTCTACATCGAGGGGCAGCCGCCGGCGACCGACGCCGACAAGATGAACGCGACGGTGTCGACGGTCACCGACGACTACTTCGCGACGATGCGCATTCCCGTGGTCGCCGGTCGAACGTTCAGCAGTTCCGATAGAGACCGGCCAGGAGTCACGGTCATCAGCGACGCCCTCGCTCGTCGCCTGTTCCCCGGGCAAAGCGCGCTCGGGCGGCGTCTGGTCATTGATTTTGGCCGCCCGTTCACCGCCGAGATCGTGGGCGTGGTCGCCGATGTGCGCATCTACGGGCAGGTCAACGATGCGCCGGACGTGATGTACTTCTCGAACCGACAGCCGGGGGCCGGCTTCGGAATGGCGGCGTCGATGAATCTGGCGGCGCGCGTGCGAGGCAAGCCTGCGTCCATAACGCCGCAACTTCGCTCAGCTATCCGATCGATCGACCCGGACATACCGCTCTCTGCGATCCAGCCGATGACGGAGATCCTGGCCGATTCACATTCCGGAGCACGTTTCCGCACGCAGTTGCTCACGAGCTTCGCGGGAGTCGCACTCATCCTCGCACTCGTCGGTCTCTACGGGACGCTCGCCTACTCCGTCACGCAGCGGATGCGGGAGATCGGTGTGCGCATTGCGCTGGGCGCTCAACCGATGGCGGTGTTCGGCCTTGTCGTGCGCCAGGGGATGCTGCTCGTAGGAATCGGCGTGGTCATTGGCGTCCTCGCGGCCGTCGCGGCGACGCGCGTTCTCCAGGCCCAACTGTTCGAGGTTGCGCCCACCGATCCGGCGACGTTCGCTGGTGCGGGATTGTCGCTGCTCCTCGCGGGCCTCGCCGCGTGCGTGGTCCCGGCGCGGCGCGCCACTCGGGCGGATCCAATCAAGGCGTTGCGCCTGGAGTGAGGCCGCTGGGCCGGCGGCTATCTTACCAACGCCAGTTCCCTTTCACCTTCGGCCGCCAGCCACGTGAAGAAGACCGTCCAGAAGCTCATGACCGAGTACGGCACCGTCGCTCTCATCGTGTACTTCGCGATCTTCTTCGCGGTGCTCGGCGGGTTCTGGCTGGCGATCCGTTTCGGGTGGCGACCGTCGAGCGCGGCTGGCAACGTCGGAACGCTAGCCGCGGCCTATATCGCGACGAAGCTCACGCAGCCGATCCGGATTGCGGCGACGCTCGTCGCGACGCCAATCGTCGCGAAGCTCTACGAGCGCGTGCGAGGCCGGGCGGAGCCGTCCGCGTAGACCTGGGCCTCAGCCGCGGAACAGCAGGGAACAAGGAACCGGGAACCGGAACGGCAACCAGCGCTGGTAGCTGTTAGCCTGGTAGCTGGAGCTGGTAGCTTGAGGGTGAACGGCCATTGGAGTAGGGTGAGGCGCGCCGGCCCGGTCGGAACGACGATGGGCGCGGCTGAGCGGGCCCGGCCGGATGACCACTGCGCATGGACGCCGCAGCGCGCAACGAGCCGGGAAGATTGGGAGAACGGCCGCCCCAGACGGCGCCGGCGCCTACGCGATTCCCGATTCCCGACATCCGGCTGTTTCCGCGTCATCCGCGTCATCCGCGTCATCCGCGCCTTCGTAGTTCCGACCGGGTTCAACCCCGGGCTGGAGGCACGCGAGGTGTTCTCCGCGGCCCTTTCCGCGTTCGCCGTTGCCGCGCCCTCCGCGTCCCGCCCGATGGCGCGATGAAACGATGGATTAGGGGTCAGAGTCCTAACGCATCGTTCCATTGCCGGCGGCAATGGAACGATGCGTTAGGACTCTGACCCCTAGCGGGACAGGAGGCCCCGCCGCCCGGCCTCAGTAAGTCCTGACTCCCTACTCTGATCGTAACGCGACCATCGGGCTGACGCGCAGGGCGCGGGCAGCGGGCACGATTGCGGCAAGCCCGCCCGCGGTGACGAGCAGGATCGCCATCGCGGCGTAGACCACCGGGTCCCGCGGATTCTGCTCGAAGAGCGCCTCGCCGAGTTGCGGCGCCAGCAGGGCAGCGAGCCCCAGTCCAATTGTTAGGCCGAGGAGCAGTTGCGTTGCCCCGCCGCGCAGGACGAGCCAGAGAATCGTCGTGGGACGTCCGCCGAGCGCGGCGCGGATGCCGAGCTCGCGCGTCCGGCGACTCACCGAGAAACCCAGCACCCCGGCGAGACCGACGACCGCGAGCACCAGCGCGGAGACGCCGAAGAAGCTGAACAGCCAGCCAAAGAGCCGCTCGGCCACGTTCGCCTGCGCGAGCGTCACATCGAGTCGTCCTTCCTGATACAAGGGTACGTCGGGGTCGAGCGTGGCGACCACTTCACGCATCGTCGCAACGAGCGCGGCCGCGTCACCGCGCGTTCGTGCGGCGATCGCGATGTTGTTGACCTCGGCTTGGGCGAGCGGAATGTAGATCGCGTCGTCACCCGAATTCCTGTCCCCGGTGCCGCCCCCAACGCCCAGCTGGGGCGCCACACCGACGATGGTTGCCCACGCGCTGCTCTCGTCCACCCGTACCTGACGGCCGAGCGCGTTGCCGGCGAAGAAGCGATCCGCGAACGACCGATTGACGACCGCAACATGCGCGGCGCCGGCACGGTCCGCGTGCGCGAATCCGCGGCCCTGGAGCAACGAGGCCCCAAACGTCTCGAAAAACGAGGGTGAGACCGCCACCAGGCGCGTCCGCGGGCGCGCGTCGGGGTTCTCGTACGTCGCGCCACCGACCTCGAACGGGACTCGGCCGACGCTGTTGCCGGGCAGCGCGGTCGCGAGCGTTACCGATGTGACGCTCGCCTGCTCGAGGAGCCGCATTTCGAGGAGGTCGAAGATTCGCGCGCGGGCTCCCGCGTCCGGGTATGCGTCGGCTCGCAGCTCGATGCGTCCTGCCGCAACTTGCTCCGGCGCGACGCGGACGTCACGCGTGGTCGCGCGCATCGCGCCCTTCACCATCAGCCCCGTGACCACGAGGAGCGCGCACGACAGCGCCACCTCGCCCACCACGAGCACTCGACTCGCCCGCCCGAGACGGAACGAAGACGATCCCCGGGTCTCATCTTTCAACGCGTCCCCGATGCTCACGCGCGTCGCTTGCCGCGCGGGTGCGAGCCCCGCCGCGACCGCCGCGACCACGACGAGCGCCGTGGTGAACGCGAGGACCGCACCATCGACCTCGACGCGCATCCAGAACTCGAGCTCGAAACCCAGGTTGGCGTTGAATACCGTGACGCCGGCGTGCGCAAGCGCGAGCCCCAGGAGTCCGCCGGGGATCGCGACGGCCAGAGACTCGATGAGGAGCCGCCTGACGAGGGCACTCGGCGCCGCGCCCAGCGCCATCCGCACCGCGATCTCCCGACTGCGCGCGACGGCGCGGGCGAGCAGCAAGTTCGCGACGTTCGCGCATGCGATGAGGAGAACGAACGACACGACGAGCAGCATCGCCCGGAAGATGATGCGCGCGTCGCGCGGAATCATCTCGTCGTAGTACGGGCGCGCCGCGAGCGCGCGTCCCTCGTGGGCCGCCGCGTCGGCGATCGCGAGACGGCGCCCGATGGCCGCGATCTCGGCCCCCGCCGCTTCGAGTGTCACCCCGTCGCGAAGACGGGCAATCACACTGTACGCCGTGGACACTGCCGCTCCCGAGACTCCGAGTCGCGCGGCGCTGGCCGCGTCCACCGCCAGCGCCGTCCACAGCTGCTCGTTGCGCGGAAAGCCGAACCCCTCGGGCATCACGCCGACTACCGTGGTCGGCGTACCGTTCACGCGGATCGTCGTGCCGATGAGACCCCGGTCGCCACCGTACCGATTCTGCCAGAGCGCGTAACTGAGCACAGCGACTGGCGGAGCCCCCGGCTGCTCGTCCTGTGGGGTCAGCGTCCGACCGAGCAGCGGTGATGTGCGAAGCACCGCGAACAAGCTCGCCGTGACGACCGCGCTCGCGACGCGCTCGGCCCGGTGAGTGTCGTCGCCGAGGTGGATGGATTCGTCCTCGTACGCCGCGATCGACTCGAAGCTTCGTTGCTGGTCGCGGAGGGCGGCGATGTCCGCGATCGGAACCCGCAGGTAGTCGTCCCCGGCAGACCGGTCAGTCACCGCGATGTGAACGAGTCGTTGGGGCTCGGGGACCGGCATTTCCCGGAGAACGCCGCGGGTGATCGAGTACATCGTGGTCGTCGACCCAATGCCGAGGCCGAGAGCGAGAGCGGCGAGGACTGCTACCCCTGGAGAGTGACGGAGCATCCGTGCCCCATCACGCAGGTCGGTGAGCGGTGTCATGCGAACTCTCGGGAACGGGGAACAGGGAACTGGGAACCGGAAATGAACAACCTCGGGGCCTCTCTACGATAGAGAGACATCCCGAGGTTTCTTCGATTCCCGGTTCCCGGTTCCCTATCGTATAGGTCTTCGCTCCGCGAAATCGTACAGGGTCAATCGACGGAGTCGGTAGTATGCTGCCCAGTAGCCGCGCATGGCGTCGATGTAGCCGCGCAGCGCCTGGTCGCGCTCGTTCTGCGCGAGGTACAGGTTGTCGATCCCGATCTTGCCGACGATGTAGCGGTTTTTCGCGACCTCGAACCGCTTCTCGGAGACGGTGTCCGCCTTCGCGGAGAGCGCGAGGTTGCGGGCCGACTGGGCGAGCTGGAGCGCGGCGAAGCGAGCTTCCTCGGCCGCCGCGTCACGTGTTGCCCGCGCGGTGGCGGCTGCCCGATCCTCCTCGGCGCGCGCCGCTTCGACCTGCGCCTTTCGGTTCCCCCACTGGACGATGGGCACCTGCACGCTCACGCCGTATTGCTGGCGCTGAGCCAGATCGCGATACGCGTCGTCGAACACCGACGCGCGCTGGTTGAAGCCGACCGTAGCCGAAACGGTCGCACCGAAGCCGTTATTGAGCTTCGCTTCGTTGACGCGTCGCTTGGCCTGAACCGTCTGCAGCTCGCTCGTCATCGTGCGGCTCTGGTTACGCAGCGCTTGCTCGACAGCCACCGCGGTATCGACCTCGGTCAGCGGGACGTCCGCCGGCACGACGATGTCGATCGGAGCGTCCGGCGGGAGGCTGAGCAGGCGTCTGAGCGCGGCGTTCGCGCGCTCGAAGTCGAGCTTCGCGCCGTCGAGCGACGTGCGCGCCTGAAGCAGGGCGAGCTCGCTCTGGAGCAGGTCGTTCTCGCCGATCTTGCCGACTTCGAACCGCCCCTTGTTCAGGTTGTAGAGGGTGTCGTTGATCGCGGCCTTCGCCACCGCGTTGTCGAGGGCCAGCCGCGCCGAGAAGAGGTCGAAGAACGCCGTCGCGGTGTTGATGGCGATGTCCTCGCGTGCCTCGATGTACTCTCGGTCCGCGACGACCGCGCGGAGGTCCTGCTCGCGTGCGTCCCATTTGAGCGCGTTAGGCCGAAAGAGGTCCTGGCTGAGGCCGATGGTCACCGGCGTCGAGTTGTAGACCCTCGACGACTGATCCCCCCCGAGGTCAAGCCGCGAGAGGCCGGAGGAAATGGAGAGCGTCCCGCCGGTGAACGGAAGTGCCTGTCGCACCGTCATGCCGAGGACCGAGTTCGTCTCGCGCCGGGGGACGAATCGCGTCGAGCCGTCGGGCTGAATCACCGGCTCGATGGCGTTCAGGTAGCTGGGCAGCGTGCCGGTGAGCGACAGCTGTGGCATGAGCCGGGCGTTGAACGCCCGGTCGCGCCACCGCGCCGCGTCGCGGGTGCCGAGGATGGCGCGCGCCTGCAGCCCCTGTTTCTGCGCGAGCTCGATGGCTTGCTGCAGCGTGAGCGGCTGCTGCGCACCGAGCGGCACCGCAAGGCTCAGCACTAACGCCGCCGTTAGGCTGATAGCTGATAGCCGATAGCTGATAGCTGCATTTCTCATTCGTACCTCAAGCAAACCACTGGATCCTGCCGCGCTGCGCGCCAGGCAGGGACGATGCCGAACACGATGCCGACGGTGATCGAGACGCCGAAGGCGATGAACACCGAGAAGAACGAGACGATCGTCTGAATGTCCGCCAGGCGCTCGATTCCGAAGCTCAGGCCGCCGCCGACGATGATGCCGGCCACGCCGCCGGCGAGGCTGATGAGCACCGCCTCGCTCAGGAACTGCGCGAGGATGTCCCGCTGACTCGCCCCAACGGCGCGGCGGACGCCGATCTCCCGCGTCCGCTCGAGGATGGACGCGAGCATGATGTTCATGATTCCGATTCCGCCGACGATGAGCGAGATGGCGGCGATCGCGGCGAGCACGACGTTGAAAATGTTCTTCGTCCGCTGCTCCTGCTTGAGCAGGAGCTCCGGGACGGTGATCTCGAAGTCGATCACGTTGTTGTGACGCCGCGTGAGCATGCGCTGCAGCACGTTCGCGACGCCGGTCACGTAGCGCGCTTCGTCCACCCGAACGATGATGCGGTCGAGCTGATGGTAGTTCGTTCGCTCGGCGCGCTGTTCCGGGTCCTCGTTCGCGTTCTGGTTGTTCGGGTCGAAGTCGACCTCGCGCGAGGCCTGCTGCACGTCGCGCTCGGTGACCTGGGCGCGGTTCCGGAACCGCAACAACATGGTGGAGAGCGGCACGTACACGTCCATGTTCGCGTCGCGGATGCCGAGCTTCTGCGACGTCGCCTCGGAGACCTTGCGGTCCTCGAGCACGCCGACGACGGTGAGCCAGACGCTGCCGACCTTGATGGGCTTCCCGATGGGCTCCTCGGTGGTGAAGAACCGCGTCTTCACGCCGTGGCCGATGATCGCGACCGGGGCGCCGTCGGCGACCTGGAGGGGCGCGAAGCCCTTGCCTTCCGCAACCCTCAGGTTGAGGAGGTCCATGTACGTGGTGTCGATGCCGACGACTTTCCCCGAGCGCCGCCGCCCCTCGCGCGTCACGAGCGTCTGGAGCACGATCTCGCCGCTCACGGTCGTCACGTTAGGCACGAGGTAGGCGATCTTGCGCGCGTCGCGCACCGTGAGCCCGGGTGAATACTTCTTCGGCTCCTTCGTGCCCTCGTCCTTCGCCTGCTCCTCCTTCTGCTCGATGAGCGGCGTGATGACGACGTTGTTGGAGCCGAGGAGCCGCATCTGCTCCAGGATCTCCTGTTCGGCCCCTTTTCCGATGGCGAGCATCGCGATCACCGACGCGACGCCGAACAGGATGCCGAGCGACGTGAGCCCGGCGCGGAGCGTGTTGTGACCGACCGCCTCGACGGCCGTGCGCATGCTGAAGAGGACGTGCGCAGTCAGCTCGGCGCGGAACCGCGCGAGGTCGCGAACCTGCATGGGATGTGGCCGGCGGTCAGGACTTCGTGCGCGCGGCCGGCGCGGCGGCCGCGGGCGCGGTGGTCGTCGCCTTCGACGGCGCGTTAGGTGTCGGCGTCGGCTGTACCGGCACGGGCTTCGTCGATGGCGTATCGGCCGGACCGGGCTGTGGAACGCCGCCGGTCCCGGGTTTCGCGCCGGGCAGCGCCTTGAGCTCCAGCTTGTCGGCATCGGGCGGCGGCGTCAGCAACACTCGGTCATCCCGCTCGAGCCCCTTGGCGATCACGATCTCGTCATCGTTCGAGAGCCCGGTCTCGACTTGCTGCTTCGTCACGCCCGCCCCTTCGCGCCTGTAGACGAACGGCGTCGTCCCTTCGACCGCCACGGCCTCGAGCGGCACGAAGAGCGCGTTCTTGATCGTGTTCGTCTCGATGGCGTTCGACGTGGTCATACCGGGACGCAGCGTGGTGTCGGCCTCGCTGAGGAGGATCTTCACCTCGAACACCTTGGCGTCCGCGTTCGGGCGCTGCTCGCCGACGTTCGCGACGGCCGTTACCGTGCCACTCAGCTTCTTCGTCGGATCGGAGTCGAGCGACACAGTGACCTTCTGCCCGGACGCGATCTTTCGGACGTCGATCTCGTTCACGTAGGTCAGCGACTCCATCTGTCCGAGGTCCGGGAGCGTCGCAACCGTCGGGTCCCAGGCGCTCACCTGTGAGCCGATGCCTTTCTTCTTGCCGTTCCACTCCTTGACGTAGATGACCATCCCCGGCGACGGCGCGCGGATGGTGAAGTTGCCTAACACGTCCTGCACGTTCGTCAGCTTGTTCCGCTGGCGCTGCACGTCGGCGCCGACTTCCGCCATCTTCGCGATGGCCTGCTGCGTCTTCGTGATGTAGTTCGCCTTGGCCTGCGCGAGCTGCCGCGTCGCCTTCTCGTATTCGATCTCGACCTGGCGCTTGACGCTCGGCGACTCGTACGCCGCCTGCTCTTTCGCGAGGCGCTTCTCCTCGAGCGACAGCTCCTGCGTCTTGATGTCCTCGCGCGCGGTAGCGAGGTTGAGCGTCGAGTCGAGCTGCGCCTGCGTCAGCTGCGCCTCTGCTTTCTGGAGCGCGAGCGAGACCTCGGCCATCTTCGCGGCGATGCCGGAGCGATCGAGCTCGGCGACGACGTCGCCTTCCTTCACGACCGTGCCTTCAGGGACGAGCGTCGAGATCTTCGTCTGATAGATCTCGGCCTGCTGCATGTTGAGGGGACCCTGCACCTGCACGAACTTCTTGGCGCGGAGCTCTCCGGCGCTCGTAACGACGACCTTGAAGTCACCCTGCTTCACGCGGGCAACGACGGCGTCGTCATCCTTGGCGGCGGCGGGAGTGAAGAACCACGCGCCGATGGCGCCAGCGGCGAGGACGATCACCAGCACGGTGACCCAGCGATTGCGCGGGATCCGGATCATGGGCGGCTCGGCTTCAATTGGTCGATCCCGAACGCCAAGAAGCGGGTACGAGCAGGGTGCGGGACTCGACGATGATTGGACCGGACTCACTGCCGCGCAAGTTCCGGCGGGAGGCGGGCGTACAGGTCCACTCCACCTTACGGGCGCAGCGTCAGTAAGACACACCGCGGGGAGAAATGGTTCTCTCCCCGAGACGAGTCAAAGGGCGACCGTCGAGTCTACTTACGACCGATGAGCCGAATGGTGCCGTTGACGTCGATCCGATAGCGGTAGCGTCCCGCCGTCATGAGCTCCGGCAGCGCGGGCCGGCGCTGCACCACGTGGAAGACGTCCGTGTCTTCGGGCGTATCCGAGAGAACCTCCTGCTCCGCCTCGGCTCCGGATCGTGCCGTGCGTGGGGTGTACTCGGCGATGGTCTGATGGAGGTGGCGCGATTCGGTGATGATTCGGCCGTCGGCCGAGACGCGAAATCGCATGTCGCCCCCGCGCGGCCAGGCGCCGGGGCGAGAGGGTGCGGGGTAAAGGTAGACCCACCACCAGGGCCCATCCGCGGCGGGAACTGCGGTCGCGATGTACGGGCGATCGGCGGGCCGGCGGAACATCGTGACTGCTGACTCGATCGCGCGGGCGGCGCGTGCGAAGTACCCGGTGTCGGAGCGCGGGGGATCGTACCAGGTCGATGCCCACTGCGGCCCCGCTTCGATCCCGGGGGTCGAGAGATGGGTCATCAGGTACACGTTGCCGTTCTCGGCAAGGCTTCCTGCGGCGACTTCCCAGCCGATGCTGGTTCGGCGGGCAATCAGCCTGCGGATGCCATCCTCCGGTAAGGAGAGCGACGTCATGGCGCCAGCACCGAGCCACGCGACACTGTCATGTTCAGCGAGGAATCGCCCGCGATTCGTGATTGCGATGAGGGAATCGGCCGACGGCGGGGGGCGGACAGCGCGCGCCTTCCGCGCCTGTGCGTTTAGTTCCTCGCCGGTGAGGAAGACTGCGAATACCAGAGCGGCTGTGAAATTACGGGTGGTCATGGCGTCGATCTCCAGCAAGTCGGCCGCGGTGCGATCCGCTATGAGATTGACGATCAAAGGCGAGAGGTGAGACCAACCGGTCCTCCGAGCCTCTCAGTGGCGCCCCA
>DAINRQ010000009.1:0-95224 GCA_036741775.1 Gemmatimonadaceae bacterium | reverse complement strand
TCCGGGACGCCACCGTCCCCAGCGACTCCCCCGACTCCCGATTCCCGATCCGGCCGTTTCCGCCTCATCCGCGCCCATCGTCGTTCCGACCGGGCGGCCAAGCCGGACCTTACTCGCGCGAGCTGGTTTCCGCGGCCCTTCCGCGTCCGCCGTTGCCCCGTCCTCCGCGTAAGCCCGATGGCGCGATGAGATGAAATGATGCGTTAGGACTCTGACCCCTAGGGGCTCCTACGGGGCTGTTCCGAGCCGGACGGTTACCGTCGTGCGTCCGGACGGACGAAGCACCTCGAGCCGCACCTGGTCTCCGGGGGAAAGCTCGCGTAGCAGCTGGCGAAGGTCGCCGCCGCTGCGGATGGGGGTGTCGTTGCCGCGGACGATGATGTCCTGGGCGCGCAGCCCCGCACGCGCTGCCGGTGAACCCGGCTCCACACGCCCGACGATGATCCCCTCGCGAACCGGGAGCTCGAACTGCCGGGCCAGCTCGGGGCCGATGTCGGCGTAATTGATCCCCACGAATGCGCGCGTGATTCGGCCAGTCGTCAGCAGCTGCTGCACGACGTCGTTCGCGAGGTTGATCGGGACGGCGAAGCCGAGGCCGCTCGCTCCCGCACCCGCGATCACCGCTGTGTTGATGCCGATCACGCGCCCGCGCGAGTCGACGAGCGGGCCGCCGGAATTCCCAGGACTGATCGCCGCATCGGTCTGGATCAGCCCATCGAGCGCGAAGCCGCGAGGGTTCCGGTTCACGGCGGAGATGACGCCACTCGTTACCGTGCGCTCGAGGCCGAGGGGGTTCCCAATAGCGATGGCAGACTGGCCGACCTGCAGGCGGTCCGAGTCGCCGAGTGGCGCTGCGGGGAGGTTCTGTGCCTGGAGGCGCACGACGGCCACGTCGATCGTCTGATCGCGGCCGAGCACCTGTCCGCGCAGGATTCGCCCATCGGCGAGCCCCACTTCGACCACGCGCGATACGCCGACGACGTGGGCGTTCGTGATCACCACCCCGTCGCGGCTGATGATCACGCCCGAGCCCGAGCCGCGGGGCTGCGACACACTGACGACGGTCGGCGTGATCTCACTCGCAACGCGAATCGTCGTGGCCTCTTCGGGGGTCTGTCCCGCGGCTGCCGTCGAGGACGATCCACCCATGGTCGTCTGAACGGCAAGCAGCGGACGAACGACTTCGGGCTCGTAGCGATCGATCGCGAAACCGATGGTGATGCCAACGGCGAGGGCGAGAGCGACGATTGCAGTCGTGCGTTGCGTAGTCATAAGCGGGCGCGGCGGGGCGGAAGTGTGGTGGTGGGCATCACGGCACGATCCGTACGCGGCCGAGGTCGACCGGCTGGCGAAGCACTGCCTGCCGCGGTGCGAATGACGCCGATTCCTCTTGCTCCGCATGGCTTGTCGGGACATGCTCTACCCGCTCGAGCCGGCGAGCGACAGCGATCCGGTCCCTGTCCGGTTCACCTGGACCATCACCCCGACGAGGCGACTCGGTCACGTCCATGCCTTTGCGTGCAGTGCGTTTCAGATCGGTGGTTCTTGCCGCTGGATTTGCGTTCGTGACGGGCTGTGCGAGCAACTCCGGACACGGGGCTCCACCGCCCGACTCGGCCGTTTCCGCCGCGACCGCTCCCATCGAGGCTGCGGCCGCCAACACACTCACCCCGGCGGAGCAGGCGGCGGGGTGGCGACTGCTGTTCGACGGGCGGACGACGACCGGCTGGCGGGGCTACCGCGAGCGGGCGATGCCTAACGGGTGGCAGGCGGCCGACGGGCTGCTCCAGAAGAGCGACGCGGTCGGCGACATCATCACCACCGAGCAGTTCGGTGACTTCGAGCTCGCGATCGACTGGCGGATCGCGCGGGGTGGCAATGCGGGGATCTTCTACCGCGGCACGGAGGAGTTCGAGAAGGTCTACTGGAGCGCGCCGGAGTACCAGCTGCTCGATGACGCCAACGCGCCCGACGGGCGGAGCCGCCTGACGTCGGCCGCGTCCGCCTACGGGTTGTATCCGGCACCGGCGGGGATCGTGAAGCCGGCGGGCGAGTGGAACTCGACGCGCATCATCGCCCGCGGTGCACACGTGGAGCACTGGCTCAACGGACAGAAGGTCGTGCAGTACGAGCTGTGGAGCCCGGATTGGGAGGCGAAAGTCAAGGCGAGCAAGTTCAATGAATGGCCGAAGTATGGCCGGTCGAAGAGCGGCCACATCGCGATCCAGGGTGATCATCACGGGGCGCTCGCGCTCCGCAACATCAAGATCAGGACGCTGCCATGACCGCGACGCGTGGGAAGCTGATGGTGATGATGTTCCTGCAGTACTTCGTGTGGGGCGCGTGGTTCGTGACGATGGGGACGTACCTGTCGCAGACGCTGCGCTTCACCGATCAGCAGGTGGGGCTCGCGTACGGTGCGACGGCGATCGCGGCGCTCGTGTCGCCGTTCTTCGTGGGAATGGTGGCGGACCGCTTCTTCGCTACCGAGAAGCTGCTCGCGTTTCTGCACATCCTGGGCGGCGTGCTGCTGTACCTCGTGTCCACGCAGGAGACGTTCGGGACGTTCTATCCGCTGCTCATCGCGTACGCGCTGTGCTACATGCCGACGCTGAGCCTAACGAACGCCATCTCCTTCCATCACGTGAAGGACCCGGCGCGCGAGTTCCCGCTCATCCGCGTCCTCGGCACGATCGGGTGGATCGTGGCCGGCGTCATCATCGGGATGCTGCGCGCCGAACCGCTGCCGCTCCCCATGCGGATCGCCGCGGCGGGTTCGGTGTTGCTCGGGCTGTACTCCCTCGTGCTCCCGCACACGCCGCCCAAGGCCGCCGGGACCCGCTTCAGCGCGCGCGACGCGCTCGGCCTCGACGCGCTTCAGCTGCTTCGCGGGCGCGACTTCTCGATCTTCGTGCTCGGGTCCTTCCTGCTCTGCATCCCGCTGCAGTTCTACTACACGTTCGCGAACCCCTTCCTCAACGAGATCGGCGCGCCGAGGCCGGCGTTCATCCAGACGTTCGGGCAGATGTCGGAGATCGGGTTCATGCTCCTGCTCCCGTTCGCGCTGCGGCGGTTCGGGATTCGGGTGATCATGCTCGTGGGGATGCTCGCGTGGTCGCTCCGCTATCTCGCGTTCAGCCAGGGGAACGCGGGCAGCGGGATGTGGCTCATCTACCTGGGAATCATCCTGCACGGTGTCTGCTACGACTTCTTCTTCGTCGCCGGGCAGATCTACACGGATGAGAAGGCGGGTGAGAAGATCCGCGCCGCGGCGCAGGGATTCATCAACTTCGTCACGAACGGCGTCGGCTACTTCATCGGCGCGTTCGTGTCGGGCGCGGTGGTGAACCGGTATTCGACGGTGAACGAGGCGTGCGATGCCGCGGCGGCGGCGGCGCGGACGTGCGTGCCGGTGGCGCACGACTGGCGGTCAATTTGGCTCGTCCCGGCGGTGGGCGCGCTCATCGTGTTCATTCTCTTTGCACTCCTGTTCCGTCCATCCCCCCACCGCGCGGCATCGGTGGAGGCGTCTCCGGCCCGTGCGTGATCGTTAGGTACAAGGTGACGCGATGGTGTGACCGCGCCGGAATCTTCGTTTGGAGATCCGGCGCGTTTCCATTCGGCCGATCAGGTGATCGACCTCGCTGAACACGCATGCGCGCGTGCGTGAGCGGCTCCCGCGGCTGGTGTCGCGACGCCACGCGCGGTTGTCGACCGTTAGCAACATCTAACCAGTCCATAACTACACGTGTGCGAGGGATTAGCTGTTGCTGCATAACGACTTCACGTCCGAGTAACGCCACCCGAGCTGCTGGCCTTCAAGTTGATAGGGCCCCGCTCTCGTGACACCGGTCACCGGAACGTTGTGAGTTCCGAGATTGCGTTCCGTACACGACAACACGGGCGCTCCGAAGTCCGCCTCCCGACTGAACCTCACCGAACAGGCGAGCACGCACTGTGGGTTGCTCTTCGAGCAAGCCGTAGCTCGTGGTGCGTAGCGCTGGTGTGCGCGTACGTCGGTAGTGGTCGCGGTGTGTTGGTGGTCTGACCGAAGTGTCGCAGCGGCAGGAAGTCAAACTCATGGAAGGGCCAAGAATCCCTATTGAGGAGGCATGATGTTGCAAAGCAGACGCGTACCCGGGCTGACGCCGGCCCTGTTCCTCGGCGTTGCGGCACTGGCAGCTTGTTCGGACTCGGCGATGGGACCGTCGTCGGCGGATGCAGTTCGCTTTCCGGCGTCGGTGACCAAGGTCGTGCAGACGGAAGAGGTCTGTGAGACAATCAACTTCGAGACCTTTGCCCACGGCACCACGATCACGAATCAGATCTCGGTGTTCGGAAACGTGCTGACCTTCTCGGCCGTCGGCTACGACGCGGCCGGCGCCGAGATTGCCTCTCCGGTCCGCATCTATGCCGGTGGCACGCACCAGGCGGGCCCGGACTTCGACCTCCAGTCGACCGGCGCTGGTGCCCTCTGCCCGACCTGCACGAGCAACCTGGCTGTCATCCAGGAGATTGGTGGGCATGAAGGTGGCGCGACCTCGGACAACACGTGGGGCGGTGAGATGACGATCAGCGGCTTCCCCGCAAACACATTCTACATCAAGTCCTATCAGCTGGCCGATCACGAGTCCCCAGGCGAGCCCGATTCTCGGCTCTTCGTGAACGGCGGAAACGTTGCCCCGGCCGGTCAGCCGAACGGTGTGAATTCAGTCATCACGATCAACACGGCGTCGCAGCCGCTGATCACCGGCCCGATTCGCTTCGAGTTTGGAGCGCCGCCCAACCAGCAGGGCTCCGAGGCGATCGACAACATCGAGGTCTGCAAGCGCGTTCCCGTGCTCGGGGATGACGGCTGCACGCCGGGCTTCTGGAAGAACCACGAGGCGGCCTGGGCCCACACCACGTACGACACGGATGACACGGTCGAGGACGTCTTCGACGTTCCGGATGCCTACGGCCTCGACAACGTCACGCTGCTCGCCGTCCTCAGCATGGGTGGTGGCAGCACCACCGCCGAGGTTGCGGCGAGGCTGCTTCACCATGCCGTGGCCGCGCTCCTGAACGCCAGTCATGGCCTCGTCGACTATCCCCAGACCGTAGCCGCGATCATCGCGGAGACGAACGCGGCGCTGGCGAGCGGTAACAAGAACACCATGAACACCCTCAAGGACAAGTTCGATACGCAGAACAACGCGGGCTGTCCGATCAACGGTAAGGAGCCGCTGCCGAACTAAGGAACTCGGGGGCCGGGGCGATTCGTCCCGGCCCCTCGGTCCTTCTGCCTGCCTAACGACACAAGTTCGGGGTCGAAGACGGCTGTCTCGACTCCGCTCTTCGAGGGCGAACTCTCGCGGCGGATTCCGATCACCGGCGAATGATGCCGCGTTTCCAAGTGCCTCGCATCCTCGTCGCTCACGTGTCGCGATGAGCGAAAACCACCGCGACGCGACCGTTTCCCTACCCGCGTCACGTGCCAGAGAAGATCTACGTCACGTACAACTACCCGCCGACCCAGCGCGGCCGAGTCCAGCAGATGTTCCTCGAGGCCGGCCTGCTCGATGTCGTCGTGGACCCGGCGCTCCTGACCGGCCATCACAAGCTGCCGATCCCCAACGAGGAGGTTGCGGCGAAGCTCGGCGTTGCCGCGCGCATGCACGCCATCACCGCCCCCATGGTGCATCGCGTACTCGAGCCGACGGCGCGCGAGCTCGGCGCCGCGCGCCTGCTCCACATGTTCGTGTGGATTCATCACAGCCACGAAGGGCATCCACGCCCGGGCATGAGCTACGATGAGTCCGAAGCGTGTCCCACCTGTGGCGACGGGTTGCGGCAGACCTCGGCGCTCGTGCTCGCGAACAAGGAGATCCCGAAGAGCGGCGTCCTCGGCTCCATCGACGACGAGGTGATCGTGCACGACTCGCTCGCCGCGGAGATGGAAGCCGCGCCGCTCACGGGCTTCCGCCTCGGCGACGTCATCGACCGCCAGGGACAGCTCCTGCCGTGGAAGCAGTTGTTGATCGACGGCGGCATGCCGCCCATGATTGCGGCGGCGCGCGGACTCGTCCGGGGACGCACCGGCAGCGAGGCGCCGTGTCCCAACTGCAACCGCGACGGGTGGTTCGACTCCGTGTCCGAACCCTTCCTGCCCGCATACGTCGGGGAGAGCCTTCTCCACGTCCCGGACTTCGCGTATGCGGCCGAGCGGTTCGGAACGGGAAACTGGGCGGCGCCCATTCACGGAAAGCGATCGCTGGCGAGTCGCCGCCTCATCGTTCGGCCGGTCGTCTACGCCTTCTTCAAGGCACGGAAGATTCGCGGCGTGCGGTTCACCCCGGTCAGCGTGATCTAGCGATCCGATCGCCGACGCGTCGGCGTCGGACTTGCCCGAGGGGTGCGCATGGCCGCAACCCTCTGGTTCATCGTCGTCGGGCTGCTCCTCGTCGTGATGGCGGTGACCGGCTCCGTGCTGAAGCGCCTTCCGCTCACGACGTCCCTCCTGTACCTCCTCGCTGGAGTCGCCCTCGGCTCATACGGGGTGAATCTGGTGGCTCTCGATCTCTTCGTTGATGCCGCCCTGTTCGAGCGCATGACCGAGGTCGCGGTGCTCATTTCGTTGTTCACCGCCGGGTTGAAGCTGCGGAATCCCTGGGACGACCGACGATGGCGGCTTCCTATCCTCCTTGCGACAGCGTCGATGACTGTTTCCATCGGTCTCGTGGCGGTCGCGGGAGTGACGCTGCTCGGGCTGTCGCTCGGAGCCGCGATCTTGCTGGGAGCCATTCTGGCGCCGACCGATCCGGTCCTGGCTTCCGATGTTCAGGTGGAAGACGTTGCGGATCGTGACCGCCTCCGGTTTGCGCTCACCGGTGAGGCGGGGCTGAACGACGGGACGGCATTTCCATTCGTGATGCTGGGGCTCGGACTCCTTGGCGTTCACCAGATCGGCAGAGCCGGCGAACGCTGGATCACCGTGGACCTCGTCTGGGCTGTAGTTGCGGGCGTCGGTGTCGGGTGGCTCGTGGGGACCCTGATCGGCCGGCTCGTGCTGTATTTACGGCGCACACACCGCGAGGCCGTTGGCCTCGACGATCTCCTGGCGCTCGGCCTGATTGCACTCGCGTATGGTGTGGCGTTGGTCATTGCCGGGTACGGGTTCCTCGCGGTATTCTCGGCTGGTCTCGCGGTGCGCCGGATCGAGCGGCGCGAAACGGAACGTGGCGGTGTGGGGTCAGCGCCAGCCGACGTTCGCGGGGCGGCCCGTGGCGCGGTCGCGTCGGCGCCAGATACGCGGGGCGGGAAGGTCAACCATCAGGAGCGATTGGCAACGGGGGCGTCGACCGCCCCCGCGTACATGGCCGAGGCCGCGTTGGGATTCACCGAGCAGTTGGAGCGACTTGCGGAGCTCACCGTGGTCCTGTTGCTCGGAAGCATGCTCGGTCCGCGGACGCTGAGCTGGGAGGGTGTCTGGATCGCAGCGTTGCTCTTCGCGGTCATCCGTCCGGCCGCAGTGGTCGTCGGCGCACCGATGCGCGGTGCGTCGGGGGCGCAGCGGTGGCTGACGGCGTGGTTCGGGATCCGCGGCATCGGGTCGTTGTACTATCTCTCGTTCGCCATCGAACACTCGCTTCCCTCGGCGTTAGGCGAGCGGCTGGGAGCCATTGTGGTCACGGTCGTGGTCGCCTCGATCATCATCCATGGCGGGTCGGTTACACCGCTCATGCGGTGGTACGAGCGGCGAGCGACCGGGAGGACGGTCCGCGGAGTGCCTGTATCCATTGGAGGTCCCGATGCGTAGGTTCGTCAGCGCGACGTTCGCTCACCTCTTCGCCGCCGTCCTATGGACGGCTGGCGCCTCATCGACGATGTCAGCGCAATCCGGTGCCGTGCCCCCGAATCCACCGCCACCCCACGTTGCCGCGACGGCGGTGGGGGAAGCGCGCGTGACGCCCGATCGCGCGATGCTCCACGTGGCCGTAGAGTCGCAGGGTGAGTCGGCGGCCGCCGCGGCCGCCGCGAACGCGGCGAAGCAAACGAAGGTCATCGACGCCGTGAAGGCGACCGGCGTCGCGCAGGCGCAGATTCGGACATCGGGGTACAACGTGCACCCCGAGTACACGCACGACGGGAAGCGGGCGCCGCGCGTCACCGGGTATCGCGCGACCAACACGGTGCAGGTGGAGATCCGCACCATTGCCGACGTGGGGAAAGTGATCGACGCGGCACTCGGCGCGGGGGCAACGAACATCGGCTCGCTGCAACTCTACCCGTCCAACACGGAGGCGGCGCGTCGCGAGGCGGTGCAACAGGCCGTGGCGAAGGCGCGGACAGAAGCGGAGACGGGGGCGACGGCAGCGGGCGGATCGTTAGGCACGCTGCTCGAGCTCACGATCGACCCCATCGGGCTCCCGCAACCTCTCGGTCGGGTGATGATGGCCGGCGCCGCCTCCGTGAACATGGCGACGCCCACGCCAATCGAGACCGGCGAATCCGTCGTGACGGCAGTGGTGCGCGTGCGCTGGCAGTTCGTGCCTGGCCAGCGATGATCCGTGTTGTCCGGGACGCCTGACGCGGCCGGCGCCGCGCACGATGCCGGCGCTAGTGGCGTGCTCGTCGAAGCGTGTGTGGACTCGGTCGAGTCGGCGCTGGCGGCCGAGCGTGGCGGTGCGCGCCGGCTCGAGCTGTGTGATGCACTGTTCGACGGTGGCACGACGCCGAGTGCCGGGATGATCGCCGCCTGCCGCGAAGGCGTGTCGATCCCGATCTTCGTGATCATCCGGCCGCGCGGCGGCGGGTTCGTGTACAGCGAGAGCGAGCTCGATGTCATGCGCCGCGACATCGTCGTGGCGCGCTCGCTCGGTATCGACGGCGTCGTGATCGGCGCGCTCGGCCCGGATGCCACCGTGGATGTGGACCAGGTGAAGACGTTGGTGGAGGCGGCCGGTGACCTGGCGGTGACGTTTCACCGTGCGTTCGACTTCACACCGGACCGTGGCGCGGCGCTGGAGACGCTCATCGGCGCGGGTGTCACTCGCGTGCTGACGTCGGGGGGCGCCCCGACGGCGCGCGAGGGCATTCCCGAGATCGCGTCGCTCGTCAGGCAGGCCGGGGATCGCGCGGTCATCATGGCCGGTGGAGGCGTTCGGGCTGAGAACGTCCGTGAGATCCTGAACGCCACGGGGATTCTTGAGGTGCATGTGCGCCTCACTCGCTTAACGCACGGGAATACTCCTCCGCCGCGAGCAGGGGTCAAGGTGCGAAAGGCGCTGCCGGAGGATGAGGCGGCATGGGAGGTGACGGACGAAGCGCGCGTCCGCCGGTTCGTGGAGGTCGCGACCGGTAGCCGGTAGCGGCACGGTCGCTGATCTCGTCGCGACGCTCAGCCGATCGCAGGCGAGCAGAAGGCGAGCCAGATCAGCACCACCGCGGCCAATCCGGTGAGCGGCAACACCCAGCGGTTGCGCCGCGCGGGCATGGCTCCGACGTCGCGGATGGCCGGTGTGCTGTCAGGAGCGGTGCCGATGGCGGTCGGACCGGTCGGGAACATCGGCGCTTCGGTCGCTTCTATTTCCCGGCCCGCGACGACGTCCATGAGCCCCGGCGGGGCAGCAGCGAGAACGTCGTCGCGCTCGGCCGCGAGCATGCTCGCCAGGCCATCCGCGGTGAGGTTGTCTTCCCGGACTTTCCTGCCGAGGAATCCGAGCACGAGTGACGCGGCCATCGCGAGGAGTGCCAACCCCGACGCCGGCTTTCGGAACCCTGCCGTGTGGGCGATGAATTCTCCGACGGCATCCGTCCTACCGTCGAAGATCGTGTCGAGCAGCGATCCTCCGGGGCCTGACGTGACCGAGGCGGGAAGTCCGCGGACGAGCTCGTCGGAGTTGGTGGTGATGTTCGCGTCGTTATCGGGGCTGGAGACGAGGCCGAATACCCGTTGGACTGCCTCCGCGTCGTCGCTCTTGGTCAGCACGCCTGCCAGCACCGAGGCGAGGCTCGCGTGGAGCCCGCGCGATATGGCGTCGTCGGACTCGATGACGCGTCGCGAGAGCGCGCCGGCCGCGGGAGTCGCCAGCGCCATGAGCGAATCGAGGAGCGTTGCCATACGGAAGTCCTCCCGCTGGAGCGTATTGGGGTCAGAGTCGAATATCATCGTTTCGTTGCCGCGGCAACGAAACGATGATATTCGACTCTGACCCCAATTACCGAAGCCTTACACCGCGTCCGAGAGCGACGTGAAGTTGAAGTCCCTGACCCGCATGCTGGGCATCACCTGGCCCACATCCGTTCGCTCCGCCCGTCCGAGCTCGTCGAGCTTGTTGAGCATGAACAGCGGCGACTCGTTCCAGCGGAAGTTCTTCAACGCCTTCGTGACCTTGCCGTTCTCGATGAGGAACGTGCCGTCGCGCGTGAGCCCGGTGACGAGCACCGTGCGCGGGTCGAGGAAGCGAATGTAGAAGAAGTGCGTGACGAGGATGCCGCGCTGCGTGCCCGCGATGAGCTCCTCGGTCGACTTCGTGCCGCCAACCATCTTGAGGCCGCCAGGGAATCCTCCGCCAAAGCCGCCGCCGCCGCCTCCACCGCCACCGCCACCGCCGCCCGTGGGCTCCTTCCCCTGCTTCTGCGCCCAGAAGCGGTTGTAGGAGAAGTTCTTGAGCACGCCGTTCTCCACCCACACGCGTCGCTTGATCGGCAGTCCTTCGCCATCGAACGGGCTCGCGAGCAGGTCGACATCGGTGGGATCGGAGAAAATCGTGATGCGCTCGTCCATGACCTTCTCGCCGAGCCGCGTGCCGCCACCGCGCTTGGAGAAGGTGCCGCGCCCCTCGTCGGCCGAGCGGGCGTTGAACGCCCCGCCAAGGAGCGGCACGAGGTCGGCGACCGCCTGCGGCTCGAGCACGACCGTGTAGTTGCCCGGCTCGATCGCGACGGGGTTCCGTGACGCGACGGCCTTCTGTGCGGCCACCGTGCCTAACGCCGATGGGTCGATCTTGCTCCAGTCGCGCGCCCCCGCTGACGCCCACCCGGACCCGGTGCCGTCCGGCGTGCGCGCGGTCGTCGACAGGCTCGCGTCCGTGGACCGGTGATACGCGAACAGCCCCTTGCTCGTGGCGATCGCCCGCGCATCCGCGTTCGCCTCGAGGAAGCCGGCCACGAACATGTCACCGGCCGCTTTTCCCACGTCGGCCGCCCGGTCGATCGCTCGCTTCGCCGCCGCCGCGCGCGGCTCCGCGGTGAGCTCCGCGGTGGCGTCGATGTAGGCGTTCACCGTCGAGTACTCCTGCGGGCCCAACTCGGGCATGATCTCCGGGTCCTCGGGCGCGAGGCGCGCGAGTCGCTCCGCCATGTCGACTGTCCGCCGGAGCCCCGCATCATCGAGCACATTCGTGGACACCGAGGCTCGGCGCTTCCCGACCGTACTCACCACCGAGACGGTGGTATCGGTGATGCCTCCCGATGTCGTGATCTCGCCGCCGGCGAACCGGGTGTTTCCGCTCCAGCTACTCGAGATGGACACGCGGGTCTCGTCCGCCTTCGAGAACGACAGGACCCGATCGGCGATCGACTTCGCCTGCTCGCGCGTGAGAAGGGGCGGCGCGGCGATCGTGAACAGGGAACGCGGAGCCATCAGGCGTTCCTCCCGGTATTGACGATGTTGACGCCTCGGAATCGCGCCGGCACGCAGCCGTGACTCACCGAGTTCGACTGACCCGGTTCGCCCTTTCCGTCGCCGAACGACCCGCCCAACCAGTACGTGGACTTGCCGCCGATCATGTCCATGCTGTTCCAGAACTGCGGCGTGTTGGCCTGGTAGGCCACGTCCTTGAGCATCCCCGTGATCTTCCCACCGCGGATCTCGTAGAACGCCTGGCCGGAGAACTGGAAGTTGTAGCGCTGATGGTCGATGGACCACGACCCGCGGTTCTTGATCAGGATGCCGCGCTGCGTCGAACCGACGATCTCGTCGAGCGACACATCACGCTCGGCGGGAAGCAGCGACACGTTAGGCATGCGCTGGAACTGCACGCTCGACCACGAGTCGGCGAACGAGCAGCCGTGCGACTTCGTCACGCCGGTGAGCTTCGAGATCCACGCCGCCTGCTCGCGCGTGGTCTGGTAGTCCTTGAACACCCCCTTCTCGATGATGAGCCACTGGTCGGCGGGAACGCCCTCGTCGTCCCACGCGACGCGCGCGAGCGACCCCTCCTGCGTGCGGTCGCCCTGCACGTTCATGAACTCGGGCCCGTACTTGAACTTCCCGATGAACTTCTCCGGCGGCGCGATGAAGCTCGTGCCGGCGTAGTTCGCCTCGTAGCCCATCGCGCGATCGAGCTCCGTGGGGTGCCCGATCGACTCGTGGATCGTGAGCCAGAGATTCGTCGGCTCGAGGATCACGTCCCAACGACCGACCTCCACCGACCGCGCCGACAGCTTCTCGGCCGCGAACGCGGCCCACTTCTCGGCGTTGCCGGGCATGTCGAGCGACTCGATGTACTCCCACCCGAGGCCGCGCGGCGCGAGCTCCTCGGAGTAGCTCTGGAAGTCGCCGTCGCCGAGCGCGGTGACGTTGAACGAGGGCCCGACGCGGACGAACGTCTGCGTCACGAGCGTGCCGTCGGTGGTCGCGAGCGTCTTCTCCTCGCGGAGCAGCTGCAGCCCGGAGTTCACGAAGCGAACCTTGGGCACCTTGAGCGCCGCCTCGTTCGCGGCGAGGAGCAGCGCGACCTTGTCCTCGATGGGGACGTCGAGCGGGTCACGCGAGATGGGCGTTTTCCACGTGCCCTTCACCGCCGCGACGGGTGCGAGCTCGACGGGGCGCTTCTGCACCGAGCGCGCGGCCCGCGCGAGCCGTGCAGCCTCACGAGCGGCGGCGACTACTCCTTCCTTCGTCATGCTGCTCGTCGCGGCGAACCCCCACGACCCACCGACCAGCGTCCGGACGCCGAGCCCGTACGACTCGGAGTCGCTGACGTTGGTGACCTGCCGCTCTCGTGTGTTGATGCCCTGGCGGCGGTACCGGCCGATGCGGGCGTCGGCGTAACTGGCGCCGGCATCCCGAGCGGCGTTCAACGCCTCCAGGGCCAACTCCTCGACGAACGCTTCGGCGCGTGGCGCGGGCGCCGTCGCCGCGAACGCGGCGGGAATCGGAGCGGCGGTGACGGCGCGACCACCGGCTACGGCCGCGGCGGCCGCGGTGGTCCTGAGGAAGTCTCTTCTGTTGATCGGCATCGGTCCCGGGGTGGAAATCGAAGGGACGCTATCCCTCGGACCAAAGCCCTGTCAATCTGTCGTCGTGAGGGGATTTGCTACTTCCGGACGGAATCGTGAGGCGCGCCGTGCGCACGACCGGCGCACGGCCGAGTTATGATGGTCGGTCCAGTCGCTGCACCAGTCTCATGGGCGCGTGGACGGTCCTCAATGCGGCTTGCGGCAAACAGGCTCGGCGGCCGGGATGAGAGTCGTCAGTCGTCAGGGGATGAGTGGAAGAGTCATCAGCCGTGAGTCGCATAGTGGTCAGTTTCCAGGTGCGCAACCGGGGACTGACGCACTGATGCACCGACGACCCATGACTCCTCGCGTGACGACGGACGACGGGCAACTGGCCGGCTGCGCCGCGGGCTCCAGGTCCGTCGCCCGCATGAGGTTCAGTGCCTGACGACTAGCGAGTGTGTCACTCGACGAACAATCCTCGACGCTGGTAGATCGCCGCCCCCGGCCCGTCGAAGACGAGGTCGAAGCCCGCGTCGTGGCGGAGCGCGGCGTCCAGTGGAGCGCAGCACGGGAAGGCGAGCGTCTTCGGGATGTAGACGTGCGTGTAGGCGTGACCGTGCTGACTCGACCACCGCTCGACGCACGCCCCCTGCCAGATGGCGCAGCCCTGGAGCTGGTCGTACTGGCGCTCACGCTCCCGGAACGTGCCGGCCGGGAGCCACTCTGTTCCCTGAACGGTTGCCACGCTCCTCCGATTCGCGAGGACCGGGAACCATTCGGCGACGCGGTCCGCCCACCAGCCGCCCGCGGCGCCACCCACGACGATGATGAAGGTGCTCGACGGCGGGGTGGTCCGCGCCACCCACGCCATCGCGTCGCGGTCGTCGCGCGTGAGGCTCGTGAGAAAGCGCCCTTCGGCGTAGGGTCGCCGCACGAGCGCCGACGCGATGCCGTAGCCCACGAACACGGTGAGCACGACGCCGACCAACCAGCGCCGTTGCGATGTCGCCAAGCCCGCCGCAGCCCAGCCGCCCTCGTTATGCGCGACGTCAGGCACGGCTCGGCACCACGATGCGCCGCGCGCGACGTTAGGCACGATGATGTCGACGATGGCGATCGCGGCCAGCAGCGCCACGGGAATGGAAGCATACGTCGCGCCCGCCCGCGCATCGAGCAGGATGATCGCCAGCCACCAGATCGGCAGGAACGCGCCGCGGCGCGTGAACGATGCCAGCCCGCCGATGATCGCGAGCGCGCCGATCAGCGGGAACAATGGCTCCGCGGTGCCGAGTCCGAGGTATGCGAGCTTGCCGAGCACGAGGCCTCGGGCACTTCGGCTGAAGACCGTTCCGCCGGTCGCGCCGGCGGCGGCGAACGGCGCGAATCCGTGCGTGGCGGCGATGGTCGCCCACCACGGAGCGGTGAGAACGATGGTTCCGATTCCTACGACGGCCGTGACCTTGAGTCCGAACGTGTGCCGTCCGTAGAACGCGAGGAAGAGGACCGCGCTGAACGCGACGAACGGTGATGTGCCGAGGTGACTCAACACCGTGAGCGAGGCGAACACCGTCGTGAGCGCGACGTGTCGCCACGCACGCCGCGTATAGGCGCGGTGCAGTTGCCAGAGTGTGAGAATAGCGAACAGGAAGCCAAGCGATCGAGTGAGCCCGCCGCCCATGATGAGCCAGAGGAAGCTGCGCGGAAGCACGGCGAAGGTGACGACGGCGGCGGTAACGATCGCGCGCGAGGCAACGAGGTCGCGGGCCAGCAGGTAGAACGCGACGACGCAGAGCACGGTCACGACCGCCGGCAGGACGCGGAACACGTCAATGAGCTCGACCGGCAGGAGCGCGGGAATGAGCGCCGCGAGGTAGAAGCCGAGCGGCGAGTACGCGTAGGGGATGCCTTCCCGGTTGTAGCCGGTGTACTCTGGTATGCGAAAGTCGTTCGCCGCGAGCTCCGCCGCCATCTGGTAGAACAGGGCGCCGTCGTTGAGCGGGAAATCTCTCGCCAGCGGGGTGAGGAGCCGGATGAATGCAGCGAGAACGAGCGCGCCGCCGATGAGCACGGTGGTGCGCGGGAAGCCCTGGGTGAGGGTCCGTACGGACCTAACGCGCGGCGTGTGGTCCCACGCCGTAGTCTGAACGCCGTCCAGAGCCATTGGTGTTGGCGGTGAGATGCGACGCAACCAGGCGGCCGATCCGGCGGCCGTCGCGCACGGCGTAGTTGGTCCCGCGGTCTTCGGGATACACCTGCGCCATGGTGGACAGGTACAACCCTTCCACGGGCGTTTCGGCTGGCGGCACGAGCTGGCTGTAATGCTTCGAGACGATCGGCTGGGCGTACCGAGCGCGCCAGACGTGCGACGCCGTGACCCAGCGGCGTTCGAACGCCGGGAACATGCGCGCGAGATGAGGCAGCGAGTACTCGAGCACGTCCTCGTCCGACATCCGGTACAGCTCGTCGGAAGCAGGCAGGTATTTGGACAGGTAGACGATGTGCCGGCCGCCGTAGGTGGATGCGGGCTCGAAGTTCGTGTGCTCGATGACGGCGACGAACGGGAAGCCCGGGTCGTTGACGTTCAGCCAGTACGTATCCGAGAGGCTACGGTCGAGTTCGAGGACGATGCAGACGTTCGCCAGGTACTCGATCGCGCGAAGTCGGCGTACCCACTCGTCAGGCGCGTGCGGGGCGACGAGGTCGGCGATGATCGGTAGCGCCGGGGTGGCAATGACCGCGTCGGCATCGTAGGTCCCGTTGTCGGTCTCGACCGCTACGACTCGCCCGTCGTCAACGACCAGCGCCGTCACCGGCGTAGAGACCTGGATGTCACTACCCCCCGTTCTCACCGCACACGCAAGTCGTTCCGCGAGTGCCGCGAACCCGCCGCGGTAGTACGCGAGAAGCTCTGCGCCGCTCCGGTCTCGGCTGCTGCCGCGCAGCTTGAGTTTGTTCCAGATCCAGACCGCCGAGACGTCCGATGCGAACGGGCCGAACTTGCCCTCGAGGAGTGGCCGCCAGACCACCTCGTAGACGCGTTTGCCACCGAGGCGGACCAACCACTCCTCGGCCGTCTCGTGTTCGAGGGCGCGCCAGTCTTTCACCGCGCGGGCGCGCAGAGCGAGCAAGCCGAGCCTAACGCGGTCGGCCAGTGGGAGCGGCGTGAACCGCAGGACGTCGGACGGCGAGCTCAGGCGAAAGATCTGGTTCGCGAAGTACATCCCCGTACGCGAGGAGCGATAGAGGATGTTGCGGTCCTCGCCCAGTTCGCGGATGAGTTCGGCGACATGGACGTCGTTCGTGAACCAGTGGTGGTAGAACCTCTCGAGGCGCTGTCCCTTGACCTCGAAAGAACCGGCGAGCCCCCCCACCTCTCGGTCGGTCTCCAGGACTGTCACGTCGATGCCGCGACGAACGAGCTCGAAGGCGGCGCTGAGGCCGCCGAATCCGCCACCGATGATGACGGCGCGAGGCGTGCGCATGTGCTGTGAGTGAGAGGGAAGTGAGTCGAGTGGGTGCCTGTTCGCCCGCGTCAGGCTACGGACTCATCCGGGTGTGCAACCGCCGGCTCGCTATACCGTGGAAGCTGGGTCTCCGTCTCGCGCAGTGGGCGGTGCCCTCCGTTGTCACGCCGCCGCCGCGGCGGGCCGTCTCCCATAACCGGTCGATGTCCGACATTGAGCGCGGCGGGCTCCACGATGGGGTTGGCACCCCGATCGAACCCGTGGGCTTCCTGAACTACGTACAGCGGCCGTCGCTTCGCTTCGCCGTAGATGCGTCCGACGTACTCGCCAATGACGCCGAGCGAGAGGAGTTGTACGCCACCGATGAAGAGCACGGCCATGAACACGGCGGCCCAGCCGCCGACGGACGCGCCGGTCGCCGCGCCCATGACGAGCGCGTAGACAATGCCGACGAGCGCCAGCCCGGAAACCACGACACCCATCCACGTCACGGCGCGCAACGGGGCGCGCGAGAACGAGGTGAGACCATCGACGGCGAAACGCATCATCGCGAGGAGCGGATACTTGCTTCGTCCAGCGAACCGCGGGGCGCGCCGGTAGGGGACGGCGACCTGCTTGAATCCTGCCCACGCGACCATGCCGCGCACGAAGCGGTCGCGTTCGGGCATCGCCCGCAGGGCGTTGACGACCGCACGGTCCATGAGCCTGAAGTCGCCGGTGTCGAGGGGAATGTCGGTGTCGCTCAGTCGGTTGAGGAGGCGGTAGAACGCCTTCGCGGTGATGAGCTTGAGCCGGGTCTCGCCGTCGCGGTCGGTGCGAACGCCGTATGCGACGTGATAGCCTTCACGCCACCGGGCGACCATGGTCTCGATCACCTCGGGCGGATCCTGGAGGTCGGCGTCGATGATGACGATGGCGTCACCGCTCGCGTGCTCGAGACCGGCTGTCACGGCCGTTTGGTGCCCAAAGTTTCGTGAGAACCGGATGACCCGGGCGGTCGGGTCGAGAGCGACGATCTCGTCGAGCAGGCGTGGGGTCGCGTCGTGGCTACCGTCGTCGATGTAGATGAGCTCGAACTCCAGGTCGCCGAGGCGGCTCATTACGGCTTTGAGGCGAGTGTGCGTCTCCCACAGCACTTCGGCCTCGTTATAACACGGGACGACAACGGACAGCAGCGGATTCATGCAACTGACTCTCGACAGAGCGAACTTGCGAAAGCCCGGGTACCGGCACGCTGTTCCGCGCGGTGCACGACACCTCGGCCGACATTGGGCTTGCGATGCGCTCACGGTCGTGGCCGTCCGGCAGCGCGCTGCCCCCTGGACTGCATGGTGCGCGCCGCGGCGCTGAGCCCCGGTCGGCAGCGCGGCGAACGGTACGGGCGAGGCGGCGGTGCCTTCGCCGCCAGCGGTCACAATCGCGTGGCGGCTGTGTCTATCCAGGTGAAGCGCAGTGTAAGCGAAGCGGACTCTCACAGTGGAGGACACCATGGCAGGCACGGCCTCGCATGCGCCCGTCTCACGCACCGATACGCGAACGGTGACTCTCGCGGCCTCACCACACGACGTGTTCGAGTTCGTCGCGAATCCCGAGAACCTTCCGCGGTGGGCGGTCGGGTTCTGCCATTCGATCCGTCGGGATGACGGGTCGGACGATCGCTGGGTAGTGACGACCGGAAACGGGGACATCGGCGTGCGCTACGTGACCGACCGCGCGCTCGGCGTCGTCGATTTCCATCTTTCACCTGCGCCGGGAGTCGAAACGGTCGCGTACTCGCGCGTCGTACCGAACGCCGACGGCGCCGAGTACATCTTCACCCAACTCCAGGCCCCCGGAATGCCCGACGATGTGTTCGAGGCGCAAGTCGACGCGTTGCGCGAAGAGCTGATCGTGTTACAGGCGTTGGTTCGCGCACGCGCGGCGTGCGGCATATGAGTTCGCCGGTGCACGAGCTCGACGGCCTCGCGGCGCGGGCGCGTGACGGCGACGGCGCGGCGCTCACCGCGCTGATCGAAGGCATTCAGGATGATGTCTACCGGCTGTCGCTGCGGATGCTATGGCATCCGCACGACGCGGAGGACGCCGCGCAGGAGATCCTCTTCAAGATCGTCACGAGCGTTTCGACGTTTCGTGGCGAGAGCTCGTTCCGGACATGGGCACTCCGCGTGGCGAGCAATCATCTGCTGAACGTGCGTCGCGGTCGCCTCGAGGAGCAGCGCATGACGTTCGAGTCATTTGGGGAGGACCTCGCGGATGGCCTCGTCGACCCTCCGGGGCCCCGATCGAGAGAAGCGGATCAGGGGCTCCTCGAGGAGGAGGTCAAGATCGGGTGCACGCGGGGCATGTTGCTGTGCCTCGACCGAGACGAGCGACTCGCGTACATCCTTGGCGACGTGTTCGAGCTCAGAAGCGACGAAGCCGGTCTGGTCCTCGACATCTCACCGGCGGCGTTCCGCAAGCGACTGTCGCGTGCGCGCGAGCACTTGCGGTCGTTCATGCTCGCGCACTGTGGGTTGGTATCGGACCGCGCCGCGTGTCGATGTGCGCGGCGCGTCCCAGCCGCTGTAGAGCGCGGCCGCGTGGACCCCGACCACCTGCTGTTCGCTGGTCATGGTAGGCCGGGCCCGATCGTTCTCCCGGTGCTCGAGGCCGTGGGCGAGATGGAGCGTCTCCACGAGATCGCGGCCATCCATCGGAGTCAGCCGATGGTGGAGACGCCAGAGCGCGTCGCGGCGGGGGTCAGGAGCGCAATCAACATGATCACACAGCGTTTGCTCTCCTGAGCCGTCAGGACGATCCGCGGTGCGGGCCGTCTATCGCGGCTGCCGACTCGCGATGCATGTTGGACGTGCTCGACCCACGCGAGGTCGACGGCCCGCTGACATGTCCTCGACACTTCCCGACACGCGACTGGCGAACGTTCCGGCCCTCTCGCACCGGTCACGCCCGTGGGTGCGACCCGTCGCGACGGCGCTTACGAGCGTTGGGGCTGTGGTGGTATTCCTCATCTTCAGCGGCCAGGTGTTCGGGGCCGAGGTCCCGTACATGGACGCGGCAGGGCGAGAGTGGGCGGCCGCGCATCGCTCCCCGGTGGCGGACCGCTTCTTTCGAGCGGTGACGACGCTCGCGGCGACGCGGGTGATGCTGACCATCTGTCTCATCGCCGCGCTCGCGCTCTGGGTTCGCGGCGCGCGTCGAGCAGCGGTTCCCGTTGCGCTCGCGGTGGCGCTCGCACCGCTCACGACAAGCAGGATCAAGCCGCTCTTCGCGCGGTTACGCCCAGGCTACCTCGATGACGGCGGGCGGAGCTTCAGCTTCCCGAGCGGGCATACGACGATCGCGACCGCAGTGGCCTTGACGGTCGCGTACGTGATGATGCGAGAGCGCGTCGCGCCGAGACTCGCGCCGGTCATCGCGGTGCTGTTCGTCATCGCTGTGGGCGCGAGTCGTGTGTATCTCGCCGAGCACTGGGCTACGGACGTCGTGGGTGGGGTGGCGATCGGCACGGCCGTAGCGGCCGCATGCGCCACGGTGTATGAGATCGCTCGTCTTCGAGCGAAGGATCGCCCGCCCGACGCCTAACGGCCCACCGCCGTCGCGTGCGCAGTCATGAGCCGTTCGACGCGCCGGGGATCGACCGGCCCGCTCCACCGACCGTCCTTCTTGAAGAACGAACCGACGATGAACCCGTCCGCGAGCGGGTAGTACCGCGCGAGATTCTCGTCAGTGAGTCCGGAGCCGAGGTAGACGGGGAGGCGGCTGTAGGTGCGAACGTCGGCGATGTCGGCCTCGTCTGCATGAGCACCGGTCACGGCTCCGGTGACGATGACCGCATCCGCCCGCATGAACTCGGCGGCTGCGGCTGTTTCTCCGATCCCGACATCCGCGGTGATGGCGTGTGCCGCGTGCTTCTTCTTCACGTCCGCCCACACCTGCACGCGCTCGGCGCCGATGGTACGACGGTAGCGGAGGAGAGACGCGGCCGACGATTCGATGATCCCCTCGTCGGCGACGTGCGCGAACGCGAACCCTTCGACGCGCACGAAATCGAGTTCGGCCGCGTGCGCGACGGCGAGCGCTTCGTGGTTCGCGCCGGCGAGGATCTGGATGCCGCAGGGCAGTGCGCTGTCTTCCTTCACCGCGCGTGCGATGATCGCGAGCGCGGCGACGATCTCCGGGCCGACATTCCCGCGCATGTAGGGCACGTCGTGCATGTTCTCGATCCCGATGCCGTGGACGCCGGCGTCGCGGTAGATGCGCGCTTCGGCGACGGCGCGCGCCTCGAGCTCGCGAACGGACGCGCTACTCGCCGGCGTGCCCGGGAGCGCGCCGACGTGCACCATCGCGATGACCGGCTTCAGTGATGAAAACACGGTGTGTAAATCCTCCGATCGACGCTGCCCCGCAAGCTATTCGCCGTACATAGCGTTTCACCGTTTGGCCCGGCGCGTTGCTTTGGCAGGGCCTGCCTTGTAGGCTCGTTTTCGGTCGGCGACTCGAGTTGGGCGTACCGTTTCCCACGGTACGTCGTTCAGCCCGTCGGCGATGGTCACGTCCCAATCGCTCCAATCCTCCTGCGCGGCGGCCACCTCACGCGCAGTATCCTCCCAGGATAGTCTCGTTTGTCTGGCGCCTGACGGGCGCAAGAGGATGCCGTCACTTCGCTCTTCCATCACGACCTTGTCGCCGATCTGATAGCGCTCCAGGGTCGTGGCGGGGATGCGTACGCCGCGTGAGTTACCGATTCGCGCGACCTTGAGCTCGACAGGTTTCATGTAATTACAGGAATTACACCTGCGGAGGTGATCAACACGTCGAGACGCGATCGATACCCGACGTGTCGCAATGCTGCAGACAAGGACCCTGCGACGCCAGCATATTCATATCGTGCCAAGCGTCGTCATGCTCGCCGGCCCGAACGGCGCCGGAAAGACTTCTACCGCGCCATTGCTGTTACGCGATGAGCTTCGAGTGGCGGAGTTCGTGAACGCGGATGTGATTGCGCGCGGCCTCTCCGCGTTCTCGGCCGACGCGACGGCGGTGGAGGCGGGGCGGATCATGCTGCGGCGACTCGACGACCTCGCGAAATCCGGTGTCGACTTCGCGTTCGAGACAACCCTATCGGGCCTCACGCTTCTGGGGGCGATTGACCGGTGGCGCTCGAGAGGTTACACCGTTCGCATCGTATACCTCTGGCTCTCGTCGGCCGAGGCAGCCGTTCAACGCGTTCATCGTCGAGTTCAGCTGGGCGGTCACGCTGTCCCCGACGACGTGGTTCGCCGGCGCTACGAACGGGGCATAGCGAACTTCGGTGCACGGTATCGGTACGCCGTGGATCAGTGGATACTTTACGACAACACCGACCCGTTCGACCGGCGGATCGTCGCGCGCGGCACTCCGCGCGCCGTAGACGTCGTCGACGCCGGCCGGTGGAGCGCGTTCCAGCGAGTGGTTGCTCGCGTATCCCGAGTTCGCGAGGTCCCGATGACCGACCGTCCGCCGCTCCCCGACGACCATATCACCCGGTGGTTCAGCACCACCGAGGGGATCGAGCGCGCCATGCGAATAACGCACGCCCGCGTAATCCGTCGCCACCGTCTGCTCAACGAGCCGCTCGTCGTCGAACGGGACGGTCGCGTGCAGCTCATTGACCCGCATACGGTCCCCATGCCCGAGGGCGTGACGGAGGAGCAGATGGGGCCTGTATTCGACTACCTGTAGCTCAGCGCAGGTCGGGCAGATCTCGGTATAGCGAAAGGTGCTGTTGGGTTGGATCATTTCCTCATGACCCAACCCGTGCGATGACCACGACCCTGATTGCTGACCGCTACGAAGTGATTCGCCCCCTCGGCCGGGGCTCTTTCGCCGAGACGCTGCTCGCACGAGACCTGACCGGCGACGGGCTCGTGGCGATGAAGGTGCTCCACCCGCGAGCCGCGCAGGAGTGGAAGGCGTACGAGCTGTTCGAGCGGGAGGCGGCGGCGCTTCGCGGCCTCCGTCATCACGGCGTGCCGGCCATTCACGATACGTTCCGGGCGCCGTGGGACGGGACGACCGCGGCGTTCCTCGTCATGGAATTCATCGAGGGGGAATCGCTGGCCGAGCGGATCTCGGCGCGTCGGCCTCTCGATGCCGTCGAGGTGCTGCACCTATTCGTCGAGCTTCTCGGCGTGCTCGAGTACCTGCACACGCGCGTGCCGCCCGTTTTGCATCGGGACATCAAGCCGGCGAACATCGTCGTTCGACCGGACGGGACGCCGGCGCTCGTGGACTTCGGCGCGGTGCGTACCGTCTTTCGCGGGGCCGACGAGAGCGGGTCCACGGTCGTGGGCAGTTACGGCTATGCGCCGTACGAGCAGTTCATGGGGCACGCGAGCCCGGCGAGCGACCTGTACGCGTTAGGCGCCACGTTCCTGCACCTCGTCACCGGGCGAGCGCCGCCGGAGTTCATGTCGGATGCGGGGCGGCTGGAAGTCCCGGCGACCCTCCCGTGCGGCGAGCCGCTTCGCAGCGTGCTGGTGCGACTGCTCGCGGCCGCGCCGACGGAACGGTTCCAGTCGGCGCGCGAAACACGGGCGGCGCTGTTCGCGAGCCCCTCGGGCGACGCGAGTGCGGCCGCGGTGCCAGCCGGCCGGAGCGCGAGCCCCGCAGCGCGTGAGCTGGTGCCGCCCACGCGGGCGGTAGCGTTAGGCCCCGTTCCACGACAAGTCGAAGGGGAGACGAAAGCGTTACTGCGTCGAGTAGGATACGGCGCGCGGGAGCTCATGAGGCCAACGGAGAAGCCCGGTACGCCCTGGGGTATCGCGGATTGGCTGGTCACGGGGTTCTTCTCTGTCTTCACCGCGGGGGTCTTTCCAGCGTTGTTCTGGGGCGTGAGCCGAGCACGAAAGAACCGGCTGAGACCGTTCCTCATCAACGGTCTGCCGGCGACGGCGCACGTCGCGGAGATTACGGCCGAGACGACAGGATTCGACGTCTCGATGTCGCGAGTACGCTACGAGTTCGAGGCCGACGGCCAGGTCCACCGCGACTCCGACCAGGTGTTACCCTCCATCGCGGGGCGATGGACGGTCGGCACGGCGATCCAGATCCTCTACCTGCCTGACCAGCGGTACGACAGCGTCATCATCAGCACGTCCTAGCGGAGGTACCGCTTCTTCACCTTCGCGACGACCGTGTACGCCGGGTCCACGATGTTCGCCACGGTGTTCTCCGCCACCTGACCGAGTAGCGCATACGCGTCGATGCGGTCGAAGCCGTAGTCCTGCTCCATCCACTCGATCAGCTCGATGTGCGCGAGGCGGAATGCGTCGATCAGCGGCCGCGCACTCCCCGCCACCATGATGTGCTCGGCGGTCTCGAACCGTGGCCAGTCGATCGTCTTGCCTTTCACGACTTCGATCTTGAGCACGACGTCCATGCTCGTCTCGAGCCCCGTGCCCGCGATCTCGCCCTCGCCCTGTCGGGCGTGCCCGTCGCCGAAGTAGAAGTAGGCGCCGTCGTGGAAGATCGGCAGGTACACCGTCGTCCCGTCGCGCAGCTCGGGCGCGTCCATATTGCCGCCGAAGTCGCCGGGCCAGAGTCCCGAGAACGCCTCCTGCCCGCGCGGCGCGACAGCCAGGCGGCCGAGCATCGGCTGCAGGTCGATTTCCGCCCGACGCATGCGACTCTTCGGCAGCTCTGTGGTGCCGACCATCTTCACCGTGTCGAGCTGCCAGAGATAGCGGCGCGGCTCGATGGGCGGGTTGAGCATGCGCACGCGGTCGTCGCTCGCGAGGCCGCCGAAGTCGTCGTACACGCGCGAGGCCGCGTATCGATAGTTCGGGCGAACCTTGATGATCTCGACCTTCAGCATGTCGCGGGTGGTCGCGCCCTCGATGAAGATCGGCCCGACCTCACCCGGGAATGCGCCGCCCTGCTCCGTGTAATACGGGCCGAAGTTCGTCTTCGAGACGAGCACGGTCCCCGATTTCACGCGCAGCACGGGTTCGCGGACGGCGAATGTCGGCTGCGCGACTGTTGGCGTGAAACGGACGGTATCCTGCGCTTCCGCTAAGCGCGCGGAGGCAGGCACGACGGTGAGAACGAGAGCGGCGATGATGCGCGAACGCATGACTTGACACCTCGAGTGGACGCGGACGGGACGATGATACGGACCAGCCTCCGCAGCGCGCCAGCATCCGGCCGCCGAAACAACGGCGTGCGTCGCCATGCTTGCCCTGGCGCCACCCGCCGAACCATATCTAGGGAGGTGCACTGCGTCGCGCCCGTCGTGTGGCTCGATACCCGCTGCCTCGATGTCATGAAATTCGCCGCCCCCTTCTCGACCAAGACGCGCGCGCCCGACGAGCCTCGGCCGCGTGACGACGAGCTCGATCTCTACGGCCTCACGCATACGGGACGCGTCCGCAAGGAGAATCAGGACCACTTTCTTCTCTGCACGGTCCACCCGCAAGTCGTCATTCACGGCACGAGCTTGCCTGACCAGGAGACGTTGCCACTGCGCGGCCAGCGTCTGGCGACGATCATGCTGGTGGCCGATGGCGTTGGCGGCAGCGCGGCCGGCAGCCGCGCGAGTCGGCTCGCCACGGAAGCCGTCATGCGATACGTGTCGTCGACGCTGCGCTGTTACCACACGGTCGGTACGACGAGCGAGGCGGAGTTCATGGATGCCTTGCGCGCCGCGGCCACCGAAGCGCACGACACCGTGCGCGCCGAGTCGATCACCGAGCTCGGCGGACGGCAGATGGCGACGACGCTCTCACTCGGCATCGTCGTGTGGCCGTGGTTGTACGTACTGCAGGTCGGCGACAGCCGCTGCTACGTTCACGAGAATGGAGAGCTCCGGCAGGTCACGCGCGATCAGACCGTCGCGCAGAGCCTCGTCGATCAAGGTGTGCTCCCCGCGGAGCAGGCCAAGGCCTCGCCGCTCAAGCACGTGCTCGCGAGCGCCATCGGCGCGTCCGAGTCGTTACCAGAAGTCACGCGCGTGAACGTGAAGCAGCGCGGCACGGTAATTCTCGTCTGCAGCGACGGTCTCACGAAGCACGTCTCGGACGAGGAGATCGGTCAGGCGCTCGGCGCCATGCAATCCGCGGAGCAGGTGAGTCGGCAACTCGTGGAGCTGGCGCTCGACCGCGGCGGGACCGACAACATCACGCTGGTTGTCGGGCGGGCGAGACACCCGACGAAGCAACACCCCTGACGCGACGCCGGCTCACAGGCCGAGCGCGTGCCGCAAGCGCGGCGCGTAGCTCCGACTCGCTCTGAGCGCCACGCCGTTCTTCAATACGACGGCGTACTCATGGTTCGGTAGCGTCTTGAGCGATCGGATGCGCTCGACGTTGACGATCGTCGACCGGTGGATCCGGACGTGGCGGCCGGCGGGGAGCGCGGCTTCGATACTCGTCATGGTCGACCGCAGGAGCAGTTGGCGATTGCCGGTATGAATGCGCACGTAGTCGCCATCCGCCGCGATCCAGTCGATCTCGGCGGCAGGAATCATCTCGATGCGGTCACCGTCGCGGGCGACGAGACGATCGGGCGCGACGGACGAACCTCGCGGCGTCCCGCTCGTCTGCGGCCGCACCTCATCCAGTAGTCCCGCGAGCTGTCGTGCGACCCGGCTCTCCTTCGCCTCGCTGAGCCGGCGACGTACCGAGTCTACCGCCTGCGTGAAGCGCACGTCGTCGATCGGCTTGAGCACGTAGTCGATTGCCCTCGCGTCGAACGCCCGCACGGCGTACTGATCGTACGCCGTCACGAAGACGATCGCCGGCATGCGATCCGCGCCGACCTCGGCGACCACGCCGAAGCCGTCCACCACCGGCATCTGTACGTCGAGAAAGACGACGTCGAGTGGTTGCGCCTGGATGGCCGTGACGGCCGCACGTCCGCCGCCGCATTCGGCAACGACGTCGAAGCCGCCGAGTGACTCGAGGCGCGTGCGGATCCCTTCACGCGCGAGCGGCTCGTCGTCGACGATTAGCGTGCGCCAGCTCGCCACAGTGTTCGTCATAGCTGAACCGGGACCTGACTCCAGTCCGGCTGCGCCTCGCCGGCCGGCGCGCTGTGCACCGCATGCCCGCGCGGTAGAACGAGCTCGGCGCTGAAGCCTCCACCTGGCGCTGCGCCAGCAACGAACCGATGGCCCGTGCCGTACGCCTCGGCGAGTCTGGCGCGCACGTTCGCGAGCCCTACACCGAGGCCGTTCGACGTTGCGCCGGTTCCGGCGCCGTCGTCGACGACCGAGAGCGTCAGCGCGTCATCACCGAGCGCGGTGCGGATCGTGACGTGGGTTGGTTCCTCGCGACTCGCGACGCCGTGACGCACGGCGTTCTCCACGAGTGGCTGGAGGATGAGCGCGGGGACCAGCGCGTCGAGCGTGCGCGGGTCGGCGTCGATGTATGTCGACAGACGGTCCGCGAACCGGATCTGCTCGATGGCCAGGTAACTCCGCACGATCTCGAGCTCACGCGCGAGCGGGATCATTCCATCACTCGGTGCCTCGAGCGAGGCGCGCAACAACTCGGCGAGCCGAGCAATCGTCGCTGTCGCTTCGGCCTTGCGATCGGTGACGACGAGCGTGGAAATGGCGTTCAGCGCGTTGAAGAAGAAGTGTGGTCCGATCTGGTATCGCAGCGCGAGCAACCTCGCCTCCCTCGCGAGCGACTCGGCGCGATAGCTTCGCTCGCGCTCCGCCACGAGCGCGCGGTAGTGTCGTGCGCCGAGGTACAGCAAGCTCCAGGTGAGCAGTACCAGTGCGTGGTACAGCACGCCGTCGAACCGCGGAAACGTCCTGCCTAACGCGCCGAGGAGGATGGAGTCGTGCTGGAGGGAGCGTCCGAGGATGGCGGAGGCGCTGGCGTTCCACGCGAAGGCTCCGGCGATCGACGCCGTCACCGCGATCACGCCGGTCGCTCCGAAGCCTGCACCGGCGCTTGACGCGTGGCGATAGAGGAGCCGGAGGACGCTGCTCGTGACCAGTCCGGTGCCGGCAATCACGAGCTTGTTGGACCACATCGCCGAGATCGGGTAGCGTCCGAGCCATGGCACCATGAGTGCCACGGCGTACGCGGTCCAGCCCCCGAGTTGCAGGAGCCAGAACAGTCGCGTGCTCGAGCGGCCGGTCTCGGGTGAGGTTGGGGTCTGCATCGATCCTACTATCCCTCGGTCGGGCTGCCGGCGTCAATGTTCCTGGTACAGGCCGGATTTCCCCTCCGTTCTACGGTTCGACGGGCCGGAGCCGGGCGATGATTCCTCCGTTCCCGTCCGCCGTGCGCTGAACCGCGAGGTAGATGAACCCGTCGGGGCCTGTCTGTACCGCGCGGACGCGCCATCGCTTCTCGAGGAGGAGCCGTTCCTCGGTTCTCACGCGACCGTTCGTGATGACGAGGCGTGAGAGGAACCTCGGTGTCATCGCGCCGACGAAGAGGTTGTCGCGCCAGCGCGGGAATGCCGATCCGGTGTAGAACGCGATGCCGCTCAGTGCCGCCGACGTCGAGTAGTGGTGCACTGGCGGTTCCATCCCCGGGGCCTGCGTGCGACCGTCGCCCACCACGCCGCCGTCGTACTCGCGGCCGAAGGTGACCGTCGGCCATCCGTAATTCGCGCCGCGTCGCACGACGTTGATCTCGTCGCCACCCAGGGGGCCGTGCTCTGACTCCCAGAGCTCGCCGGTGGCCGGGTGCACAGCCAGCCCGTGTGCGTTTCGGTGGCCGTAGCTCCAGATCTCGGCGCGAGCGCCCCGCCGGCTGACGAACGGGTTGTCCGCGGGAACGCGCCCGTCGTCGTGCAGCCTAACGACTTTGCCGGCGTGGGTCCAGAGCTCCTGGGCGAGCGGCGGGACGTCTCGCTCGCCAAGCGTGATGAACAGGTAGTCGTTTGCGAGCGCGAGTCGTGAACCGAAGTGATGATAGCCACCGATGGCGGGAAGCGCGGTGAAGAGTCGCTGGCGATCCACGAGCCGGTTGCCCCGGAGTCGCGCGCGCTCGACGACGGTCGCGTTGCCACTATCCGACTCCTCCGCGTACGAGAAGTAGAGCCAGCCGTTCCGCGCGTAGCTCGGGTGCACGGCGATGTCGAGAAGGCCGCCGTCGACGGTATCCGCGAGCGCCGCGGCCGCAGGCGTGCCTTCGATACGTGTCGCCGTGCCGGTCCGTACATCGACGAGCGAGAGAACGCCGACGCGGTCGCTCACGAGCAGCCGTCCGTCCGGGAGGAACGCCATGCCGAACGGTACGCGGAAGCCGGTGGCGACGACTTCGACGCGATAGCGATAGAGCTGGCTGTCGAACTCCCAACTGGCGCCGAGGGTGTCGGGGGTTGCTTGGGCGCTCGCGGTCGCGCGCGCGAGCAACAGGGCAATTCCGGGCAGGAAAGCGAGTAGTGCTCTCCGCATGCGTCGTCTGGGGGCCGGGTCCATTGTCGGGTGCTATCATTCCTCGTTAGGTTGGGAATGACAGGGCGCTCGGGTGACAAGGTCGTCAGGCGGCGACCGTCACTCCATAGCGAATCGACGAAGCGAGGGAGTGACGCGACGAGCCGGTATCAGCACGCGATCGTCCGTTGCGGCGGGCCGGATCGCCTCGCCTGGAGCCAGGATGGCAGCCCCGCGGCGCCCGCGACTGGCTGTGACGCGCGCGGGCGAGCCCCTCTCTCAGGCAAAGTGGCCAGAGGGGGGGACAACGATCAGGGGGATGACGCGGAAACGGCCGGATGACTCGTCGGGAATCGGGAATCGATGGGTACCGCGCCACGACGGTGGCGTCCCGGGCGGCTGTTCCCCAGTCCTCGGCTCGTTGTGCGCCGCGGCTTGAATGCAGAGCTGTCATCCGGCGTTTCCGCGTCATCCGTCCCATCGTCGTTCCGACCGGACTGGCACGCCGGACCGTAATAAGCGAGTCGTCCTCCGCGTCCTCCGCGTGCGCAGTTCCCGGGTCATCCGTGTCTCGCCCGATGGCGCGATGCCGGCAGCCCTCGATGCCGAACTGCGCTCGAACGATGATATTCGAATCTGACCCCAATTAGGCAGTTATTCGCGAAGGACCAGGGCCGGGTCGGTTCGCGTCGCGCGGACGCCCGGAATCGCACACGCCGCCACGGCACCGAGCGCGAGCACCAGCGAGATCGAGACGAGCGTCATCGGATCCCCCGTTCCGACACCATAAACCTGATTCTGTAATACTCGGCCAAGCGCGATGCTCGCCACAGCGCCAAGCGCAACACCAACGGCGGCGGACACGAGCCCCTCGACGGCGACGAGTCGCAGGATCGACGTGGCACTCGCGCCGATAGCCATGCGCACCGCGAGCTCCGACTGGCGCTGGATCACCGTGTACGACAGCGATGCGTAGAGCGCGAGCACCGACAGCGCGAGCGCAAAGACTGCAAACACGCCGAGCAGCACCGTCAGGCCACGGCGCTGCCCACTGGCATCGGCGACGGTCTTCGCCATTGATTCCATACCGGACAACGCGAGACTCGGCTCGACGCTCGCGAAGGCGCGGCGCACCGGTTCGACCATCGCCTCCTCATCACGATCGGTGCGCACGACGAACGACTGGGACGAGCGCGGGTTCTGCGCATAAGGGACGTAGACGTCCGGCATCGCGTCGCCGGTGAAGCCCTTCTTCGTGTCGGTCACCACGCCGATCACCGTGCGCCATGGGCGGTCGTCCTCGTCATCGAAAGACGTGAGATACGGAACGCGCACGCGGACGCGGCGCCCGATGACGTCGCCGGTTGGCGCCAGCGTCTGGGCCAGTGCTTCGCTGATGACGACCACGCGAGGTGCGTTGACATCATCCGTCGGCCTGAAGCTCCGACCCGCGCGAAGGCGGATGTCCATCGTCTCGAAGTAGGTGGGACTCACCGTGTAGAGCGCCGCGCGTGGTGTCGCTTCTTCGTCCGTCGGCCCGCCCTCGTACAGGATGCTCATCCCCCAGGATGAAACGAACGGCCGCGGTGCCACGGTCGCGACGCTTCGCACGCCGGGCGTGGCCGCGACGCGCGTCAGGAGGCGATCCATCAGCAACCGCTTCGAGGTGGAGTCGGGATAACGCTCGAGCGGAATCAACGTCGACGCTGCCAGCATGCCTTCCGTCCGGAACCCGAGCTCCGTCGCGGCCATGCTGGCCACGGTGCGCAACATGAGCCCCGCGCCGAACATGAGCACCATGGCTACGGCGACCTGGCCGGCGATGAGCACACGACGGATCCGCCCGCCGCCGCCGCGGGCCGCGCTGCTCCGCCCGCCGCCTAACGCGGTGTACGGCCCCGCGCCGCGATCGAGGCGAAGGAACGTCAGCGCCGGCAGGAGGCCGAGCAGGAGGCCGATCGCCGTGCTCGCGAGCAGGGATGGGACCATGACCGACATGCTCGGGCGCAGTGCGGCCGCGCCGCCCGGCACCTTCGTGCCGAGCTGCTGCTCGACCAGCGGGCCACTCGCGCTGAGGAGCGCGTAGGCAATCGCGAGTCCCAGTGCGCCGGCGAGCATCGTCACCACAGCACTCTCGGTGAGCAGCTGGCGTACGATGCGTGTGCGGCGGCCTCCGAGTGCGACGCGCACGGCCAGCTCGCTGCGTCGGGCGGCGATTCGGCTCACGAGCGCACCGGCGACGCTTCCGCACGCGGCCAGGAGCATGAACAGCGCGGCGCCGAACACGGCCACCACCAGCGACTTCGCGCGGGTCGAATGCTGCTCGAGCGAGGGGACGAGTCTCATGTGCCATCCCGGCTCGATGGGACCCGATATCTGCGCGCGCACGACCGCGTCGACCCGCTGCTGCGTGGCGAGCAGCGAAGCCCCGGGTTCGAGACGCGCGAGCGCCGGCATCCCGCGGTTATCTGGTGGCATCGGGCGGAGGATATGACTCTCCCGCCAGTGGATCGGCCAGAAGTCGCGCGATGTAACACCGATAATGGTCAGGGCGGTCGCGGCGTCGGGATGGTCCGCCGAGTGCGCCGTGAACGTCGTGCCGATCACGCCGGGATCGCCGCCGAACCGCCGGACCCAGAGCTCGTGGCTGATGATCGCCACCGGCGTTCGCTCGCGATACTCGCTCTCGCGGAAGGCCCGCCCCAGTGCGGGTCGGAGGCTCAGCGCTCGAAAATAGCCCGGCGACACCCACGCGCCTGTGAGCGTCTCCGCGTACGGGCGGCCGAGGATGGTGAACCCGTCGAGGTCCCACGTGGCCGTGGCGTCGAACAGCGAATCGACCGTGGTCCAGTCGACGTTCTCCAGCGATGGCTGGCGGATAGAGCGGTCCTGCGTCGGCGGATGGAACGCGACGAGGCGCTCGGACTCGGGGAAGGGAAGCGGGCGGATGAGGAAGGTATGGAGCACGCCGTAGATCGCCGTGCTCACGCCGATCGCGACGCCTAACGTCAGGACAGTAGCTGCAGCGAATGCGGGGCCGCGTCGCAGGATGCGCAGCGTGTGCCCTACATCCTGCCGGAGCTCGTCGAACCAACCGCTGGTTCGACGACGCTGCTCGGCGTCACGATCGATGGCGATGCAGTAGCGCGCCGCCTCGTCGACATCGCCGAATCGACGTAACGCTTCGGCGCGCGCCTCGTCCCGGGACATGCCCTCACGCTCCAGCGCCTCGGCGCGCAGGTCGATCTGCATCTGGAGCTCCTCATCGACCTCGCGCCTGATGCGAGCGGCGCTCCTCGACGGGATCCTGAGATAGCGGCGGAACTTTCCGAAGGCAGCCATTCGAAGACCTTTGTCCACATACTAGGTTAGGGGAATAGTGGGAAGAAGCGCGCACGGCGTCAATACAGGAAATCGTCAGCGCTCTGCGCGCTCATCAGGCAACCGGATGGCTGGACAACTGGTCTGGTTACGAAACGCCCATGCAGTCACGGGCTGAACCATCGTCGATGCGACGTAACGCGCCGGTCGCGGGCTACGGTAATGGAAGTGTCCGTGCGATCCGGAAGCCGACGTTGTCGCGCCGATTGGTGGGAAGGGCACTCACGGTGCCGCGCGCTGCGGACCGCATCATCGCGGCCTCGTACGGAAATCCGCCGCCGCGCCTCGTGCGGGCAACCGAATCGGTGATGACGAGCACCGAGTCCTCGCTGTCCTCGCGGCTCGTCTGTGACGGCCCGAGGCGCTCCACCCGATCCTGCGTCCACTCCCAGACGTTCCCGAGCACATCGAACAGTCCGAGATCGTTGGGCATGAGCTGACCCACGGGCCACGTCCGCTGCGGGTCGCTCGGGTCGACCGGGTCGCCCTTCTTCTTCGGCGGATGCTTGCTGTACCAGGCGAACGCGGAGAGCAGGGAATCGGATGTCCCATAGAAGCGCGACGTGGTTGCGCCCGCCCGAGCGGCATACTCCCACTCGGCTTCCGTCGGCAACCGGTAGCCGGTGCGGTGGAGGTAATCCGCCGGCATCCGCATGCCGCTCCGGATGTCGTCCGGGTTCAGCGGATACACCCACTGTGATTGCGGCAACCCTTCCTGCTGACTGAGCCAGTTGCAGTACATGGCCGCCTCGTACCACGTCACGGCGATCTGCGGCCCGTCGTCGTCGGGACTGAACTGCGCGAGCACCTCCGCCATACGCGTCGGGTTGTCCGCGTATCCGTGGCGGCGCTTCACGTCGGGATTCGCGGCGAGAAACCGGCGGAACTCGGCGACGGTGATCTCCTTGCTCGAGATGGCGAACGACCGGGGGATCCGAGCGGTATGGTACGGCTCCACCGGTGAGTCCGACGCCGGCACCCGGCCGACTTCGTGTGCGGGTGAACCCATCCGGAACTCCACTGGCCCGCGGACGGCCACCATCGTCTGCCCTTCGCGCGTGACATACCATGAGCGTCCATCGAGCGGGCGCCCGGCGAGCTCGCGGTCGATCGCGACCAGGCGGTCTCGCTGTCCCCAATCGAGTACGCGCGCACGCTCGCCCTGACGCCCGTGTCGGAGCAGCCAATCGACCGCGGCGTGAATGCCGGGGTCGGGATCATCGCGGTACCATCCGACCAGCTTCGTCACGAGCGGGCCCGGCAGCGGCCTGGGCACCCGGTCGTCGGTGAACCCGCCGAGGCTCCAAACCAGCGCGCGCCGGATCGATGGGTCTGGCTCCACGTTCAACTGGCGCACGAGCATGTCCGGATCCGCCCCGCTCGCGCCTAACGCGAGAACGAGATGCGTGCGCAGGCTTGGGTCAGGGCGGTGTCCGAGAAGGGCCCACGTCACGTCAGCACGCCCGGACCGGAGGAGGGCGAGCGCTACCGCTGCCTGACGCCGAGCGAACGCCTCACGCTCGGCGGGCCGGTCTTCGGGCGCGGTGTCGGCGAGGACGCGAGCGAGCTGATCTGGTGCATCGTCGCTCTGCCCTCTACCGGGCGCACAGTGTGACAGCACCGCCGCGGGCAGCGTCACGGCAAGGACGATCGTGGCTCGCCGCATCCCATTCCCTCACGAAGTCACGGATCGTCATAGCGGGCCGGGCGGCGCGCTATGACAGTTCCCGGAGCGATTCGTCAACGCGCGACTTCAACTTGGCGGACGCGAACCGAGGACAGAAGAGCCGCGTTACCGCGTATCCCGATGCTCTGGGGCAACGACGCACCCTGCGTAGCCGAGCACACGCTCGCCCTCCTTCAGCGCAGAAGGCGTCGGCCGCCATCCGCGCGCGAGCCGCGCGTCGAGGAGGGTGCGGGCATCCGGCCGTGCGGAGAAGACGGCGACCGCCGTCACCGCGCCCAGTCAGGTCGTATCGAATGCGAGGTACGGCCGACCGCTGCCGCTCGCGTGGAGCACGACGTCGTGCGTGTACTCGTCCTGCGTCACGATCTCGACGACCGAGCGCGGCGGAGTCTGCGCGCGGGCCCAGGCCAGAACATCGGCGAGCGTACGTAGATCCTGGACAGTGGCCTCGAGCGCGACGCGCTCTGCGGACGGCAGGCCGGCGTAATCGTGCAAGGCGATCGTGCGCATGCCAACCCTACGTGCGCCGGGCGTGTCTTGTTCCATGCATGGCGGCACGGCCCGGCGCGCGGTGAGCCACACGCTGCCGCCTAACGCCTGCGATTACGCGCTCCCGCGATGACGGCTTGCACCGACGGTGACGCCTCGGCCGTGTCGCGCCCGAGCTCGGCGCCAGCGTCGACGAGCAATCGCGCCACCCCCGCGTGGTCGTGGCTCGTGTTGCCGTGAACCGATCCATGACAGCACCAGCCAAGAGGGGTCCCTCCGTACCTGCCTTCCTTGACCGAGACGAGCGTGCGCCCGATGGGATGGTCGAGAAGGATCCTCACCGTCTCGACCGATCCCTGCCACGCCGCCACGTGTAACGCCGTTCCCGAGTCATGACCCGGCGCGCTCGGGTCGAACCCCAGCTCGAGCATCAACGCGACGGCACGGGCGTCGCCGTCCCAGGCGGCGTCGGAGATGGCACGGCGCTGCTCGGGTGTCATTGATGCGACAAGCCCGGGGTGCTCGCGCACGAGCTTGCGTGCCCGCTCCGCGTCACCGCGCCGAGCGTACGAGCGGAGGCGCTGAGCCGGCGACGCGAACGACAACAACACGTCCAGTGTTTCGGCGTGCTCGAACTGCGCCGCGACGTCCAGCGGTGAGCTGCCGTCACCAATCGTCCAGAAGTAGATGTGATAGCTGCTCGGCGGCTTCTCGCCGTACTCCCCTCGGCTCGTGTTCAGATCGAGCAGGCCCGAGTCCGACTCGAGCAACTCGCGGGCGCGGTCGGTGAGCCCGAGGGCGGCGGCGAGGAAGATGTCGGTAGCGGCGCCACGCTCGACGAGATAGAGCGCGAGCTCGTATCGCCCCGCGCCGCGCTTGTGGTCGAGCATCCACTGCGCCGGCGTCGCGCGATGGTCGACGTCGCGCGCGTCGATGTCCGCGCCGGCGTCGAGGAGCAGGTCGACGACCGCGCGCGACCGCGCGAAGTGCAGCGGTGTCTGCCCGTCGCCGCCGCGCTCGTGTACACGCGCGGGATCTTCCGCGATGAGACGCTCGAGGAGCTCCGGTCGGTCGAGGTGTGCGGCCGCGCAGGCGTCGGGAACGGCACCGGCGGCGATCAATCGATCGGCCGCCGCGCCCATCGCGGAGTACAGAGCGTGGAACCCGCCCGCCCACCACTCACTGCGCCGGTTCGGGTCCGCGCCGAACTCGAGGAGCACATCCACCATCTCGACGTCGTTCGCGTACGCGACGATCGCCGGCGAATTGAAGTCGAAGACAGGGTCGTTGATGCGCTTGCGGAACTCCGGGTACTGTTGAAACACGCGCCGCACCGCGCTCGCATCGCGACGTCGAAACGCGTCGTGCAGGCGCTCCTCGGGCGTTCGCCTGTCATCCGCGTGGGCGTCGATGTGCTCCTTGAGCGCCGCCCAGCTCGCGAACCCGTACTCGCGCGCGAGGGTGAACTGCGCATCGGCGAGCGCGATCTCTTTCTTGTCGGGGAGCACGGCACGAACGCGCGCCTGTGCTTCGGCCTCGCCTGCGGTGAACGCCTGCAGCAGCTCCTTCGCCTGCTTCTTCTGCTGTGCGAGGTCCGGATGTGCCGGGAGCGACCGGCTGAACGGTGATGACATGGAGCGCCTCCTTCGTTATGGCCGGCGTCCGCACGATCGGCCCGAAGAGGGCGTATGATCACATTCGACTTCGAGAGATGGGCGCAGCCCTTTCCGCGGACCGGAGGCGCTCTCTGGCGCCACCGGTAAGGTACGCCGACTCAGGAAAAACAGAAAGACGCTACCAGCGCCGTCCAACGTGGTTTGATTCGCTTCCTGGGCGCGTGCATGATTCCCGCCTGCGCGGATGCCGGTCGTATGATGGGCATGCGACGGCGACGCACAGCTTCCGGGAGGCGTATCCATGGCGACGAAGAAAACGAAGACCGCGGCGCGCAAACGCGCGCAGCCTGCAAGACCGCGCGCAACGAAGAAGCGGCCGGCCAGGACGCCGAGCGTGGCCAAGACCGCCCGCACGCCGAAACTCGCGGCGGCGGCAGCCGCCGCCGCGGTGTCGGACGCGATCGGTGCATCGACCATCATCTACATCCACGGAATCGGCAACAAGCCGCCCGCCTCGGTGCTCAAGGGGCAATGGGACCAGGCGCTCTTCGCGTTCGACCTTGGCGAGCGAAGCCGCATGGCGTACTGGGTGGACCGCGAACGCTACCCGGTGGCGCTCGAGGGGGCGGCGTCGGGTGGTGACTTCTCCGACGCGACCGAGGAGGCGCCGCAGGGCGAGTTCTCTCCGCGAGCGCAACGGGCACCGTGGGACTCGGCGGCGGAGCTTGGCAAGGTGGAGGACGCCCTCACGGAGCTCGTCAGCACGCCTAACGAGCCGGCCGCCAATGCGGCCGAGGCCGAGCGGCTCCGCAGCCTCGCGGCGCGGATGCTCGGCGACACGCCGCTCACGAACGACGCCGAGTACGAGGTCCTGGCCGAGCAGCTGCGTGGCCCCGAAGGGGCCGAAGTGCGTCGCATCCAGGCGAAGCGCTACGGGGCGAACGCGGTGCAGGCGAAGATCTTCGGCTTCCTTCCGCGTCCCATGCGCCAGTGGCTCACGCGCCACATGACGCGGATGTTCCTGCGCGACGTCAACGACCTGTTCGTGGACAAGACGAAGGGGAACCGCATGCGCGAGGCGCTGCGGGAGCGTCTCCGCGCTGGCGGAGGTCCGTTCGTCATCATCGCGCACAGCCAGGGGACCATGATCGCGTACAGCGTGCTCATGGAGGAGGAGTTCGCCGGGCTCGATGTCAGGCTCCTCGTCACGCTCGGGTCGCCGCTGGGCATCAAGGAAGTTCAGGACTTCATCAAGGACCTCACCGGGAAGCGCAAGCTCACGACGCCGCCCGCGGTGCGGCGGTGGGTGAACGTCTGCGACCCGCTCGATCCCGTCGCGCTCGACAAGCGTCTCGTGAGCGACTACGGAGCCAACACGAATGGCGTGAAGGTCGAGGACAACATGAAGTTCAACCCGGATTCGCCGCGCCACCCACATTCGGGGACGGGCTATCTCGCCATGGAGGAGGTACGGCAGCCCGTGCGCGAGTGTGTGGACACCGGGCTCTTCCAGCCCGTTGCGCGATTCAAGATCGCGAAGGACGTCGTGCGCGCGTACGCCGACAGCGGCCCGAGCGAGCGGCATCGGATTCTCGTGCAGCTCGAGGACTTCGCCACCACGGAGCTCACGCGCGATTCGGCGCTCGAGCGCATCTACGAGCTGCTCGGCGCATCGGACGAGAGCTCGGCAGCGCGTCGGGCGCTCGCGCCCGAGGAGCTTCATCGGTACGTCGCGTTGAACCTGACGCGTCACGAGGCAGAGCGCCTGAGCTCGCGCGCCCACGGCGACAAGAAGTTTCCCGTCGCGCGTATCTGGAAGAACAGCGCGAAGTGGGCGTACCTGGATCGGTCGATCCACACGACGCAGGCTTTCCCGGGACACAACAGTTATCAGGCGGCGGGTGCCGACGTCACCTGGGCGGTGCTCGACTCCGGCATTCACTGGACACACCCGCACTTTCATGCCGCGAGCGGCGGAACCATTGCCCGCGTGTACGACTGCACGGACGCGTCGCAGCGCCAGGGACGCGCGACGTTACGGGCGCTCGATCCGAACGACGCGAAGGACGCCCGCGCGGCCGCGGACCGGTTCGGTCACGGGGCGCACGTCGCGGGCATCATCGCGGGACGGTACAAGGTCGCGGATGCCGACGGCCGCGAGCGCACGATGTGCGGCATGGCGCCCGACGCGAAGCTCGTGATCTACAAGGTTCTGGATAACAACGGCTCGGGCGAGGACTCGTGGATCATCAAGGCACTCGACCACATCTTCGACACGAACGAGCGCGCCGGGAAGGTCGTCATCCACGGCGTGAACCTGAGCCTCGGCGGCGAGTTCGACGTCGAGGCGTTCAACTGCGGCCACACGCCGCTGTGCGTGGAGCTGCGCCGGCTCTGGCGGCAGGGTGTGGTGGTGGTACTCGCGGCCGGGAACGAGGGGTTCGCGTCGCTCAGCACGTCGGACGGCGATCACGTGCAGGCGAACATGGGTATGTCGTTAGGCGACCCGGCGAACCTCGAGGACGCCATCGTGGTCGGGTCGGTGCACAAGGACAGCCCGCACACGTACGGCACGTCGTTCTTTTCGTCGCGCGGGCCGACGGCCGATGGGCGGATGAAACCTGACTGCGTGGCTCCCGGGGAGCGGATCTTCTCGGTGCGGAGCGACGCTCGCGACGTGAGCCCAAATTCGACGTTCCAGCAACTCTACACCGAGATGAGCGGCACGAGCATGGCCGCCCCGCACGTGTCGGGGCTGATCGCCGCGTTCCTCTCGAAGCGAAAGGAGTTCCTCGGTCGCCCGGATGACGTGAAACGCATCCTGCTCGACAACTGCACGGACCTCGGCCGCCAGCGGAGCATGCAGGGCGCGGGGATGCCGAACCTGGTGAAGATGTTGGTGAACGTCTGACGCTACGCCACGTCCGCGCGCCGCTCGTGAACCGGCAGCTGAGCCATGAGTTCATCGACTCGGCTCAGCTGTCCGGGGGCCGAGGCGTGCGCGCGTGCTCGCGCGTAGGCGGCCGCCGCATCGCCATAGGCTTGAACGCTCATCGCGCGAGCGGCCGCCAGCAGCGCGTACTCGAACGCCTTGTCGGCGACTCGCGCCTGGTGGAAGTGCTCCGCGATCTCGAACAGCGCCACCGGTCTCACGCGCTCGAGACCGCGAGCGATCCGCTCGTGCACGCGCGCTCGACGGCCGCGGTCCACTGACTCCCGCGCCGCGACTGCAACGGCCGGGTGCGTGAACGTGAAGATCGCGCCGGGGTCCGCGCCTTCGTCGCGGAGCAGCACTGCGGCGAGCGCCTCGTCTATCGCATCGAGTAGCTCGGCCTCGTCACCGATGCCAGCGGCGAGCGCCACGTCCACGTCGAAGACGTCACCAAGGAGGCCGAGCTCTCCGACGATCGCACGAGTCTTCGGCGTGAGGGTGTCGATTCGCCGACCAATGACGCCAGCGGTGCTCGGCGGCGGAAGCGCGACCGAAGGGCCCGGTACCCTGGTTGGGGCGGTCGTGCGCCACACGCCAGCGCGGTAGACGAGGTGCCCATCGTCTACCAGCCCATGCAACACGTGTTCACCCCAGAGGGGCGTGACCGGCCCACTCACGCCGAAGTGAGCGAGGCAGGCATTCGCCGTGGCAGCATCCGACAGGAGGTCGCTGATCCAGAGGCGAACATCGGTTGGTGACAGGCCGGGCAACTGCATCTCGTGATGCCGGCGACACGCGGACACCCTGCCGCGCATCGCGGCAGCACTCGCATCATCGATCGTCAGGCACAGCAACACGCGTTCGCCAGTGAGACGCCGGGTGAGGCGCTCAATGACGTCCCACGACGCCTGGTCGGCCTGCTCCGCATCGTCGATCACGATGACGAGCGGACGGTCGGCAGCCACACGCATCACGAGCTCGCATATCTCGTCAGGCAGCGAGGCATCGAGACCCGCGTCACCGTCGCGCGCAAGGCGCGGGGAACGATCGCTCCCGGTGAGAGAGGGGATCAGTGCTGGTAGCGATGACCAGCGGTGGTCCGGCAAGACTCGCGCGGCTCGAAGCCCTTCGATGATGTGAATCCACGGCGCGTACGGCGTGTGGAAGGTGGACGAGCGGCACGTGCCCGTAACGTGGATGGCACCGCGACGGCGTGCGTCGAGCGCGAGACGCGACATGAGTGAGCTCTTGCCAGCGCCGGTTGGTCCGGCGAGCGTGACGAGCCGCCCTCCCACCCTGAGAGTTGCGTCGAGCAGGTGCTCGAGCCGACGCAATTCGGAGACGCGTCCCACGAATCGCTCGACGCGCGGGCGGCGCGGCTCGGCAATGCCGTCGGCCATCGCGAGCGCGTGACGCGCGTGGTCGGGCTGCGCCTCGACGGCACGTCGTGCCGCGGCGACGAGGGCATCGAGGTTCTCTCCGTGCTCGGGCGCGGCAGCGACACCCATCGCGATCGACTCGGCGGTGCGTCCCGCGAGCGCGTCACCCAGCTGGCTCCGCACGCGTCCCGCGACCGCAACCGCGTGCTCGGCGCCCGCGTCGGCGAGGAGTAAAATGAAGTCATCAGCGCCGAATCGCGCGAGCACGTCGCCGCGACGGCTCGCGCGTCGCAGGGTGCTCGCGACCGTCGCGAGGACGTCATCAGCACGAGCCTGCCCGAGTTGCTGCTTGATCACATCGAGGTGCATCGCCTTGACGTAGAGGAGGCTCGCGGCGCTGCCCTCCCGACGACGCACGGCGAGCAGCTTCGCCGAGGCCGCCGTGCATGCGCGTCGGAGCGGCAGCTCCGTGAGGTCGTCGTGCCGAGGCCGTGGTGTGACAACCGTCGTGTGCGCATCGCCGTCGAACGTGGCTGCTGACTGCGTACGCTCGGCAACGACCCGCTCGAACACCTCGAACAGCGCGGGGTCGAAGGCACGGCCCACATCGCGCCGCATGATCTCGAGCGCGTCGGCCGCGGACATCGACTGCTTGTAGCTTCGCTGCGAGGTGAGCGCGTCGAAGACGTCGGCGAGGCAGAGGATCCGAGCGGTGAGCGGGATCGCCTCGCCCGCGAGACCGTGCGGGTATCCCCTCCCGTCCCAGCGCTCGTGGTGGGATTCGATCAACGGACGAACGTCCCACGGAAACTCGATGCCGGCCAGGAGCTCGACTCCGGCTTCGGGGTGTCGCCGCATCAGCGCCCATTCGTCATCGTCGAGCTTCGCGGGTTTGTTCAGTACCTCGGCTGGGATGATGAGCTTGCCGACGTCGTGCAGCAGTGCGCCAATGCGGAACCAGAAGAGCGTTCGCTCATTGACCCCGCTGCGTGCGGCGAGCGTGCACGCGAGGTCGGCGACGCGCTCGCAATGGCCTTGTGTGTACCGGTCCTTCGCCTCGATCGATTCGCCCCAGCGCCGCACGACGTCGATGAATTCGCCCTCGAGGTGCGTGGTCTGGCGGTCCACGTCGGCGAGGTCGTGGCGAGCGCGCAGCTGGCTGAACAGCTGATGCGCGCGGTTCAGGGCCTGAAGCGTCTCCCTGTTGCGACCCTGGCGCCGGTGCACGTCGGCCTGCTCTCGCGCCGTCTCGGCGAGTAAGAGCAGATCCTGGCGTGACGACGCAACTTCCGCGGCACGCTCGAGGAGCGATTCGGCTCGCGTCAGGTCGCCGCTCTCTCGGGCGATGACACCCATGAGCCGGTATGCGTCGCCGGGGATGTGTGCGTCGCCGAGCTCGGACGCGAGCGCCATGGCTGCGTCGGCCGCCGCGCGCGCCTTCGGGATGTCACCGCGAGCGACCCACATCTCCACGACGTTGACCTCGATCTGCACCCGAAGTCCTACGTCGCCGAGCTCCCGCACGCGCTCGATCGCCTCGCGGAAGGCGCCCTCGGCTTCCTCCCAGCGCTCGGTGTCGGTGTAGACCATCCCGCAGTTGTTGAGCGCGACGCAGACGTCGCGCTGGAGTCCCATCACGCGATAGTCGGCGAGGCTTGCCTCGTAGAACTCGAGGGCCCGCGTGAAATCACCACGAATGTTCGCGATGACACCGAGGTTCTGCGCGGTGACCGCGGCGAGCTTCGGGTCGCCTGAGTGAACGGCGCGCTCGCGCGCGTCGTTATAGAGGCGCACGGCCTCGTCGAGGTCGCCCTGCTGCCAGCGGAACATGCCGAGCATGTTGATGGCGTAACCAACCGCGAGCTCGTCTCCCCATGCTTGGGCGGTCGCGACCGCGGCGGTGACGCAGTCTTCGGCTGCGGCGTGATTCGCTTCGGCGAAGTGGCTGCCGGCAATCCACCGGAGAATGGTGGTCGCGGTGGGCGCTGCGTCGCCCGCGGGGAGTGACCGGAGGGCGTTCTCGAAGTGTTCCCGAACTAGCGTGTGTTGCCCGACCCGTTCAGCCGCGCGCGCCGCCTCGATGCACGCCCCCACCGTGGGCGAAAGCCCACGGTCGACCTTCGCGCGGCGATTCCCGCGGGCGGCTTTTCTCGGCACGGAGCGGTGGCGAATGAGGCCGTTCTAACGACTGCCGGCCGGCGGTCGCGAGGCCTAACGCCATACGACGAGCGAAGCACTGCTAGAACAACGCTGGTCGCTGTTAGCTGGTGCTGGTAGCTGCAGGGCGTGAAAAAGCGAGAACCCTCGGGAAGCCTCTTTACGATAGGGAGGCCTCCCGAGGGTGTCCGCCTTTATAACCCCGCAGCAACCAGTACCAGCTTACAGCGACCAGCGTTTTCTTCCAAGTTAGTGCCAGGAAACGAGATATCCGGAGAAATGCTTGATCGGGAACGAGACCCGGAATCGCAGCAGGTCTACCGTCGCCGGCAGTAGTTCGCTGACGAAGGCCAGCCCTAGCTGTTGGTTGAGCCGACTCTCGTCCTCGAAGTACGCACCGCGCAGCAGTGGCGCCGTCAGCGTCGCCGTGAGCGACGTCTTTCGCAGGTCCTGCGTGAACTGGAGCGGTACCGCGAAGTTCGTCCCGTGCGGCTGGAAATCGTAGGCGACCAGCCGGCCCGCGAGCGCCGTGGCCGTGAACATCGTGTTCGAGCTGACGGCGCTCGGTGGAACGACCACGGTGAGTCCCGCCTCGGGGATGGTGATCGTGCCACCCTTCTGGCCAATGACGGCGCTGACCTTGATGTCCTTCGGGAGCGGCTTGGCGCGCGTAACGCCGCGCACCGGCAGCAGGCCGAGCAGCGCCGACGACGGCTCTGGCGGGATGGTAGCCTTTGGAGCTACCGGCCCGGTGGCGTCGCTCGCGCAGCCTGCGAGCAGGAAGACCGAGAGGAGTCGGGCGCCGAAGCGCGAGAACGGCCGTTTGGCCATGTGAGTGATGGGTGTCTGTTGGTAGAAGTGCGGACGCCGTATTTGACGTCTGCAGCCACCGGCGCAGTGAGCAACCAGAATGCCGGGCAGCGTTAGGCGATCCCAATCACAAACCGGTGCTTGCTCGGACCAATCGACCGAATTCGCGCGGACAGTCGCGTTCCGGCACAGGCAGTCTGACCGAAGACGGCAATCAGGAGCGACGTCGGCATCGGCATCACTATCCGGTTGTGACATTGGATGTGACGGCGGGCGGCCCGGTGTCGTGGCGGTTCCGCACCAGCCGAGATCGCACTCAGCCCACGGCCGCTCCGCTCGGAATGACCCCGCTCCTCTTGACTTCGACAATTCTCGGGTGAATCCTGTCTCCTCTTGAAATCGTAAATAGAAGCCGGAGACCGGATCCCATGGGCGAATCCTCCGCCGAGCCCCTCCGCGGCACCATCGATCTCCTTATCCTGCGCACGCTCGCGCTCGCGCCGATGCACGGCTGGGGCATCACCCAGCGCATCCAGCAGTTGAGCGACGGGGTGCTCGAGGTCAACCAGGGATCGCTCTATCCCGCGCTCCAGCGGCTCGAGCAGAAAGAGTGGATCGACAGCGACTGGCAACTGACCGACAACAACCGTCGCGCCAAGTACTACCGCCTCACGCCGCTCGGCCGCAAAGCGCTCGGCGCCGAGACGCAGAGTTGGCGCAGGCACGTGCTCGCCGTCGAGCAACTGCTGCGCGCGACCTGATCCATACGACCGAGAGGCGACATGCGCGGGACGAAACGACTGCGGATGTGGGCGCGCGGGCTCTTCGCGAAGCGGTCCGTGGAGCAGGAGCTCGACGAGGAGATGCGGTTCCACCTCGACATGGAGGCGGCGAAGCACGCGCGAGCGGGGTTCCCGCCTGACGAGGCGCGGCGACGTGCCTCGATTGCGTTCGGTGGCCTCGAGGACCACAAGGAAGCCATGCGCGAGGGGCGGGGCGCGCGCGGCGTCGAGCGCGTCATGCACGACCTCCGCTTCGCCGCTCGCCAGCTGCGCAAGACACCTGGCTTCACGCTCGCGGCGGTGCTCACGCTCGCGTTAGGCATTGGCGGCAACGCCGCCATGTTCAGCGTCGTGAATGGCGTGCTGCTCCGACCGCTCGCGTACCCCAATGCCGACCGCATCGTGTCCATCAGCCATACGAGCCGCGGCGGCGACCTTCCGGAGCGCGTGCCGCACTCCTCGGCCGCATACGTCGCCTACGAAGGGGCTCGGAGCTTCGAAGTCGCGGCACTCTACCGAACGTGGCAGGGAAGCCTCACCGACCGGCAGGCGTCGCCCGAGTGGGTCGATGTCGTCACCGCGATGCGAAGCCTGTTCGACGTACTCGGAGTCAAGCCGGCCCTCGGCCGCACGTTCACCGCGCAGGAGGACGCTCCCGAAGGGCCGCGCGTAGTCATTCTCTCTCACGCGCTCTGGCGGCAGCGCTATGGCGCCGACCCGTCTATCCTGGGTCGCGTCATCACGCTCGACGGCATCCCGAGGGAAGTCGTGGGCGTCATGCCGGACGGGTTCGCGTTCCCGACACGCGCGTCGGTCATGTGGGTGCCGATGCGACTCGACCGGTCCAACCTCAGCGGGTTCAACACCCCGGGGATCGGGCGGTTGCGGCCGGGCGTCACACCCGAGCAGGCGACGACCGAGCTCACGCAACTGCTTCCACGAATCACGAGCGTCGTCGACTTCATTCCGCCGGCCGTGCTCGAGGATACGGGGCTGCGTCCCGAAGTGCGACCATACCTCGACGAGGTGGTCGGGAACATTCGTCCAGCGCTGTGGGCCTTGTGGGCCATGATGGGGCTCGTGCTGCTCATTGCGTGCGTCAACGTCGCGAGCCTGCTGCTCGTACGCGCCGAGGCACGGCGCCGCGAGATCGCGCTGCGTCTCGCGTTAGGTGCGGAGCGACATCACCTGCTCGCCCAGTCGCTGGCTGAAAGCGGAATCCTGCTGCTCATTGGCAGTGCGCTGGGCGTACTGCTCGCCGAGCTGACGGTCCGTGTGCTGCCGAGCATCGCGCCGTCGACGCTCCCGCGTCTGGGCGACGTCCGTGTGGACGGAGCGGTGATCGCGTGCACGACGCTCGTTGCCGCCGTGATCGCGGTGCTGTTCGGCGTAGTCCCGATTGCCCGCCACCGCCGCGTTGCCCCCGCGTCGATGTTGGGGGGCAGCGACCGAAGCGGAACGACCGATCGTCAGAGCGGACGCCTTCGTCAGGCGCTCGTGATCGCGCAGGTCGCCATGGCGACCGTGCTGCTCGTCGGATCGGGGCTCGTGCTGCGCAGCTTCCAGCAACTGCGCGCTGTCGATCCCGGGTTCGAGGCCGAGGGCGTCGTCACGTTCCGCATCGCGCTCCCGTTCGCGCGCTATCGCGAGGCGCAGGACGTCGCGCGGTTCCACTACAGCATGCTCGATCGGATTCGGGTTCTCCCCGGTGTCGAAGCGGCCGGGGCGACCGGGCAGTTGCCGCTCGCTGGGTACAGCTCGGAGATCGACCCGCTGCGGGTCGACGGCCGGCCGTACCCACCGGGCGTGATGCCGCCGCTCATCGAGATGCGGGTGGCGACGCCGGGCTACTTCGAGGCGATGCGAATTCCGCTCGAGCAGGGAAGGTTGCTCGAGCGGTCCGACACGGACCGGCCCACCGGTGCGGTGATCGTGAGCGAGAGTGTGGCGCGCAAGATCATGGCGCCGCGCCCACCGATCGGGACGCGCGTCGCGCACGGATTGGCGGGCGTGCCTGGTGAGCGTCAGTGGTCGGACGTCGTGGGCGTCGTTGGTGACGTGCGCGGCGTCTCGCTCGACAAGGAGCCCATGGGCGCCGTGTACTACGCGATGGTGAACCGCGAGGGCGTGGATATGGACTGGCTCGCCCGCTCCATGGTGTACGCGGTGCGCACGACGATGCCGCCGGCCACGGTGATCGCGGCGGTGCGTCGCGCGCTGGCGGACCTCGACGCCGAGCTTCCGCTCGCCGAGACGCGCACGCTCGCGTCCGTGGTGGAGGCGGCGGAGGGCGGCATGCGCTTTTCGATGTTGGGGCTCGCCGTTGCCGCGCTGGTCGGCTTGTTCATGGGCGCGATCGGCCTCTACGGCGTGCTCTCCTACGTCACGGCGCAGCGCACGCGGGAGATCGGCGTGCGCATGGCGTTAGGCGCGACGCCGGGAACGGTGCGCGGCTCGGTCCTCCGGCACGGGCTCGTGGTCGCGGGCTCCGGCCTCGTGATCGGCCTGCTGACCGCGGTGTCGCTGCGGCATCTCGCGACCCCCATGCTCTACGGCATCACGCCGACGGACCCCATGACGCTCGTGGCGGTGTCACTCGTGTTGCTCGCGGTCGGCGCGCTCGCGACGTGGCTCCCGGCGCACCGCGCGGCGAGACTCGATCCGGTGCGAGCGCTGAGGTGGGAATAAAGACCGGGAAGACGATGACGCGGAAGAGGCGGAAACAACCGGATCGTTTGTCGGGGATCGGGAATCGACGGACCATCATGCCGCGACGGTGGCATCCCGAGCGGCTGTTCCCCCCTTTCATTCACGCCGCTTGCGAGAGCAACGCCGCTGCCGCGTTGGCCATCTTCGTCATCCTGTTAATCCTGTCCATCCTGTCCTCTTGCCGTTTCGTTGTTCCGAGCCGCATCGCGCCGTCGGCATCGCGACCAGTCCAGGTGGGGAAACGGCAGGAGCGGGATGGACAGGATGGGCAGGATGACGAAGATGACTCGGGCGGCAGCACGGTCGGTCTCGCCAGCGGCCGGAAGAGAAGAGGGGAACGCCCGCCCGGGACGCCGCCGCCCCTGGGAGCCGTTCCCGCGTTCATTCCTGTTCATTGAGCGGGGAGCTCTCACTCACGGGGAGCCATCCCGCCCATCCTGCTAATCCCGTCCATCCTGTCTCCTGCCGTTCCCGGAACGGTCGCGATGCCTACTCCGCGCGATTGGGCTCGGAGCCCCATTTGATCCGCGTGTACGCGATGCGGAACCCTTGCCGTTCGCCGTTCCGCTGCGACGCGCTCCCCGGCTGCGCGCCCATCATCGCGAGGTCGCACCCGGCCTCCACCGCGTAACGGAGCCGAGCGCCTAACAACGCCGCCTGCGCGCCACGACCTCGAAAGCGAGGGTCGGTGCTCGCCCCGGCGAGCAACGCCACGCCATCATGAATCGCCAGTGCGGCGGCGGCGATCGGCTCGGCGTCCCAGTGTGCCAGGAAGCAGACGGCACCAGCAGCGCGCGCGCTCACCTCGCCGAACTCCCGAACGAACGCGGCCAGCTCGGGCGTGTCGCTCCACCCGCGCGCCGCGGTCTCCGCCCACATGTCCTTATCGCCGGGCTCGATGCGCTCAACGACTAAGGGCGCATCGGGGGAGTGGGTGCGCCACGAACCCAGCGTCGCATCTGCAAGGGACATGTGCATGACACTCGTCAGCTCGATAGGTCGGTAACCACGATCGCCAAGCAGCCCGAGCACCGCGGGGTCCGCGAGCGGACTGACTTCGTGAAACACTTCGGCGCCACGATCGAGGAAGAACCGCTCGAGCGTGGTCAGGTCGTCCGCGCTCGGCGGTGCGAAGAGGCCGAAGCCAAACGTCTGCGACAAGGGCGAGCCGACGCCGTCGAACATCGCATACGTGCCGGACACGTCGCACCAGTCGGCGCCGAGCGATGGCGCGGTTTGCGCGCGCGATTCGACGTAGGCTGCACTCGCCTTCGCCTCGGCGCGCTCGAGGCGTTGCGAGAGCGCAAGGTCAGTAACGCGCGGCGACGTCACTGTGAGCCGGAGATGCGGAATGGATCGGACAAGACGACGTTCCGGCTCACATCGCTAAACGAGCGTGCGCTGCGGGGGCGCGGGTGAATCCGCGTGCATGGTTACCACGGAGAGCTCTTGGTCACTACCGACCTCGAATCGGAAGATCGACAGCTCCGCGTCTGCGGCGAACTCCGTGCGCCGGGCGAGGAGATCGCGGACGTCGGCCTCCTGTTGCGCACGGATCTGACCGGGGTGCGCCCACGACTGCTTCCGCCGATAGTCGGCACACGTGGACTCGGCGGGGCCGTCGACTGCCGGGCCGTGAAACAGGAGGACGAGATGGTCGACATGATGCGCGTCGACGAGGAACCGGCATTCCGCTCGCAATTGGCCCGCACGGATGAATTCACGGCCACTCGCCGAGAGCGCGCCGCCGCCGCCGGGGACGTACAGCCGATCGTATTGCCTGACGCCGAGCGCTCGCGCGAGAAATGCGTCCGTCGCTTCCTGGAGGCGGCCGTCCGAGCACGCGACGACGAGGATGTGCGGCCGCTCCGGATCCCACTGCATTCCGAGCTGGATATGGTCCATCGCGGCCTCCGATTGCGAATCGCCGAAATTCGTCAGGCGGCCGAGGTGAGCACGAGCGGCGCGCCGCGACGGATCATGATCGTGTGTTCGTGATGCGCCGCGAGCACGCGGTTGTGCGTACGCAGCGTCCACCCGTCAGCGTCTTCCACGACGCGTGCGGGCGCGCTCGTGAGCATGGGTTCGAGCGCGATCACGAGGCCTTCAGTCAGGACTGTGCGTACGGTGGGATCTGCCCAGTTGGGCACCGAGGGTGACTCGTGAATTCGCCGGCCGATGCCGTGCCCGGTGAGCTCTCTCACGACGGACACGCCTTCACGCCGTGCGGCCGTCTCGACTGCGCGCCCGACTTCGCGGAGCGTCTGCCCAGCGCGCGCGACATCGAGGCCGCGGTTGAACACCACGCGCGCCGCGCGCTGGAGCTTCCGCGCCTCGACCGACACCGGCGGTATCACGACCGTGACCGCGCTGTCCGCCATGTAGCCGTCGAGCTCCAGCGTCACGTCGAGCTTCACGACGTCGCCCTCGCGGAGCACGCGCGCGCCGGGGATGCCGTGGACGATCTCATCGTTCACACTGAGGCAGTTGAAGCCGGGGAAGTCATACGTGAGCTGCGGCGCCGACCGCGCTCCGGCGGCGCGAGCGAACCGCTCGCCGATGGCGTCGAGCTCGCCGGTGGTCATTCCCGGGCGGACGTGAGCGCGCATGTGCGCGATGGTGCGCGCGACGAGCTGCCCCACGCGCTGCATACCGGCGAGATCGGTGTCGGAGCTTATCGTCATCGGCAGTGGGGAATCGGGCTGGTGGCTGGTTGGCTGCGGTGCCGGTGGCGGCAGATACATCATAACACCCGCCGCGGACTCTCGCCGACCTTGGCCGGCAGGTGTAGACTCCGTGCGCGATCGAACCCCGCGGCCTCCACGACCCCGCTCCCGTGACCCCGCAACTGCTGACGATTCTCGCGTTCGCGATGATCGCCACGTTCATGGCGCTCATCATGACGAAGCGCATGTCGGTGCTGACGGCGCTCATCGTCGTGCCGATCGCCTTCGCGCTCGTCGCCGGCTTCGGTTCCGGGATCGGGCCCATGATGCTGGACGGCGTGCGAGCGCTCGCGCCGACCGCCGTGATGCTGCTGTTCGCGATTCTGTTCTTCAGCATTATGATCGACGTTGGCCTGTTCGAGCCCGCAGTGAAGCTCGTCGTGCGCGCTGTACGCGGCGACCCGCTCAGGATCCTCGTCGGGACGTCGCTGCTCACGCTGTTCGTCTCACTCGATGGCGACGGATCGACGACATACCTCATCGTCACGTCGGCGCTGCTGCCGCTCTACAAGCGGCTCGGTCTCAGTCGGCTCATGCTCGCGAGCGTGATCATGCAGGCGGGGGGCGTGATGAACATCCTGCCCTGGGGTGGACCGACGGCGCGCGCGGCCGGAGCGCTCCGCATCGACGCGAGCGAGATCTTCGTCCCGATGATTCCGGCGATGATCGTCGCGGCGGGTTGGGTCGTGTTCGTCGCGTACCTGTTCGGCAAGCGTGAGCGCGCGCGACTTGGCGTGTTGAGCGAGACGACGATGGACCTGGTCGAGGACGAGCTCATTCACGACGAGGCCGGGACGCCCGAAGCGGCGCTCCGGAGGCCCAAGCTCATGGCGGTCAACCTGGCGCTCTCGTCGTCGCTGCTCGTCGCGCTCGTGGTCGGCATACTGCCGCTCCCGGTGCTGTTCATGATCGCCTACGCGCTCGCGCTCATGATCAATTACCCGACGATGGAGGAGCAGAAGGGGCGTCTCGAGGCACACGCGGCGAACGCGCTGGCGGTGGCGTCGGTGATCTGCGCGGCGGGGATCCTCACCGGCATCATGAGCGGCACGAAGATGATCGACGCAATGGGCAACAGCGTCGTGTCGATGGTGCCGCCGAGTCTCGGGCCACATTTGGCGATCGTGACGGGACTCCTGAGCATCCCGTTCACCTTCTTTCTCTCGAACGATGCGTTCTACTTCGGGGTCCTACCGATTCTCAGCCAGGCGGCGTCGGTGTACGGCATCAGCGCCGCGGAGATCGGGCGGGCGTCCATCGTCGGGCAGCCGGTCCACCTTCTCAGTCCGCTCGTGCCGTCCACGTATCTGCTCGTTGGGCTCGCTGGAGTCGAGCTCGGAGACCATCAGCGGTTCACGCTCAAGTGGAGCTTCCTCACGTCGATCGTGCTGCTCTTCGTTGGGCTGGCAACCGCAGTGATCCCGTTCAGCGGAAGAGCGCGGTGAGGCCAGCATGTCATTCCGAGCGCAGCGAGGAATCTTCGGCATCTCGGGAGAGGGATCTGAACCCCTCTACCGGGATGAGGAAGAACACCAGACGCAGATTACGCGGATCACGCAGAAGAACGCAGATTCTCCCTCTACCCAGACAGACGGTACTCTCGCGCGGCAAGGCCGCCCGATAGAGGGATTCTGCGGAATCGGCGGAGGCGGCTTAATCGGCGTTTCGGTCGTCTCAGGCTTTCCCGGTAGGGGGATTCTGCGCTATCTGCGAAAGCTGCGGCCCTCTGCGTCAGGTGTTCTCAAGACGTCCCGGTAGTGGGGCCAGCCCCCTACCGGGATGCCGAGGATTCCTCGCTGCGCTCGGAATGACCGATACTCTCGGCGGGATGACAGGCAACACGACATGCGACGGCCGGTCGGCATCGAGGTACACGCGGTTCGTCGCCACGCGTACGGACGTAGCCCGCGCCTCGGGCTCGCCGGTGTTCGGATTGACGTCGAAATGCGGGAAGTTGCTCGACGACACGTCGAGCCTGATGCGATGCCCGCGCGCGAACAGGTTGCTCGTAGGGAACGCGCTGACGCGGATCGCGTATACCGTGCCCGGGACCATGAGTGACGGCCGCTCCCACGAGTCACGATAGCGGACGCGCAGAATACCATCGGTGATGTTCATCGCGAACCCGTCCGGGTAATCGACGTTAGGCGGGTACACGTCGACGAGCTTGATCGTGACGTCCGTGTCGGGGCAGTCCGATGCGATCCACAGGTTCGCCACGATCGGCCCGGTTACCTCCACATCGGTCTCGAGCGGCGGCGTCTGAAACACGAGCACGTCCGACCGTTCGGCGAGCGGGCGATAGGGCTCCGTGGATCCGAAGAAGCGCGGGCCCTCGCGTTGATCGAAGGCGCCGCCGACCATCACCGGTTGCCCGGACGTGACGGTCCCACCGATCGTCGGCACTGGCGCCCTCGGGTCGAACCGGTATTCGTGCCACGCCTCGCGCGCCGCCGGCGCCGACGGAGACAGTGAGCCATCGCGACCGAAGTAATACGGACGCCACCGCGTATCCGGGATCGGCCAGTCACGCTCGGAGCGCCACCGCCCGCCATGATCGAGACGCCCCGCGGCATTCCTGCGCCCACTGCCGCCGCCCATGACGAAGATGCGAACCGGCGGCTCTTGGTCCACGCCATTCCGCTCGCCCTTCAGCCAGCGACCGAACCAGCGCGCACGAAGCGTGAGGAAATCCGTCGCGACGTTTCCGTCCAGCGTCGCGGCCGGACCGAAGTCGACGTCGCCGACATACGTCAGTTGCCGGTCGCCGTGCGTCCACGGCCCCATGATGAGCCGAACCGGGCCACGCTTCCGCTTCGACAGGCCGACGTAGTTGTCCGTCGCCGTACGCGCGTACGCGTCGTACCACGAGGACATATGCACCATCGCCGCATCGACGTACTGGTCATAGAACCCCTCGGCGTAGATGCCGAGCTGCTTCCAGTAGTCGTCGAAGACGCCGTGCTCCCACTGCTCGAAGAGGTAGTCCTCGTACTCGCGGGCGAGCGTCACCGGCGAGTTACCACGACGCCACGGCAGGCGACGGAACCAGTCGCGGATGTCGATCGCGCGCATGGCCGCGAGCTTCGCCGGGTCGCGCCGGATCTCCGGGCTTTCGAGCGCCTGGTTGAACGCCCACGTCGCCTGCTTGAGCTCGAACGCGCCACCCTGCCGGATGCCACCCTGATACGCATTCGAGAACCCGCCGGAATCGAGGAACATGGCGGCGACGCCCGGCGCGCCCGCGCTGCCTAACGCGCCCTGCGTGTGTGCGGCGTACGAGAGTCCCATCGTGCCGATCCGGCCGGTCGACCACGCTTGCTTCACGATCCACGCGCAGGTGTCGTAGCCGTCGTTGCCGTCACTCAGATACTTCACGAACTCGCCCTCGGACTTGTAGCGTCCCCGGCAGTCCTGATAGACCACCGCGTAACCGCGCCGCGTGAAGAAGGCGGCCACCTCGGCGCGACCCAACGGCGTGGGGTTCGAGGGCGTGCGCTCCGAGCGGCTCGGGGCCGTCTTGTTGTACGGCGTCCGCTCGAGGATCACGGGGAATCGCCGCTGGCCGTCTGCCGCGGTGCCGACGGGGACGTAGATGTCCGTCGCGAGGCGCACGCCATCGCGCATCGCGACCATCACGTCGCTGTGCAGTGTGTAGTCCGATGAGAGCTCCCGCGGTTCAAACGCGTCCATCCGGCGCGCGACTGCGAGCAGGCCGACGGCGCCGAGTAATCGGGTCGCGAAGTCGCGGCGACTCGGGCTGGGATCGTCAAGGTGCATGTTGCGTCCGAGAGTCGGATTTGCAGGATACCTGGAAACCAGGAGTGTGCACCGCGCGGGTGACTGTAGCGAGGAGCTGGTGGCTGTTAGCTGGTGCTGCTAGCCGCAGGGTGAACGGCTCCTGCGGTAGGGTTCGTGTGCCGGCCCGGTCGGAACGACGATGACGCGGATGACGCGGAAACGGCCGGATGATTTGGCGGGAATCGGGCGGGGGGAATCGGGAATCGATGGCCATCGCGTCGCGACCGTTGGCGTCCTGGGCGGCCGTCCCCTCTTTCATTCAGGCCGCTTGCGAGAGCAGCGCCGCTGCCGCGTTGGTCATCTTCGTCATCCTGTTAATCCTGTCCATCCTGTCTTTTGCCTTTGTCTTTTGCCTTTGCCGTTCCGCTCTCCGAGCTTCATCGCGCGAGCCAGCATCGCGACCGGTCATTGAACGGCAGGAAACAGGATGGACAGGATGGGCAGGATGACGAAGATGACTCGAGCGGCAGCACGGTCGGTCTCGCCAGCGGCCTGAAGAGAAGGGGGGGCGGCCGCCCGGGACGCCACCGACCCCGGAGCCGTTCCCACTTCTCATTCCGGTCCATCGAGCGAGGAGCTCTCACGGCCGAGTGGCCATCCTGGCAATCCCGTCCATCCTGTCTCCTGCCGTTACGAGACCGGTCCCTACCGCCGCTCGATGCGTCCCAGAAAATCCGGCAACCCGTGGACGTGATCAATGTGATCGGGGCCGGTGTTGCCCGCAAACCCGAGGATCTCGAACCGGCCCTGACGCACCTCGCTCAACTGTTGCATCCCGTTAGGTCCCCAGCGCAGCAGCGGCGTTCGCCGGAGCCCGAGCGTCTGCACGAGGTAGTCGGCGGTTTCCGTCGTGCTCGCAAACGTGCCCGGGAAGATCTCCGAGTGCGTCACGACGAACTGCTTCTCGCCGCGCATGGCCGAACGCGCGTAGCGAACGAACGGGTCGAGGTTGGTCGTATCGAGCGTGCCGCCCTCCGCCATCACTGTTCCCTCGGGGACGTAGCTCGTGTGGAGGCCGTCGAGCAGCAACACCGCGTCCACCGCGTCGAAGTGGCGCGCATTGCGGAGAATCGCACGGATGGCACCGTGGCCGGCGCTGAATCCCACGAGCGCCACCCGCGAGAACGACGCCGGTCGCGCCAGCTCGGCCGTCGCCTCCCGCGCGATCTGCGCGACGAGCGAATCGTACACCGCGGGGTCCCTGAACGTACGGTCGTAGACGCCGGAGCCCGGGCCAAGGTTCACCGTCGCGACGGCGTACTGGCCGCCGAGCTTCGACGCCGCGACTTCAGGGATGAACGATGCCCCATGAAAGAACACCACCAACCGCAACTCCCCAGCACGCTCGGCGCCTAACGGGAGGTAGAGCTGGACGGGCTTGGCCAGTGGCCCGGTGAACGACCGGCGTTTGCCCGGTGGCTCGTGTTGCGGAATCCGCCCGTGCGCCCGTGTGTGCTCGACCATGGGCGACGGGTTCTGCGGCGCCGGTGGCGGGACGGCGGGCGTCTGGGCCGACGCGTGAGCGCTCGCGCTCAGCAGAGCCAAGATCACGAGCGGAAGCAGCGTCGCAGGCGACTCGCGCATGGTGCGTTGCTCAGGCCGACTCGGACGGCCGCTGCATCTCGGCAAGCATGGCGCGATCCTCCTCGAGCCGCTGCTGGAGGAGCGTGAGCAACGCCTCTTCGCGCTCCACGAACCGTACGAACGCGCTCACGGCACGCGGCCCCATGATCACGTCCATGTCGTGGGGGCCCATCGGCAGATCCCGGTACGCGGCCATGCGTTTCGCAGCGGCGTCGAGCTGGGCGGCTATCAGGCGGTGCGCATTCGCGATGTCCTGGTAGGCGTCGTGCTCACGCTTCGCATCGGCGTCCGTCACGTCGAGCGATGCCTGGTGAGCCACGAGCACCTCGCTCAGCGCCGCGGCAACGGCGCCGAGTGCCGCGGGGAGCGTGGAGCTGGCGGCGAGTCCCTTGCCGCACGTCGGTTGGTCGTCCATCGAGTCTCCGGTCGACATGTTACGACTCGCCGTACGCGAGCTTGTCCATGAGCTCCGCGAACTGCGGCCAGCGAAGCCGCTTGCGGATCTGACGCTTCCCCCCCTTCCAGTAGAGTGATCCACGGCCGATTTCCAACTCGCCGATCTTCTCCCCTCGAGCGCTGATCTCGACGTGCAGGCTCGTGCCCGCCTTCGAGAGCTCGTGCACGGCCAGTTGCGCGCGCACGACGTGAACGCGAGTGAACTCCGGCCTGCGTCGCGATCGTCGAGTCGCCATACGCCCTCCGGTTGGTGTACTATTGAAGCTGCCATCAAGCCCGCGCGGGATCAACCACGGTCGTTAGGTATGCGCCACACGCGAATGACGAGGGTCAGCCTCATTGCGGCCGTTGGTCTCCTCGGAGCGGGCGGCGGTGCGGGGCACGCGCAGGTGCCGGATCGCGCGGCGAGCCCGGAGCTGCACCACGTTGGGCTCAATTCCGTCGATCCCGATCGCGCCATCGCGTGGTACCTCCGCGTGTGGCCGAGCGCAAAACGCACCGTCGTTGCCGGACACCCTGGCGTTGCCGCTGAGATGCTCCTGCTCTTCAATCGGGTCGACCGGCCACCACCGGGCGCGTGGCGTCCCTACCTCCAGAGGTCTGAGCCACAGAGCGCGTTCTGGCACATCGGCGCCACGACGAACACGACGGACATGAAGCCGCGCCTCGAGGCGCTTGGCGTCACGCATCTACCGCTGTTCACGTCCCCCGACGACACGGTCGGCGTGTGGCGCTCGGGGCTCACGCCCTACGCGGGTACGGTAAGCGCGACGCAGCTCGCGACCGCTCCCCCGGTGCCACCGCGCGACGGTGGGTTCAGCTACGTCGTCGCGCCGGACGGCGTGCTGTTCGAGTTCACTGGTGGGCCAGGTACGCGCGATGCCCTCTCGCACATCCATTTCTACCACGAGCACCCGCGCTGCGCCGCGAACTGGTACGTCGAGAACCTTGGGATGGAGCTGCCCCCGGTACGCGACTCGAGCGGCAAGGAGACGCCGCGCAAACCGTGGGACCCGTGCGAGGTCGCTCGTGGCGAGCCGGGATGGCCGTCACTCGAGCGTGCCGGTACGATTCGCCAACCCTCGGGCGGCGTCCGGTTCGCCAACGGAGTGATGTCGTGGTACCCACGTCAGTGTGTGGGCGACCGATGTGGGCGTGACCTTCCGCTCGTGCCGTCGCGCGGTCAGGCGCTCGACCACGTCGCGTTCGCAGTCAAGGATTTTGCCGGGCTCGTCGAGCGGCTCCGTCGCGCGCGGGTGAAAGTCCTCCTCGAGCCGTACGCGTTCGGCGACGTGCGCGCGATCATGATCGAAGATCCGGATGGACTTGCCATCGAGCTGATCGAGGCGCGCTGAGCAGCAGTCGATTACGATGAGATCGATAGGCGTCGGATTGGCGGCGTTGTGGTTAGCGGCGCGCGCCGCCCCACTCGGCTGGGCCGGGCCCCGTGCAGGGGGAATGCGGATTGTGCGGAGCGAACGGATGAAACGGATCGCTCCGAGGCCGGGACGCGCCCGCGCGCAATGACCGAATGGGAGGAGGGGAACAGCCTCCAGGGACAGTGGCGTCCCGACGGCCGTTCCTTCATTTCCCTGGTCATCGCGAGACCGCCTCTCCGTCGCGATGGACGATCCGCCCCCATCCGTTCCATCCGCACAATCCGTATCCCTCCTCGGGATGGCAGGCGTACACCGGACGGCTACGCGCGAGCGTGGGGCCGGCCCGTGCGCCTTACTGATAGCTGATAGCCGCCGCAGACGCCTGACGTGGAGAAAATGGGTGAGGGCGACCTCGACCACGGGAGTACGTCCTGAGGATCGATGCGCGTTAGGCGTCGAGCCTGCGGCGACCGGCCGAGCGGGAACGATCTTCGCACTGGGTTGACGCCAACCATTTCCGGAGCCCGATCGTGCGTCAACCGATTTCTCCCCGCGTCCACGGAATACTCGACTACACGACGTCGGCCGCCGTCGCGGCGGCGCCAGCGTTGTACAACTTCCCGCCGAAGGCTCGGCGCCTTTTCGCCTCACTGGCGGCGGGGTACACCGGCCTGTCAGCGGTCACGAACTATCCCCTGAGCGCGAAGCGTCTCGTGCCGTTCAAGGCGCACGGCGCGACCGAGGCGGCCATCGCTCTCGCGCTCCCGTTCATGCCGCGCGCCCTCGGATTCCGGCGCCACCGCGCCGCCCGCAACCTCTGCTACGGCCTCACGGCCCTGACGTTCGTCGTCGCCGCTCTCACGGACTGGAACGCCGAGCGGTAGAACCGCCCGCGTCGTCGGCGCGATCGGGTGACTCGGTCCCCGTGTCATCCCGTTCGCGCCGCGCTTCGGGATTGCCGTGCGTGTCGATCGTCGGGCGGCCAGCGCCGTCGGACGTCAGTCCGCCGAGGACGACACCATCGCGCATGACGAGCTCGGATCCACCGCTGCCCTCGTAGCCTTCGATTCCGCGGTCGCCACCAGCCCAATCGCCGAGCGGGCGCAGCTCTGCGTCGCCCTGCGGGCGTTCGTCTCCCGAGATCGGATACACGCCGGACCGCCCAACGTCATCTCGCCGCCCCGCGCCGCCGCCGGGCTGTCCGCTATCACGTTGCGCGAGCGCCTCCGGCGAGCTCTTCGCGTGGACGTTAGGGTCCCCGTGCGTAGGCTTGGGCTTCGGTTGATCGGTACGGTTGTTCGGGTCCGCCATCGGGACGATCTCGTTGCGCTCCCGCTCGCTCATTCCGACCTCCTGACTTCTGGTAGCGTGGCCGCCGTCGGGGCTGCCGCGAGCTGGGCCGGCGGGCGCCCGGAAAGTCACGCAGCGTCTCATGCGGCCTGCAGACACCGCGCCATGCGTCGCTGAGTGCGATGCAGATCCCTGCCGCGCCGTCGGTACTTTCGGCGACGCGTTGAGGGATTGCAAATCGCGTCACGAGCTGTTCCGATCCGAGCGACGAACCTCGCTTCTCCGCTCATCGGCATCGCACGGTCGAGAGGACGCGTGAAGCAGGCACCACCGTGTGCGTCGGCGTCACGAATCGTTAGGCGGACCGGTGCGATTCAGCGCTGAGAGAATGAGCGACCATGGCGCGGAGGGCGCGGCATCGCCGGCGCGGCAACGGCGGACGCGGCAACCGCACGAGAACCGATGTCCGTCCGCATCCGCCTGCGCCGACGGCCCGCTAGACGAGCCGCAGGCTCAACCCCGAGTTGGGTCGTCCCAGTCGAACCGCCGGCTCAGCCGTGGACTCGCCACGCAGCTGCTCCAACACCTCACGCGCAGCGAGGCGATTGCCCTCCAGCTCGGCCGACTCGCGCCTCGGCTCATGTGAGAGCCGAGCGCGGTACACCTCCACGATCTGGCGCCCTTCCTCGACGGCCCGCAACGCGACCCCCCGCATGTAGTAGCGGTTGAAGTCGCCCTCGGCCAACATCCGTGACGCCATCTGCGGCACCTTGGCGGTCGTCTGCCCGCCACTCGCCGTCCGCCGCGGCTCGACGTCCACGATCAGATCGGACGCGCGCTCCTCGAGCCAGAGGTCATCGTAGTAGCTGAGCGCCTCGCGCAGCAGCCGCTGGTACGAGTCGATGGCCGTCGGCCGCAGACGTTCGGACGCATGGAACGTCCCTGCGGCGATCTCCCGGTCGAGCTCGGCGATGGCATGTCGGCGCGTGATGGGATCGAGATTTTCGTAATGAAGAGGCATAACAAGAATGCGGCGAAGGGAATGCCCGCGTCACGCCGCATGACCTGGACCGTTCTATCGAATTCAGGCCCCGCGGCGAGCGGCCCGCGAACAGATGCAAACAGGGCGTGTCGATCTTGCCTCCCGTCGTTCGACGTGTCGGTAGTAGCACCGCGCCATTCCGTCCGAACGGGGCGGAAGGACGGCTTCAACCTGCTCACGACATTGGAGACACACCACATGCGATTCCTGTCGATCTACAAGGGCGTCGAGACGAACACGCCGCCGTCGCCCGAGATGATGGAGAAGATGGGCAAGCTCGTCGAAGAATCGATGAAGGCCGGCGAGCTGATCGCCACCGAGGGCTGCCTCCCGAGCGCATTCGGCGCCCGCGTTCGGCTCGACAACGCCAAAGTGACGGTCACCGACGGGCCATTCACCGAGTCGAAGGAGCTCATTGCGGGATTCGCGCTGCTGGAAGCCCAATCGAAGGCCGAGGCGATCGAGATGGCAAAGCGCTTTCTCTCCGTGGTCGGCGCCGGCGAGTGTGAGCTTCGCCAGATCTACACGGGTCCGGTCGGCGCGGGTGCAGACGGAGCGCACGAAGCGCAGTTCTGCGCGCCGTCTGACGTGCCTATGACGACCGCCTGACATCACGGACTGGCGCCCGCGTCGGATCGCGGGCGACAATGACGTCGTTAGGGTTCAACGCGACTTCACGCGGAGGACGCTCGTGACTCCTGTCGCCCGCAGCCTTGCCCACGCCGCCCGCCGACTCCGGCGGGCGCCGGCGTTCTCCCTCGCCGCGGTCTTCACGCTGATGCTCGGCATCGGCGCGACGACCGCGGTGTTCAGCGTCGTCAACGCCGTCGTACTCCGGCCGCTACCGTACCCCAGGTCAGATCGGCTCGTGGACCTGTCGCACACACTCGCCATCTCGGGCGTGACGCGCGTGGAGCAGTCGGACGCGACGTACCTCCACTACGCGAGTGCGAACCGCGTGTTCAGCGGCGTCGCCGTATATCGGGTGACGTCGGTGAACGTCGGGCAGCTTCACGGCGCCTCGACGGCCGAAGGTGCGCGTGCGGAACGCGTCGCCGCGGGACGCGTCAGCGCGAGCGCCTTCTCGGTGCTTGGCGCCGCGCCCCTCGTCGGTCGCGCGATCGCCGCGCGTGACGACGTCCCCACTGCGCCACACGTGGTGCTACTCGGGCAGCGTCTCTGGGAGCGGAAGTACGGGGGCGACCCGTCCGTCGTAGGTCGCACGATCGAGATCGATGGCGTCGCGCACGAGGTCGTGGGCATCATGCGCGCGGACTTCGGCCTGCCGTCGACGCGAACGGACCTGTGGGTCCCGCTTCGACTCGACCCGGCGAACACGGCGTCCGCCGCATTCGACTACCGCGGTGTCGCGCGCTTGAGAGATGGCGTATCGACCGCGATGGCCTCGGCAGACCTGCAGCGTTTGCTGCCCGACGTCCCCGTGGTGTTTCCAGGACGGTTGACCGTCGACGCCATCACGCAGACGCGGATGCAGTCGATCGTCCGTCCATTGCGCGACGTCGTGGTCGGCGACGTCGCCCGCGTGCTCTGGGTGATTCTCGGCGCCGTGTCGTGCGTGCTGCTCGTCGCGTGCGCGAACGTCATGAACCTCGTGCTGGTCCGGGCGGAGCAGCGCCAGCACGAGCTGGCGGTGCGGCGCGCGTTAGGCGCGAGCCGAGCGGAGCTCGTGCGCGATCAGCTGGCGGAGGGCGCGATTGTGACGGTGGCAGGGGGCGTGCTCGGGCTCGTGCTCGGGCTCGTCGGGGTTCGAGTCCTGCGATCGCTCGAGGGTGCCGTCGATATTCCGCGCCTCGCCGAGCTGAGCGTGGACGCGACGATGCTCATGGTCGCCGTCGGTGTGACGGTACTGGCGATGCTGCTCGTGACGGCCATTCCGGCGCTGCGCGCGGCGGCCGCGTCGGCGTGGACGGTCCTCGGCGACTCGGGACGCGCGGTTACGGCGGGGCGAAGACGACATCGGGCACGGCACGCGCTGGTCGCGGCGCAGATGGCGCTCGCCGTGGTCCTCCTCACGGGTGCCGGGCTCATGGCGCGCAGCTTCGCGCGTCTGCGCGCGGTTCCCGCGGGATTCGACGCGGCGAACGTGTCCACGTTCCGCGTCGCGCTTCCGCAGGCCACGTACGGTGCGCCCGGCGATCCGGCGCGGTTCATCGTCCACGCACTCGACGGCATCGCCTCGGTGCCGGGCGTTGTGGCAGTGGCGGTGGCGTCGAAGCTGCCGCTCGTCGAGGAGTCGCGGCGCGATACGGCGCTCTTCGTGGAAGATCGTCCGCTCACCCCGGGCACGATGCCGAATGTGCATCAGGTGTCGTTCGTGAGCCCGGGCTACTTCCGCGCGATGGGCGTACCGCTGCTCGAGGGGCGAGCGTTCGATGCCCCCGACCCGGCGCGCGCGCGCGACGAAGTGATCGTGAGCCGAGCGCTGGCTGAGAGGTACTGGCGCGGCGAACCGGTGGTGGGGAAGCGTGTGCGCACGGGGCCGGTGGGGCCCTGGTACACGGTCGTTGGCGTCGCGGGGAACGTGCGTGGTACCGGACTCGACGAGCCTCCGGATGAGATGATCTACTTCCCGGTCGTCGTGGCGTTAGGCGGGGGTCGACCGGGCGGTCAGATGGAGCGTCCGTTGTGGACGCCGCGTGAGCTCGCGTTCGTGGCCCGATCGGATCGCGACCCGGCTGCCGTGTCTGCGGCGGTGCAGCGCGCGGTGCGTGTGCTCGACCCCGCCGTGCCGACGTATGCCGCGCGATCGATGTCGGACATCCTGGCGCAGGCGGCGTCGCGGACATCGTTCACGTTGCTGCTGCTCGGCATCGCGTCGGCGGTGACACTCGTGCTCGGTGCGGTGGGGATCTATGGGGTGGTCTCGTACGTGGTGAGCCTGCGCACGCGCGAGGTGGCGGTGCGCCTCGCGCTCGGTGCGCAGCCCGTGCAGGTGCGGCGGATGGTGTCGCGTCAGGCGATGGTCGTGGCCGGCGTGGGGATCGTAATCGGTCTCGCGGGAGCGTTGGCGGTCACGCGCGTGCTCGGCGCACTGCTGTACGGCGTGAGTCCCACGGACCCGGCGAGCATGGTGGGCGCGGTGGTGCTGCTGGCCGTGGTTGCCGCGGCGGCGAGCTGGGTGCCTGCGCGTCGCGCGTCGCGGTTGGATCCGGCGAGGGCGTTGCGCGGCGACTGATCTTGTCGCGCCGTCGGGCGGACGCGCGCGTCCGCTGTATGTACGTACACCGCCGCGCTTCCAGTCCGGCGCGCGCGGGTCGGTCGGAACTGCGACGCGACGGATGACGCGGAAGCGGCCGGATCGTTGTCGGGAATCGGGAATCGGCCATCGATGGGGGGGCGCCCGGTGACGGTGGCGGCCCGGGCGGCTGTTCCCCTTCAATTCCGGCTCGTTGTGCGCCGCGGCGTCAGTGCAGAGCCGTCATCCGGCCGTTTCCGCCCCATCCGCGTCATCGCAGTTCCGACTGGCCCGCGACGCCGGACTGGAAGCATGCGATCGGTTCACCCGCGTCCTCCGCGTTCGCCGCTGCCGTGTCCTCCGCGCCCACCCGATTGCGCAATCAAATGATGGGTTAGGAGTCTGACCCCCAACGAATCAAAGGAACGCCCGGGTGTCGATATTCGATTGCGTCGTTCGACGCACAGGTAGAGCCCACTCGGCGGGTGCGAAGAGATGGCCGCACTCGAACAGCTCGAACCTGGAGAGATGCCAATGCGACCAAACAATTTGCGGAAGAGCGCCCTCGCGATGGCGAGCGCCGCCGCTCTGACTTCGTTCTCCCTCCCTCGCACCCTCGAGGGCCAGACGGTTCCCGTTGCCGCGACGAAGGCAGCGCCCGTCCCATTCAACGTTGGTGAAGAGCTCGTCTACCGCGCCACGTTCGGGAAGCTCCGCGCGGGTACGGCACGCATGCGCGTCGAAGGGATCGAGATCGTCCGTGGGAGGCCCGCGTACCACGTCGTCTTCACGATCGACGGCGGGATCCCGTTCTTCCGCGTGCACGATCGCTACGAGAGCTGGATCGATGTCGAGACGCTCTCGTCACTGCGGCACCGCCAGCAGATCTCGGAGGGCCGGTATAAGCGCACGACGACGTACGAGATCTACCCGGAGAAGGCGCAATATCGAAAAAACGATGACTCCCTCACGGCGAGTGTGTCGAACCCGCTCGACGACGGCTCGTTCATTTACGCGGTGCGGGCCGCCGGCGTGGACGTCGGCGAAACGCGACGCGAAGACCGCTACTTCCGTCCGGATCGCAATCCAGTCGTGCTGACGGGCGTGCGCCGCGATGAGGTACAGGTGCCGGCTGGCACGTTCGCGGCTGTGGTCGTGTCGCCAACGATTCGCACGAAGGGGATCTTCTCGGAGGGCGGGGAGGCCGAGGTGTGGTTCTCCGATGACAAGCGCCGCTATCCCCTGCTCGTGAAGTCACGCTTCGCGGGGTTCGGGCTGACGCTGACGCTTCAGTCGATCACGTCAGGCGATGAGCGTCCGCCGACGATCCTCGCGGGCGTCGAGGGCGAGGGCTAGCCGAGCATCGTTCAAAAGCCGCCGGATGCCGTGCGCGCCACCGACTCAGGGGACGCGCACGGTCACCTGGCCTGGCTGCTTCGCCGTGACGATCGCCGTCGAGCGATCCGGGAAGTTGTCGCGGACTTCGACGGTCGCGACTGTCGTATCCGCGGATGCCCACTGAAACCCGTTCGGCAGCGATAACGCGCAGTTCTCGCGAGCTCCGACGACTACGGACTCTCCCGGTGCAATCGTCGCGTTCGCCGGCTGGATGGTGGTTGCCCCGGCGCACACCGGGCGAGAGACGAACACGATCGCGGACGCGCTGTCGATTCCACGAACAGCCCACACGTACGCGAGTCCGGGGGTCACTCCGGTGACGAAGCCGTGGCCATCGACCGAGGCGACGGACGGCGCCGTGCTCCGCCAGTGCACGGACGTCTCGTTGACCGCCTCGATCTGCGCCCGCTCACCCATGAACAGATTCAACCCCGTGGGAAAGAGCGTCACGGGTCGGCGCGGCGACGCCGGTTCGGCGCAGGCCATGACCGCGATGAGAAGTGCAGGCGCGACGATGAATCGGCTCATCAGTAGGACTGACCCACGACGCGGGCTGCTGGTCACGTCGCCTGTCATTCCGAGCGTAGCGAGGAACCGCCGTCGTCCTCGTAGAGGACTGGTCCCTCTACCGGGATGCCTGCGATTCCTCGCTGCGCTCGGAATGACAACATGGACTGGGCTGATACCTAACGCGTGCAGTCGTTGGAGTCTCAGGGCGTTGGCGATGCTGACGGCGGAGGGGGCCGTCACCGCCCACAGCGAGCCGACGACGAGTGTCGGCCGAAGACTCCGGCTGGCTCCGCCCCTGTCGCTGCGCCCTGCGTTGACAGCCGCCCCGGTCCAGGGTACCTTCTCGTATCGAATGACTATAGGAGCCGCATGCCTCGCGAGACTCCACTCCTGCAGGGCACCCTCGATCTCCTCATCCTCAAGGCGCTGAGCCTGCAGCCGCTCCACGGCCTCGGCGTCTCGCGACGAGTCGAACAGATCACGCGCGGAGCCTACGTCGTTCGCCCCGGCTCACTCTTCCCCGCCTTACACCGCCTGGAGGAGAAAGGGTGGCTCAAATCATCGTGGGGCGAGTCCGAGAACAATCGCCGCGCGAAGTATTACGAGCTGACGAAAGCCGGTCGCCGCCAACTCGCCGCTGAAACCGAGGAGTGGACACGCGTCGCCGGCGCGATGCGCGCGGCACTCGAGTCCATGTGACTCCTCTCGCTGCCGGCGATGCGCGCTCGAGACGAACGGCTCGGCGATCGCCGCTCTGATCCGCGACTTCCTGGCGCGTCGCATTGAGCGGTACGGGAAATTGCTCTGACCCCGGGCCGGCGAGCGATATTTTGGGTCATGGCCACCGTCCGCATCGCACTCGCCAACCTCCGACACCCCGCCACGCCGGAGGAGTCCGTGCTCCTCGCGGAGGAAGCTGTCGCACGTGCCGGCGCCGAGCGTGCGAGCATCGTCTGCTTTCCGGAGTGCTATGTCCCTGGCTACCGAGGGCCGGGGAAAGCGGTGCCGGCCCCGAATGCGGCGTTTCTCGACGCGGCGTGGTCCACGATCGCGGCGGCCGCCGCACGAGCGAACGTCGCCGTCGTCCTCGGCACCGAGCGTATTGTGGACGGCAAGCCAATGGCGACGGCGCTCGTCATCGAGCGGGATGGCACGCGCGCCGGTTTCCAGGACAAGGTGCAGATCGATCCGTCGGAGGACAGTGTCTACGTGCCGGGTACGGACCGTCGCGTGTTCACGACCGGCCCGCTGACGTTCGGTGTGGTGATCTGTCACGAGGGATGGCGGTATCCTGAGACGGTTCGCTGGGCCGTTAGGCGGGGCGCGCAGGTGGTGTTCCACCCACACTTTCACGAGGCGGAGCCGGGGAGTCACCGGCCGGTGAGCTACGCGGAGCCGCCGAACTCGTTTCACGAGAAGGCAGTGCTGTGCCGCGCGGCGGAGAACACGTGCTACTTCGCGACCGTGAACTGCGCGAGTCACGGGTCGCCGACGACGTCGGCGGTCGCGAATCCCGATGGGACGCTGCTCAGCTACCAGCCGTACGGGGAGGAAGGTCTACTCATCGCTGACATCGATCTCACTGCCGCGACGGGTCTGCTCGCGTCACGGTGCAAGTACGCCTAACGCGCGATGGGTAGGCTCACGCGAAACTGCGTGCGACCCGGGATCGAATCCACGTCGATCTCTCCCTCGTGCCGCCGGAGAATGCGCCGCACGATGTCGAGGCCCAAGCCCGTCCCTTCGCCGACGGGCTTCGTCGTGAAGAACGGATCGAATATCCGGCCCTTGATGTCCGGAGGGATGCCGGCGCCATCATCCGTCACGCAGACGACCACGCGATCCAGCTCGCGACCGGCCGTGACGGTCACACGTCCGCCCGGCGCCACCGCGTCCAGCGCGTTCTCGATGAGGTTGATCCAGACCTGATTGAGCTCCGGACCAACCGCATGCGCGCGCGGAAGGTCATCCGGGAACGCCAGCGTCACCTTGGCCGACTTCGACCGCGTCTTGGCGGCCAGGAGCGCCAGCGTCTCGTTCAGCCCACGACGCACGTCGACGGGCTCCAACATCGGGGCACGATCCATGTACGTGAACCCCTTCATCGTGTTCACGAGGTCATAGATCCGCGACGTCGCCGTCTCGATCTCCCACGCGAGCGTGCGCACCGAGTATCCCGCGGTGATCCAGCGGAGCGCCGCCTCGAGTGCGTTGCCGCTGACGACCGCCGCCAGTGTATCGAGCGCCGTTGGCTTGAGCCCGGCCTCGGCCAGGGGAACGGCCCAGTTCGCGGTGGCACCCAGGTCCTCCAGCCGTTCGCCAAGTGCGTCCTCCTCGTCGGCGCGGGCGATGGCCGAGCGAACGGCGGCCTCGGTCGGCGGTACCCGCTGTTGACGCACGCGCTCGATGGCTGCCAGCTGCTCGTCCGACAGCCGAGCGGCGGCTATCGCCGCGGCTGCCGCTTCGGCCTCGCTGAAGCTCTCCTCCAGCGCCTTGGCACTGCGCACCGCGGCCGACGCCGGGTTGTTCAGCTCGTGCGCGAGCCCCGCGGCCAACTTTCCGAGGGAGACGAGCTTCTCGTCGTGCAGGTCGCTCGCGTTGAACTGCTTGACGCGATCGACCATCTCGTGCACGAGCGCCGCCGTCACGACGGGGCACTTGTGGATCAGCTCCGTGTGGTGCTCCGCGGGAATCGCCAGCAGCTCCGTCGGCTCCTCGATCACCGCGTCGTTAGGCGGCCGAGTCCCGCGGGAATACGGCAGCATCCCGCTGACTTCGCCGCCGCGACGCTCGAAGATCTTGTGCGAGCCGGCGCCGCGATCCACGCGGATGACGACGTACCCCGAAAAGAGGATGTAGAGCGCGCTCGCGAGCTCGCCCTTGTGCGTGAGCACCTCGCCAACGGCGAGGCTCCGCCGCGTGCCGTGCGCCGCCAACCACTCGTGCTCGGTGGCCGGCGCGGCGCCGAGCAGCTTGTGCTTCGCCAGGAGGGCTACTACGGTCGGGTCGGTCATATGGGGCGCGGCGAGGTGGTCAACGTGTCATTCCGAGCGGAGCCGCGTAGCGGCGCAGTCGAGGATTCGCAGGCATCCCGGTAGCGGGCTTGGCCCCTCTACCAGGAGGATCTGAGAAGACCTGACGCAGATGGCCGCAGATTCCGCCGATTTCGCAGAAGCCCTCTATACGGTGAGGCTAGCAGCGCAAGAACGAAGGAGAATAGGGCGGGCCCGTTCTCTTCCCGGCCGCTGGCGAGAGTATCCAGCCTCCCGGTAGAGGGAGAATCTGCGTTCTTCTGCGAAATCGGCGCAATCTGCGTTCATGGTTTCTCACAGCGTCCTGGTAGAGAGGCCATGCCCTTCTACCGGACGACGGCGATCCCTCGCTCCGCTCGGGATGACAACGTCTGCGCGGGACGACATCTAGACCGTCTGCAGGTAACGGTGCACCGAGTAGATCGCGGCCGAGCCTTCGCCGACCGCCGCCGCGACGCGCCTCGGGGCGCCGAAGCGCACGTCGCCGGCCGCGAAGACGCCCGGCACGCTCGTCTCGAACATGAACGGCTCGCGCTCGAGCGTCCAACCACGCGCCCGCCCGTGCTCCTGCGGCAAGTCGGCGCCGGTGAACACGAACCCGGTCGCATCGCATTCGACCACGTTCCGGAACGCCTCGGTGTGCGGCCGAACGCCGATGAAGATGAACATCGCCGACGCCGGCAGCACGCGCACGTCGCCCGAGCCGACGGACTTCACGACCACGCCCTCGAGCGACGTGTCGCCCTTCACCGCGCAGACCTCCACCCCGCTCACGACGTGAATGTTCGGGGCCGTCTCGATGCGGTCGATGAGATAGCGGGACATCGACGCCTGCAGATCGCTCGCGCGCACGAGCATGTTCACCTGGCGCGCGTGGCGCGCAAAGAACAGCGCGCCCTGACCCGCCGAGTTGGCCCCACCAACGACGCAGATGTCCTTCGCCCGGTAGCGCGCGGCCTCCGTCATCGCCGCGCCGTAGTAGACGCCCACGCCCTGCAGCGGCTCGATGCCAGGGACGTCGAGCGTCCGCGCGCTCATCCCCGTGGCGATGATGACGCAGTACGTCGTGAGCTCGGTGCCGTCCGCGAGGACCACCACGCGGTACGGGTCCTCACGTCGTAAGCCCACGACGGTCTGCGCGGTCAGCAGCTCGGCGCCGAACCGGCGCGCCTGCGTCGTGGCCCGGTGCGCGAGGTCCGCGCCCGTCACGCCGGACGGGAAGCCGAGGTAGTTCTCGATGAGCGAGCTGGTGCCGGCCTGTCCGCCCGGCGCATGCGACTCGATCAGCACCGTGTGCAGCCCTTCGGAGGCGGCATACACCGCGTTCGCGAGTCCCGCCGGGCCGCCGCCAATGACGACGACATCGTAGAAGGGGCGCGTCGCCTGCGTCTGCAGGCCGCACTGCACCGCGAGCTCGGTGGGAGTCGGCGCCACGAGGTGTTTGCCATCGGGAAACACCACGACCGGCAACCGCGCCAGATCACCGTTGAGGGACTCGACGAGCGTGCGCGCCGTCGCGTCGCGCTCGATGTCCACCCACTGGTACGGCACCCGATTCCGCGACAGGAACTCCTTCACCGCGAACGAGGCGGGCGACCACTCGGAGCCGAGGACGCGGATCCCCTCGAACGTGGGGATCACGCGTGCCTGCCATTCGGCGAGCAGATCGTCCAGGACGGGATAGAGCCGTTGCTCGGGCGGGTGCCACGGCTTCATGAGGTAGTAATCGAGCCCGATCTCGTTGATACCGGCAATCGCGACGTCGGTGTCGGCGTATGCCGTGAGCAGCACGCGTCGGGAGTCGGGATGGAGCTTCGACACTTCGCCGAGCAGTTCCACACCGGCCATCCCTGGCATCCGCTGATCGACGAGGAAGAGCGCGATGGGAACGTTGCGCTTGGCGAGTTCCGTCGCGGTGTCGAGCCCCTCCTGTGGGGAGCCCGCCTTCATGACCCGATAGTCGGCGCGATAGTGCTGGCGGAGGTCGCGCTCGATGGCGGCGAGAACGGCGGCGTCGTCGTCGACGGCGAGAAGTACGGGTTTGGGCAACGTTCGTCTGCGGCGGCTACTGGTTTCACGACGAACCCAACGGCTCGTCATTCGGACACGCTGCGATGTACAGCTTCGGCCCTGGACGTTGAAGATCACGCCTCGCCGGGGGAAGAGCCAGCGGGACGGTGGACAACTCCGAGACCGCCACCTATCGTCCTCGCTCCTTCATCCGATCACACATGCGACTCGGCCGCGCGCTGATTCTCCTGCTGCTGTTCGTCCCTGCCGGGCTCCTCGAGTCGCAGGCGCCGACCAACGCCGTCACGATCGGGACCGCCGATTCGGTCTGGTCGGCAACGCTGAAGGAGAATCGGCGGTTCCTCGTGTACACGCCGCCGTCGTACAACGACACGACCTATCTCCCAAAACGTTATCCCGTCCTCTACCTGCTCGACGGCGACGCACATTTCCACTCCGTCACCGGGCTCATCCAGATCCTTGGTACCGGCGTCAACGGGACGTTCGTGCTGCCGGAAATCATCGTCGTCGCGATCGCGAACACGAACCGGTCGCGCGACATGACGCCGACGAAGGTCGACCGCGACATTCAGGGACGGCCCAGCCCGGCGCTCGCGAACACGGGCGGGATGGCGAACTTCCTGACGTTCATCCGGACCGAGCTGATCCCGCGCGTCGAGCAGACCTACCGCACGATGCCGTACCGCGTGTTCGTCGGCCACTCGTTAGGTGGCATCACGGCGATCAACGCGCTGTATACAATGCCGGAGACGTTCAACGCCTACGTCGCGATCGACCCGAGCCTGTGGTGGGACAGCCGTGTCCTGCTCAAGCAGGCGCGCGAGAGGTTCAGCAAGCCGGGGCCGGCCGGCCGGGCACTCTTCGTCGCTCAGGCCAACACCATCCAGGCCGGCGACACGACCTTCAACCCGCACTTCAACGCGATTGTCCAGTTCAACAGCATCCTGGAGACGTACAATGCCTCGGGGCTGCGGTATGCGTACAAGTACTATCCGCGTGACAGCCACGGTTCCGTGCCGCTGATCTCCGAGTACGATGCGCTCCGTTTCATCTTCGAGGCGTACGACGTCGCGCTCCTCCAGGCGCTGGAACGCCCGGAGTACCTCACCGAGCACTTCGCGCGCGCCTCGACGGCGCTGGGCGTCAAGTTCGACCCGCCCGAATCCATGGTCGACCAGGTAGGTCGCATCGCGCTCGGCCGCGACTCGACGGTGGCGCTCGAGTTGTTCGAGATGAACGCGGCGCTCTACCCCAACAGCGCGAACGCCCACATGGCCCTCGGCAACTTCTGGGTGGGGAAGAAGGATCCCGCGAAGGCGCTCCGCCACTTCGAGCGGGCGGTTGCGCTGCGCCCCGGGCTCCAGCGGGCGCAGGAGATGGTGCGGCAGTTGAAGGGAGGAGCGTAGGGATCCTGACTAGGACGTGACCTTGTACGCCCGCGTGGGTCGTCCGTCGATCGCGAGCGTAGCAGTGCCTGACGATTCATCGACGATGAGCACGAAGGCGGCCTCCTCACCGCTCGTCGAGACGCGGAGGCGGCCGGTTACGGAGGCCCACTTGGGCGCGGTCTGGAGCAACCCGAGCTCCGTCGCCTCGAACGCTTCGCCGGCGTCGGTGACGCGCATCGTTCGTCGCGACAGATCCACGGTGATGGTCCGCCCGTCGTCCGCACCCTCCATTCGGAGGGAGGGCGACGACACGGACATCGGTCGACTCATCATCGCTCGTGTGCGCCGAAGAGCGCGTCCGGCCGCCACGCCCGTCGGCTCGCCGTCCCGCACCGCGACTCGCCCGTTCACGAGGACAAAACGAATCCCTTCCGACCCGGCCGTCGGTTCCTCGTAGGTCGCGCGATCGATGACCGACGTGGAGTCGAAGACTGCGAGATCCGCCGCCATACCGACGGCGATGAAGCCGCGGTCCACCATGCCAATGATCGTCGCGGGAAGTGCGGTCATCTTCCGCACGGCGTCAGGAAGCGTTAGCGCGCGCGACTCGCGGACGTAGCGACCGAGCACGCGCGGGTACGTTCCGAAGAAGCGGGGGTGCGCGGCACGAGCTGCCGCCCCGCAGTCGCAGGCAATGGCGGCGTCGGGATACTGCATGATCTTTACGAGATCCGGCTCGACGCCGAACGTCGCGATCATTCCGGGACTTTCCACCTCCAGGACACGCGCGATGGCTTCTCCAGCCGACACGCCACCCATCTCGCCCATCAGCTCGGCGACGGTCTTGTTGCGTGAGAGCACGCGAATGTTCGCGGCATTGCCGACGCGCGCGACGAGCGCCTCCTCCGTCTCACGGACGATACGCGGGCGAGCCGTCGAGTCGCGCAGCCGCTGCACGAGTGCGTCGCGGCCACCCTCCTGCGCCCATCCTGGCAAGAACAGCGAGGCGAGCCCGGTCTGCCCGGCGAGGTACGGGTAGACGTCGGCCGCCGTGTGCACGCCGCGAGCTGTTGCTGCGCGCATCATCGCGAGCGCGCTGTCCGCCATCCCCTGGTCCTTGCCCTGGAGCTTCATGTGGGTGATGACCGGCACGAGGCCAGCGCGCTCGCCGATCTCGATCGTTTCCCGTATGGCGGCGACCGAGCTGTACGCCGCCTCGGGCGTTAGGCGGTCGTGGTTCGTGAAGTTGGTGCGCCACCCGGCGAGTGGTTTCAGCGCCGCGACGACCTCATCCGTCTTCGCGTAGTACGCCGGCTTGTAGTCGAGGCCCGCCGATACGCCCCACGCCCCGGCCTCGAGGGCGCGGTCGAGCAACGCCGTGACCTGACCGATCTCCTCATCCGTCGGCCGACGATCGCTGTTCCCAACCACGCGGCTCCACGCAGAATTGAACGGCGCGTACGCGCCAACGTTCACGGCGAGCGAGGTGGACTCCGCGGCCGCGAGCTGTCGCGCGATGTCGAGGGGCCCTCCGCCATCCGCATTGAGGATCTCAGTGGTGACACCCTGACGGAGCATGTTCGCCGCCGTCGCCAACGCCGCCGGTGCCGCGTGACTATGGATGTTGATGAACCCCGGGGCGACGATGAGGCCAGACACATCGATGATGGTCGTCGCGCTGTCGCGCGAGAGATTCCCGATCTTCGCGATCCTCGACCCGGCGATACCGATGTCGGCGCGGAAGGCTGGGCGCCCAGTGCCGTCGACCACGGAACCTCCGCGGAGCACGACGTCGAAGTGAGCGTCGCGCGGAGTCGGGCGAACTCCGCCGGAGGATCGCGCTGTACACGCCGCGACGACGACGGCGATCACGAACGGCACTCGGCGCATGATGGTGTCGATGGTGGGTGTTCCAGCCGTTGAGTCAGGGAGCATTGGCCTGCCGCGGCCGCTGTGTCAACGTTAAGGTCGGCGCCACTACCTCGGGATGACTACGTCAGTCAGCGTAGAGCGCGCAGGCAACCAGGCGGCCATCGTGAGTACAACACTCAATGGAGCCGCACATGTCTCGCTCGTCTCTGATTGTTGCAGCGCTGGTTCTCGTCCTCGGCGGGTTCCAGACGCTGACCGCCCAGGTTCCGAACCCCCCACCCGGGACGCGCGTCCGCGTGAGCGCTCCCGTCATCTCACCCAAGCCGCTTGTGGGCGTCGTGAGTTCCGTGAGCGGAGACACGATCAGGCTGCGCACGCGCGGTGACGTCATGATGTCGATCCCGTGGTCGCAGGTCAGTCACATCGAGTCGTCAAGCGGGCGAAAGCGCCCGATGTGGTCGAAGACCGCACCGCTCTGGCTCACGGCATCCGCTGGCGGGGCGGGAGCGCTAGTCGGTTACGCCACGACCTCCGACGACGACTTCCTGGGCCGCGGGTTCGGCGCGGCGGCAGTGGGCGTCCTTGGCGGAGCGCTCGGCCTGCTCGTCGGAACGGGTCTAGCGATCGGGGTGCGGCAGGACACCTGGAGCCCAGTAGTGGATGCGTCCCGCGACTCGCGCGTCATTGGCACGCCGTCGCTCTACGTGTCGCCAGGATCGCGAGGGCCGATCCTGGGCATCCGGGCCACCTTCTGAGTGCACCCGACCATGACATAGCAGTGCCATCCCGAGGAGCCCGGGGCCCGTGGTGGCGGGCGGGTCGATGCGCCTGGGATGACACTGCTATTCGTAAATCCTTTATGGTGCACTAGTTAGAGCCGAATTCGCCAGGAGGTGCTCCTTCCTCCGCCGGCTCAACACGCCCGCGGACACCAGCGCCACGACCAGCGCCACCGGTAGCGGCTCCAGGAAGGTGATCCCGATGTTGACGAGCGGATTTCTGTACATCTCCGCGAACTTGTCCATGTCCGCCTTCCGCCTGGCGAGCTCTTCGTCGCTTGCGCCTTCCGCACGGGCCTCCTCGAGGACGTGTGCCTGGTACTTCTGCATGAAATCCGGCGCGAGCTTGTAGTAGACAACCTGCCAGGTGGCGACATAGCAGAGGGACGCGACCACCGCGATCTGCGCGCCGACCGCGAATGCGCGGCCGAACGTCACGCTCCCGCCGGCCACGTTGTCTCGGAACGACTTCACGCCGAAGAAGACGAGCAGGAACGCAAGCACCATCGTCGTGTAGCCGATGACCTCGCCGCGGTCGAACCCGATCGCGTCCTGGAACGGCAGCGTGACCAGCATCATCGCCGAGAGGATGCCGCCGGCGATCAGTCCGAAGGTGAGAACGACTCTTCTCATGGCCGAGCCTCTGAACGTGAACTGAGGTGGGAACGTGGGTGGACGGCCGCCAGTTTGCCCGCGCCGCTTCATTTTCGCGTCACACGAACGGGTGATTTTGCCTTGGGAGCGGGAAAATCACCCGTTCAGGGGATGAGCCCCTCCTCCTTGGCCCGCTGCACCGCCTGCGTCCGACGCCGAGCCGAGAGCTTGTCGAACAGCCGGGCAGTGTGGGTCTTGACCGTGTTCTCGCTCACGAACAGCCGCTCGGCGATCTCACGGGTGCTCAGGCCGGCCGCAATGGCTTCGAGAATCTCGAGCTCGCGCGGGGTGATGCCGAGTTGCTCGAGCCGAGTCTCGTCGCGCCGGAACGGCCCGGCTACCGGCACGGGCACGCGCACCTCGATCGGCACAGGCACTTCCCGCTCAATGATCGTCTCGCGCGGCCGCGTCAGCTTGAGGCCGAGCCATATCCCGAGGCTGGCGAAGATGAGCGCGACAATGCCGCCATAGATCTCGACGGAATGCTCGATGACGAGGTATCGGTACTCGACGAGCTTCAGGGCAGCGATGAGGACGCCGCCGAGGACGCCGTAGAGGAGGACTGTCTTCTTCACGCGGTGGGCCGCTCCGGTGATCCCCTTCAGTAACTCGGGCTGAGAAGATGCCGACCGCGCAACGGCTCATCAACGTTGCGACTCGACCGACGACGGACCATGTTCGCCGCCATGAGACTCTTCGTCCTTGCCTTCGCTCTCGCGCTCGCGGCGTGCACACGCCCCTCCTCGGCTCCCGCGCCCGCGTACCCCGCCTCGTACGACATCGTTATCACCGGCGGCAAGATCGTCGACGGCACCGGTAACCCGTGGTTTTATGGCGACGTGGGAATCGTCAGCGACCGCATCGCGCGCATTACCCCAGCCGGGATGCTCGCCCGCGTGCCGGCTCGGCGACGCATCGACGCTCGTGGACTCGTCGTCGCCCCCGGCGCGATAGACATCCAGGCGCACTCGGAGGAGCAGCTCCTCGCCGGCGACAGTCGCGTCGTCAGCATGATCACCCAGGGTGTCACCACCGCGATCATGGGCGAGGGTGAGACGCCTGGCCAGGTATCAACGACGATGCTCGCCGACTACCTTCGCTCCGGCGGCGATACGTCGCTCGCCCCGCTGCTGCGGACCTTCGTCGGGCCGAACGGCTTCGGCGAGTGGCTGCGCGCCATGGAGCGCCACACCGCGTCGGTCAACATCGGATCGTTCCTCGGCGCCGGCGGCGTCAGGCAGTACGCGAAGAACCTGGCGGAGGGCACGCCCTCGCCGGCGGAGCTGGACACGATGCGCCTCGTCGTCAGGCAGGCCATGCGCGACGGCGCGTTCGGCATCGGCAGCGCGTTGATCTATCCGCCGGGCAACTACGCCTCGACCGAAGAGCTCATCGAGCTCGCCAAAGCGATGGCGCCGTACGGCGGCGTCTACATCACGCACATGCGCTCGGAGGGCGATCGCCTCGTCGAGGCGGTGGATGAAGCGCTGCGCATTGGCCGCGAGGGGGGCGTCCCCGTCGAGATCTATCACCTCAAGGCGGCGGGGGTGAAGAACTGGCCGAAGATGAAGACCGTCATCGCGAAGCTCGACTCCGCGCGTGCCGCGGGCCAGGATGTCACGGTCGACCAGTATCCCTACACCGCGGGCTCGAACAACCTGTCGTCGTGCATCCCACCGTGGGCCCACGCCGACGGCAAGTTGCTCGACCGGCTGCGCGATGCGACGACCCGCGCGCGGATCAAGGCGGAGATGACGGACGAGAACGCGAACTTCGAGAGCCTCTGCCTCGGCGCCACGCCGCAGGGCGTTCAGGTGCTCGGGTTCACGGTGGACTCGCTGAAGAAGTACGAGGGCAAGCGTCTGCCGGAGATCGCGGCGGCGTGGAACAGGGATTGGGCCGACGCCCTGATGGATCTCACGCTCGCCGAGCGGAATCGGCTGGGGCAGGTGATCTTCATCGCGTCCGACTCCAACATCGCGGTGCAGGTCAAGCTGCCGTACATGAAGTTTGGCACGGACGCCGCGGGTTACGACCCCGACAGCATCAGTCTCGCCGTGCATCCCCGCTCATACGGGACTTACCCGCGGATCCTTGGGCGCTACGCCCGCGAGTACAAGTGGCTCACGCTCGAGGACGCGATTCGCAAGATGAGTGGCGCCACCGCGGCGCGCCTCTCGATTCGCGACCGCGGTGAGCTCAAGGAGGGATGGTACGCCGACATCATGATCTTCGATCCCAATACGATCATCGATCGCGCGACGTACGAGCAACCGCATCAGCTTTCCGAGGGCGTGATCCACGTGCTGGTGAACGGCGTTCCGGTCGTGGCGGACGGCAAGGTGACGGGCACGAAACCAGGGCGCATAGTGCGGGGGCCCGGGTACGGGCTGCCGTAGCAAGTCGAACCTCGTGTCGGCGAGCTCGTTGTCTACCGAATCGATTCCAAAAAAAACAATGAACCGCAGAGGACGCGCGTCTTGGCAACGTCGAGGCGCGGTTGCCTACCGTTTCCGCTTGATAGAGGAAGGGAACTCGGCGTGATAGCAGACCCCGCTCAGGTCGCTCACCCGTTCCTCGAAATACGCTCGGGCATCGGCTATCGCTTGATTGTAGATCGTCGGGCCAAGCTCGGTGAGAACGAAGTCGAAGAGGAGCGCGGCTTTCAGGTCGCCGATCTCCTCGTCCATGTTCTTCGCGAAGTAATCGCGGAGCGCGGCCACGGCGTGCTTCCGGGCATCGTCGGATACCGTAATCGAAGGCTTTTCACGCATGGGGAAGAGCGAGAAGGGCCAACAGTTGCGGAAATCGAGTCCGCGGAAGCGTCAGGCAACGAGCCACGAGTCACCTCGGGCGGTCGAGTGGAATGAAGCGCCCTGCGTCGATCTCGCCATTCTCCACACGGTATAGCGTCACTCCCGAGATCGACTCGAGCCCGGCCCCACGCGAATTGCCGACGACCGCCGAGACCTGATTGAAGCGCGTCTTCACGCCGGCCATCTCGTACTCGATGCGCTCCGTCGCGTGCATGTGCCCACCGAGGGCCAGCACGTGACGGCGCTTGCGTAGGACCGCGAGCACGTCGCCCGCGTTGGACACGCTGTGCCGAAACATCGTCTTCCCATTCACGGTGATCAGGGATGGTGCCGGTGGCCGATCGCTGTACCCGTTCAACCCCTCGATTGTCGTGAAGAACGGGATGTGGTCGAACGTGACGACCGGCATCGTGTCTGACAGGCGCGCGAGATCACGCTCCAGCCACGCAAGCTGCACGCTGTCCACGTGGCCGTAGTACTGCTTGTCATCGATGTCCACGGTGTTCAACCCCACGAAATGGACACCCCCGCGTGTGAACGAGTAATAGTCGGGCCCGAGGTAGTGACGGTACATCGCGCGCCCGTAGAGCGGATGCGTGATCGGCACACGCGAGGTGTCACGCTCGATGCCGAAGATCTCGTGATTGCCCGGGACGGTGAACACCGGCGTCCGAAACGCGCTCCGCTCCTTCATGAACAGCTCGTAGTAACCCACCGCTTCGGCTTCGCTCACGCGGAGCGCGTCGCGTACGAGGTCGCCGCTAATGATCACGAACGCCGGGGCAATCGAGTCGACGAGGTTCCGAAGGCGCTGCGTCCGCGCCAGCGACGCGAGCGAGATGTGTGTGTCCGACGCGTGAATGAACGTCAACTCGGTGCCGGCAGAATCTCGCGCCAACGCGAACGAGAGCGGCCGCGCGGAAGCTGGGCGCCAGAAAGGGCCGATGGTGCGATACCCGTCCGGCGTGGAGACGAACACGACGCCGGTGCCGGCGTCACCCAGGCGAAACGTGCCGCTCGCGTCGGTCGTGACGACCGCGTCCTGATTCGACACGGCGACGCGCGCGATACCGGGCTCGCCCGCGTCCCGCACTCCGTTCCGGTTCGCGTCCTCGAACACGACGCCCGAGACCTCGGCAGCCTGGAGGCGAAGGATGCCTAACGCTGCGGCGAGTACGATGCTCAGGATGGGTGGCTGCATGGTGCCCGGTACCGTCGCTGGTGAGAGATCGAGTTGGGCTGGCGGCGCCTGTCGGCCAACGTGCGCGAGGCGCTCGAACCGTCCGGCTCGCCATAACTTATCACCGATGCCGAATATCATCAGCCAGCCGAAGCGCGGAGTTGCTCGAGTGATGGCACCGGCGTTGCCGAGATGTCTCGCCCTGTCATCCCGCCAATGCGACATCCCCAGTTCTGGTTGACCCGTCACGCCGTTCGTGTCGCGCCAGCCCGAGGCGTAATCGCGGCCGCGGCGCTCGCGGCGTGCTCGAGCACGGGACCCGATGACGATACCGATACCACCGCCCTCGAAGCCGTTACTCCGGTCTCGCAGTGCGCGGCCGAATAGGTAGACGTGAGCGCGATTCGCGAGGCGCGCAACGTCACGTACACGACGCGTGCAGGTCGGCCGCTGCAGTTCGACATTGCGTGGTGGGGACGACCCCGCGGCCGCCGCGCTCGCGTTGCCCATTGCGCACGTCAGCGCGGGTGATCCGCCGTTCCTGACGGTCCACGGCACCGATGACGACCTCGTACCGGTGGACCGATCGCGCCGCGTGGCGACCGCGCTCCGACAGGTTCTGGCGCCGGCGTCCGTGATCGAGCTTCGCGGCGTCGGCCACGGCTTCGTCGGCCTGTCGTCGAGCGATGTCGGCCTGGTGCGCTGCTCGGTCGACGCGTTCCTCACGCGCTGGCTCGGCCAGCCGGGTGGTTAACGGCTCACGCCCCCTGCGAGCCCGACGTCCCGAGGTAGCGCGGATGACGCGACCGGCATCGATCCAGCCAGGGAACTACACTTGGGAGCGCTGGATCAGTCTCGAGGGTCGGCGGTCGCCGACCCGACACTCACTATGACAACGACGAGCAGATGAAGGCACCTCTCGAGCTCGGACTCGATACCTTCGGCGATGTCACTCGCGACGCCGATGGTCGACCGCTCTCGCAGGCCCAGGTCCTCCGCCACGTCATCGATGAGGCGGTGCTCGCCGACGAGGTGGGCATCGATTTCATCGGCGTGGGCGAGCACCACCGGGCCGATTTTTCGATCTCGGCGCCCGAGGTTCTCCTCGCCGCCATCGCCGGCCGTACGAGCCGCATCCGCCTTGGCTCCGCAGTCACCGTGCTGAGCTCCGACGACCCCGTGCGTGTCTTCCAGCGGTTCTCCACGCTCGACGCCGCGTCGAACGGCCGCGCCGAGATCATCCTCGGCCGCGGGTCGTTCATCGAGTCGTTCCCGCTCTTCGGCTACCCGCTGGACCAGTACGAGACACTGTTCGAGGAGAAGCTCGAACTGTTCGCCGCGATCCTGGAAGCGAACCGCACGGGTGAGGCGGTGACATGGCGCGGCACGACGCGCGCGCCGCTCGAGGGGCTTCGCGTCTACCCGCCCACCGAGAGTGGACGACTCACGACGTGGATCGGTGTGGGCGGCAGCCCCGAGTCGGTGGTGCGCGCGGCGCGGTACGGGATGCCACTCATGCTCGCGATCATCGGCGGTAGCGCGCTGCGCTTCGCGCCATACATCGACCTCTACTACCGCGCCCTCGCGCAGCGCGGCCTCGACCCGCTACCCGTCGGCGTTCACTCACCCGGGCACGTTGCCGAAACCGATGACGAGGCGCGCGAAGAGCTCTGGCCGTCGTGGCGCGAGATGCGAAACAGCATTGGCGCCGAGCGCGGCTGGGGCCCGACGAGCCGAGCGGAGTACGACCGCGAGGTCGAGGCGGGATCGTTGTACGTTGGCTCACCGGAGACGGTCGCCCGCCGAATTGCCGAGACGGCAGCGGCGCTCGGTTTAACGCGGTTCGACATGAAGTACAGCTCGGGGCCGCTCCCGCACGAGAAGCTGATGCGCAGTATCGAGCTCTACGGGCGTGATGTCATTCCTCGCGTACGAGAGCTGCTCGGCTCGGCAGCAACCGAGTCGGGAGGTGTCGCTCGGGCGTTGTAGATCGACGGCCGCCGAGACGACTGTTGCGCCGATCGAGCACGCCATCCAGAATCAGCATCCCTGCGTTGCCATCCTCATGGAGGGCGTATGAAGACCGTACACGTAGTCATCGTTGCGCTGGCCCTGCCGGTAGGCGGCCTTGCCGCTCAGCAGCCATCGGGCGGCTCCACGGCGAACCCGATCACGTCGGCGTTTCGCGCTCGGACCATGGCGCTCCACCGCAATCTCGCCCAGGCGTTCGATTCGATTCCCGCGGACAAGTTCAGCTACAAGCCGACGCCGGCGCAGCAGACGATCGGGTTCATCGCCCAGCATCTGGTGAACGACAACTACTTCTTCTGCAACAACTTCGGGGCGATGAAGGGCACGCGGTCTGAGAGGGACACGACGACCGCCGATACGGTGAAGGCAACGTGGCCCAAGGACACGCTCGTCACTCAGCTCAAGGCGTCGTTCAAGTTCTGCCAGGACGCGTTCGCGCAGCTCGATGACGCGAAGCTCGCCGAGCAGATCACGATGACGTTCGGTGGTCAGTCGAGGAACACGGCGCGGGCGAACATGGTGCTCGGCCACGCGCTCGACCTGGCGGATCACTACAGCCAGATCGCGAACTACATGCGCCTCAACAACATGTTGCCGCCGACGGCGCTTCCTCGGCCGCGCCCGAGCGGAAACGAATAGATGCGTTGGGGGTCAGAGTCCTAACGAACCATTCGAGCGCGGCCGCGCTCGAATGGTTCGTTAGGACTCTGACCCCCAACGTACCGTTCCGTCGCTCAGTTCCCCGGCGGGATGTTCTGGTTGAGGCGGAATAGATTCGTCGGATCGTAAGTCGCTTTGATCCTCGTCAAGCGATCCCACGTGGCGCCCGGGTACGTCGCGCGGATGCGCGCCTCCCCGTCGTCGGTCAGGAAGCCGACGTACGCCGCGTCGTCGTTAGGCTGCAGCGCCCGCGCGAGCTCCGTCGCCCACGCCACACGCCCGGCACGATCGGCCTCGCTCTGAATGAACGACGCGACGTTCACGAGCATCGGCTTCGTTCGATGCGCGTATGCGGTCGCGTCGGCCGGAACACGCGCCATGGCGCCGCCGAGCGCGCGAAGCTGGGTAACACGCATCCCGTCCGACCTCGACAGAGAGTCGAAGATCGTCTTCGCTTTCGACGCGTCGATCGCATCCACGAACAGCGTCCGGGCGACCGCGTTCGGGCGATAGTTCGGATCCTCCGGCGGGTACATGGCCGCGTACGGGCCCGGCTTCACCATGTCCGCGATCGGCGTCGCGAGCGCTCGGAACGGTGCGAGCGCACGCGCGGCCGACTCGTCGTCACCGGCGAACGCCATCATCGCGAAGATCACGAGTCGCCCGTGGACCTCCGCCGGGAGAAACGGCATCGCAGGGGCGGGCATGACGTTACCGATCGTCGAGAGCTCGTCAGGCGCCGCCAACGCGGCCGCGGCGAATCCGGCGATGGTCTCGGGCGTCGCGGGCAGGATGAGAATCCCGCCGGTGAACTGCCTCAGCTCGTTCAGCCGGAACTTGACCCGAGTGACGACCCCGAAGTTTCCGCCGCCGCCTCGGATGGCCCAGAAAAGATCCGGATGGTGATCCTCGTCCACATGGAGATGGCGCCCGTCGGCCGTCACGATCTCGGCCGCCAGCACCGAGTCGATCGTCATGCCGAACTTCCGCACGAGAAAACCGATACCGCCACCGAGCGTGATACCACCGATGCCGACGGAGCCGGCGTCCCCGAAGCCGACCACGAGCCCGTGCTCGGCCAGCGCCTCGGTGACCTGCAGCGCTGTCGCGCCCGCTTCCACCCACGCCGTACGAGCCTCGCGGTCGACCTCGATCTTCGACATCCCTCGAAGGTCGATCACGATGCCTCCATCCGTCGTGCTGTGGCCGACGATGCTGTGCCCACCGCTGCGTACGGCGAGCTCATACCCTTCGTCGCGGGCCTTCGCGATCACGCGGCGCACGTCGTCCACGCCGGAGACGCGGGCGATCGCGCTGGGCCGTTTGTCTATCCCTCCGTAAAAGACGGTGCGAGCCTGGTCGTACGTGGGATCATCAGGGGTGATGACGCGCCCCTTCATTTCGGTGAGATTGTCGAGCGAGGGGCGTTTGGTTTCGGTCGATGATGCCATGAAAGAAGTCCTGTGAGAGGTACTACTGTCATTCCGAGCGTCAGCGAGGAATCGCAGTCGTCCCGATAGGGGGCCCCGACCAGCGCCCCTGCGATTCCTCGACTCCGCGCGTGCTATGCACGCGCTCCGCTCGGAATGACAAAGAGGATTCGGCCTTCACAAAGACGTCGTTTGGCGCCTCGCGAATTCGACATGGCTCGCCATCTGGCGGGCGATCGCTCCGTGGCGCTTCAGGGCGGGAAGGGTGCAATGTACCGAATGCGCCCACGTACCTCTCTCGTCGTAACCATCCTCGCCGCGTGCGTTCCGCACACCGCCGAGGCTCAGGCCCGCCGCCCCATCGTGGCTGTGTTCGCTCACCCCGACGATGAGCGCGTGGTGGGCCCGTTGTTGTCGCGCCTGGCACGTGAGGGGCGCGAGACTCATCTCGTGATCGCGACCGACGGCGCCAAGGGGGTTCGCGACTTCGCCCGCATCCCGGCTGGTGCGGAGCTCGCCACCGCTCGGGCAAAGGAAGCGCGCTGTGCAGCTGACCGACTCGGCGTGCGGCAGCTACACCTCCTCGGCCTCCCCGACGCCGGCCTCGCGTCGTTCGACGCGCTCGGCAAGCTCCGGATGGGCCTCACGGCAATTATCGACTCGGTTCAGCCCGCGGCGATCATCACCTTCGGCCCGGAGGGTGGCACCGGGCATCCCGATCACCGGCTGGTGGGCAATGTCGTCACGCAGATCGTGCAGAGCGACGCCCGCCACGCGAGCCTGGACCTGCTGTACGCGTCGCTGCCCACCGAGCGTCTCGCGACCGCGCCGGCTGCACGCCCCACCGTGAACGGCATGGCGGAATCGTTACTGACCGTGCGTGTGCCGTTCGAGGAGCAGGACCTGGTGGCCACGCGCGAGGAGTTCGCGTGTCATCGCACGCAGTACACGCCTGGCGAGATGGAGACGATCAATCGGTATCTCGCGCACGCCTGGAACGGCACGGTGTGGCTGCGCCCGTGGAACGGGTCGATGCGCGACTCCGGGATCTTCGCTCGCTAGGCGCTTGCCGCACTCCCATCGATAATCGATGGGACTTGACACCGAGCGTACCACAATGCGATTGTCCCATCGTCTATCGATGGGAGTGCCGTGTCACGGTCTGCAGGTCCGCCCGAGCTGCTTCCCGGCACGCTCGACCTTCTCATTCTCCGCGCCCTGCGTGATAAAACGCTGCACGGGTACGCAATCGCGCAGCGACTGCGCGAGGTCTCGAAAGACGTGCTCCAGGTGGGTGAGAGTTCGCTCTACCCGGCGCTCCAGCGCCTGCTCCTCGACGGCTACGTGCGAGCGGAGTGGGGGAAATCGGAGAACAATCGCCGCGCACGCTACTACACGTTGACGGCGGCCGGACGAAAGCAGCTCGCCGCGGAACAGGACGAGTTCGAGCGCATGATTGGCGCGATTCACGCCGTGCTTCGTTTCGCGTGAGCGGCGCGCCGAGTCCCCCGCGTCTGCTTCGCCGGCTGGTCTACTGGTGGCGCTTCCGCGTCCAGCAGGATGAGCTGCGCGAGGAGCTCGAGCTGCATCGCGAGTTGCTCGCCAACGAATTGCAGCGGAAAGGACTCGCGCCCGAGGCCGCGCAAGCCGCCGCGCGGCACGCCATGGGCAACGAGACCCTCATGCGTGAGGAGGCTCGCGGCGTGTGGCTGTCGGCGGGGCTCGAGTCGGTGCTCAAGGACTGGCGGTACGCGTGGCGCGGGCTTAGCCGGTCGCCGGCCTTCACGGCGATCGTCGTGCTGACGCTGGCACTCACGATTGCCGCCAACACCGTGGTCTTCAGCGTCGTGAAGCACATGCTGCTCGCGCCGCTTCCGTATCCCGATGGCAACCGCATCGTCCGGCTCGGCACGGAATCCGCGGCCGACCCACTCGCCGGCCAGTTCGGGATCCGCGTAGAGCTGCTACGTCGATTGGCTGTGCGGTCGCGAACGCTCGAGGAGTTCGCGGCCGTCACGCGGCAGCACTATACCACTCGTCAGGGGGCGAACCTTCCAGGGTGGCGACCCGGTGGCGGCGTCCCGTGAGCTCGTGGTCAATGCATCCCTCGCGCGGCGACTCTGGCCGAATGGGAACGCGCTGGGCGCTAAGCTCCGCGTCGGCGAAGGAGCAGTAGCAACGTGGCTGACCGTGGTGGGGATCGCGGGCGATGTTCATCTGCCGGGCATGACGGGTGACCTGTTCAACCTGCAGATGTACCGTCCGACGAGCGCCGCGTCCGGGTTCGTGAACCACATGGTGTTGCGGGTGCACGGACGCACGGGCGCACTCGAGCCGGTGTTGCGTCGGGCGCTGGAGGATGCCGGAGTCTCGGTGAAGTTGGGACAGGTGTGGAGAACAGAGTCAGTGATCGATCAGCGCGTCCTTGCCCGACCACGGTTCGTGTTGGCGGTTTTCGGCGTGTTCGCGATGATAGCGCTCGCCGTGTCGGCGGCAGGACTGTACGGGATCATCGCGTACGCAGTGATGCAGCGGACGCGCGAAATCGGCGTCCGCGTCGCACTCGGTGCCGATCCAGGCGCGGTTGCGCGTCTCGTGCTTGGCGATAGCGCCCGCCTCGTGGCGGTGGGTATCGGCCTCGGCCTCGCTGGTGCCTACGCCGCGACCCGTGTGCTGGCCAGCTTCCTCTACCAGGTCCGTCCCACCGACCCAACAGCGTTTGGCGGCGCGGTGTTGCTGCTGGCGAGCGTGGCACTCATCGCGACGCTCGTTCCGATGCGCCGCGCCCTCCACATCGACCCGATGGATGCCCTAAGGGTCGACTGACGAAGCACCAGCCTAACGTGCGATCAGGCGCCTGAGCGCGTCCGCGGCTGCCACTCGATTCTCTCCGCGAAGCGCGTCGCCATGTATGGCGCCGTGGTCACGCAACGATGAGAAAACCACCCGCTCCGATCGTCGCCACCCCGCCCGCGCGTGCAACGCATGCACCGACGCGCCCGACTCGCTCGAGCAGGATGAACGCCGTCAACACGCCCACCGGAGGGGCTCATCGTGAAGCGCGCCGACCTCGGTGCGACGACGCACTTCCGCGTGTCCAACGGCTTTGGCTACGACCATTCCGGCCGGTACATGGCCGTCGGGCCATTCGACTACTCATCGAAGTGAGGCGTGTGAGGAGCTCGAGGTGCGTCACCGCGTCAGTCGGAGCGCAGCGCAATGTTCGGGTCGACGCGGGACGCGCGAAGTGCCGGCACGAGGCTCGCCGCCAGCGCCGCCACCACGAGCGCGATCGCTACACCCGCGAGCACGACCGGGTCCCTCGGTGAGACGCCGAACAGCAGCGGCGTCACGAACTGCCCCGACCACAGCGCAACCACCACGCCGAGGGCTACCCCGGCCAGCGTCACGCGCAGGCCGTCGCGCACGATCAATCTAACGATGTCGTGAACGCGAGCGCCGAGCGCGCTGCGGACACCCATCTCGTGCGTCCGCTGCGTGACGCTGTACGCGAGCACGCCGTAGAGCCCGACCATCCCGAGCACGAGCGCGAGGCCGCCGAAAACCGCGAACATGGTCGCGCCGAGACGCCACGACCGCCGCTGCGCGCCGACGATGTCTCCGAACGGGGAAACCACCACGTACGACGCGCCCGGCATCGCGCGTTGTAGCGCTCGCCGTACCGTCTCCTGCTGTTCCCGCGCATCCCCCTGTGTGCGCACGAAGAGGCCACAACACTGCGGATTGAAGTGCGAGGCAGGCAGGTAGTAATAGAGACTCGGATCCGCCGTGAGATTCTGCGCGCGTATGTCCTCGGCGATTCCAACCACCGTGGTGCAGGGCAGGGGTCCCGGATCGAACGGGTCGCGTCCACCGCCACGCGTGTTGACCTTGATGCAGGTGCCGATGGGGTCCTGACCCGGCCAGAGTGCACGCGCCATGGACTCGCTTACCACGACGACTGGGGGCGCGTCGCGCGTATCGGCATCGGTGATACCGCGGCCGCGGAGAATACGCGTTCCCATGGTCGCGAAATAGTCGGACGACACCGCGTTGAGGTCGAACGACCCGAATCGCGCGAGGCTGTCCACGCCATCGACGTGGAGTCCTGCGCTCCAGGTGCTCCAGAACGGAATCGCAGCCTGCAGGCTCGCGTGCTCCACTCCCGGAATCGTCTTCGCTTCGTCCAGTAAGCGCGCTCGCAACGCGACGGTCGCGGCGCTATCCAACTCGACACCACGCATGTTGAGCGACACGATGAGCACCGGGTCGACGTCGTAGCCCAGCCGAATCGCATGCACGTTCCGCAGGCTGCGGACGAAGAGCCCCGCGCCGACGAGCAGCACGACCGTGAGCGCGCTCTGAAGCACGAGTAACGCGTAGCCGCCTGCCGAGCGTCGATATCCGCCCCGATTGCCGGCCCGCAGATCCCGGGTGAGGTCGACGCGCCGGACCTGGAGAATCGGAGCGAGTCCCGCGAGCAGACCAACGCACGCTGACGCAGCGGCGGCAAACAGGAGGGTCCTCGGATCGACGAGCTGACTCGGCGCCCGCTGCCCGAGCAGCGCTGTGCCGAGTACTGATGCGCTCCAGTGCGCGAGGAGCATTCCGAGTGCGCCGCCCGCCAGCGCGAGGACGAGCGACTCGACGAGCAGCTGTGCCGCCAGGCGTCTGCGACTCACGCCGAGCGCCAGGCGCAGTGCGATCTCGCGTCGGCGCCTGAGCGCACGCGCGAGAAGCAGATTGATCACGTTCGTGCACGCGACGAGCAGCACGATGATGGACACGCCGCCAAGCCATGCCGCGACCTTGCCTGTGCTCGATGCGGTCGGCCCGCGCTCGGTGAGGATGGGCCCGGCGATCGCGCGGGGTCGCGCCTCCGTCGCGGGCGGTACGCTCGGATCCTCCGCGCGCTGTGCCTCGTAGCTGCGTGTGAAGACGTTGGTAAGATCGGCGTTCGCCTGCTGTACCGAGACGTCAGGCTTGCGCCGGACGATCGGCTGCATCCATCCCCAGCGGTACGTCTCCCACCACGCGCGCGTGCGCCCGCGCGACGCCGGGTCGTTGCCGGCATAACTCGTGATGGGGATGAACGCCGCTGGTGGCTGGTCGGGCCAGAGCCCCACGAAGCCACGGGCAGCCACTCCGATGACAGTGTAGACGACTGGCCCGATCTGCAGGGTGCTGCCTAACACGTCGCGCCGCTCGCCGAGCTGCGTCTGCCAGAACGCGTGGCTCACGACGACGACCGGCGTGCCGGCGGGCGGCCGGTCCTCGTCGGGCGTGAAGTACCGGCCAAGCACGGGCGTGGCCTCGAACAGATCGAAGAAGTCAGCGCTCACGGCACCGATGCGCATCTCCCGAACGGATTCGCCGGTACCGACCGCCATGTTACGGAGCGTGACTCCGGCCACGACGTCGAACGAACGCGTCATGGTGTCGAGGTCCGTGAAGCGAGCATAGTGGCCGCCGCAGCACGTGCTCTCGACGCCACGATACGTCCGATAGAGATGCACGCGGTGGACGAGCTCGGGGGACTCGAGCAGCGGCGGCGGCCGGAAGAGCAAGCGGTCCACGAGGCCGAACATCGTGGCATTCGCGCCGATGCCGAGGGCGAGCGTCGCGAGCACGGTGACCGTGAACCCGGGGCTCGAGCGGAGACCGCGCAGGGTGTGGCGCATGTCGCGCCAGGTATTCTCGATCAGCATGCGGGTGGGACACGCAGACCGCCGCGAAGGTTGGAGATGCCCGACAAACGGCGCGCGGCCCTAAGGGCGCAGGGCGCTCTTAAGGGTCGTGCGCCCTTAAGCCTTACGATCCCCCAACAATCACGAATGTTTGCCCATCGGCCGAGACGTCGTACATGGTGTTGGGCCCATCCTGATAGGGCGCCCGGAACAACACTGCCCGCGCCCCGATCGCCGGCGGCGTATCACCCGACGCCGCGCCCAGCTGCACGGCGACCAGGGCCCCGTCGTTCCAGTAGTACAGCTCGCGCCCGTCGCCCCGCCAGACGGGATGTATGCCGCCGCCTAGTGACACCGTCACCCGATGTCCAGGGCGCGGGTAGGAATCCAGGTACACCTCCGCCTGCCCCGATTCGTCGGAGGTGTAGGCCACCCACCGTCCGTCCGGAGACACGCGTGCCGCGGTCTCTTCCGCGGCCGTCGCCGCGTAGGCCCAGGCCGGTGACCCGTCCGTCGGCTGCACGACAATGTCACGCCGGTTCCGTCCTCCCTCTTCCGTGACGAGCAGCGCGCTGCCATCGCGCAGCCAGTCGCTCGGGAACTGTGTCCGCTCGCGCTGCGCGACCACCCTCGTCTCGCCACCGTCGACTCGCCGCACCAGCACGTCCTTCCCGCCAGGTGCGGTTGCCGAGTAGGCGATGGTCGCGCCGTCACGGCTCCACTGCGGGTCGTTGCTGTCCGAGTCGTCGTCGGTGACGCGGCGCGTCGTCCCCGTCTCGAGGTCCGTTATCCAGAGGTCGCTGGAGTTCCGACCGGGCCCGAATGCGCCGTACGCCACGCGACGCCCGTCGGGCGAGATGCGCGGCGTCCACGGACGATTCGCCGCAATCCCGCGCTGCGGACGCCCGTTGCGGTCGACTACCATGAGCTGCATGTCGCGCGCGGTCCACGGCCCCCATTCGGTGCTCGCGCGATTTGCGCCGCCTGCGTCGTTAGGTGCCGGTGCCGGCGCCATGGCCGGGAGCTGCCAGCGGCCGAGCGCCCAGCCACCCACGAGGCCGATGACGAGCATGACGGCGGCAGCGACCACGGCCGCGCGCGCCGGCACCACGCGGCCCGACGTTGGCCGCTCGACGCGTGGCTGGTCGCCTAACGTTGCTGGCTCTGGCTCGGTGCTAGTGGGAGGCGCGATGAGCGCCGCGGCGAAGGCTGCCGCGCTATCGAACCGATCCTCCGGACGCTTGGCAAGCGCCCGCTGCACCGCGGCGGCGAGGAACGCCGTCACGTCGACGCGATGCATCGCGAGTGCGGTCGCCGGCTCGTTCCTCACCCGCCACAGCACGGCTGCCTGCGATCCCGCCGCGAACGGCGACTCACCCGCGAGCATCTCGTACAACACCGCCCCAAGCGCATAGACGTCGGCGCGCGCGTCGATCGCGCGCTCGCCCGAAGCCTGCTCCGGCGCCATGTACTGCGGCGTACCGATCATGATGCCCGTTCGCGTCAGCCGCTCGCCGCCGGCATGCTCGAGCGCGAGCGCGATACCGAAATCGGCGACGAGCGCGTGCTCACCTTGCAGGAGAACGTTCTCCGGCTTGACGTCGCGGTGAACGACGCCGTGAGAGTGCGCGTGCTCGAGCGCATCCGCCATCTCACGTGCGATCTGCACCGCCGCGTTCACCGGCAACCGTTTTTCTCGCGCGAGCCGCGAGCGCAACGTCTCGCCCTCGACGTACGGCATGACGTACCACAACAAGGAGGGCCCCGCGCCCGAGCGCCGCTCGGACTCGGGATGCGCCGCGGGTACAGTCCCCGAATCGAAGAGTGGCAGGATATGCGGGTGCTGCAGCGACGCGGTGACACGAATCTCCTCGAGGAACCGCTCGGCGCCGACGGCCGCCGCGAGCTCCTCGCGCAACACCTTGATCGCGACGCGCCGGTCGTGCCTGAGGTCGCGCGCGAGGTAGACCGTGGCCATGCCCCCGCGGGCGAGCTCGCGCTCGATCACGTATCGACCCGCGAGTGCCTTCGCGAGCCGTTCGACGAGCGGTGCCGGCGCGCCTAACGCACCGAGCGCCTCGACGGCCGGTCGCTCGAGGAAATCGTCGTCGGTACGATCGTGTGCAGCGAGAAGTGACGCGACCTCCCGCCGCAGGTCGTCGTCCTGGCCACAGGCGTCGGCGACGAACGCGTCGCGCCCCGCTGGCTCGCAGGCGAGCGCGCCCTCGAGGATCGCGTCCACCGCACGCCACCGTTCGGGCGTCATGGGCCGCGACTCGCCAGACACGCCGGCTCCCTCGACGGGCGTCGTCATCCGCCGAGCTCGCGGCGAAGCCACATGCGCGCGATGGCCCACTCGCGACCCACCGTCGCCGGCGAGACGCCGAGCGCGGCGGCGGCTTCGGGGATGCTGAGTCCCGCGAAGTAGCGCAGGTCCACGAGCCGAGCTTTCTGCGGATCGAGAACAGCAAGGCGTTCGAGCGCGTCATTCAGTGCGATCACGTCCACCGCGTCCAACGCATCTGCCTCGGCCGCTCGCGCGTCGCTGAGCGAAACCGGCACGGCGCCGCCTCCGCGCTTGAGCGCGCGGCGTGTGCGCGCGTGATCCACCAGGGCGCGTCGCATCATCTGCGCGGCGATCGCGAAGAACTGCGTGCGACTCTCCCACGACGCACCGTGCTGATCCCCGAGTCGCAGCCACGCCTCGTGCACCAGAGCTGTGGGTTGGAGGGTGTGTCCCTCCCCTTCGCGGCGCAGCGCAAGCTGCGCCTGCCGGCGGAGCTCCGCGTACACGAGCCGCACGAGCGACTCGCTCGCCTGCGCGTCGCCCGCACCCCAGGCCCGCAGCAGCTCGGTCACGCCGTGTCCCTCTGGATCATGCTCCCTCGATGAGGCTGGCGAGGGCCGCGCGGCGATCTCGGGTGGCGTCGAGGGCATGGTCGTCGGGGCTGGTAGGAAAATCCGGCTGTCGGTTGGACAGCGCGACCCGTGAGTGGGTTCCTCCGCCTCTTACGCGCTATGGGAAGAGGCGCCAGGAGCGCCTGTTCCACCTCACGGAGGATGTCATGACTACGCCACGCACCCGTGCTGCCGTTTCACTCGCTGCCATGATGGTCCTTACGCTCGTGTCCGGCGCCTGCGTCCGCGCGCCATCGCGCCCTGTGCTACAGCCATCGACAACCATAGAAGCGAGTCGCCCGCTCGCGATCCGCTTCGACAACGACGCGCGGGAGCATGTACACGTCTACCTCATTGGCGAGCGTCGCGAGTGGCTGCTCGGCCGCGTCGAGCCGGGGGCGATCGCGACACTCCGTATTCCAGAGGCGTCGCTGAATGGTGCATCGCGGTTCGTGCGGCTCGCGGTGATCACGGGCGAGCGCATGACGTTGCAGGCGGCGCGCGACCCGCGCGCGACGTTCACGGTTCCGCAGCCGGCGTCGGCGGTGATGTCACAGCAGTGGAAGTTCGCGCACGGGCAGCTCACCCCTCTGTTGCCCTGAACCCCCACGCGTGATCACAGTCGCGCCACCGCCTTCTTCGCGAAGACGCGTGATACTGGTCCCGTTATCACCTTCGACGCTGGCCATCTTCACGCCGATCTCCCGACCCGCCAGCTGTCGGTCCCACTCCTCCTTCCCACCATGCCAGTGAACGGAACGGAACATCACGTCCCATTCGTCGGTGCCGGGCAGCAAATGGCCGCGGGTCGAGACGCGAAAGGTCACCGCCGCCGAGGTCGCCACACCGCATGGTGCCGGCTAACGAGTCGGTGGGGCTCGATCGTCTCGCAGTCGAACGACTGGACGTAGCTCCCGTCCGTCGGGTCCATGGTATAGACCAGCCCCGTGAACTTATTCGCGGTAACCGCGTGCCCTCGCGGGTCACCGGGGATGAACTTCACATCCATCGTCCCGGCCGCGTCGGGGAGGAACACGGTTCGCGTTATGCGGCGCTCTTTCAGGTTCCAGAAGCGGATCGAACCACGGAGCTCGACGGGACCCGGCCAGGTCTTGAGCGTCGTCACCGGATTGACGAAGTCGCTCGTCACCATCGGGTTCTTCGAGAAGTCCACGTCGATGCCGTGCGGATTGAACCCGCCGTCGGCGGGCAACGTGGTCGGGTACTCGCCGACGAGCTGGAGGTTGCGGCCAAACTCCACGACGCGCCCTCCCGCACCGCCGGTGGCTGACCTCATGTTGGTCACGAGGAACCCGCCACTCGGCAGGGGAACGAAATCGTCGGCGATACTCGAGGAGACCGCCACCCTCCTTGGCGTTTCGGCGAAAACGGTGCAGTCCTGCCGGGTCGCGCAACGACTTGAATGCCGCTCTACCGTGCGACTCGATCTCCCGCACGGCGTTCACTGCATTCGGCGCGTTTCACCTCGCGCTCGTCGAGCGAGAAACCTAACGGCGCGATGAGATGCCGGGTTGCGCCGATCGCCGGACACGACCGGCCCGCGTTTCCCGTGTCCCAGTGAGGTTCCGGATGAACGAGTACGACGTGGGTCGCCACGCTCATCGGTACAGTCGATAGCGTGCGCTGCGAGCGCGAAACTCGGCCACCTCGGCGCGCCACGCCGCGAAGATCTCCTCGGGCCGCTGGCCACCGACGATCATCGTCTTCAATCGAGGCGTCGCCGCGAGTCGGTCGAGGACCGCGTCATTCCACACGAGTTTGTCGGGATGCAGCTTATGCACGGCCCAGAGCATGGCGACACCCACGCGGTATGGCTCGAAAGCGTCGCGGTCGATGATTCTCAGCCTGATGCCGTTGAGCCGCTCGCCGGCGAGCTCGGGAGGCCGGCCATGATAGGGCTTCTGCTCCGGCGTGAACGTCACGGGCTCGAACGCGACGCCGCGAAGCGCGACACCGTCGAGCAGCTTCACGGCGGCCCGATTGTCGAGCCACGGCGCGCCGATGACCTCGAATGGCTGGTCGGTACCTCGCCCCTCTGAAACGTTCACGGCCTCGAAAAGGCACGTACCGACATACGCCAGCAGCGAGCTCAAGGCGAGAAGGTTCGGCGATGGCTTCTGCCACCGCAGGCCTGTCTCGTCGTACCACATCGATCGCTTCCAACCGAGCATCGGGACGACGTGCAGCCTCGACCTCCTACCGCCACGAAGCATGCGCTCGCCGTTGTAGAGCCGGGCCAGCTCGCCGATCGTTAGGCCGTGCTGAACCGGGACCCGCGCGTATGAGCCGAACCGGAACAGCGCAGCCTCGTCGGTGACGAATCCGTCGTGCTTCAGCGCCGTGATCGGGTTCGGGCGATCGAGCACGACGACCTCGACCCCCTGCTCCGCCGCCGCTTCCATGACGAAGCCGAGGATGTTGATGTGTTCGTAGAAGCGCGCGCCGACCTCCTGAATGTCGAATACGATGACCTGTACGCCGCGGAGCATTTCCGGCGTGGGCTTGTGCCGTTCGCCGTAAAGGCTGTGCTTCGGCAGTCCTGTCGCGCGGTCCACCGTGCTTTCCGGATCGCGCGGTGCGGAGTAATCGTTGGAGCGGATGTCGTACTCCATCCCGAACAGCACTCGGAGTTGTGCGTGCGGGTAGCGATGCAGCGCGTCGGCGAGGTGGGTGCCGTCCGCCAGTCGTCCGCTGTGGTTCGAGACGAGGGCGAGCCGCTTGCCGCGAATGAGGTGCTCGTACTCGGTGAACAGGCGGTCGGCGCCGACCTTCACCTGGGCTGGGAGAGAGCCTGCCACCGGTGGCAGCGCGAGCAGGAGTGTAGCGAGCGTCTCGCAGATCATCGGTCACGCTGCGGTCGGAGTGTCAGGAAGCTATTCGCGCTGGCGCCTGGAGGGTCGCGCGGCCTTGTCACGGCGGCTCACTTGTCCTGCACCAGGCGGATCACGACGCCATCCAACTGTGGCGATCTGATGATGACGCCTCGCGAGTCACTATCCATCAGTTTTCGTGTCTGAAGGACAACTCGCGCGCGTTGTAGGGACACAACGCTCACCACTAGTTCCTGGAGCGCATCCTCCTTGGCTTCAACCAATCGGATCGCCGGGCCATCCCCAACGTGCCACAAGCCTGGTTCTGAAACACGCCATGGATCCAAGAGTCGTTCCCATACCTTACGGGCAGCCGGAAGGTCGGTTGTTCCGATGATCACTTCCTTCACGCCTTGTACACCAAGCGAGCCTCCAGAGCTTGTGGTCAGTTGGCTTTGGAGGCGCACACGACGTTGCTCGGTGTTCACGTAGGCCGGAGAGTACTCAGACAGAAAAACATGCATCGTGGCATTTGCGGGCCGGTCTGCGTCGGAGAGCTCCAATAACGTCACATTCGTCCATAGGTTGCGGCGAATTCCGTCCTGCAACGTCGAGTAGAACGGACGCGGTGCACCAAATCGAATGCTTCGGCGCTGCAGCTCGTTGAGGACCGTGTCCAACGGCCCGGGTTCGAAGGCAAAGCCGACCAACTTCGCCTCAGCAGCAGTTTGGTCGGGAAATTGGATCGCTTCGACATTTACGTTGCCAAAGCCAGCACCGCCGCTAGTTACTCCTCCTCGCGTAGCGATTGGCCAGGCGATTGGCAGTTGAAGGACATCCGTGAAGAACGCGAAAAGCTCACGCGGGTGACCGGTCCTGATCATGATGTGATCGATGCGCCGCACGAGTGTTGTTGGACGGTGCTTCGCGGAACAGCTGCCGACAGCGCCGGTAAGCAGAATCAGGATCAGCCGGCGGAAGACCGTACGTGAGGTAGCTCGGCGCATGGCTCGATCAGAGTTGTCCGGACGGTGTTGAGAGCTCGAACGTCCAGCTGACTGGATTTAGGTCGCCTGGACCTGAATAGTCTTTAGCCAGCAACAGATGATGTTCCGGACAAGGAAGCGGGGTGCCGTCACTGCAGTGGAGGTTCGCGCACAGCGAGCTCACGCCGCGCCTGCGCTGAGCGCACTACCACGGACAGTCGAGTGGCCCGTCGCCGGTTGCCGACTCCATCAGGTCATCGAACACGCCGATCGGCTTTCCCGGCGGCGCATGCGTCAGCGTGTCTTTGAGCAGGTCGCAGATGAAATCACTGGCCTTGCCGCACATTGGCGTGTCCGGCGTGCCCTCGCCCAGGGCAGCGACGATCGCCGCGGCGCGCAGGTACTGTTTGGCGACCGCCTTCGCGTACAGGATGAGCACCCCGTAGGAGAACGGCAGCCCAAGCATCGTATGCGCGAGCTTGGACAACGCCGCGCCCTGGTTGATCGCCTTGCACTGCTGGTTCGCGTCCTTGCTGATCCCTCCACCGCTTCCGTCCGGGAGGATGCCGAGCA
>DAINRQ010000008.1:82811-110602 GCA_036741775.1 Gemmatimonadaceae bacterium | reverse complement strand
TCCAGATACCGCCAGACGTGCGTGACACCCTCGGGCGAAACACGCTCGAACGTGAAGAGTGATTCCCGATCGCCGTCCGGAAAGCGAAGCGCCGACACGAACACGACGCCGGGCGCGAGTGGAATTCGCGGCGGCTTCTCCTGCGCATCCAACGCGGACGCCGTGACTACGGCCGTGGCCGCGAGGGCGAGCGATGCGGTGTGTGTGAGCAGCCTCAAGAGCGGATGTGCGCTCATTGGGCGGGTGGCAGCGGCGGTCGCCACCCAGCCGGCGGCGGCGAGGACGGCGAATCGTTGCGCCGCGATTTTGGTCGAAGTCGTGGAGGGCATCGCGCGTCTGAGGTTCGTTGACGCGCGCATGGTACGCCGTGGCCGTCGCCGGAGTGACGCTACGGGGCGTTATCCCCCGGTAACGGCTGTCGGATGGCCGCCAACACCCCCTCCAGGCGACCGGGTCGTCACCGGCGCACCCTTGAAGTCACGAGGGTTTCGCGTCACGAGAGAGTCGGCGCCGATCCGCAGGCACGCGGCGGCCTGCACCGACCTCGGACTCGTCAAGCCGCGGCGGCCAGCATGGGCCCCGCGGACACGAGCCGCTTGCCCACCAGGTCCACCTTCAAATTCAGTCCCTCCAGCGACCGGGCGCCGAGGAGGACCAGGTCACCGCTCTCGCCGAACACCACCTCGTCGGTCGTGAACGTCCCGCCCGCGTGGACGATCGCAAACCCCACCCACCGCTCGAGGATCGTTCCGTCGGCCTGCTGAAAGCGCACCGACTTGCGACGCGTGATGCCGAGCGACTCGAGCACGCTCGCGGGCGCCCACGAGAGCTCCGCGCCGGTGTCTACCAACACGTCGCGGAGCAACCGCCGGTCTCCCTCCCGCAGCGGGGACTCGACCTCGACGTCCGTGCGCAGAATTCCCATATCGCCGGGCATGATACCTCCAGGTGTCCCGCCCACTACTACCAATGCCGTGCGGGCCGAGTCAAGCGCCTGCGGCTATGGTTGCCGGGCAGCCGGCCGAGTCGACTGTTGACGCCCCGCTTTACTACACATACCCTCTCCCGACCCTACCCCGCAGGCGAACGCTCCTGCCATCCACGACCGACCTCCGCGACCGCCTCGACCGCCTCCTCGGCGGCCAGTACCGCATCGAGCGCGAGCTCGGCGGCGGAGGGATGTCGCGCGTCTTCGTGGCCGAGGAGGTCGCGCTCGGCCGGCGTGTGGTGGTGAAGGTGCTGGAGCCGGAGCTGGCGCAGGGACTCAGCGCCGACCGGTTCGCGCGGGAAGCGAAGCTCGCGGCGCGCCTGCAGGACCCGCGCATCGTCCCCGTGCTGGCCGCGGGAACCGCTGGTGACCTGCCCTACTATAGTATGCCGTTCGTGGACGGCGAGACGCTCCGCGCGCGGATGGCGCGGGCGGCGGCCTCCGGCGTGCCGGTGCCTCTCGCCGAGAGCGCGTCGATTCTGCGTGACGTCGCGCTGGCGCTGGAGTATGCGCACGGCCATGGGGTCGTGCACCGGGACATCAAGCCCGAGAACGTCCTCCTCTCGGGGCGGACCGCGATGGTGGCGGACTTCGGGATCGCGAAGGCGCTGGCCGCCGCCGGTACCGGCGGCGGCCAGCGTCCCGAGCGCAGCAGGGGGGACCTCCATGCCGAAACGCTGACCCAGGTCGGCACCGCGTTAGGCACGCCCGCCTACATGCCGCCTGAGCAGGCCGCCGGCGACGCCGTGGACCATCGCGCCGACATCTACGCGTGGGGGCTGATCGCGTACGAGCTTCTCGCCGGGCACCACCCGTTCGTCGGTAAGACGTCCGCCCAGCAACTCATCGCCGCCCACCTGGCCGAGACGCCCGCGCCGCTCGCGGCGCATCGGCCGGACGTGCCCGCCACGCTCGCCGCACTCGTCATGCGGAGCCTCGAGAAGGAGCCTGCGGCTCGGCCGCACGCCGCGCGGGAGATCGTGGCGGCGATCGACGCGATCTCCGGCGGGATCTCCGGTGACTCGGCGAACGCGAAATTATCGTCAGGCGCTCGTCGACCCGTGTGGATGATGGTCGCGGCAGCCGCCGTAGTCGCGATCGCCGCGGTGGCTGCGTTCCTCGTCATGCGCCGGCCGGCTGCATCACTCGACACCGACCCCGCTCTCATCGCTGTCGTGCCCTTCCGCGTCAGCTCCGCGGACGCGTCCCTCGGCTACCTGCGCGAAGGGATGGTGGACCTGATAGCGGCGAAGCTCGTGCGGTCTCCGCGCACCGTCGACCAGCGGTCGGTGCTCGCCCGGTGGCGAGACGCGGGTGGCGGGACGGGCGCTGATCTCGACCGCAAGACCGCCGCACAGATGGCGGCAGCGCTCGGCGCGGGGCGCCTGATCGAAGGCGACATCGTGGGCGACGCGGCGGCGATCATCGTCAACGCCGCACTCGTGTCGGCGCCTAACGGCGATGAGCGTGGGCGCGCGTCGGCCAAGGGCGAAGCGGCGCAGGTCGCGGTGCTCGTCGACTCCGTCATCGCCAAGCTTCTCGCCATCGACGCCGGCGAGAGCGAGCAGCGCGTCGCCTCGCTCGCGAGCACTCCCCTGGCTGCGCTCGAGGCGTACCTCGCCGGTCAGGCCAGCTATCGGGCGGGGCATTACGCGGACGCCGCGAACCAATACGCCGAGGCGCTCCAGATCGATTCGACGTTCGCGCACGCGGGACTCGGGTTGGGTATGGCGTCGGATTGGACGCTCGATTCTCGCGGCGCGCGCGGGCGTGCCATCGCGGCTCGATACGCGGACAAGCTCGGCCTGCGCGACCGACTCTACCTCGGGCCCGCGCACCCGGATAGCGCGGTGACGTCATTTGCAGAGGGCTGGGCGCGACGCAACGCGGCGGTCGAGGCAGCGCCCGATGCGCCGGATCTCTGGTACCGGCTCGGTGACTACGGGGTTCACTACGGGCCCGCGGTGTTCGGCATGACGGAGTCGTATCGCCGGGCGCTCGCGGCGCTCGAGCGCGGGCTCGCGCTCGACACGTCCTATGCACCGCTGCTCGAGCATCTCCCGCTGCTCTACGCCTACGTGGGCGACACGACGCGGGCCCGCCTCGCCACCACGCGGCTGATGCGCGACACCGCAGCGTTCTACCACCCGTCGAATCGAGTCATCTACGCCCCCGACAGTGCCGCTCGCGTCGCGGCACTCCGCGACCTCGAGGAAAAGGCACCGTTCCTCACGCCGGCCACGGCGGTCATGGTGGTGATTAGTGGCCTCGATGTTTCGTTCCTCGATGACGCCCTGCGCCGCGCGCGTGACCGGACAGCGACGTCCGCGGACCGCGAGTTCGTCCTGCAGATGCAGTACTACCTCGCGATGGAGCGTGGCCAGCCAGAATACGCCGCACGAATCGCGCTCGAGCTGCCGAATCGGCTGGCCGATCGGATGTTCGCGGCGACGTTCTGGGACGGCGACTCGACGGCGGGCGCCACGCAGTACACCGAGTCGAAGGGACTCGTGTCGGCTGCGGTTCCGCAGGACGCGGCCGCTCGGCGCTCGTGGATGACGGCCATCTTCGACGTCGCCCAGTACGAGCTCGCGCGAGGTGACACCACGCATACGTCGAGCGTGATCGCTCGTCTCCGGGCCCTGCCGCCGGTGCCTAACGCTCCGGTCGAGTCCGCGCGGGCGGAACGGCTCGCGATGATCCTCGACGCCCAGCTCGCGATGCTCGCGGGCCGGCCCGATGCGCACGCGAGGCTCACATCGCTGGACTCGATGCTCGCTCTCGGCCCAATCGGCGATCACGTGCGATTGCCCGGCAACCTCGTGGCAAGTCGTCTCTGGGAGCGCGTGGGCAACGTCCGCAAGGCATACGAAGCGGCTCGGCGATGGACGTTCACGAACAACCCCATCGACGGGTCGCTGCACGCACCGTATCTGCGCGAGCAGGCACGGCTGGCCGCCGCGGTAGGCGATCGTGAGGCAGCGATCGCCGCGTACCGGCGGTACCTGCGCCTGCGCGCGACCGCCGAGCCGGCGCTGGCGCGGGATCTCGCGGTGGCGCGGTCAGAGCTCGAGAAGCTGGAGCAGCAGAGCGCCGGCCGCTGAGGCGGGGAGCAACGGGGGGCGTGTTCCGCGGTCAGCGCAACTTGCGCATCTGATACGTTACCGGTGCGCGGCCCGAGCCCGGCGAGGGCGTGAGCACTGCGGTCCACTCCGTCGGAGAGCGCCGCTTCCATGTGAAGCTATTGCCCGCCCCTGCTCCAGGCGCGAAATGGACCGAATCGGGGCCGATCGCAGTCGCGACATAGCGCCTGGTCTCGCTGACGGACTCGAGCGTCCCCGAGCGCAGCTGGATCACGCTGCTGTCGGTGACTTGTCTGAACGTCGAGTCGCCGTACGAGCGGCTCACTGCGGTGGAATCGTCAATGAACTCGTATGCCTCATAGAACGGCGGTTGCGTCTCGCCGCTGCCGACCCATCTGCCCTCCAGCCAGCGCAGCGCGTTGAACGCGCTCGAGGATACTTGTACCGGCGGCGGGACGGAGGTGTCGGGTCTGGACTGTGCCGGCGGCGAGGCGTCATCGTCGCCGCGCCGAGCGCAGGCAACGAGACCGAGACCGAGACCGAGACCGATCGCAACGCGAAGCTTCATGGGAACGGGGAGTGTCGACCCCGAGGATACAGCGGCGCTCATGTCCGCGCTTGTACGTCGCGAACGACCTTGTACCGTCTTGCCCGACTCGCTGACACATCCGCATCTTGAGCGTTCCTCCTTCCCCGTCGTGGCCACGTCACCGTGACGACGTCCGGCATCCGTCTCGCCGCGGGCCAGTTCCTCGGCGACATCACACGTAGTCTCGACGCTGCCGATGTGTTGCTGCGGGAGACACTGCACGCCGGCGGACAGGTGATCCCGACTCACACGCACGAGACTCCACATTTCTGTCTCGGCGTCGCGGGCGCGTGCGTGGAACGCATCGACAAGCGAGACGTCGAATGCGTGCCCGGGACGATCGAGTACCATCCCGCTGGTACGTGCCACGCGAGCCGATGGGAGCGCCGTGGCGGCCGATGCTTCACGGTGTCACTCGGCGCACGGTGGGTGTCTCGGCTCGCCGACGACGATCGCGAGCTTCGCCCTCACGGGGGCGTCCTCGGCGACGCGCCGCGGCAACTCATGGTGCGGCTGCACCGCGAGTTGATTCGTGCCGAGGACAGCGCGAGCTCCGCGCTGGTGGTCGAAGGACTCACGCTCGCGCTGATCGGCGAAGCTCGTCGCGAGCGCAGCGTGGCCGTGTTACGTGGCTCGCCACCGGCGTGGCTCCAGCGCGCGGAAGCGTATCTGCGGGAGCACGCGTTCGACTCGGTGCGAGTAGAAGACGCCGCGCGTGTGGCAGGAGTGCACCCGGTGTTGCTGAGTCGTTGGTTTCGTCGCGTCCATCACGTGACCGTCGGCGAATTCGTGCGCCGCCTGCGCGTCGATCGCGCGTGTCACTTGCTGGCGTCGAGCACCAAACCACTGTCCGTCATCGCGCTCGAATGCGGATTCGTCGATCACGCGCACTTCACACGAACGTTTCGCGCGCTTGTTCAGCTGACGCCGTCCGACTACCGGCGCCGCGCGCGCGCGTGACGTCGCGATCGGAGCTCGAGAAGCTGGAGCGTCGACGTCGAACTTCCGCTTCACAACATTCACTCACCTGGCACGACGGGACGTTCTCCGCCGGTAACGGCTGGCGGTCAGCCCGGATGCGTTCATCCGCACGGATGAGCGTCCAATCGATGGCGCGCCTCACGACCACCGGCGCCATCCTCGGCGCATGTTCGCTTGCTTCGCCCGCGCCGAGGGTCCTATCGTATGGCCATGCCCGCGCAATCCACAGAGTGGACCGTCGACATGGTCCGCGCGCTTCCCGACGATGGCAACCGGTACGAGGTCATCGACGGGGAACTGTTCGTGACCCCCTCGCCGAGCATGGTGCACCAGCGCGCCGTACGCGAGTTGCTTCTTCTCGTACAACCGTACGTGAGCGCGCACGGGATCGGCGAAGCGCTGACCGCTCCGGCTGACGTCGTTGTGTATGGTCCCCGCAAGTTCGTCCAGCCGGATCTCTTCGTCGTACCACTCGTGGATGGCGCGCCGATGCGCGCTTGGACCGAAGTCGGCCGGCTCCTCCTTGCCGTCGAGGTGATCTCCCCATCAACGAGGTGGACGGACCGGGGAACGAAGCGGACGCTGTACCGGGACAAGGGAGTCCCCGACTACTGGATCGTCGATACTGATGAGCGCACGGTGGAATGGGCACGCGCCGACGACTCGCCCGTCGAACGGCTGGTCGAGTCTCTCGTGTGGCAGCCGGACCGCGATGCCCCACCGCTCGCGATCGACCTGCCTGCCTGTTTTGGCCGCGTCAACGGCGTCGCGTAGCTGGCCCGCGTCGCCGGCGCGGTCACTCCGATCGCAGCGATACCATGGGATCCACCCGGAACGCCCGCCGTGCCGGAATCCAGCTCGCGAGAATCGCCACCGCCGCGAGCGTCCCCGCGACCGCACCGAACGTCACCGGATCGAGCGGGCTCAGGCCGAACAACAATGCCGTCAACAGGCGCGTGACCGCGACGGCCAGTACCACTCCGGCCAGCCCACCGCCTAACGCCAACACCACGCCGCGCCGGAACACCAGGCGCGAGACGTCTCGCTCCCGTGCACCCAACGCGATCCGGATGCCGAACTCCCGCGTCCGCTGCGCGACCTGATACGACATCACGCCGTACACTCCCGCCGCGGCCAGCACCAGACCGAGTACGCCGAACGCCCCGATCAACCATGCCGCCACCCGCTGCGGCAGGAGCCCGAACGCGATCATCCGCTCGAGCGGCATCGCAAGCTCCAGCGCCACGTCCGGGTGCACCGCCCGCAGCTCCTCGCGAATCGACTCGATCGCGCGTGCCTGGTTCCCCCTGACTCGCGCGTGTAGCGTCATCGCCGGCGAGTAGTGCTGCGCCGCGGGGAAGAACATGAACGGTCGCTGCTCCTCCGCGAGGTTCACGTACTTGCCATCGCGGGCGACGCCGATCACCTCGAACTCCCGCTCGGAGCGCCGCAGCCGCCGTCCCAACGGACTCCGCCCCGGCCAGAGCCGCGCGGCCAGCGTCTCGTTGACGATGACGACCGGGACCGCGCCGCGCGTGTCGCCCGGCCCAAATGAACGCCCCGCGACGAGCGGGATCTCCAGTACGCCGAAGTACGCGGTGTCCACGATGTTGAGCGCGGACGTCAGTCGAACGCTGTCGGGCTCGAGGTTGCTCACGTCGTTCGAGTGCGAGTTGCCTGTGAGCAGCGTCGTGCGCGCGAGCGTCGCGGCGCTCACACCGCCTAACGCCCGCACGCGCCCCAGCAGCTGCTCCTGAATCGCGCGGCCACGCTCCGTGCCAATGTCGTACGGTTCGAGATTGAACGTGCCGACGACGATTCCTTCGGGGTTGAACCCGGGATCGAGCGCCAGACCCCGCTGCAGCGCGCGCACGAACAACCCAGCGGTGATGAGCAGGAGCATCGCCAGCGCGATCTGCGCGCCGACGAAGATGCTGCGCCCGCGCATTCGCGCCGAGCCGCCCGACGGGCTGCCGTCCTTGAGCGCCCCGGCCAGCTGGAGGCGCACCGCATTGGCCGCAGGCGCGAGGCCGAACACGAGCCCGGTCGCCGCGGAGATGCCGAGCGCGAAGGCGAGTACCCGCAGGTCGGGCGTGGCCTCGATCGCGACGGGAACCCCCGGCAGCGTTATGCGCGACAGCACGCCGGTCACGACGTACGCGATGGCGATGCCGCCACACCCGCCGAGCAGGAATAGCACGCTGCTCTCGGTGAGGAGCTGTCGCACGAGCCGCCCGCGCCCCGCGCCGAGGGCGAGCCGCACAGCCACCTCCCGGCGGCGGGCGACCGCGCGCGCGAGCAGGAGCGCCGCGATGTTCGCCGCGCCGATCATCAGCACGAGGAACCCGGCCGCGACGAGCAGGCCAACGAACCCACCCACCGGGGCGCGAATCTGCTCCGGCAGACCAGTCATTGCCGTCAGATACGCCCCGGTGACTGTGGTGTTCTCTACTTCCGGCGGAATTCGCGTCGCGATCGTCTCGAGTCGCGCCGCGGCGCTCGTCATGACGCGGCGATCCGCGATGCGGCCGAACATCCCGACCCACGGCTGCTGCTCGACGGAGTCGGCGGTGACGTGGACGCGATAGGGCACCCAGACGTCGATGGTCAACCCCACGACCGTACCATCGAACCCCTTCGGCGCCACGCCGGCGACGGTGTACGTCCTGCCCTCGATATGCACCGCGCGACCGACAACGGCGGGGTCGCCGCCGAAGCGGTCCTGCCACGCACGGTGGCTCAGCACCACGAATGGTGTGTCGTCCTCGGTGAAGAACCGGCCGGCGGCGGGGCGCAGGCCGAGCACGTGGAAGTAGTTGCCCGACGTGAGCGCGCCCTGGACGGGGACAGCGCCGGCACCGGCGCGCATCGACACCGGCACGAACACGTGGGCCGCGAGCCCGGCGAACAGGTCCGGCGTCGCGTCGCGGTAGGCCTCGTAGCGGGCATACGGAATGCGGCGGCCCTCCAGCCCGCTCGACGACGCGCCACGCCGCATCTCGTTCAGGCCGTACAACTCGTCAGGCGAGGTGACCGGCAGCTCACGAAAGAGCAGCGTGTTGGCGAGACTGAACAGCGCCGTGGTCGCGCCGACTCCGAGCGAGACGATGAGGACGGCGGTGATGGCGAAGCCGCGCTGTTGCCGCAGCGAGCGCGCCGTGAAGCGCACGTCCTGCGCAAGCTCGCCGAGGATGCGCGGCCTACTCGTGTCGCGCAGGTCCTCGCGATGCCGCTCCACGCCGCCGAAGTCGAGCAGCGCCTGACGCCGCGCGTCGGCGGGTGACATCCCGCGCGCGATGTACTTCTGGGTCTGCATGTCGAGGTGAAAGCGGAATTCCTCGGTCATGCGGGCTTCGGCGGCGTCTCTATGGAAGAGAGCGCGGAGCCGCGATCGTGCGCCATCGAGGAGACTCATGCGCCCGCCGTGGCTAACGCCGACTCCACCGCCGCCGCGAATCGGCGCCAGCTCTCCGTCTCGGCGCCGAGTGCCTTGCGACCGGCGGCGGTGAGGCGGTAGTAGCGGGCGCGCCGATTGTTGTCGGACATGCCCCATTCGCTCGTGATCGCGCCGCGATGCTCGAGGCGCTGAAGCGCGGGGTATAGTGACCCCTGATTCACGTCGAGCACGCCGTGCGAGATCTGTTGGATGCGCTCGCCGACCCCCCAGCCGTGGAGCGGCTGGGCGAGGAGCGCAGTGAGGACGAGGAGGTCGATGGTGCCGCGGAGGGCGTCGGCCTGGGTGCTCGGGGGCATGGAAGGGCTCTTCTAGGTTTCTAGAAGAGAATGGCGTCCTCTCGTCTAGAATTCAAGAGGGCGCGGACCCGCCCCTCGAAGATCCGCGCCGTGCCGCCAGGCTGCGCCTCGCGAGACACGGGGGTGGACAGTGGACGGTATGCCAGAACTGGCATAACTGGGGAGTGAGCCTCTGATTCGAGGCCTTAACGTCGCGATTATACCAGTTCTGGCAGGAGGTCGCTCGCGACCGGTACTACTACCCGGACGTCACCGTGCGTACCAGTCATGCCTCACCGTCCCCCTTCGCGCGAAGACCCGCGCGCCATGCTCGATGAGGTCATGCGCGAGCTCCAGGGCCGCTCGTTCGTCGACGATGCCGCCGTACAGCGCTTCCTCGAAGCGCGCAGTCAGACCCCTTTGGGTATCGGGACGAGTTCGTTAGGCTCGCGGCGGTGGCGAAGGACCTGATCGCGGGCGAGCGGGTGGCGTCGCGGGAGCAAAAGAAAGAAGATTGACGGTGACGCGCACGCGGCCCGGATGACTCTCGGCGCACGGTCGCCGTGCGCCGAGGGTCGCCATTCGTCTTGTCGCTGACGTGCGACTGATCCGTCATCTATGTCTACGTATACCCTGTTCCTGTGGAAGGCGCCTGTCGTCGATGATCCCGACGAGGCGGAACGTCTCCTGAAGCCGTACAACGAGCGCGAAGACGACAGCGCGTTCGAACCGAGCGCCGCCGTCGCGACGGTGTCGAGCGAATTGCTCCGGCGATTCCCCGATCCGTATCCCGAGTCGAAGGATGGGCCGTGGGAAGCCGCCCCATACGAGACTCACCGGCTGCTTGCGGTCACCGTATGGAATGGCGCGGAGAACGCGGACGCCGTCATCGATGCGATCATCGAACTCGCGCGCGAGCATGAGCTGGTCCTGTACGACCCGCAGGGACCTGACGTTCGCCTTCCCGGTGAGCCTGAACCCGGCCCGACGCCGCCCCTCCGTCCGGTAGACCGTCTCAAGATGGTGTTCATCGGACTCGCCGTCGGACTGGCCGGCACCGGCGTGTTCTGGCTCGGCTGGCGAATCGACGTGCCGGTGCTCGATTGGGTCCTGATGATCGTCGGCGGGTTTGGTGTTCTGCTGGGCATTTTCCTGATCGGCATCTTCGTGTTCGGGTCGGAGGACGACGCACGCTGAACTCGCCCCCCTCGGCGCATGTTGGACCCTACCTGTACCTCGATCGCTCCCGTTCTCGTCAGCGGCCGGAGCTCTGACGCTCCAGCTTCTCGAGCTCCGATCGCACCGTCGCGAGATCGCGCGCGAGCACCGGCTCGGCGTTCGCGCGGAGCCGAAGATATCGCCGGTACGCATCGATGGCCCCCTCGCGATCGCCGGCTGCGGCACCCAACCGCCCCTGCTCGCGCAGGTACGTGGCGTAGAGCGATCCATCGACGGGGTTGGTCGTGAACGCCCATCGCTGGACCGCCTCGTACGCCTTGCGCACGTTCCCCGCGCGCTCCCAGAGGCGACTCGCCACGAGGTTCCCCGCCAGACGCACGTGATCGCCCACCGGGCCGAGCGCGAGCAGTGAGTCGAGCGACGCGAGGCGCTGTGGCGCGTCAGGCCTGCCGGCGAGCGCCGAAAGCTGGGCGTCGAGTATCATCGCGAGTCGAGCCGGCCGGGCCGATTCGACGGGCGCCCTGGGCACCGGCGGCAACGACCGAAGCTGCGCGATCACGCGCGATGCGTGCGTCGTGTCGCCTCGCGCGAGCTCGTACTGCGCCAGATCGAAGATCGCCGTCACCCACGCGCGCCGCGCGTCGGGGGCGGCGGGTGGCGGCGCCGCGACGAGCTTCCTGGTCTGTGCGTAGTGCGTAGCCCCGGCGGTCGAGTCGCCATCCCAGAACGTCGCCACGAACATGCGATCGGCCAACCGATTCGGGAGCTCGAGCGCCACTCTCGCGGCGCGGGAGGGGTGGCCCTGCTCGATCGCGAGATAGTACTGCATCTGCGTGACGAAGTTGCGGTCGAGCGACGTCGCGCTCCGCGCGCGAGCGCGACGCAGAAGACCATCGGCGAACCAGAGGTCGAGCCCCCGCACCACCATCACGACCACCGTGTACGCCGCGAGGAATGGCGACTTGGAATCGAGGTCCGCGATTGCGCCTGCGCGAGAGGCGGAGTCGGCCGCGTAGAGCACGCGATTGGCCGGGTAGTAGAACGCGGCGGTGTCGCGCATCAACCGAACGGTCGCGAGCCGCGCGCGCGCCGTGTCACCGAGATACTCGTACATGGCCGGCAGATGCTCGAGCAACGGCGCATAGGAGCTGTCCAGCGCGAGCCCGCGCTCGAGCACGGCGATCGAGCGACGATACGCTTCGGCCATGCCGAATACGGCCGGCCCGTAGTGAAACTGGTTGTCTCCCAGGCGGTACCAGAGGTCCGGAGAGTCGGGCGCGACGTCGACCGCGGCTTCTCGCCGCGCGAAGGACTCAGCGTAGGACGTCGTCGCGCTATCCGGATCAGTCGGACCGAGGTAGAGGCGGTCACGAACACCGAGCTTCTCGGCGTACCGTATCGCGACGGCGCGGCCGCGGTTGCCTCGCGGATCCAACGTCCAGTCGGCAGCGAGGCTCGCACCGAGCCCCGCGAGCGCGAACGTCGAGTCGATCCGGAGCGCCTCGGCGAACCGGTCCGCGGCGTCCACGTAGCGGCCGGCCCGGTAGCTCGCCTGCCCGGCAAGGTACGCCTCGAGCGCGGCCAGCGGCGTGCTCGCCAGCGAGGCGACGCGCTGTTCGCTCTCCCCGGCGTCGAGCACCAGGAGCCTGGCGATGACGGAGTCCACGAGCACCGCGAGCTGCGACGCGGCGCCCGTTGCTGCGGCGCGAGCGCGGTTCGCCCCGTTAGGCGCCGACGCCAGTGTCGCGCTGACCGTCAGCTGGCTCGCGTTGCCGACGATGTCGCCCTCGATCAACCGACCGGCACCGAGTGACGCTGCCAGCTGGGCGGCGGTCCCTCGGTCGAGGTCCCCGTCTGCGCCGCCCGCGCGCCGCCACGCGGCCAGCAACGACCGCTGATCGACCGTTCGCGGTGACCGCACGAGCTTGGCCGCGATGAGGTCCACCATCCCCTCGCGCAGGTACCCGAGCGATGGGTCCGCCGAGCTGACGCGGAACGGCACCACCGCGATGAGCGCCGCGTCGGTATTCTCCGTCGTGGCGGGGCGCCGCGCGATGAGCACCCCCGCGATTGTCGCGATGGCCACCGTCGCCGCCGTCGCGGCAATCACCCATGCGCGACGGCCGCCCCTCGGCGCAGCCCCCGCGAATGGTGCATCACCCGAGAGCTGACTCGACACCGCGTCGAGCGTCGCGACGACGTCCCGCGCAGAGAGTGGACGATCGGTGGGCTCCTTCTCGAGGCTCTCCATCACGACGGTGGCGAGCTTCGCGGGCAGGTCGGGGCGATGCGCCGTGACCGCCGCCGGCGACTCGAGGATGTGTGCCGCGACGAGCTGTTGCGCGGACGTCTTGTCGGCGAACGGGTGGCGGCCGGCGAGCAGCTCGTAGGCGATCACGCCCCAGGCGTAGAGGTCTGCCCGGTGGTCCACGGCGTCGCCGGTCGCCTGTTCGGGCGGCATGTACGCCGGCGTGCCTAACGACGTACCGGCCTGAGTCAGCGTCGACGCGCGCGTCCCACCGGTGAGGTCGGCCGCCGCCAGGGCCTTGGCGATCCCGAAGTCGGCCACGAGCGCCGTCCGGCCCGACAACAGCACGTTCTCCGGCTTGATGTCCCGGTGCACGACGTCGTGGGCGTGCGCGTATTCCAGCGCGAGCGCCACGTCACGCAGGAGGGATACGCTCTCCGCCAGCGGCACAGGCTGCCCCGAGGCTGCCGCCCGCTCTATCCGCGCGCGGAGTGATTCGCCGTCGACGAACGGCATCGTATAGTAGGGCACGCCGCCGGCGTCGCCGGCCGCCAATACCGGGACGATGCGCGGGTCCTGCAACCGCGCCAGGAGCTTCGCCTCACGCGCGAACCGCTCGACGCTGAGTCCCTGGGCGAACTCGGGTTCCAGGACCTTCACCACCACCCGCCGGCCCAGCGCGACCTCCTCGGCCACGAACACGCGCGACATCCCACCGCCGCCGAGCTCGCGCTCGATGCGGTACTGGCCGCTCAGGGCCTGGTCGAGGCGGTCACGAAAGTCGCTCGCGGGTGGCAGGTGCTGCCTGCAGGGTGGGAGTCGGTAGACGGTATTCCCGGTGAGACGGGGCGTCAACCGCCGTGTCCCGCCAGCGTCGTTGCACACGACTCCGGCGGTGGTGCGTTGTTCCGCCACAATGCTACGGGGTTCGACGTTGACTCTGCCAGCCTCGCCACCAATCGCCGCACGTGAGCTCACCCAGGCGCGCACATATTACGAGCGGTTCCTCTGGCAGTACGACCCGCCTGGCCCGGCGCACGGCCACCTGATCAACGAGGCACGGGCAGCAGTCGTTAGGCTCGGCCGGCGTCGAAGTGAGGTGATCACTTCACCTTCGGCGCCGCCGTCTTCGCGATCGCGAGGAGCCACTTCTTCACCGTCTCGATCGAATCAGCAGGCGTGTTCTCCGCAATGGTGACCCTCGTGGTTCCCGACCGGAACACGAGTCCTACCGCCCGGAAATTCCCGGGCCTCGGGTCCCGCTCGTAGTACGCCTCGTCACCAACGCCCGAGATCGATTGCACTTTGAGTAGGCCACCCGTCTCAGTGGCGCGGCGAGCGCGGGCGAACCGCTCCGGCGGAAAGGGAGTGTCGAGCAAGACGGCGATCCCCAGGAAGTGGCATCCACTCGTGTACTGGGGAATCTCGGACGGGTCCTGCACCTGCGGTCCCGTTCCGAAGCGATCCTTCCTCCCGGTGAGCTGCAGCATCTGGGCGGCGTCGACGAGCTCGCACGTGTTAGGAGGAGGCGCCTGAGCAGCGGCGGCGGGCGCTGCGACCGTGGCGTGAACGATCGTGACGGCCGACACGAGTGTCGCGACCCCTAACGCGTGGCGAATGACGAGGTGCACGAGCTCCTCCTGATCGAGCGTGATGGACGACGGCGAGCCGTCCGCTGGTCAGCGCGAGGACACGAGACGCTCGACCGCCGGCCGCGCTCGCGGCATCGCGCGCGCCGCGTCGATGGGTGACGCCCGTATCCTCCACCTCGGCAACGCGGTACAAGCGTTGGCCTCCAGGGCACTTTTCCTCCCCGGTGAATCGAACGACGTTGTCGACCCCGATGGAGACGTGGACGCCCTTACTCGCCTGTGCGCCGAGAAACGCGGGGGACGCAAGGATCACCAGGGGCGCAAGGAAGGGACGAACGGAGGGTGGCCTGATGCGGTGCATTGGGCAGCCTCTGGCTCGACGTGGATGTGTCGGACGTTGACACGACGCACGTACGCTGACGCGGAGGCGTCCGGCGCGATGTCCGTGAAATGCGCTCGGTCGCTTTGACTGCGCTGACCCGTCCATCTGTCCATGGCTCGCCGGCCCCGGCGATGCTACCGTAGACACCTGCCGTCCGGCCCGCCACGCTCGCCGTACACTCCGGCACGTTGGGCGAAAGTCACATGCGCTGCGACGACGTCAGCATTATCGTGGCTCGCCCCGTTCGGTCCACACCCTTCACCCATCGGAAGCACCTCATGCCTGGCCGACGCTTTCGTGCGCCCCACCCGACGCGCACTCTCCGGCTCGCGCTCGTCCCCGCCCTAGTGAGCCTGACCGTTCTCGCCGCCTGCTCGGATGAAGCGACCGCGCCGTCGTCGGCGTCGACACCGGCGCTGACATCGCTCAGGCCCGTCGCCGCCATCTCCGATGGCGCACAAGGGGGCGGCGACGCGCACTTCTTCTGGCTCCCGCCCATCGCGCCGTCGCGCACGTACCCCGGCACGTTCGACCCGGGCCTCCAGCCGGAGATCCGCATCTGCCGCGTCTCGGCGCTTCCTTGCACCGCTCCAGTCGTCACGTTCCCGCCGGGGTCCATCGGCGTGAACACGACCGCCGCATCGTACTCGGTGGTCTGGTCCACGAAGCCGGCGAACATCACGCTCGGCGACTACCGCGCCGAGGTGTGGATCGCCGGGCGCAAGATGGGGTTCGCCGACATCCGCGTCGTGTCCAGCGCGAAAGACCTGAAGACCGTGCCAACGGGGTTCGTCGGCGTGCTGAAGAGCAAGACCCTCACACTCGCCTTCCGGCTCGAGTTCGGGATCGTCGCCGGGATCGACATCACGCCGCGCAATCCCGCCATCGACGTGGGCTCCGCGGTGCAGCTCACGGCCACGGTGCGTGACTTCCACGATCAGGTCATCCCTGGCGCGGCCGTCACGTGGTCGAGTGCGCCGGCCTCCATTGTGACGGTGAGCTCCACGGGGCTCGTCACGGGTGTTTCGCCGGGGACGGCCGTGGTCACGGCGTCGAGTGGCGGCGTGTTCGCCGCGGACACCATCACCGTCGAGCACCCACTCGCTGATTGGAGCGAGGCGGTCGAATGGACGACGTACCAGGGGAACGCGGCCCACACGGGGTACAACCCGGTGTCGATGGACCCTAACGTGTTCCAGGAGCTCTGGTCGACGACCGTGTCCACCGCCGCCCTCAATCCCGTAACCGCAGGTGACGGGAAAGTGTTCGTCACCACGAACGCGTACTTCGGCGTGCAGGACGCGAAGGCCCTCGACGCGCGCACGGGCGCCGCGCTGTGGTCGCGCAACTTCGGCAATATCCACTCGGTGCATCCTCCGGCGTACGCCAACGGCACCGTGTACCTCCAGACCGGAGGCCACGGGGACTCGTTTCTCTGGGCGCTGGACGCGGCGAACGGTTCCGTACGATTCCAGAGCCCGTACCTCAACCAGTGGTCGCGGTATTTCGCGCCGGTGATCGTCGGTGCGACGGTGTACGTGGCGGGCGGGTACTACGGCGGCATGTATGCGTTCAGCGCCACGGAAGGCGTACAGCGCTGGTTCGCATCGCTCAACCAGTACGACCAGTTCACGCCGGCGGTGAAGGACGGGCTCGTGTACGCGTACACCGGCAGCTACCAGCCAAAGCTTACCGTCGCTGACGCAGCGAGCGGGGTGGTCTCGTACGAGATCGCCGACCCCGGCTTCGTATGGGATGGCTGGTCGATGAACACGGCACCCACGTTAGGTGGCGCGTCGAACGTCCTGGCGACGAACGGTGGTCGGCTCATCTCGTTCGACCTGCAATCGCGCAGCATCGGCTACGCGCTGAAGTCCAGTTTCCGCGGCCAGCCGACGGTCGCCAACGGTGTGGCGTACGTCGTGAACGGCGCGCAGGTCGAGGCGCGGAACGAGAGCGACGGATCGCTCCTGTGGTCGTGGACGCCGCCAGCCGGACAGCCGGTGGGACCGATGATCGCCACGAAGAACCTGCTCCTCGTGGGCACGGCCGCGAACACGTACGCGGTGGACCTCGCCAGCCGGCAGCAGGTGTGGTCGTATCCGGCGGGCGGTCACCTGGCGCTGAGCGCGCAGGGCATCCTGTTCATCGCACAGAGCTCGGGGAGGCTCTCAGCGATCTCGACGCGCTGAGCACAAGCGTCACTCCGAGCGGAGCCGCGAAGCGGCGCACTCGAGGACGGGTGTCATTCCGAGCGGAGGCGCGAAGCGCCGCAGTCGAGGAATCGCAGGGCTGCTGCTAGAGAGGCCCCTCTGTCGGGACGACGGCGATTCCTCGACTGCGCGGCCTTCGGCCGCTCCGCTCGGAAGGACAACCTCCCTGGCCGCCCCGGTCGGAATCCCGGGGCGGCCTTCATCTACGTGGTTGTCGCGGTACGCCTACGCACGATGCACCCGTGGTGCAGCGCCGTGCGTTCAGGCTACCCTCACATGAGGTCTCTGGGAGGCGCCGACGGTCGTCCACCCGCTGTCCGCTCGTCCAGTAGCTCGAGACAGTGAGCGACCAGAGCATCGGTGGTATAGACCGTCCCATCCTCGGCGCGCCACACCATCGCGCCATCGCGATCGACCGGGCGCAGCACGAGCTGCTCGATCACCTCCGCCCCCGCCGAGCGCTCCGACGAACCCGGCCGCGACACCTTCCCGTGCCACGCGACCACCTGGAGCTCCCCCAGCTCGCTTCCCTGCGCCGAGTCCGCGAACCACGAGACGCTCACGGCACCGGCCGGCGCCTGCAGGATGCACCCGCGCGGTGTCCGATGCCGCTCGATTTCGGTGTTCGCGGCTACCCGACGGGGCGCCGTGCGCTCCGGTGCCAGGCCGTCGAGGAGGCGATTCACCTCCTGCTGCGCGGCATTTCGCATCTTCACGGTTGGCGGCGGCGCAGGCTCGCCCCCCTCACGATCGACACGCGGACCGTCGATCGAATCGTGCTCTTCGTGCTCGTCTTCCACGTCCCCTCGGCCGTTCGGCGGTTGGCTTTCACCAAATCTACTCTCGGCGACCCGATCGTCGCTGCGTCCAGGGGCGGCTGGCCATCGCGGGGTCAATCCCCCTGAAATCGCTATATTCGGGCATCGCCCACAGCGAGCGGTCGCCATGCCACGCAAGCCGCGTCAGCACCCCAAGCCCGAGCTCGTTCCCGACGGGCCTCTCAGCGAGCTGGTCGGCGAAGGTGGAGCCACCGTGCACCGACTCACCGGCAAGCTGAACGACATGCTCGAGGCAATCGTCTCCGGCTGCGCGATCGTCGACAACGTGGCGGCGTTGCCTCCGCTGCTGGACGTGGCAGACGACGTACTTCGGCAGGTCGACCTGACCACCCTCGATGATTTGCCCGGCGACGGCGAGCTGCTCGACGAAGACCTCGATGAAGAGCTCGACGAGAACGACGACGACGATCTTGCCGACGAAGAGATCGTCGCCGGAATGGGCGAGTTGGGGGAGGCGTTCGCTGGAGTCAGTCTGACGACGCGCGTCCTCGCGCGCGGGCTCCTCGCCCGGGCACTGAACCGTCAGCCGGGGGCTTCGCCGTGGTTGAATCCGCCACCCGCCTTGGCCCGCGGAGGCGATGAGGGTGAACTCCTCGACGACCTGACGAGAACGCTGCTCCCGGCGAACCTCCCGAAGCCGATGCGACAATCACGCGTCGATCGCCGCGAGGCATTCGAGGAGGCGGCGTCCCTCATTCGCGAGGTGGGGCTCGAGGAATTCGACGTGTCGTGCGACCTCGTCACCTGGGACGGCACCACCGAGCTTTTTGCATACCCGCTTTCACCCGAAGGCGCCCACGTCGCACTCCTCGAGTACCTGTTTCAACGTGCGGAGGCCGAAGCCGAAGATCTCGACCCCCTGCTCGCGGTCGAGCGGGACGCCTCGTTCTGGGAGTTCTCGTGCTGGAGCGTGTCGCCCCCGCCGGGGCCCCTGCTGGTGGTGGTGAACGAGTTTCCACGAACGGTGCGCGAGCAGGAGTACAGCCTCGTCGAACGCAGCACGATCGCGTTAGGCACGCCGGTGATCGACGAGCTCGCGCACGACGTGGGGTTCGCGGAGCTCTTGCCGCGCCAGCATCGGTTGGCGGCGGCGCTCACGGAATCGTTCGTGGACGTGTTCGAGTGCCTGACGCTCGAGGGATCTCGCGCGACGATGCGGTCGCTGAGCGACGGCCGCACGTTCCAGGTGCACGAGCACATGAAGCCAATCCAGTACATGCCCGGCTGGATCGCGGCGGGCCGGCTGCTCCCGTTCGACGACGACACGTATCTGCGATCGCCGGGGATGCTGTTCTTCAAGCCGCACGATCCGGCGGACATGCAATCCTCCGTCCGCGTGTTCGACGGCCTGCGAGCCACCGTGTCGCCGGCACTGGCGGTCGAGGCGTTCATCTCCTCGGGGATGTTCGGCGTACCGGTGCCGCGCGAGGTGAAGCCCGCACGCTCGAGGGCCGACGCCCGCACGCTGCTGGCGATGATCGACGATATCGTCGCGGACGCCGAGCTCGATCGTGAGGAGCCGTCCAGCGACGTGTACTACGTTCCCGGCCATCACAGGGAGAGCAGCTCGCCGCGCGCCGGCGGGATTCGGCTCGACGAAACGGTTCAGGCGTACATAGCGGCGCTCGACCAGCAGGCGACCGGTAGTGGGCAGGGGCGTCAGCAGCGTCCGCGGACGCCGAAGCGAAAAGGAAAGCGCCGGCGAAAATGAGATGAGAGACGCGTCTTCCGCAGTCGAGCTCCTCACTGCCGAGCGGGCCGCCCTGGCTGCCGCCGTTGCGCGCGTGCCCGCGGGACTCCAGTCCCGTTCCCTCGCTCCAGGCCACTGGTCCATCGTGGAAGTGGTCGAGCACCTCACGCGAGTCGAGACCGGCATCGCCCGGCTTCTCCTCAAGCGCGGGAGGCCGGGGGAGAGCGGCCCGGTTCCGGAGGGAAAGACTCTCGCGCAGCTGCGACTCACGCCCGAGCTCATTGCCCACCTCCGCGACCGCGCTCATCGGATCGAGGCCCCCGAGCGCGTTAGGCCTTCTGGTACCGCGAATCCGGCCGCCGCGTGGGAGGCGCTCGAGGCGGCACGCGGCGAGTTACTGCGCGCGTTTGCCGCGGCCGACCCGGATGCGCTCGACAACGCGGTGCATGAGCACGCCATCCTTGGGCCACTGGTGCTCCGCGACTGGGTCACCTTCGTCGCGCATCACGAGGCGAGGCATTGCGCGCAGGTGGTTGAGATCGCGGACGCGCTCGCGGCGTCCGGAACGGATCTCTTTCGTGCGTGAGGTGTGAGGGCAACCTCGCTACGTGTACCCACTGCCAGATGCCGAATCGTGGACCGGAAGCCGCCGGGGTATGGCAGAACCGCCATACCCCGGAGGGATAGCCTCTACTCTCTCCCCGCGTCGCTCACGGCCTGCGGGATCGGCTGCAGAACCGACTTCACCGCGTACCGTCCAATCTCCTGGCCAAGCGCGAGCCCGGCTTCGACGGCGAACCGAAAGTGGATGCCCGCCATCACCCGCGACTCCGCGTTCTCGCGCGCAGCCGCGCTGAAGCTGCGGAAGCTCCTGACCGGGTTCGTCGAGTCGGCCGAAAGCGACGCGAAGCTGAACGCGATGTCATCGCGACCAAAGGCATGCGCGAGCACCACCGCCGCCGCGGAGCCGAGGACGCTGTGCGTGGATGGGTAATCCTGCACGGGAGGGGTCGTGAGGAACGGCTCCCACGTCGGCGCCGGCATGGTTGCGCGGTTGCCATCCTCCGCCGCGAGGCGGATGGCCGTGATGGGGCGCCAGAAGTCGTAGTGCAGCTTGGAGTCCCACCCCGCGATGTACGAGTCGGCGAGCACGGCGTTGAGTAGCGCGAAGGTGCGCGCCGTGGCCCAGAGGTCCTGTGGGTGCTGCTGCGACACGACGCGCGCGATCCGGTTCCAGCCGATGTCCGAGAGCTCGTACCAGAACGCGGCGTAGTGGGACTCGTCTCGCGTGCGGGCGTCGCTCTGCTTGCCGCCGTTGCGCCGCACCTCCTCGAACGCGCGCGCGTACTCCTTGCTGGTGAGCGCGGGCGGGCTCTTCACGCGGAACTGCGCGGGCGACGTGAGCGCGAACGGCTTCACGGTTCGCCAGTGTGGCATGTTCACGAAATTGAAGCCGGGCACGAAGCGGTACTCACCCGGCGCGGTTCCTTCGCTGTACGCTTCCTCGCGCCCGCTGTTGTCGTTCGCCCGTGCAGTGATGATGTCCGCGGCGACCTGCTTGCCGAGCGCCACGCCGTTCGCGACGCTCGCGCGGATGCCCGCGTCGTCCACGTACTGCTTCAGGTACATCTGGATCGCCGACTTCTGGCCCGGATAGATCGCTACCAGCACGTCGTGGGCGGCCTGGGCCGCGGCGATCGCGGGGTCGGCCTGCGGGTCACGCGTGTCGACGGCGTACGTCGCATAACGCGGCGCGGCGGCGTTGACGGCGTCGTGCATGGCGAGGTGCATCATGGCGAGCGCGCGCGTGGCCGGTAGCGGGTTCACGTACCCGTTGTCAGCGACGATGACCTGCTGGGCGAACCGGTTCCAGTCGAGTACCAGTCGAGATTCAGCGGAACTCGAGGACGATGGCGTGGTCTCCTGGGCGTGTGCGGCCGTCGTAAGCGCGGCGGAGGTGATGGCAGTGACGATGAACCCTGCGCGCACGACGCGCGTCGTGCGCGATAGCGACGTTTGCATACAGCGACTCCTCTATTCGAAAGCGCGTGGATGAGTGGCGACGGCCGGCGGCCGTGTCGCGCGTATGTCAGAATAGGGAGGCGTGACTCGAGGATTCAGTGGCAAAGCGGCCACAAAGGGGCCGATTGTGCCACGGCAATGCGCCCGCAGAGTTCGGACATCGCCTGGGGTGCGTCAGCGAGACTCGAGCAGTCGCGCCAACTCGTCCTGGTTATCGCGGAGGAGCGTCACGTTGTCCGGCCTCACGTGCGCCGGCGGCCCGGCGACGGTCTGCCCCAGTGCCTTTCGCGCCTCGGCATCCGCCAGGTAGCGCCCCGTGTACACCCACGCGAGAGGCGGTCGCGAACTCGCGAGGGGAGAGACCGCTCGATGCCACGGCGCGCTTGGCGGCGGGGTAGCGGTCGAACACGCCCATGAGATCCTCGATGCTCATCGCGGGCCGGTTCGTGGCGGCATTGATCGCTTGCGCGTCCGCGCCCGCGTTGATCCCCCGACCCGCCGTAATGATCTTGCGGAGCGTGGGCATCGTGAGGCGGTACTCGCCGAGCGCGCGGAGCGTCGCCGGCCCTTGCGCGTGCGCCGGCGCCGGGCTGGCGACGAAGCCCATAAGCGTTAGGCAGCAGGCGGCGACGAGGGTACGTCCCGCGAGACCGCGAATGCGGAGCGTGTAACGATGCGACATGAGATGACATTCCTCCAACGCGTGAGGTCCCTGGTTGCCGTCGCTCGAGAAAGGCTCGCGTCGAGCTCCCATCACTTCCCCGCCTTTACGACGACCGACGCGATGGCCTCCGACGCGCGCTCGACGAGTGGGGTGAGAAGGTCCTCCCCGTCCGATTTCGCGGTTCGCTTTTCCGACTTCTCCAGCAGGACGGTACCATCCGCCGACTCGAGTCGATAACCCAGCTCGAGTACGTCCTTCGTCTTGAACCCGTACGACATCTCCCGCACCGCCGCGGCCGCCGACGTCGCGGCGTTCGCCGCGATCCGCGCTTCCGTCGAGCGCGCGCCACCGAGGACCTCCCGCGCGCCAGCTTCGGCGACGCCACCGGCAGCGCGGCGGAGGAGCCCGTTGTCCTGCTTCCGCTGCTGCTTGACGGTCGTGAGCAACACGTACCGGCAGCTCGCGAGCCTCGCCTCCTCGCGCGCCTGCGAGGCCAGCCGGGCGTCGAGTGACCGCGTGCCCAGCGACGGACCGGTGAGGAAGCTCGCGAACGTTTCGCGTACGGCGGCAATGGCGGTCTCGCTATTGCCGGCGACCATCTCTGCGCGCGTCGGCGCGAGGCAGATGGGAGCGGTCTGCGTGGTGTCCTGTGCGAGCGTCGTCGCGAGTGGTAGCGCGAGGAGGATTCGAGCGAGATTCGAGTACGGCGACATGACGACTCCTGACGGGATGGTCATTGCTCCGATGCGCGGGACAGCATGACGTCGGTGACGATGTGACCCGCGGCATCATGCCGGATGTAGCGAATGCGCGGCTCCCGACGGCTCGTCGCGCACGGTTCGTAGGCCGCGAGACGGACCCAGGGCGAAATGGCGTACGTTGCGACTGGCTGAGCGCCGACAGTCGAGTCGGACGCCGACCGCCCGCCTAACGCACGGAGCGGGGGAAGGAGCTCGAGCGAGACCGTGGCGGCGTCGAGGCGATGCCGGAGCGTGTCGCCCGACGCGGTGACCTCCATGCTTTGCACTGGTCGCGTGACGACGAGCGCGCGGTCATCCGGATGGAGCGGCCCGATCATCGCCGCGACCCGTTCGCCCGACGCTCGCTCGTAGAGCCACAGCCCCGAGGCCGGGGCGGCCGGCGCCGGTCGCAGCGAGTCTCCGGCACATGGGTCCGCCAGACGGCCAGTCGAAACGAGCGGAGGCACCGCCTCGGCGCCGACCTGCCGCTCCCGGCAGGCACCGAGCGCCGCGAAGGCCCCCGCAAGGACCGCCGCAGTGAGGGTAATTGGTGGTGCCGCAATCACGTGGCGTCTCGGTGCGAGCATGACAGGCGCGTTTGAACGACGCCCACCTTGACCCCGAGGCGTCGTCTAGCTGTGACCGGGGACCGTTACTGACCGATAACGGTGGCTCGGTGGCGAGTTGCCGGCCTTCGCGCCGCTCGATACTGTAGCCGGTCATGCGGGAGCTTCTCACCCTCGGCCGCGTCCGATTGGTCACCGAAGACGGCGAATCCACGCCGGCTGGAGCCCAGCCGAAGCGTGTGGCGCTGCTCGCTTACCTCGCGCTCGAGACGACCGCAGGGCCAGTCCGCCGCGACGCCCTCCTCGCTCTCTTCTGGCCGGAGCTCGGTGAAGACGAAGCTCGACGGGCGCTGCGCCAGGGGCTTCATCATCTGCGGCGCGTCGTCGGCGAGGACGTCATCGTCGCAACGGGCGACGAGCTCGCACTCGACGGTCGGGCGTTCCGGTGCGATGCCGTCGCCTTCGACCAGCTTGTCGCGCAGGGGCAGTTCGAGGAGGCCCTGGCCCTCTATCGCGGCGATTTTTTCGATGGCTTTCACGTCGACGACGTGGCGCCGGAGTTCGAGGAGTGGGTGTCGCGTACGCGAGCCCGGCTCAAGCGACGGTCGTCTGCCGCCGCGTGGTCCGCCGCGGACGCCGCCGCCTCGGCGCACGAGACCGAGCGTGCGATCGAGCTCGGTCGGCGGGGGTGCGAGCTCGATCCCGATCAGGAGGCCGGGTGGCGGCGTCTGATGGCGCTTCGAGATCGGCTCGGCGATCGGGCAGGTGCGCTTCGCACGTACGAAGAGCTCGCGAAGCGACTCCAGCGCGAGTTCGACACGAAGCCGGCGGCCGAGACGACCGCGCTCGCGGAACGGATCCGGACGAGTCGGGCCTCCGCTGTTCCGGTCCTGACGGCGTTGGAAGCGGCTGCTCCGGAGGAGCCTGGTTCGACGGCGCCTGAAGCGCCCTCCGAGCGTCCCGCGGCTCGGCCATCGTGGCGACCGGCGCTCGTCGGCGGGCTCGTCGGCGTCCTCGCGGTCGCGGGCGTGTTGGGCGCGTATATAAGGTTGTCGGAGTCGGATGATACGATGGCATCACTCGTGGCCGAGGGCGCGCTTGCGCAAAGAGACCGCGTAGTCGTTGCTGACTTCGGCAACCTCGTTGGCGATAGCCTGCTCGCGGCGGGGATCACCGAAGTGTTCCGGGTGGATCTGAGCCAGTCGCCGATCGTCCGCGTCCTTTCGGCTCGCCAGGTGGCAGCCGTGCTTCAACGGATGGAACAGCCCGCGGACGCGGCATTGAGCGAGGAGCTGGCGCGCGAGGTGGCGGAGCGCGAGGGGGCGAAGGCGATCGTCACTGGCAGCGTCGCGAATGTGGGCGGCACGTTCACGGTGAACGTGCAGCTCGTGAGCGCGGCGCAGGGGGAGGTGTTGGCGGCGCTGCGCGAGACCGCAGCCGACTCGTCCCAGCTGATCGCGGCGGTCGATCGGGCGAGCAAGCAGCTGCGCCATCGGATCGGCGAGTCGCTGCGGTCGCTCCGTGCGCTGCCACCGCTTGGAGACGAGACGACCGCGTCGCTCGCGGCCCTCCGCAAGTACACCGAGGGGCAGCGAATGGTGCTCGCGGGACGTCGGCCCGAAGCGATCCGGCTGTTCGAGGAGGCGGCCGCCATCGACACCGCGTTCGCATCGGCCCACGTCGCGTTAGGCATGGCCTACGGCAGTATCGCCGAGCCGGGCCGGGCAAGCGCCTACCTGCGTCGGGCGGTCGCGCATCAACATCGGCTTCCCTTCCGCGAGCGAAGCTTCACGGTCGCCAGCTATTCGCACAGCATCGGGGAATACGAGACGGCCACCGCGGCCTACACGCGTGTGCTCGAGCGTTACCCGGATGACACTCGTGCACTCAACAACCTCGCGCTGATCTACCAGGATCGCCGTCAGTATGCGAAAGCCGAGAGTCTGATGATGCGCGCGGCTGCCCTGGATTCCTCGATCGCGAACTTCTACTTCGGTATCCACGGGGCGCAGCTCATGCAGGGGCGGTTCGGGGAGTCGCGGGCGACGCTCGACCTCATACGCCGGCGCTTTCCCGGGCACCCGATTCTGTTGACGGTGGAGATTCAGGACGCCGCGGCGCAGCAACACTGGGAGGAGGCCGAGCGGCAGGCGGAGACGAAGATCGCATCCGCGCGGGGCGATACGCTGGCGCTCATCGACCCGTACGAGGCGCTCGCGGGGATCACGATGACGCAGGGCCGCCTGCGTGATGCCGAGCGTCTCTGGCGAACGCACCTCGCGCTCAGCGCAGCAACGGAGTCGTGGGGGCGGCATCTGTTCGGCGTCCTGCAACTCGCGAGGCTCGAGTTGCGCTATCGCGATAGGCCAGCCAGAGCGCTTGCGCTCGTGGATTCGGCGCTCGCGGCCGTTCCGCTCGACAGTGTGTTACCCGGCGACCGACCGTACGACGACCTCGCGCGCTTCTACGCCCTGGCGGGTCGCCTAACGCGCGCGCGCGAGCTGCTCGCCGCCGCCGCGGCGAACGACAGCGCGCTCGCTCGTACGGCGGGGCCCGACCGGACGTGGACGCTGGGCGTGATCGCATTGGCCGAGGGGCGCGTGCCGGACGCCGAGTCGGCGCTGCGTCAGGGCGCGGAGGGACTGGTGTGTCCCATCTGTGCGCTTCCCGACCTCGCGCGCGCGTACGAGGCGGCGCGTAAACCCGACGCGGCGCTGGTGGTCTACGAGCGCTACCTGGCGACGCCATGGTTCTGGCGTTATGAGCCCGACGCCGTCGAGCTCGGGTGGACGATGAAGCGGCTGGCCGAGTTGTACGAGGCGCGCGGCGAGACGGCGAAGGCTCGAGCGATGCGCGGGCGCCTGCTGCAGCTCTGGCGTCGGGCGGATCCGGCGCTCCAGCCCGTCGTCGCCGAGGTGCGAGGCCGACTTCCCGGCTGAGCCCAACGCGCTTCCGGCTCCTCGCCTCGTCGTAATAGGCGTAATAGGGGTCAGAGTCCTAACGCATCCTTTCATCTCGTCTCGCCATCGAGCGGACGCGGAGGACGCGGCAACGGCGGACGCGGAACGGGCCGCGGAGAACACCTCGCGCGCCTCCGGTCCGGGGCAGCGGCCCGGGCGCGCCCGACCCGAATGAGGTCGCTCATCCCTCATCCCCCTCATCCGTTCCCCATTCGATCCGGATGCTGCCGGCCCCACCGCCGTCCGCGCGTTCTCTGCGTTGACGTCGGTCGCGCTGCGTGGCCCGAATCCGTGAACGCCTACGCCTTCACAAGCACAGGGCCTTCGAGCTCGATTCACCGGATATCAGACACACATGCGTGCATTCTCAGCTCGGCTCGCTGCGCTGGGCGCTCCTTCGCGCGAGCGCACACGAGACCACCTCCAGAACCCGATCATCGTCGGCAACGGGACACCGGTCAGCAATGGCTGGTACCCCTCGGAGACGTTCATGCGCGTCGGGCTGAACGTCGCCGACGACCTTACGTGCGGCGACACCACGCAGATGCTCATTCGGGACCCCAGGCAACCGTCGTGAGTCTGGCAATCAGGGAAGCTGCGAAACATCTTGGGAGCGTCGCGCGGCCTCTGCCGCGTGACGTGTCTTTCCCCGCGCCGATTCCGTTCGCCGAATGCCGGATCAGCCGCCTCCGCTCCCTCCCAACCTCTCCGCGCACTCGCCGGTCACCGAGCTCCTCGCGCAAGCGCGTTCCGGGGACCCCTCTGCCCTCGCGAGCGTGTTTCCGTTGATCTACGAGGAGCTCCACCGGCTGGCCGAGGTGCAACTCCGGCGCGAACCGGATGGCCACACGCTGAGCCCCACGGCGCTCGTCCACGAGGCCTACATGCGTCTCGTCGACGACTACACCCGCATGCAATGGACGGGACGCGCGCATTTCATGTCCGTTGCGGCGACCGCAATGCGTAGAATCCTTGTGGACCACGCACGCAGCCACCGCAGCATGAAGCGCGGCGGCGGGCTGCGTCGCGTGTCCCTCGATTCGGTCGAACTGGGTACGGAAGAGCGCGCCGAGCTGCTGATAGCCATCGACGATGCCCTCGTCAGGCTCAAGGAGCTCAATGCTCGCCTGGCCCAGGTGGTCGAGTGTCGCTTCTTCGGTGGGATGACCGAGGACGAGACGGCCGAGGCGCTGGGGATCAGTCCGCGCACGGCGAAGCGGGATTGGGCGAAGGCCAAGAGCTGGCTCCACAAGGAGATCGTCGCCGAACACTCGGCGTAGCTGTCATTCCGAGCGAAGGCCCGCATGGCCGCGGTCGAGGAAT
>DAINRQ010000008.1:0-82711 GCA_036741775.1 Gemmatimonadaceae bacterium | reverse complement strand
CACTCGGCGTAGCTGTCATTCCGAGCGAAGGCCCGCATGGCCGCGGTCGAGGAATCGCCGTCGTCCGGGTAGAGGAGTCCCTCTTTCGGGACGACTGCGATTCCTCGCCTACGGCGCCTTCGCTCGGAATGACACCGGGTTCGGCACGACAGGAGGGACCTCGTGAGCGCGTCACAGACCGCGCGGTTTCAGCGCGTCGATACCGTGTTCGACGCCGCCGTGGACTTGCCTGCCGGTGAGCGAACCGACTTCATCGACCGCGCGTGTGCCGGAGACACCGCACTCCGCGCCGAGGTGCGCGAGCTGCTGCGGGCATATCATCAGTCCGACAGCTTCCTCGAGTCGCCCGCGGTTCACATCGCGGCGCCATTGCTCGAGGAGGCAGCAGCCGTCGGTGAATACGTGCCGGACCGCATTGGCCAGTTCCGCGTCGTGCGGGAGATCGGCCGCGGCGGCATGGGGCGCGTGTTCCTCGGTGAACGCGCAGACGGGCAGTTCGAGCAGCGCGTCGCCATCAAGCTCATCCAGCACGGAGCGCCTGGTGTCATTCGCCGATTCGTGGAGGAGCGACGCATTCTCGCGCTGCTCGAGCACTCCGGCATCGCGCGCCTCCTCGACGGCGGGCTCACCACCACCGGTCTGCCGTACTTCGCGATGGAGCTCGTGGAGGGTGAGCCGATCGATCAGTTCTGCGAGACGCGGGACCTCTCGATCGACGAACGCCTGGCGCTGTTCGCGAGCGTCTGCGATGCGGTGAGCTACGCGCACCACCATCTCATCATCCACCGCGACCTCAAGCCGTCCAACATCCTCGTGACGGCCGACGGTCAGGTGAAGCTGCTCGACTTCGGCATCGCGAAGCTGCTCGGCCCCGATCGCCCGGCCGACGACGCCACGCGCACTGGCTTCACGGCCATGACGCCGGAGTTCGCGGCGCCCGAGCAGGTGCGGGGCGACCCGATCAGCACCGCCACCGACGTGTACGCGTTAGGCGTGCTGCTGTACATGCTCGTGACGGGCGAGCGGCCGTACGATGTGCGCGGCAAGACACCGGCTGATGTCGAGCGGATCGTCTGCGTCGACGTGCCGCCGAAGCCGTCGAGCCGCGCACCCGCGTCCGTTCGCCGCCGACTGCGTGGCGACCTCGACCTCATCATCATGACGGCGCTCCAGAAGCAGGAGCACCGCCGCTACCAGTCCCCCGCCGCGCTCGCCGAGGATCTGCAGCGCTTCCGCAGCGGCCACGCCATTCTCGCCCGGCCCGACAGCGCCCGCTATCGCCTGACGAAATTCGTGGGGCGACATCGCACGGGCGTCGCCGCCGGCGCGCTCCTCGTCCTCGCGCTCGCCGGCCTCGCCCAGCGCGAGCGCGTGCTACGCCGCCAGGCGGAAGTGCAGGCTCGGAAGGCCAGCGAGGTGGAGAACTTCCTCGTCAGCGTGTTCGAGGTCGCGAACCCGAACTCGTGGAAGGGGCCTAACGGCGGGAGCATCACCGCGCGCGAGCTGCTCGACCGTGGCGCGAGCCGCATCGACTCGACGCTCGTGGATCAACCCGAAGTGCAGGCCGAGCTGCGCAACGTGCTCGGGCACGTGTACATCAACCTCGGCCTCTACGACAGGGCCGCACCGCTGCTCCAGCGCTCGCTCGAGCAGCGCACCACGCTGCACGGCTCACAGGACGTTCGCGTCGCGGCGACGATGGACCTCCTCGGCACCGCGCTCATGCGCCTCGACCGGCTCGACGAGGCGGAGCGGCTGCTTCGCCAGACGCTGGAACAGCGACGGCGACTGCTTGGCAACACGCACGAGAGCACGGCCCAGACGATGGAGCACCTCGCGACGCTGCTCGAGGAGCGCACCCGGTACGACGAAGCGGAGCCGCTCTATCGCGAGGTCCTGGCGACCAGCCGAACGGTGTTCGGCGACTCCTCCGTCGAGGTGGCGAACAGCCTGAACAACCTCGGGTTGCTGATGCACCGCAAGGGGGCGTACGCGGAAGCCGAGTCGCTCTACCGGCGCGCGCTCGAGATCAAGCAGCGCCGGCTCGGCGACGCCCACGCACTGACTGCGGCGACGATGCAGAATCTCGGGCAGACGCTGCAGACACGCGGGAATCTCGAGGAATCGGAGATGTATCAACGGCGCGCCCTCGCGGCGAAGCGCGCGGCCCTAGGCGACGCCCACCCGAGCGTCACCATCAGCCTGAACAACCTCGCGAACCTGATCTCGCGCACGTCGGAGCGGCTGGATGAGGCCGAGGCGCTCGTGCGCGAGGCACTCCGGCTGGACCGCCAGATGTTCGGCGAGAAGCACTCGTTCGTTGCCGCGAGTCTCACCAACCTCGGCATGATCCTTCGCGCGAAAGGCGAGTTCGCCGAGGCGGAGCGGGCGCTGCTCCAGGCGCTCGAGCTGGACCGGAGCCTGTTCGGGGACAAGCACATCAAGGTCGCATCCGTGCTCGTCGCGCTCGCGCAGACCCGCTTCTATCGTGGCGATGGAGCAGCAGGCATCACACGCATGCGCGACGCGCTCGTGCTGTACCGCGAGCTGCTCGGCGACGCGCATCTGAACACGATCGTGTCCACGGGCAATCTCGGTTACATGCTGGCCGAGTACGGCGACCCGGTCGAGGCGGAGTCGCTCTCGCGAGCGGCCCTGAGTCGCCTCGACTCGACGAGGAGCGAGCATCAGAACCAGCTCGTGAGCTCGCGGCTGAGTCTCGGGAAGGCGCTCCTCGCGCAAGGAAGGACGAGCGAGGCGCTCCCGATTCTCGAGGCAGTCGCCACGACCGTGCGCAGACGATACGGCGACGGTGACATTCGCACCGGGGACTCTATGCTGTCGTATGGTCGGGCGCTCGCGGCCGCGCACCGGTACGCCGAGGCGAGGCCGGTGTTGCTCGCTGCGCGAGCGGCGCTCGAGAAAGATCGAGCGCGGCCGCGGTTCGCCGAGCGTGCGGCCGTCGAGCTGGCCCGCCTTCCCCGAATTGGGGTCAGAGTCGAATAACATCCTTCCAGTGCGATCGAAACCATCGTGATTGACCGCTAGGTATGCGGACAGGGGTGGGGCGGCGCGGCTGAATTGCCACGAGTCTCCCCCGCGGGTACTGTCGTAGTATGAGTCAGCTCTTCACGCGAGCGCCGCGGCGTGCGAGAGAGGCGGATCGACGCCTCGTGCCGCTGGTTCTCGCGATGTTCGTGGCCTGGGCTGCCGCGTGCGGCCGCGCACCGGCGGCGTCTCCACCCGCGCCAGCCGAGGCCTGTGTCGCCTGGCCGGGCTCCGAGGCACGAGTCGATTCGGCCACGGTCGTGCTGACGTGGGCCATCGATCCGGCGAACCGGGCTCGGCCCACGAACCCGGGCGAGCGCTTCGTCGTCGCACAGGCATACGAGCCACTCGTCGGTACCGACTGCCTCGGACGCCTAACGCCGAGCCTTGCCAAGTCGTGGACCATGGTGGACGGGGGTCATCGCGTGAGACTCGCTCTCCGCGACAGTGCTCGTTTCTGGAATGGCGACCTCGTCACGGCCCGTGACGTGATCGCCGGGTGGAGCACGACGGGACAGACGCCCTGGGCGGTACTCCCTCGACGCGCGGCGCAGACGGCCACGGTCATCGATGACCGCACACTGGAGATCGACTGCGATCCGGTTCGCGGGCAGGTCATTGGAGCTCGGGTGGGGACGGCCTCACCGGAGCGATGCGCGGCACTCGTCGCGTTGGGCGACCCGGGGCTGGTCGTCACGCGCGACGGTGGAGGGTCGGGTTGGCCGGAGGGAACCGGGCGGTACAGGATTCGCGACCCCGGCGTGAGCCCCTCGGGGACTCACCGAACACTCGTGCTCGACCCGGGCGACCACGCGCCAGGAGCTCGACTCCTGATTCATTCGGTCGGGGGCGCGGACGCGCGTGACCTCGTAGACGCGGGGGTCGATCTTCTTCTCACCGATGATCCGGCGCTGGCGTCGTACGCCGCGGCTCGCGCAGCGGGCGCCTCGTTGCCTCTGGGGTGGGATCGCACGTGGGTGCTGGTGGCGCCGTCGCCGCCGTCGCCGCCGTCGCCACCGATGCATCCCGAAAGCGTCGTCACCCGCACGGCAGCCTTGCGCGAGGCGTTGGCGCGCAATGCCGTTCGTGCCGAGGCCCGTGGCGCGGAGTGGCCGGGCTGGTTTCGTGACGTCCCCGCATGTGCGCCGAGGATCGCGCGGCGCCCGCCGGCGCGCACGAGCTCGCGCGTCACGGTGAGCAGGGGTGAGCCGATCGCGCGTGGGCTCGCGGAGCGGCTCGTCGCACTCGCCGCGGGTGGATCAGGGGCCGGCCAGGACTCGTCGCTCGCCATCCTCGCCCCGCAGTTGCACGCGCTGGGCGCGCGGCTGACGACGGGGGCCGTCGAACCTAACGACTTCGCGTCGATGCTTCGCGATGGCGGCGACGTCGGATACGTGATGGCCGTGCCGCGGCGGTCTCTTGCGCCATGCGTCGCGGCCGAACAGCTGGGCACGATGGTCCCGTGGCTGGTCGCGGATACAGCGGGGCTCCGGCTGGCGGCGCACGTCGCGCCGCTCATCGATACGCGCCTCCGTGCCGTCGTCAGGCGGGACTGGCTTGCTCTCACGATGACCTGGGACAGTACGGTCGTCATTTCGCGGCCCTAACGGCGCTTGCGGCATCCTAGGGCAACTTTTGTGACCTACGACCGCCCGAAGATGTGGTCGGGGCGTTATGTTTAGGGCGTACACCGGCCCGGCGCGTAGCAGCACCGGGCGCGTAGGCCATTTCCGCCTGTATCAAGGACCGCTATGAAGCAGAACCTAGCCGCCGCGCGCGACGCATTCGTCGCCTCCATGAAGCGTGAGACGACGGGCCCCGAGCTGACGCGGCTCGTTGCCGTTCTCGACGACCTCATCAAGTGGAGTGTCGCCCGTCCCAAGGCCCTCGCATTCCGGGCAGACGGCGCCAGTAGCGTGTTCGGGTTCCAGCTCGCCGGGTCCACCACCACGTTCTGGTCGGCACGTGTCACACGCGGCGATGCCCCGACCCTCGAGATTTATCCGCCCACGGGGCGGACCCTCAGCGCCGAGCTGCGCGAGAAGGTGAAGGAGACGCTGAACGCGAACTCGCGCCAGCCCACCGCGGACGATCGCGGGCTGCGCATCGGGTTCGGCGCCCTCAAAAACGCGAACGCTCGCCAGGCGATCCTCGCGCAGTTGGAAGAGCTCACGCGCTGCGCACCGGCGGTGCCTGCGGCGACGTCGGCGACGGGATCCGCGACCTCGGTGGCAGCGACGGCATAGCAGGCGCGGGACGACCGGGGCCGGTCAGCGGCCGGCCCCGCCCTTCATACGGTACTTCCGGAGCCCGCCGGTGAGCTTTCGCTCCCGCCTCCTCATCGCGTTCGCGCTCGCGACGATCATCCCCCTCGGGCTCCTGGCGTTCGGCGTGCGCCGGCAGTTGACCACGCGCGTCGTCGCGCAGCACGAGCGGCGAGTCCGGGGACTCGCGCGTGTCGTCGAGCAAGACGTCGCCCGCGAAAGTGCCTCCATCGCTGCGCGGCTCGCCAGCATCACGCGCGCGCTGCGCACCGACGACCGCTTCCGCCTTGGCGCGCTTCGGCCGGACGCCGATCGCGCGTACGTGCTGGACTGGGGCGAGCAGGCCATGCGCACGGCCGGCCTGTCGATGCTGCAGCTCCAGGACGCGGACGGACGCATTGTCAGCTCCGGACATTTCCGCAACGAGTTCGACCGGCTCGAGCCCGAGCTCCCGTCGAACGTTAGGCAGGCACCGAGCGGCGTACTGGTGCGCGCCCGCGCACCGGACGGGCCGTTTCTCGTCCTGGCGCGCGTGGACTCGGTGCGGATCGGCGACCGGCGGTTCGATCTCGTGGGCGGCGTGCGCGTGGACAGCGCGTTCCTCCAGCGCTTCGCGCGCGAGGAAGGGCTCGTGGTGTCACTCGTGACGCCAACGGACACCCTCTTCTCCCGGACGAAGCAAGCCGTCCCTGTCATCCCGAGCGAAGCGAGGGATCCTCGTCGTCCCGATCGAGAGCCCACTCTCAGCAACCCGAGGATCCCTCGCCTGGCGGCTCGGGATGACAGCGACGACGTCGTCGCCGAACTGGCTTTGCCGTACGCTGATCTCGGCGACTCGATACAGGTCACGTCAGCGCGCCTCACGATCGCCTACACGATCCCCGAGCTCGACGCGCTCCGCCGCGACGTGGACCGCTGGTTCCTCGGCGCCCTGGTGCTCGTCGTCACCGCGGCGCTCGCACTCGCAGCGTGGCTCTCCTCACGCGTGAGCGGCCCACTCACGAACCTCGCCCACGCGATGTCGAGCATCGACCTGGACAGCCCCGACATTGCCGTCGCCGCCGGCCGCGACGACGAGCTCGGAACGCTCGCACGCCGACTCGGCGCCATGTCCACGCGCCTCCGCGCCAGCGCCGCTCGACTCCGTCAGGCCGAACGCCGTGCCACCGTCGGCGACATGGCGCGGCAAGTGAACCACGACATCAAGAACGGGCTCATCCCCATTCGCAACGTGCTCCGCCACCTCGTTCAGGTGCAGGAGCAGGACCCGGGACAACTCCCGACCGTCTTCGCCGAGCGGCGAGCGACGCTCGAGTCGAGCGTCGGATACCTCGACACGCTCGCTCGCAACTACGCGCGCCTCACGCCGCGCGTGGACCACCGCGCCGTGGACGTGAACGGCATCGCGCAGGAGATCGCCGCGTCCACAGCGACTGCGGGCGGCATCAACATCCGCACGCGACTCGCCGACGGGCTCCCACGCGCGAACGGCGACCCCGTCATCGTCCGCCGCATCCTCGACAACCTCGTTCGCAACGCCGTCGAGTCTCTCGACGGCAAGCGTGGCGACGTCACCATCACCACCGCCCGCACACGCGAGGGCGCGATCCGTGTCACCATCGACGACACAGGGCGCGGGATGAGCGAGGAGGAGCTCGCACACGCGTTCGACGACTTCTATACCACCAAACCCGACGGCACGGGCCTCGGCCTGTCGGTCGTGCGTCGTCTCACCGCGGACCTGCACGGAGCCGTGCGCGTGGAGAGCGCGCCCGGCAAGGGCACGACGTTTACCATCGAGCTCCCCTCATGCACACCGTCCTGATCGTCGACGACGTCCCCGCGATGGCCGAGCAGTACGCGTACGACCTGCGGCGCCTCGCGGCGTTCGACACGCGCGTCGCGCTCGGCGGCGAAGAGGCGCTCGAGGTCGTAGCGTCGGAGACGATCGATTGCATGATCCTCGACCTGGAGATGCCGGGGCGCGACGGGTTCGCGGTCCTGCGGGCGCTCAAGGAGCGCGGCGTGGATGTGCCGGTCATCGTCTACACGGGCACGGGGAGCTTCGACCGATGCGTGCAGGCCATGCGACTCGGCGCGTACACGTTCATCGACAAGGCCGATCCGGTGGAGCGCGTCGCGCGCGAGGTGGAGACGGCGATCGAGCGTCGCGCCCTGCTCGCCGAAGTCGCGACGCTTCGACGTTATGCGGCAGATGATAGCGCGCTTCGCGGTGCGAGCCCGGCGATGCAGAGGCTGAAGGACGCCATTGCGCGCGTCGCGCCGATCCCGAGCCCGGTCCTCATCTTCGGCGAGAGTGGCTCGGGAAAGGAGCTCGTCGCGCGTGACATTCATCGGTTGAGCGGGCGGGCGAAGGAACCCTTTGTCGCAATCAACTGCGGCGCGTTGCCGGAGAACCTCGTGGAGAGTGAGCTGTTCGGCCACGAGCGTGGTGCGTTCACGGGCGCCCATGCCACACGGAAGGGGGCCTTCGAGAGCGCCGGCAAGGGGACGCTCTTTCTCGACGAGATCGGCGAGCTCCCGCTGGCCGCGCAGGCCAAACTCCTCCGCGTACTCGAGGAGCGCTGTGTCGTTAGGCTCGGCGCCAGTCGAGGGGTGGATGTGCCGGCGCGGGTAGTAGCGGCGACCCACCGCAACCTGGACGAGGATGTCACGGCCGACCGGTTTCGCCAGGACCTGCTCTTCCGCCTCAACGTGCACGTGTTGCGCGTCCCGCCGTTACGCGATCGACTGTCGGATCTCCCCGAGCTTGCCGATCACCTCGTGAGCGCGATCTGCGACCGGTTCGGCGTCCGCCGCAAGGCGATCGCTCCGGCGGCGCTGGAGTTGCTCGCCCGATACGACTGGGCGCGCAACAACGTCCGCGAGTTGCGCAACGTCGTGGAGCGGATGGTGATCGACAGCGACGGCGACGTGATCGGCGCCGAGCACGTACCGCCGGAGCTCGTGAGCGCCTCACCGACCGCGTCGCGAAGTGGCGAGGCGCGCACCTTCGTGGAACAGAAGGCCGAGGCGGAGCGGCAGATCGTCATCTCGGCGCTCGAGCGGAACGAGTGGCATATCACGCGCACCGCGCAGGAGCTCGGCCTCGCGGACCACGCGAGCCTGCTCAAGATCATGCGCCGCCATGGAGTGAGTCGTCGGTAAGGGTCGTTCCAAGCCGCGTGCCCGCGAGGCGGCGATGGCGGAGTCGCAGGCGCCGTGGTAGAGGGTCTCGCCCCTCTATCGGGACGTTCTGCGAGAACCGGCCGCCGATTGGCGGCGACTCCGCCGGTTCCACAGAAGCCCTCTGTAGAGAAAGCTGCGCGGCGCGCGAGCAAGAGCCGGGACGATCGAGCACGCACGTCAGGCCCTGTCATCCTGCGGCAGGCATCCAGAAGAGGGGGAAACGGATGAGGGGGATGAGGGACATCCTCCCCGGCGAGGGACGGCTCCTCCCGCCAAGGGCCATGAATGAAAGGGAACGGCTCCGCGCGCACGCCACTCACCCCGGGGGAGTTCCCCACTGATCGCGGCCCTAGCGAGAGGGCGCGTCACCGATGCGGAGGGATGTCCCTCATCCCCTCATCCCCCTCATCCGTTCCCCTCGTTCTGGATGGCTATTCACGGTCAAGACATGACCCCCTCGATGTCTCGAGGTGGTCAGTCGGTCGCGGTGCGTTCGAACGGTCCGTTAGGAGTCTGACCCCTAACGAGGCCCACCCCGTCCGCCGTTGCCGCGGAGAACTGCGAGAACACCTCCCGCGTTTCCAGTCCGGCGCGCGGGGGCCGGTCGGACCGACGATGACGCGGATGACGGGGAAACGGCCGGATGACGGATTTGCATCGATGCCGAGCCGCGCAACAGGCCGGAACTGAACGGGGGACGGCCCCCGGGCACGCCACGCTCTCCGAGCGCAGTGCCCACCGGTTCACGGCCCAGGCGCGAGGGCGCGCCCTCACGTGTCCAGTCGGACACACCGGCCCGGCCGAAGCGTGTCCGCGCGAACACGATAGGCCACTTCTGCTCGGAGCACGCCCACCGCAAGCCTAGCCGCGGCAACAACTTGAGGCTCCACGCATGGCCTCCGGAGATGTGGGCCCGCGCTTGCCCTAACGAGTGCCCGCAACTCAACCAATGCGCGCCCCGCCAGGGCGCCGGACCATAGGAGACCACCATGCTTCGCACCGCTCAGATCACCCGCACTCACGTCTCGACTCATCGCGCGATGGGCTTCGCCCTCGCCAGCGCTCTGCTCGTCGCAACCGCCGCATGCGGAGACGCGGTGGAGCTCAAGGAAGTCGGCGACGTTACCACGCCTACCGCGACCCCGAGTACCGACTCGTCCGTCGGCGTCGTGACGCCGGAGACGCCGGTCGTGCGGGTCTCGCTCACGGACGCCGAGAAGGTCTATCAGGAGAAGAACTACGGTGAGGCGGCGAAGCTGTTCGCCGTGTACGCCGACCAGCACCCGAACAACCCGTGGGGCCACTACATGCTCGGCCTCTCGGCGTGGAAGTCGGGCGACCTGGATCGCGCCGAGAGCGCGTTCGTTCGGTCGCTCGAGCTCGATCGGAAGCACGTGAAAACGCTGCTCAACCTGAGTCGAGTGCACCTCGATCAGGGTCGGCCGAAGGATGCCCGCGAGCGTCTGACCGCCGCGCTGGCGCTCGACTCGAGCTCGGCGGAGGCGTATCGCCTGATGGGACGCGTGCGCGCGGCATTGAATCAGCCAAACGAAGCGATTGCCGCCTATCGTGTCGCGCTGTCACATGACCCGAAAGACGCCTGGTCGATGAACAACATGGGGCTGCTGCTGATCCAGGGGGGCAATTTCGAGGAGGCGTTAGGCCCGCTGTCGCGCGCCGTCCAGCTGGACTCGAACGTCGCGGTATTCCAGAACAACCTCGGGATCGCGCTCGAGCACACCGGCCGGTACACGCTCGCGGTGCAGGCGTACCAGAACGCGCTGGTGGCGAACGCGGACTACACGAAGGCGAAGCTCAGCCTGGCCCGCGTGCAGGGACGGCAGGACGACCCGTCGGTGATGCCTGTCGAGCTCGCGTGGCTGGCCGAGGAGTTCGACCGCGAGATCCGCGGGGTGCAGATGGGCGGACCGGTCCCGACGCCGGAGCCCGTCACGCCGCCGGAGCGGTAACTACTCTCGCGAACCAAGAACACGCGCGCCGGGCAGTGTCGCCCGGCGCGCGTGTTCGCTCCAGCGCTTTGCGCTTCCGTTCGGAATGACAGCGCGCTCTAGCGACTACGGCCCATAGGGAACCAGGTGAGGCCCATGTTGAACCGCGCGCTCGTGGCATCGATGCCGAGACCGTCGATGGTGAGGTCGTCGATCTTCACCTGAGTGAACTCGCCGGCGGTCCACTTGAAGGTGCCGCCTACCGCCCACTTCTGGCCGACGAAGTACTGCAGGCCGCCGCCGAACGAAATGCCGCTGCCGATGATCGAGAGGTCACCCGTGAAGGTGTTCCCGGCACCGTCGGACATGAGGACGTCGTTCTGCATCGCCGCGCGGCCGGAGTAGCCGACCTCGAGGAACGGCACGAAGCCGTGCGACGCACTCACGAAGTGCCAGCGGCCGCCGATGTCCACGTGTGCGAGATCGAAGTCGCCACCGACCGTCTCGATCCGCGCCGCACTCGCGTCGAAGACGAGCGCGAAGTTCTTCGTGAAGCCCCAGCCGATCTGTGCGGCGAGGCCAGCGCCGGATTCGGTGGACGAGTTGAGGTCGTCGCCGCGAACGGCGGAGCCGTTGAGCGAGAGCCCGAGCATGAGATTCGTCGTGTTCGTGCGCGGCTCCGATCGGACCGCGGGGCGCGCGGGTGCAGCGTACGAAGGCGTCATCGACGCGGGAGTCGCTGCGGCCGGCCTCATCGAGTCGGCAGCTACGACCGCCTGGCGGTCGACGACGGAGGCCGGACGATCCGCTGGCTTCGCCGCGGCCGATTTCTCGACGAGCGGTTTCTCGACCGGCTTCTCCACGACCGGTGCCGCGTGATGCGCGGGAACGGAAGCGGCCGGCTCAGGCGTCTGCGGCGCAACAGCGACGGTCGCCGGGGTCGTGATGCTATCCGACACGGTCGCGTTCGCGTTCGTCAGCTGCAGCGACTCGTTGCGCGCGGCCCGGATGACCAGCGGGATGTTCCAGCTGTACATCCGGCCCGCGACTGGTTGCGTCGTCTTCGCGCGCACCGTGTACCGGCCCGCGGGAAGCGTCACCGACACTCGGCCATCGAGATCGGTCTGTGCCGACACCGAATCGGGACGCTCGGCGCGCCGCACGACGACCTTGAGTAACGGGAGCGGCTTCACCGAGTAGTCGGGAAGAACGACAGCGACCCTGACCGTTGCGGTGCCGACCTGCGAGGACGCTGAGAAGATGGTCGGCGAACGCGTCGACTGGGCGAAGGCACTGGCTGGGAAGGCGAGCAGGGCGCAGATGCGCAGGGCTCGCGCGCAGGCGAACGTCATAGGTGCGGTGATTGAGGGAAACGGTGCCGTCACCAGAGTCGCGACGGCGGCGCAACGTGCATCAGTTGACCACTATGAGCGACGAGAGGGCGGAAGGTCCGGTCACCTTTCGTCGCGTGGTCTCATGCACTTGGTGCGCTGCGTCGCACTCGAGGTGCGTCGCGGTTCACACCCTTACCAGCGCGCTGGATCCTGCCGGTAGAAGCGCCGCAGCTCTTCATATAGTTGTGGATGTCGCCGCTCGAGCTGCGATGCGCGCTCGAAGAACGTCTCGGTCGCCACCGCGAAGAACTCGGCGGGGTCCTCCGCACCGTACGGGTCGAGCAGCGTGGGCTCGCCCGCGTCGGCCGAGCGCCGCAGCGCCTCGAGCTCATCGCCCAGTACCTGCGCCCACGACCGCGCCTGCGCACCGCTGTCGAGCGCCGGGGTGCCGTCCGTGCTGCCGTCCTCGAAATCGAGCTGATGGGCGAACTCGTGGAGGACGAGGTTGTGTCCGTCGTCCGGATCGGCAGCACCAGCCCTGACCTCGTCCCAGGCGAGGACGATCGCGCGCAGGTCCCGCTGCGTGTGGCCGAGCAGCGACTCGTCTCCCTCGGTCCAGATGCCGCTCTCGTCACGCGTTGTCTCACTGGCAACGTACCCGGTGGGGTAGACGATGATCGACTTGAGGCGCGGAAAGTAGTCGGTGTCGCGATGCAGGAGCAGCAGGGCCGCCTGTGCTGCAATCGTTAGGCGCACCTCGTCGCGCATGAGGAGCCCGCCGGCCCCCTCGAAATGTTTCTCCTCGAGCAGCACGCGCGCATGACCGAGCAGCTCCTGCCGATCCTCGGCCGACAGCCGGCCGAAGAGCGGCATGCGTACCTCGACGATCCGCCGCCAGTGGTCGGGGAACGGCTCGGCGCGAAGTCGCTCGCGGCGGCGAGACTTCGTGATGAAGACCATGCGTGAAAGCTAGCGGGACCTCGAGGAGATGCAGCGGGACGGCGTGATTCATGCCGGCAAGACGGCAACGATGGCTCACGGATTGGTCCCTGATACAGGGCCGCGTTATGCTGACAAGCGATCGACAACCGTTCGACAGGGATAGCAGCAGAGGTGCAGGTGTAGGGATCATGGACGCCGCCGGGATCATGCGTCTCATCAACACCGCGAACCACCGACGCCGCCGCGATCTCGTCGCGCGCGATGACGTCGCGGCCGCTGACGCAGAGTCGAAGCTCGAGCAGACGTATCGTCATTCCGAGCGGTTGGCGGTGTACGGCTCGCTCGCGCCCGGCCGATCGAACCATCACGTCCTGGCGCCGTTCGGCGGCACATGGACCCGTGGGCGGGTTCGCGGCGATCTCGTGGAACTCGGCTGGGGCGCGGCGGCCGGCTACCCTGCTCTCCGACTGCGCGATGACGGGCCGTGGGTGCTCGTCCATGTGCTCGAATCGACGCGCCTGCCTGGCGCCTGGTCTGGCGTCGACGCGTTCGAGGGGAGCGAGTACCGCCGTGTCCTCGCGCCGGTGTATGCGGAGAGCGGTGACGCGAAGCGCATCATCACGGTCGCGAACCTGTACGAGATCGCGTTCTGACTTTGCGAACCTCGAGGGTTCGGCCCGCGTGAGCGTGTAACACATCGCGGTGGGCGCCGATCCAACAAGCGATCGCTCATTCCACGGGCTCCAACCCAAGACCCATGCGCCGATCGTCCCTCGTTCTTCTCGCCTCGACCCTGGCGCCGGCGTCGGCCGCCGCCCAGGCCGCAAACGGCTATCCGGTCAAGCCAATTCCTCTGCCCGACTCCGCCGAGATTGCGCTTGCGGAATCGGCCGCTCCGTTCGACGTCGCGAACGGGTCCACCGTCTACGCCGTGCGCGACGGCCAGGTCCACGCCATTCGTCAGGGCACGAACGGATCGGCGTGCATGGTCGCCCGCGACTACCACGGCGGCAGCCTCTACCCGATCTGCTTCAACCCTGAGGGAGCCCGTACGGTCGCGAAGCGCGAGCTCATGCAGATGAAGCTTCGGTCGTTAGGTGTTCCCGAGGATTCCATCGACCGCGCGGTGGACGCGGCCTACGCGCGTGGCGAGCTCGAGACGCCCAAGGAGCTCGCGCTCGCCTACATGATGTCGCCAAGACAGGTGCTGTTCGCATCGGCGAACAAGGATGGACGTCGCGTGGGCGCGTGGCACCCGCACCTCATGTTCTACTTTCCGGGCGTGACACCGGCGAAGCTCGGGCTCGGTCGAGCCGGCCCGAACGACGTCATTCAGGTCGCCTCCCCGGGGACGCCGCGAGCGGAGGTCATCGTCAAGCTGCCGAGCTGGTCGGACGGAACGCCGACCACTGCGCGGAAGTGAAACGACGCTAGCTCGGCGGGCTAGCGCGCCCCTCCGGTGAGAAGACCGGGGCGATCGCGGCGCTTGTCCGCGGGCTATGGCCGCATCGACCTCGTTCTCAGCACTCCGGCCCGCCTCGAGCCGGGCGGTTCAGCCGCCGGAGCGCATCCGCGTGCTCGACGTCCTTCGCGGGTTCGCGCTCCCGGGGATGTTGCTGGTGCACACCTACGAGCACTCGGGGGACGCACGGGGAGCGTGGGAGCGAGCGGTGGACGTGATGATCCGGACGTTCGTCTCCGAGCGCTCGTTCCCCACGTTCGCGTTCCTCTTCGGCGTCGGCTTCGCGATCCAGCTTCGCCGCGCCGAAGGGCGTGAAGCATGGCGTGGTTCTATCGCCAGCCATGGATATGCTTGCCGGGCGAGCTCGCGTTGTTCGTTCTCGGGCTTCTCGCCGTGCGGCACGGCATCTTCGATGAGACGCGGCGTCACACGCCGCTCATCGTCAAGGCGATGATCGTCGGCCTCGTGTGATGGCGCTCACGAACTACTTCCTGCAGATCATTGCGGTGGACGTCGCCACCTCGGACTACACACCTGGACCGGGCGCGCTGTCGCCCGCGCTGGTCGTCCCCGGCACGCTCATCTTCTTCGCGGCGCAGGTGTTGGCGAGTCGGTGGCGGCTTGGCCGGTTCCGATACGGGCCGCTCGAGTGACTCTGGCAGGCGGCGACTTACGGCACGCTGGCCAGCGCGCGTCGCGCACCGACGGCGGCCGCCGCTACCGCGCGAGATCGGCTTCGGCAGCGATGTAGCCGAACGCGCCCCACTGCCCACCGGCAATGATCTGCCGGAACACTCGCTCGGCGTCGGCGCGGCGTCCGTTGTAGAGGTGCCAGTTGCCGACCCCATACGCGGCGGTCGCATCGGTCACCGACATCTCTCCACTCGGGCCCACGCGCAGCAGCGAATCGACCGGCAGCTCTCCCTTGTACATGAGCAGCAGGTGATGGTAGGTGTCGTTCTCGATGACGTTCATCTCGCGGCGGATCGGCGCGAGCACCTCGGCTGCTGCCTGCTCGGGCGAGACGCCGAGTCGACGAAGGGCCATGTACAGCCAGTGCGCCGTCGATACGCGCCGGTCGTCGTTGCGAGCCGCTGCGAGCTCTCGACGATACACCGGAAGTGCGCGCTCGAAGTCGCCCTTCAAGTAGTACGCGAGCGCGAGGTGATACGCGATGTTCGACTGCAGCGTGCCGATCGGGATGTTCTGCGCATTGGGCTGGCCGTCGGGCTCGACCTCGTCCGGCTTTCCTTGCGTGAGGGCTGTTGCCCGCTCGAGGTCCGCGATCGCGCGGTCGAGCTCACGCACCGAGATATACCGGTGGCCGCGATGCCGGTAGAGCCACGGGTTCTCGGGATGCAATGCGATACCCTGGGAGTAGACATCGATCGCCTCGCGAATGCGCCCGAGATACGCGAGCCGGCGTCCATACCATATGATCGAATCCGCGTTGGTCGGCGCTCGATCGTACGCTGCTTTCGCCTCGGCGAGCTGTGACTCGTACCGCGTCCTGGTTTCTCCCGGTATTGGCAGCGTTCGCAGCGTATCGCCGAGGAACGAGATCGCCTGAACGCCGGGCGGGAGCGGTGCCGTCGAGGTCGCGGTGCTCGCCTGGTCACGTGGCGTCGAGCTGCACGCGGCAAGGAGTACGAGCAGAGGGGAGAGGCGACGAATCACAGGCTGGCTCCAGGCATGGTCGGCCATGAAGCTCGCGTCCCAGGGAACGCATCGCAACCGTCGCACTGTTCCTGTTTCTCCTGTTAGAATCCAGCCATGCGCTCGACTACTCGCCGCGCCGCGCTGACGCTGCTCGGCCTCCTTGTCCTTTGCACGTTACTCGTTAGGGGCGCCGCGTTTCCCCCGGCGCCGGTCCCTACCACGGCGCCCGCCACTGACTTCTCCGCCGAGCGGGCGTTGCGCCACGTGCGCGAGATCGCGCAGCGGCCACACCCGGTCGGGAGCGCCGAGAACGCGCGGATCCGCGAGTATCTGCTCGCGGAGCTCCGTGCCCTCGGACTCGCGCCCGAGGTCCAGGAGGCCACGGGCGTCGGGACGCGCTACCCCGAGGCCGGGCAGGTGAAAAACGTGCTCGCGCGACTCCCGGGACGGACGCCGGGCGGACTCGCGGTCGTGCTGATGGCCCATTACGACGGCGTCGCCGGAGCGCCCGCCGCGAGCGACGACGCCGCCGGCGCGGCCGCAATTCTCGAGACGCTGCGCGCGCTCAAGGCGGGGCCGCCACTCGCGAACGACGTGATCGCGCTCATCACTGACGGTGAAGAGGCGGGCCTGCTTGGCGCAGCGGCGTTCGTGCGCGAGCACCCGTGGGCGAAGGACGTTGGCGTGGCACTCAACTTCGAGGCGCGGGGGACGCGCGGGCGCTCGTACATGTTCGAGACGGGCCCCGGGAACCTCGACGTGGTCCGCGTGCTGAGCCAGGTGCCGGACGTGTCGGCCACGTCGCTGTCGGTGACCGTGTATCGCATGCTGCCGAACGATACCGACCTGTCGGAGCTCGCCGTGCTCGGCCGCCCGGCGCTGAACTTCGCGTTCGCGGACGGCGTCGAGCGCTATCACACCGCGCACGATGACGTCGCCCACCTCGACCCGGGCAGCCTCCAGCATCACGGCTCGCAGGCGCTGGTGCTCGCGCGTGCATTCGGGAACGGGCCGCTGCCTCGTCCCGCGACGGGCGACGCCGTCTTCTTCGACCTGCCCTTCATCGGGCTCGTCGTCTACCCGGAGACATGGGCCCTGCCGGTCGGCCTGGCCGTCGCGGCGCTCGTGCTCGTGGGGCTCTGGCGCCTGGCGCGCCAGGACGACCGGTGGCTTCGATCGATTGTGTTAGGCGTGCTCGCGACCGTCATCGCCGTGCTCGTCGCGGCCGTCGCGGCGCGCTTTGCCGGCGATGCGTTCGGTCGGATGCACGAGACGACGGGATGGGGAGGCGCACCTGCATTTCGAGGAGTCTATGCGGCCGCCATCGTGGCCCTCGCGCTCGCGGTCTCCGTCGCCGGTTACGCGGCCGCGCGGCGCTGGGCGAGCGCAGCCGGGCTTCATGCGGGCGCGCTGGTCACGTGGAGCGCCATCACCGTGCTCGTGTCGATGCGGCTCCCCGGCGTGAGCTTTCTGTTCGTGTGGCCGCTGCTTGCCGCAGCGATAGCATTGCACGTGGCATTGCACGTGGCATTGCACGTGGCCGTGCATGCGCCACGACGTTCGCGAGCCGAGCACGGCCGTGTGTCGCTCGCGACCGATGGCTCGCTCTGGATTGCCACCGTGATCGCGGCGGCCATCGTGGTTCCGGTGATATACGCGGTGAGCACCGTGCTCCTCGGCGCATTCGGGCCAGGGGGAATCGCGGCCGCCGTGTTCACCGCGTTGCTCGCGTGGCTTCTCGCCCCACAGATGGAGGCGCTCGCGGCGGGCCACGCATGGCGTGCCGCGGGTGTGGTGCTCCTGTCCGCGCTCACGCTCTTCGGCATCGGCGCCGCGACAGTCCGGAGCTCGCCCGAGCATCCGCGCGGCTCGACGGTCGTGTATGCCATGGACGCCGATGCCGCGGACGCATGGCTCGTTGCCCGCGGGACACAGCCGCCAGCGAGCGTGCGTGCCGATACAATGGTCCCGACGCCAACGTGGGTCACGGGTATTCGAACGGCCGGCGGATCGCCTGCCTACGCGCGGATGAACCGGGCGTCTGTGGAACCGCCTTCCGCGGTGGTGGTCGCGGACTCCACGGTCGGAGGCACTCGACAGCTCACCCTGCGCATCAATGCGGCCGCGGGCACCGGCACGGTCGCCATGCGCGTGGATGGTCCGCGAGTGCTGCGCGCGTCGGTCGATGGCAGAGCCGTCGACGCGACGCGGTATCGATCACCTGTTAGGCAGTGGAGACTCGACTACGCCGCGCCGCCCGATACCGGTTTCACCATCGGGCTCACGCTCGAGTCACCGGTGCCACTCACGCTCGACCTGATGGCGTATACGTCCGGGCTCCCCTCCGTGCCAGGACTGGAACCTCCCCCGCGTGCTCCCGACGTGGTGACCATCCAGTCGGGCGATGTGACGATCGTGCGGCGGACGTTGCGGTTCGACTGACGATCGGCCTTTCGGTCAGTCGAACCCCGCAGCGTGGAGGAGCCGGTGTGTGAGCGCGCCGACCGGGTGGGCCGGCCCCACGCACAGCATGTCCGGGTCGCTACGCCACGTTTCGGTGAGACTCGCCCGTAACCCACGCGATGGGAGCGTGGCGAAACCGGCCGGCTCGAGGAGTGCCACGCATTCGTCGTACGCCGACCGAGAGTGGATCGCGATGAGCAGGATCGTATCGTGCCGGAGCATGCCCATGACGCCGGCGAGCACCGCTCCCTCTGCTCCCTCGACGTCGATCTTCACGAACGAGGGCGCGCGCGCGAGGCCGCGTTGGATCAGCGACCGTCCGGTGCACACGCGAACGCTCTCGTTACCCTGTCCGAGCGAGTGCATCTTCGACGTCCGCCCGCCGCCGAAACGACATTCGCCCTCGTAGGAGCTGAGGGCGAATGGGTGGACGATCGTATTCGCGATGCCGTTCCAGCGCAGGTGACGAGCGATGAACCAGAGATTGCCTGACGATGGCTCGAAGGCGTGCACTTCTCCGCCGGGGCCAACACGCCGCGCGGCGCACAGCGTGACGAAGCCGTGGTGCGCGCCGATGTCCCAGACGACGTCGCCCGGGCCAACGAGCGATGCGACGAGCTCCATCTGTCGGGCGGCACGACGTCCCGTCGCGTAGCCACTGCCGGAGCTCGCGAGGCTCCACCAGAGCCCTCGATTCGGGCCGGACAGGATCGGTACGCGCACACGTCCCACCAGCGGATTCGTGATCCGCTTCACCGCTGCCGGCATCCGCATCTAGCGACTCCTGATCGCCCGCAGATCTATTCGGGTGAACTGCGATGCAGCGGTGAACACGGTATCTCGCGTCGCGCCAGCCGGCCCGACACGGAGTCTGACGCGTGCGCCCATGCGTCCAACGGTCACACGGTAGTCGGCAACGGACGCCGGACCGTTGCGAACGCGAATCCCGTTAGGCACCACGACGATCTCTTCGCTCGCCTGCCCGCGCGCGATTTCAGCCGTCGTCCGGCCATCTCCCGCGACGTGCAGCTCGAGCGTCCCCCCGGACGGGGTCGCGTCCAACCAGAATAGCACCTCATCGGCCTCCGGCGCGAACGTTACCGCGACGGTCGATGACGAAACGGTGGGCCGTTCTGGCGGAGGGACAGACGGCCTCGCGGCGGATCGGCCGAGTAACGTTCGCGCTCCATTCACGATCCACTCACGCGCCGGACCCGCCGCAACCGCGGTCGATGCAACGAGAACGACCGCCGCCGCCGCGGCCGACCAACGAAAGTCGCGTCGTGGCTGCGCCTTACGACGAGTCGTCGGCACGACCATTCGGCCCAGCCCCATGGACGGCAACCACTCGACCACCGGTTGCGCGCTGAGGAGGCTCGAGAGGCGCGTGCTTCGCGTTCGGAGTCGATCGAGCCGCGCGGCGCAATTCGGACACTTTGACACATGGACCTCGATCGACTGGTGCGCCCCACCATGGACGGCGCCATCCAGCAACCGAACGAGGTCGCCGTCACTCACGTGTCCCGTGGGGTTCGAGGCAGCAACGCCCATGACTCACAACTCCTCGGCGTCCAGTGGGAGTGAGCGCGCGAGCCGGTCGATCGCCCGCGCGACGATGGTACCGACCGATCCCGTCGTCGTATCGATCGCTTCGGCAATCTCGCGATGCGAACACCCTTCCTCGCGGAGCAGCAGCGCCGCGCGGTCGCGCGGTGGCAGCGTCGCGAGCGCCGCGCGAACCAGCCGCCGGCGGTCGTTCGCTTCGGCGACCGCATCGGCGGGCGGCGTCGGGTCGCCCACGGGCGCTCGAAACGGTGACCGGCGAAGGATCCACCAGCGGCGGCGCTGTGTGCGGAGCGTCTCGAGCGCGATGTTGGTGGCGACCTTGAAGAGCCACCCGCGATGAACCGGCAATCCAGGATCGCGCTCGACGAGACGCGCGAACGTCTCCTGCACGGCGTCCGACGCGAGCTCGGCGTCGCCGGTCAATCGGTACAGGAATCGCCATAGTGGCCGCTGATGGGCGAGGAACAGCTGCTCGACGTCGTGCGCCGTTCGCTCGAAAGGCATCATCGTCAAAACCCGAGCCTGACGGCGAACGATGGAACGAGAGGCAGCCCGTTCTCGAACCGGTCGCCACGGCGCTCACAGAGATCGGGAGTGTCGATGCCGCCCGAGACGACACGCCGGCAGACGTTCCCCTCGTAGACGCCTGACGGACCGCGACCGAGAACGTTATGCAGCTGCCCGACGATCCCCAGCTCCATGCGGCCGAGTATACGCGTCCACTCGAGCGCGAGGTCCGCGTTGCGGAACCCTCGGCTGCGAAGTACGCCGGGCTCCTCCGCAACCGCGGGGCTGGTCCAGATGGATTCACCCGACTCGTCCGTCACTTCCGGCGCCGGCGTCACGCGCGTGTACGCCACACCGCTGCCGGCGCTGAACGCGAGGCTTGCACGCAGCGATGGGGTGAGACGCGTCCGCATCGTGAGGTCGAACGTGTGCGGCCGATGATACGGTGCCGCGAACTCGAAGTCGTCCACCGTCGTCTCGACGTCGGTCGCGCTGTACGCCGCCTCGAGGCTCCATCGCTCGGCGATCCTGCGAACGCCAAGCTCCCATCCGTGGGCGCGGTCGGTGCCGATTCGCATGAGCGGGCCGTCTACGCGTGGCCCGGGCGCGACGTCGTGCATGACGATCCCGTTCGATCGACGCGTGAAGACGTTTGCCGTCGCGATCCAGGCGGCAGTAGCCGTTCCCCACTGGCGTTCGATGCCGAGCGAAGCGAGATCCGTGCGCAACGCCGGCGTCGTCGAGTCGGCCACGACCCAGAGGTCCGTGGGATACAGCACGCCTTCGCGGCCAAGGCCCGGTGCCGGCGGCAGGGCCTGCGCGTACTGGAACGACCGGCCGGCACCTAACGAGACATAGGTGGCCTCGCCGAACCGCACGCGTCCCTGCGCCCGGGGTGCGAGCCGGACGCCGGAAGCGTCGGCCACGTCGCCGCCGACGTCCGCACGCGTCCCTAACGCGAGCTCGAACCGCGGCAACCGCATCCGGTATTCGCCCCACACCGATCCGTACGCGAGCTCTGTCGAGACGTCGATGCGTTCGTCGGAGAGATCGCCGGCGAACAGGCGGTGTGCCAACCCGGCGAACCGCGCCCGCTGGCTCACGAGCTCGGAGCCTAACGACAGGCCGTGACGAGCCGTCGCCCGCCCCCGAAGCTCCGCGCCGACGGTCGCGTACCGCATGCCCGCGCGCATGGGAGCTTCACTCCGCACACCGAACCATTCGTCCTCCGCGGGCTCGTCGAGCTGACGGATGGACGCGGCGTAGTCACTCACCCCAGCAAAGAGTCGCGTCTCGAGTCCCATCATCGGGTACGACAGCCCCACGCGCCCCATGGCCGTCGTGCGCCGGGATCGATTCGCCCGGATGAGCTGCGGGACATCGCCGGTGAGCCCGTCCGTCGCGTACAGACCGCTCGCCTCGACCGCGCCCGCGCCGACCGCATGATCCACACGCCCCACGAGGTCGCCGAAGTGATACGGGATGTACGTATCGTCCACGCCGCCCACGCGCTCGAGTGCCCACGACCCCACGTCGAGGAACGAGCGGCGCCCCGCGAGCATCCAGCTGGTCCGTCCGTCGGCACTGGTTCGATCGAGCGCCACACGTCCGCCCACGAGCGAGAGCTCGCCGAGGCCTCGCAGCGCGCCGCTATCGCCGCCACGCCGTGTACGGATGTCGACGACCGCGCTTCCCCCCTCTGCGATCCCCGCCGGCCTGACGCCGAGGTGCATGACGGCGGCGCCAAAGGCGTCAGGGTTGAGCGCCGAGTACGCGCCGAACGCATGCGTGGGTGCGAACAGTGGAAGCCCATCCACCAGCACGCGCGTCTGATCCCACCGCCCGCCACGTGCCCAGAACTCGGCCGCGTACTCATCACGCGCACTGATTCCCGCGAACCGCTGCACACCGCGGAACAGGTCCGTCTCACCGAGCGTCACTGCCTGCTCGACGTCGGCGTGCGTCACCGCCCGCGCGTCGAGTGCGAGAAGTTGCTCGCGTCGAGCCGAGGCGGCAGCGATGCGAGCCGCGGTGCCCTCTGCACCGACGCTCGCGCGGCGCGCGTACGAGTCGCGTCTGGCCTCCACGGTCAGCGGTTGCAGTGTCACAGGCAGCTCGGTGAGCCCAACCGAGACACGCGCGTCGGGCGTCGCTTGGAGAGCGACGCCCACGGTCGCCGGCTTGTAGCCGAGCCGGTGCACCCGGACCGTGTAACGACCGGGCGCGAGCGCGTCGAAGCGATAGCGACCGGGGTCGCCCGTGACGACGGTGCGAACCGGCGCCGCGGTGGATACGCACGCCGCCTGGCCGGTGCCATTGTCGATGGAATCCCGACTCAGCGTGACCGTCGCGCCGGTGAGCGGCCGCAGGTGCTGCGCGTCCAGGACGTTGCCACCAAGCGAAGCGCACGCCGGGAGCGTCGGTAACGTACGGTCCGGCGTCTGGGCGCCGGCATTGGCCGGCGCGTGGGTGGCTACCGCGGCTCCAAGAATGGCTACGGCAACTCGGGCGGTCGCGTGTCGCCACGGCAACACAATCGAAGCCACAGGAGAGGCGATCTGTAACGGCATAAGACGTCAGGTAGCTGCTCGGGTGCCGGCCGAATCACGAGGCGGTGCCGACAGCGTGTCGAGCGGCGCCGCTCTCGAGCGATCCCACTCCACCAAAATGCGCGAAGGGGCGTGTTTCTGACGCCTATCATTCGCGAGCATCCGTCCCGGGCTGAAACGTCACCACGCGACCGGCCGTACCGCCTAACACACCCTCAGACAGACCGCTCCATGCCAGTTCTCGCATCGATCCGCCCCACGCTTCGCCGGCTCGCCCGCACCCCCGCGTTCACGGCGGTCTCGGTTCTCACGCTCGGGCTCGGCATAGCCGGCACGACCGCCGCGTTCAGCGTCGTAAATGCGGTACTCCTGAGGCCGCTTCCGTTCCCCGACGCTGACCGCCTCGTTCAGCTCTGGCACACGGCAGAAGGGTTGGGGCTCGACCAGTTCGAGCAGTCGGACGCGTCGTACTGGCAGTACCGCACCAAGGTGACACGCTCCTTCCAGTCGATCGGCAGCTATCGAAGTTCGTCGGCCACGCTGACTGGCGGTCAGGACCCCGAGCGCGTGCTGTCGGCGCAGCTCACGGCCTCGATGCTCCCCACCTTGGGGATGCACCCGGCGATCGGGCGGAATTTCACCGAGGAGGAAGATCGACCCGGCGGACCGAATGTCGTGATCCTCGCGCACTCGCTCTGGCAGCGACGCTACGGTGGCGACCCGTCGATCGTCGGCAAAACCATCCAGGTCGACGGCATCTCGCGGCAGGTCGTGGGTGTCATGGCCTCGACCTTCCGCTTCCCAGGCGCCGACGCCGAGCTCTGGACGCCGATGCAGGTCGATCCCGCACACCTCAACACGGGCAGCTTCAACCGCAACGCGATCGCTCGCCTGCGCCCCGGGGTGACGATCGCGGCGGCCCAAGCCGAGATGCAGCCCATCCTGATGCGGCTCCCCGAAGACGTGCCGGGCATGATGACGGCCCGCATGTTCGAGCAGGGACAGTTCCGCGCGGTGCTGCACCGGCTGCAGGATGACGTCGTCGGCGACATCCGCCCCGTCCTCCTCATGGTGCTCGGCACCGTTGGTTTCGTGCTGCTCATCGCCTGCGCGAACGTGGCGAACCTCTTCCTCGTGCGAGCCGAGGCCCGAGCGAAGGAAGTCGCGGTCAGGTCGGCGCTCGGCGCCACCCCGCGCGACGTGATGCGGCTATACCTCGGCGAGGGGCTGATGCTCTCGCTGGCCGGTGCCGCGGTAGGGCTTGTACTCGCCCACTTCGCCCTCCGCGTTCTGCTGAGACTCGCGCCGGGCGGTCTGCCTCGCGCGTCGGAGATCGCGATCGGTGCCTCGTCGTTAGGCGTCGCGCTCCTCATTGCCATCGTCACGGGGCTGTTCTTCAGCGCCGTGCCGTTCATTCGGGCCGGGAAGGGTGAGCTCAGCCCCACGCTGCGCGACGGGAGCCGCGGGTCGACCACGGGACGCGAACGGCAGCGGGTCAGGAACGCATTCGTCGTCGCGCAGGTCGCCCTCGCGCTCATCCTCCTCACCGGTTCGGGGCTGCTCGCACGCTCGTTTCAGCAGATGCGCGCGGTCGATCCCGGGTTCGACCCGAATGGTGTTCTGACACTCCGGCTGACGCTTCCTGCCGCCGAGTACAGAACACCCGGCCAGATCAACCGCTTTTTCCATCTCCTCACGACGCGACTCGCCGCGCTTCCCGGCGTCGAGGCAGCCGGTGGCACGAGCAAGCTCCCGCTCGCTCCGGACGGCAACAACAACAGCGGGGTCTGGGTCGAGGACCGACCGATCGCGAACGACGAGTTGCCAACCATCCACCCGATGGCGAGCGTGGCCGGCAGCTACTTCGCGGCGATGGGCATCCCGGTGCTCGAGGGCCGTACGTTCCGGGATGACGGCTCCGACCGGCCGTCGAACGAGGTCATCGTTTCCCAGGCGTTCGCGAAGCATTTCTGGCCTAACGGGAGCGCTGTCGGCAGGCGGGTGAAAGCTGCCGGCCCCGACGGCGGATGGAGTACCATCGTCGGCGTCGTGGGCGACGTGCACAACGAGGCGCTCACGGAGCCGCTCGACGAGATGGTCTATCTCCCCGTGCTGCAGACGACGCAACCATCGCCGGGCTCGCCGGATACGGTCGTCGCCGAGAATGCCATGACGCTGACCATCCGCACGGGTGGCGACCCGCTCGCGTTGTTCTCGACAGTGCGGCGCGAGATCTGGGAGATGGACCGCAACCTGCCGCTCGTCAAAGTCCGTGACCTGTCCGCCGTGGTGAGCGACGCCATGGCGCGCACGACGTTCACATTGATCATGATCGGCGCGGCGGCGGGCGTCGCGCTGCTGCTCGGCGCCATCGGGATCTATGGCGTGATCAGCTACATGGTGAGCCTGCGCACGCGGGAGATCGGCGTACGTATGGCGCTCGGCGCGCAGACCAGTGAAGTGCGCGGGATGGTCGTGCGGCAGGGGATGGTGCTGGCAGCGATCGGTGCCGCAATCGGGCTGGTTGGCGCGGTCGGACTCGCGCGGCTGATCAGCTCCATGCTCTACGGCGTTGCGCCGCATGACCCCATCACGCTCGGCGCGGTGACGTTGTCGCTGCTCGTAGTCGCGGGGGTCGCATCCTGGCTACCTGCCATGCGGGCGGCACGTATCGATCCTATCGAAGCGCTCCGTGCTGACTGACGGCGCTCCGACGCGGCGACTGTTTCACGGCGACGTTTCATGAGCTCGGCGCGGCGTTCCATGGAACGCCGCGCCGAGTTCGCTTCGCGGCCACAGAACATTCTCAACTCACGTCTGCTCCGGGGTTTGGCGACAGGGTCGCGTGTGTGATCAGGACCGGCCGTCGCGTTGCATTTCGGCAAATGCGTCTCGACGGGCCTCCGGGCCCATCGCTCACGTCAACCTGGGGAGACGCACATGTTCAAGCCGTTCCACCTCGCCGCGCTCGCACTGACTGTCGCCGCCTGTGGCCGCGATGCCACTTCGCCCAATCCGTTGGTGCCGCCCGTGCCGTCGTTCGCGCGGGGCGGTGCCGGAACCGCCGTCGGCGCTGTGTTCACACTCAGCAACGCCACCGGCGGCAATGCAGTATTGGCCTTTTCACGTGCTGCTGACGGATCGCTGTCGCCCGCCGGCTCGTATGGGACGACCGGTAACGGCACTGGTGCCGGGCTGGGATCCCAGGGCGCGGTTGCGCTCAGCCAGGATCGCCGCTTCCTGTTCGCGGTGAATGCGGGCAGTAACTCGATCACGTCGTTTGCGGTCAACGGCGCATCGTTGACGCGTATCGGAACCGTCGGGTCGGGTGGCGTGCTCCCCATCAGCGTGACGGTGCACGGCGACTTCCTGTACGTGCTCAATGCCGGTGGCACCGAGAACATCGTGGGCTTCTCGATCTCGCCCTCCGGCGCGCTATCCATGCTGGCCGGCTCCGCGCGGCCACTGAGTGGGGCTGGCGTCGGCCCGGCCCAGGTGAGCTTCCATCCGTCGGGGGCATGGCTCGTGGTTACGGAGAAGGCAACGAACCGTATCGACGTCTACGCCGTGGGTGCGGATGGCTACGCGTCCGGGCCAGTCGTCAATCCTTCGTCCGGACAGACGCCGTTCGGGTTCGCGTTCAACCAGCACGGTGTGCTCATCGTGTCGGAGGCCTTCGGGGGAGCACCGGATGCGAGCGCGATCTCATCCTACACGATCAATGGCGACGGGACGCTGCGCGTGGTCAGCGCGTCGGTTCCGACTACCGAGACGGCGGCGTGCTGGGTTGCCGTGACGGGCAACGGCAAGTTCGCGTACGCGACGAACACTGGCAGTGCTTCGGCGACCGGGTTCCGGGTGCGACATGCGGCGCTGACGATTCTCGACCCTGACGGCCGCACCGGAGACACCGGGACGACGCCTATCGACGCCGCGATGAGCCGCAACAGCCAGTACCTCTACACCCTGAACGCCGGCTCGCATAGCATCAGCGCGTTTGCCGTCGATAACAGCGACGGCTCGCTGCGTGCCGTGTCTGGCGCCGGCGACCTGCCGCCGGGCGCGGTGGGGCTCGCGGCGCACTGATTCGCCTTGGGCTCGGCGTCGGGCCCGAAAGTGTCGCCGCGTCCTGGTTGCGCGGGGCGCGGCGGCTACTATATGCAGCATCGTATGGCGCTCTCGCTCAACCGCGCGCTACTCGGAGCCGTCGGAGTCGCGATCCTCGCGGGGGTGATTCCGGCGGCGGTGGCGCTCGACCGTCGTCTGCAATCAGCGCTCGAGGACCGCGCGAGCGGCGATCTGGCGCTCGCGCCTCGCGTGCTTGCCGACCGGCTGGCCGCGAACGCGAGCACGCTGATGATGTACGCGAAGGACCTCGCGCATACCGACGGGCTGGCGGGGGCGGTCGCTCGCGGCGATCGATCGCGTGCGGTGGCTACGCTGGACGTGGCGAGCGCCTCGCTCAACGGGCAGCCGGTGCTCGTCGGGCCGACCGGTGACAGCTGGGCCGGACCGGCTATCGATTCTGCGCTCCTTGCTCGAACGCGCGCGGGGGAGATGCCGGTCGTTCCGCGCCGGGTTGGCGCGGCGATCGTATACCTGGCGCTGGCGCCGATCGAATCGAACGGTCGGTGGATCGGCGCCGCGGGATTATCATCGCCGCTCGACGAACGGCTCGCGGGCACCCTGTCCGGACTCACACGGGCCGGCGTCGTGCTGATCGCCGACGGTGCCGGACCCGCTGCGAGCACGCTCGACTCGATGACGACCGCGACGCTCGCCGCGGCTGTAAACGATGGGGCCATCACCAGCGTGCCGGCCGAGTTGCGGACGCGGGGCCGGCGGGTGATCGCCGTAGCCGCGCGCCTCGACGGTGCCGGCACCGCCGTGTTCGCCCGCATGCTGGACGAAGAGCTCGCGGTATTGCCCGAGCTCCGCCGAGTGGCGGCGGTGTCGGCAGTCGTCGCCCTGCTCATCGCGTTAGCGTTAGGCGCGGTGCTGGCTGCCCGAATCGCGCGCCCGGTGCACGAGCTGGCGGCCGCGGCCGCGGCGTTCGCCAACGGCGACCTTGGCGCGCCGGTGCCGACATCCGGGATCCGCGAAGTCGCACAGGTCGCGGCGACGTTCGACGGCATGCGTCGCTCCCTCGCGGCTCGCCTGGACGAGCTGCGGGACGCGAACGCATCGCTGACGGACCACAGTGCACGCCTCACGGCGTTGCAGGCTGACCTCATGCAGCGCGATCGTCTTGCCGCCACCGGTCGTCTCGTCGCGCAGCTCGCCCACGAGATTCGGAACCCGGTGGCGTCGCTCCGAAACTGCCTGGAACTCATCCGGCGACGCGTGCAGAACGATCCGGAGGCGCGCGAATTCGCCGACCTCGCGATCGACGAGTTACTTCGGATGCACGAACTGGCCGAACAGATGCTCGACGTCAATCGTCCGCACGGCTCGGGTGAGCAGCGATGCCATCCGGCTGCAATCGCTCGCGACGTCGCTCGACTCGCCAGCGTGGGGCCGATCACGTCTCGAGCGAACGTGAGCCCTGCGGCCGCCGTGTTGGTGGGCGGCGATGATGCGGTCGAGGCAGCGATTGCCCCCGACTCACTCAAACAGGTGCTCACGAACCTCGTGCAGAACGCGCGCGACGCCGCAGGGGTGCGGCCGGCCCGGATCGAGATTGCCATCGGGCGCGCCGGCGCAAACGCCACGATCGATGTCCGCGATGACGGACCCGGGATTCCCGCGGACATCCTCCATCGCGTGTTCGACCCGTTCTTCACGACGAAAGAGGCGGTCCACGGCGTGGGACTGGGACTGTTCGTCGCCGACGGGTTGGTGCGTGCAGCCGGCGGACGCATCGTCGCCGCGAACGCCCTGGACACCCCGGACCGCGCGCCGCGAGGGGCGTGGTTTCGTATCGAGCTTCCCGTGCCTAACGCAGCTTCCGCGCCGGTCGTCACATCGGCGTCGGCCGCGCAACGCTGACCTCTCTCGTGACCCGACTGCTCGTCGTCGACGACGACCACGCGTTTCGCATCTCGACCGCGGCGCTGCTGCGTGGCGACGGCCACGACGTGGACGTAGCCGCCGATGCGACAGCAGCGGTCCAGGCGCTTCGCGAGCGCCGGTTCGATCTCGTGCTGCTCGACTTACGCATGCCCGGGATCGATGGCATTCAGCTGGTCGAAACGCTTCGCATCTGGGGTGAGCAGGTCCCGGTGCTCATGATCAGCGGCTATGGCACGGTAGACAGCGCCGTGCGCGCCCTTCACGTCGGCACCGACGATTTTCTCACCAAGCCGGTCGAGCCCGAATTGCTGAGCGCGCGAGTCGCGGAGTTACTCGAGCGGCGGCCGGTCGCGTCTTCCGACGATGCGATCATCGGCGGCATGATCGGACGTTCCCCGGCGATGCGCGAGCTCTTCGCGGCCATCCGTCGAGTCGCGCCGCAGGACACCACGGTATTGATCAGCGGTGAGACCGGGACGGGAAAGGAGCTTGTCGCCCGCGCGTTGCACCAGCTGTCGCCGCGCCATGCCGCCCCGTTCGTCACCGTCAACTGCGGAGCTTTCGGCGAAGGAGTGCTCGAGAGCGAACTGTTCGGGCACGTGAAGGGGGCGTTCACCGGCGCGATTCGTGACCGTCCAGGAGTGTTCGAGGCGGCCGACGGCGGGACGATATTCCTGGATGAGATCGGGGAAACGAGCGCGAATGTCCAGCAGCGGCTGCTACGGGTGCTCCAGGAACGTGAGGTGACCCGCGTCGGTGCCTCCCGCCCGGTGCGAATCAACGTGCGCGTGGTCGCGGCGTCGAACCGCGACCTTGGTGCACTGGTCGCGTCCGGCCGCTTTCGGGAAGACCTCTACTACCGGCTCGCGGTCTTCCCGATCGCCATCCCGCCGCTGCGGGAGCGCCGCGCTGACATCCCGCTGCTCGTCGCACACGCGCTGGACCAGCTCCGCAGCCGCTCGCCGGATCATCACCGCTTAGCTTGCTCCTCGTTCGCGATCCGGTTGCTTCGCGCGCACGACTGGCCGGGCAACGTCCGGCAGCTCATGTCTACCATCGAACGCGCGGCCGTCGACGCCGGGTTTGCACGAATCGAGGCGCAGCATCTGCCCGCTGAACTTCGTGACGCGGCTGACCGAACCGGCGAACCGCGTTACCGTGCCGCCTCGGCCGACGAGGAGCGCGAGATCATCGTCGCGGCACTGGAGCAGACGGGTGGGGCGGTGAGCCGCACTGCCGAGCTGTTGGGGATGGGACGGACCACGCTCTGGCGGAAGCTGAGGCAATACGGGCTGGTGCCCGGCACGTCAGGCACCTGAACGGGCTCAGGCTGCTTGACACACCTAACCCGCTCGGGCATCATCGCCACCCCTACCCTAGGGGACGACAACTGAAAGTTCACGGGCTACCCTCCCGGACACTCGCCGGGCGGGACTGCGCACCAGCCGCACTCGCGACGACGCGCCGCTCCGTTGACTGGAAAGATTGTACTTCGCAGTGCCGGCTCACCTTTCCTCACGGGGGACGATCCCAATGGCAGCGGATTTCTTTCTCGGCGAGTCGCTCGTCGGCGACGGCAACGAGGTCGCGCACATCGACCTGATCATTGGCTCCAAGTCGGGTCCGGCCGGAACCGCGTTCTGTAACGCGCTGACGAACAACAAGGACGGGTTCACGACACTCCTCGCCGTCGTCACGCCGAACCTGCCGGCGAAGCCCGACACCGTCATGTTCAACAAGGTCACGATCAAGGGCGCGAAGCAGGCCGTGCAGATGTTCGGCCCGGCGCAGGCCGCCGTCGCACGCGCGGTCGTCGATTCCGTCGAAGCGGGCATCATTCCCAAGAACAAGGTCGACGACTACTGCCTCATGGTTGGTGTGTTCATTCACTGGGACGCAGCCGACGACCAGAAGATCTACGACTACAACTACCAGGCGACGCGCGAGTCGATCCAGCGCGCACTCGCCAACGAGCCCAAGGTCGACGACGTCATCGCTCGCGCCCGCACGGCGAAGCACCCGTTCGCCGGCAACGCCGAAGCCAAGCACGGCGATAGCAGTGGCGCCGCGGGCGGGCGGCAGATGCAGGGAGCGAACATGTAGAACGCGCGGGATGCGCAAGCTTCTCCTGCATCTCGACAGCTCGCCTTACGCGAGCGTATTCGATCGCATCGTCGCGTTCGACGGTGGCGCCGACGAAGTCATGAGCTACGGCGGCGTCACCGAGGAGGCAGTCCGCGATCTGGTGCATGGCGCGATCTTCACGCGCGGACCCAAAGACCTCCACAGCACCGCCATCTTCATCGGCGGTGCTGACATGCCCACCGGTCAGCGTCTCCTCTCCGCCGTCGAAGCGACATTCCTCGGCCCGCTGCGCGTGTCGGTGATGCTCGACTCGAACGGGTCGAACACCACCGCCGTCGCCGCGGTCGCGAAGCTGGCCCAGACGGTGGGCGACGTGCACGGCCGGCGTGTGGTCATCATTGCCGGGACAGGGCCTGTTGGAACGCGCGCAGCCGGCCTGCTGGCCCGCGCCGGCGCCGACGTCACCATCACCTCGCGCCACGCCGAGGAGGCCGAGCGTGTGGCCGGACAGATTCGAGACCGGTTCGGCGGCACGGTGCACGCGGTCGTGGTCGCCGATCCGACGCAGGTCGGCTCGGCGTTAGGCGACGCCGAAGTGGTCCTGAATGCCGGACCCGCCGGCGTGCGACTCGTGCCGCTCGACGCCTGGCGCGGGCGACGGCGCATCCGCGCCATCGCCGACCTCAACGCCGTCCCGCCGCTGGGGATCGAGGGGATCGAGGTGACCGACGCCGGCGTGGACCGCGAGGGCGCCAAGGCCTTCGGTGCGCTCGGCGTCGGAAACTTCAAGATGAAGATCCACAAGCGGTGCATCGCGAAGCTCTTCGAACGCAACGACCTCGTGCTCGACGCCGAGACCATCGGCGAGGTCGCGCGCGAGCTCGTGCAGCCGACGCCCGCGCCGCCGCCCGTCCCGCCGCCCGTGTGACGCGTGCCGCGCGTCATCGGCATCGACCCCGGCACCGTCAGCATCGACGTGTGTGGCCTCGATGACGGTCGGCTCTTCCTCGATGAGTCACGTCCGACCCGCGAGACGCTCGCGGACCCGGCGCGGTTCGTGGCGTCGCTGGAGCAATGGCACTCGGTCGATCTCGTTGCCGGGCCATCAGGGTACGGTCTGCCGCTGCGCCGCGCGCGCGATCTCACCGACGTCGATCTGCGACTCGCCTATCTGGCGGCCGACGGCGACGGCGGTGGCATTGGTGGGCTTCGGTCGCTGGCGCGCGCATTCGCGGCGTCGAAGTTACCCGTCGTGTTCACACCGGGCGTCGTGCACCTGCCCACGGTGCCGGCGCACCGCAAGGTGAATCGCGTCGACATGGGGACCGCGGACAAGCTGTGCGCGACGGCGCTGGCGATTCGCGAGCAGGCGTCGCGTCGCGGGGGCTCGGTGCGCGACGTGTCACTCATCCTGCTCGAGCTTGGCGGTGCGTTCTCGGCGGCGATCGCGGTCGAGCGAGGCGCGGTGGTGGACGGCGTCGGCGGCACGTCGGGGCCCATGGGCCTCCTGGCTGCGGGCGCGCTGGACGGCGAGGTCGCGTACCTCGCCGGAACCATCACGAAGCAGACACTCTTCCGTGGTGGCGCCGCTGCGGTCATGGGCGACTCGGGCGCCACGCCGGAGAGTTTCGTCGAGAGCAATGCGGGTCCCGCGCGTATCGCGTGGGAGGCATACATCGAGAGCGCGGTGAAGGCGATCGCGATGCTTCGAGTTTCGGCGCCGACAGCGTCGGAGGTCGTGCTCTCTGGACGAATGGCGCGCGTCGCGCGCGTGCGCACCGAGATAGCGCGTCGGCTCGAAACCGTCGCGCCAGGCGTGGTCGTCCATGAGCTTCGCGGGTTCGCGTCGACGGCCAAGCAAGCGGCGCAGGGAGCCGCCCTCATCGCGGACGGCCTCTCGGGTGGCGCTGAAGCCGATCTCGTGACGGCGCTCGCGATCGAGGCGGCGTCCGGGACGGTGCTCGACTACCTCGCGCTCATTCCGCCGAGCGTTGCTCGCGCGCGTCTGGGTATCGTCGATGCCTAACGCATTGCCGCGCGTCCTCATTGCCGGCGTATCGACGCGCACCGCCGCCGACTCGGCGGCACGGGCGGGGTACGAGGTGACGGCACTCGATGCGTTCGGCGATCTCGACCAGGCAGCCGGGGTGCGTGGACTGTCGATGCCGCGTGACTTCGGCGTGCCGTTCACGGCGTCGTCTGCCGCTCGCGTCGCGGCGTCAATCGGATGCGACACGGTCGCCTACGTCGCCAACTTCGAGAACCATCCGCGCGCGGTTGGCGCACTGGCCCGTGGGCGGACGTTGCTCGGCAATCCGCCCGAGGCTTTGCGCCGAGTGCGTGACCCGTTGCAGCTGGCAGAGGCATTGGAGCGTCGCGGGGTAGCGTGTCCGATTGTCATTCCGAGCGGAGGCGCGCAGCGCCGGAGTCGAGCAATCGCCGTCGTCCCGGGAGAGGGGAAAGCCCCCTATCGGGACGATGAAGGAGACCTGACGCGGATTCCGCAGATTTCGCAGAAGAGCGCAGATTCTCTCTCTACCGGGATAGTGGCTACTCCCGCGCGACAAGGCCTCCCGGTAGAGGGATTCTGCGAAATCGGCGAAATCTGCGGCCATCTGCGTCAGGTCTTCTCCGGTCATCCCGGTAGAGGGACCCTCGCTCGGGACGACGGCGATTCCTCGACTGCGCGGCCTGCGGCCGCTCCGTTCGGAGCGACACGGTGGCTACTCAAGCCTCGCCGCTCCGGCGGCGGCCACGGGATTCGGCCCTGGAACCCCGGCGACCCCATTCCCCGCGCCAGCTACGTCCAGGAGCGGATCGACGGTATCCCTGGCTCCATCGCCTTCGTCGCCGCGCAGGGGCGCGCCGTCCCGTTGTGCCTGACGCGCCAGATCGCCGGCGACCCGGCTTTCGGCGCCACCGGATTCCAGTACTGCGGAAATATTCTCACAGGCCCGCACGACCCCGAGTTCGGCGTCGATAGTCGACTTGCCCGCGCCGCCATGACGCTCGCGAACCTCGTCGCCGAGGAGTTCGGGCTCGTCGGCGTCAACGGCATCGACTTCGTCGCGCGCGACGGCACGCCGTTCCTGACCGAGGTCAACCCGCGATACTCGGCCTCCATGGAGCTCGTGGAGCGCGCGGGCGGCCTTTCGGTCTTCTCTGCCCACGCCCAGGCCTGCACCGACGGAACGCTGCCGTCGTTCGACTTCCGTGAGGCAGCCGTGCGCCACGGAATCGCGACTGGAAAGTCGATTGTCTATGCCCAACGTGATGTGGTGTGCGGCGATACGGCCGAGTGGCTCGACAACCCGGCCGTGCGCGACGTCCCGCACCCTGGCGAACGCATCGCCGCAGGTCACCCGGTGTGCACGGTCTTCGCGGACGGCGCCGATGCGGCCGACTGCCTCGCGGCACTCGTGCGACAGGCGGACGCGATCTACGAGACGCTCGAGGCGTGGGCCTCGGCCGGCGTATGAGCACGCATTCGCTGGTCGAAGACGTCACCTGCATGGGATGCGGGTGCCTCTGCGATGACATCACCGTCATCGCGGGCTCCGGCCGTATCCGCGAAGCGCGCAATGCGTGCGCGTTAGGTGCAGCATGGTTCGGCGACGGCATTGTGCCCGCGCGAACCGTCCTCGATGGCATCGATGCGTCGCCCGAGGCTGCGATAACCGCGGCCGCCGAGCGTCTGACCGGAGCGCAACGCGTCCTCGTGTACCTCGCGCCGAATGTCTCGTGTGAGGCGCAGCGAGCCGGTGCCGCCATCGCCGATTTCCTCCACGGCATCCTCGACACCGCGACAACCGCGACAGCACGCACGCCCGTGCTCGTGTCTCAGGAACGAGGGCAGGCGTCCGCCACCCTGGGCGAGATTCGAAACCGCGCCGACGTGGTCGTGTTCTGGTCGGTGGACATCGATCATCGATATCCCAGATTCGCGTCGCGCTACGCGCCACAGCCGAACGGTCTCCACGTGCCTGGAGGCCGGTCGGCCCGGCGCGTGATCTCGGTCGACGTCGGTCGGGCCACCGGCCCCGCGGAGGCCGATCATCGAATCACGATCGACGCCGCCGATGAAGTCGCAACGCTGACTGCGCTGCGCGCGTTCGCGTCCACGCGACAAGAGGACCGAAAACTGCTTGCCGAACGCGAGGGCGTGGCGTGGGTCAACGCACGCGAGCTTGCTCCCCTCCTGCTCGACGCACGCTACGGCGCTCTCGTCTATGATGCGGAGCCCGACGACCGTGCGTCACGATCGCCGAGCCGGTTCGACGCACTTGCCGCGCTGGCGCAGGCGCTCAACGACGCAACGCGTTATGCAGCCATCGCACTGCGCGCTGGGGGGAACCGATCCGGCGCCGATGCGATTCTGACGGCCCAGACCGGCTATCCGATGGCCGTGGACTTCGCTCGCGGGGCTCCACGCTATCGCCCGCACGATGGCTCGGCAGTCGCGAGTCTCGAGCGCGGCGCGATCGATGTCGTGCTCGTCGTCGGTGACGCGACCGCATTGTCCCCACGCGTCGTCGAGATGATGGCCGGTGTGAGCTGCGTCGTCATTGGCCCGCGTGCCAGCGAAGCGACGTTCGGCGCTGCCGCGATTCGGATCGACACAACTATACCCGGCATCCACTCACCAGGAATTGCCCTCCGCACCGATGACGTGCCACTCCCGCTCCGACCGTCGTTGCACGGGCCGCTGTCGGCCGAGGTCGTGCTCGGGCGGCTCGCTCGTGCGTTACGAGGTCCGGTGTGACCCAGCTCCGCGTTGTGGGCGGCACGCTCTACGATCCGGCCAACGGCATCGATGGCGAGGTACGCGATATCTGCATCGACGCCGGGAGCGTTGTTGACACGCTGCCGGCGAGCGCGCCCCGGCTCGACGCGCGAGGCATGATCGTGATGCCGGGCGGAGTGGACATCCACGCGCACGTGGCAAGCGGCGCCGTGAACGTCGCGCGGCGGTTGCTCCCCGAGGCACACGCGTCCGATTCCGCCCCCGCCCCGCCCCTCGTCGACGCAGATACCGTCCCGCGCTCCGGCGTCGGTGGAACGGTCCCGAGCACGTTCACCACGGGCTACCGGTACGCGGGGCTCGGCTATACGACCGTGTTCGATGCCGCGGTCGCGCCGCTCATGGCGCGCCTCGCGCACAGTCAGCTCGACGACACGCCCGTCGTCGACGGCGGGTTCTTCGCCCTCCTCGGCAACGACGACTTCCTGCTTCGACAGATCGACGCCGGCGAACGTGAGCGCGCCCGGGAGTATGCTGCCTGGCTCCTCGGCGCAACGGGTGCGTATGCGATCAAGATCGTGAACCCGGGCGGTGTGGAGCGCTGGAAGCGAGGGCTTCGTGACCGAACCGACCTCGACACCGCGTTAGGTGGGCGGGTAACGCCGCGAGCCATTCTCGAGACCCTCGTCGACGCGGCAGTCACGGTCGGGTTACCGCACGCCGCGCACATTCACTGCAATAACCTCGGCCTGCCCGGGAATGCGGCGACCACACTCGCCACGATGCGAGCAGTGGAGGGCCGCAGGGCGCATTTCACGCACCTCCAGTTTCATAGCTACGGAGCGACTTCGGACGGTCGATGGCGAACGGGCGCACGTGAGATCATCGAGTACGTCAACGCGCACCCGAGCATCAGTGCCGATGTCGGTCAGGTGATGTTCGGGCCCGCCGCGACCCTCACGGCCGACGCGCCGGTCGAGTACCTGCTGCACAGGAGCGGTGGGCGCAAGTGGGCGAACGTGGACATCGAGCTCGAGACGGGCTGCGGCGTTGTGCCTCACGAGTACAAGGAGCGGGCTGCCGTCGCCGCGCTCCAGTGGGCCATCGGGCTCGAGCTGTTCCTGCTGTCGTCGGATCCGTGGCGGGTGGTTCTCTCCACGGATCATCCGAATGGCGGATCGTTCATGTCCTATCCGGCGCTCATTCGGTTGTTGATGGACCGGGCGTACCGCGACGATCAGCTTCGCCGAGTGGAGCCGCGGCTGTTGGAAGGGAGTGCGCTCCTCGATGGCCTGGACCGGGAGTACACGCTCGGCGAGATCGCGATCGTGACTCGCGCCGGGCCTGCGCGCCTGCTCGGGCTGCGAAACAAAGGACACCTCGCCGTTGGAGCGGACGCCGACGTCACCGTCTACGCGGCAGACGCCGACCGCGCGCGAATGTTCTCGACGCCACGCTACGTGGTGAAGGGCGGGGTCCTCGTGGTCGACGATGGTGAGCTCCGACGCGCCCCGGCCGGCAGACGACTGTATGTGCGCCCGCCCTTCGACACCGCAGTGACGCGCGAGATCCGCACGTACTTCGATCGTTATGCGACGGTGCGGTTCGCGAACTTCCCGGTCGCCGATCTGCGCGACGCGCCGTCACCGCTCGCCGCTGGTGCGGCGTCAGGCGGAGTGCCCTGACGTGGAACGGCGAGGGGTGTTCATCGAGGACACGTTCGCCGAAGCGTTTCCAATGCGCGCGGCGCGAATCGTCATCACCGCGATCGATGCGAAGTGGGCGCGCACGGCAGCACTCGAGCTCACGGGATTCGCGACATCGGTCATCGCGTGCAAGTGCGAGGCAGCTATCGAATGCGAGCTTGCACCGAGCGAGACGCCTGACGAGCGGCCGGGCGTGAGCGTGCTGCTCTTCGCCATGGATACCGAAGGGCTGGGCAAGCGCCTCGTCGAACGCATCGGCCAGGCTGTACTGACCTGCCCTACCACGAGCTGCTTCGACGGGCTACCTGACACGGAACGCCGCATTCCCGCCGGTCGTGCGCTTCGCGCGTTCGGCGACGGCTTCCAGGGCAGCAAGGTGGTCGGCGGCGAGCGCTACTGGCGCATTCCCGTCATGGACGGCGAGCATCTCGTGCAGGAGAGCTTCGGCGCAGTGAAGGGCATTGGCGGCGGCAATTTCATCATCCTCGGCGGCGACCTGCGCGCGACCCTCGCCGCCGCGGAGGCAGCCGTCAGCGCGATCGCCAGCGTGCGCGGCGTGATCCTCCCCTTCCCCGGAGGAATCGCGCGCAGCGGAAGCAAGGTCGGCTCGCGACGCTACAAGGGCGTTGCCGCCACGACGAACGACGCGTTCTGCCCGACGCTGCGTCCGCTCACGACGTCGTTGCTCTCGGCGGATATGAACGCCGTGCTCGAGCTCGTCCTGGACGGTCTCGACGAACAGGCGATCCGGCAGGCAATGCGCGTGGGAATCGACGCGGCGTGTCGGCCTGGCATTCGCACGATTACCGCCGGGAACTTCGGTGGGCAACTCGGGCCGCATCACTTCCACCTTCGCGAGATCATGAGCGAAGGCGAGGGCGCGGGGGCGGCACCATGAGCGACACGGTGACGCTGACGCTCAGAGCGGCGCTCGCCGAGGCGGTCGATGCGGAGGGGCTGACGGCGGATCGCGCTGCCTCGCTGAATGAGGCCGAGCTCGGGAGGTTGCCCGTGTTCGTCGGTCGGCGGGAAACGCCGCTCGGCGAGCTCTTCACCATTCGTGGCGCGCGATCCGCCCGGATGCGCATCAGCGGGGACGTTAGGCGCGTCGCGGGTCTCGGCGCCGGCATGGCCGGTGGTGAGCTCGTCATCGACGGTGACGTCGGATCCCACGTTGGTGCCGGAATGCGCGGCGGACGCATCGAGGTACTCGGCGCGGCGGGCGACGATGTCGGGCTCGCGATGGCCGGCGGCTCGATCGTGATCCGGGGCAGTGCGGGTGACCGCGTCGGCGCTGGGGCCCCTGGTGCGTCGCGCGGGATGACGGGAGGGGAGATCGTCGTGGCTGGGTCGGTCGGCGTCGAAGCGGGTGCGCGGATGCGTCGTGGCCTGCTCTGCGTCGGTGAAGATGCCGGGGACCAGGCTGCGCGTGCCATCATTGCCGGCACGGTGATCGTGCTCGGTCGCGCAGGGAGCGAGCCCGCTTTGGGCAGCAAGCGGGGCACGCTCGTCGCGGTCGGTGGCGTGGCCGTTCCGGTCACCTACAGTTACGCCTGCACGTACGAGCCGCCACACGTGAGGCTGGCACTCGTCCACCTGCGACAGCGTTACGGCATGCGTATCGCCGATGACATCGTGGGCGGGCGCTACCGGCGCTTCACCGGCGACGCGGGAACGATCGGTAAGGGGGAAATTCTGGAATGGGTGCGAGCGTGAACCACCTGACGGCACTTGACCTCAACGAGCGCGGCTGGATCCTCGCCGATGACCTCGCCTCCCACCCGCGCCGCTACCGTGTAGACGTGCACATGCTGCCCGGCGGTGCCCGCGTCATCGACGCCGGCGTGAAAGCACCGGGCGGATTCGCCGCCGGCCGCATGATGGCCGAGACGTGCATGGCGGGACTTGGCACCGTATCGTTCGTGCCCATCACCATTGGTGGCGATGCCTACCAGGCAGTGCAGGTCTGGACCGACCATCCGGCGATCGCATGCATGGCCTCGCAGTATGCCGGTTGGTCCATCAGCGTCGGCGACTTCTTCGCCATGGGGTCCGGGCCCATTCGCGCGAAAGCGCTGGTCGAAGGGGAGCTGTTCTCGAAACTCGGCTACGCCGATGAGGCGACGCGTGGCGTGCTCGTGCTCGAGGGACGCACCCTGCCGTCCGACGACGTCGCCGCGTGGGTAAGTGAGAAGGCCGCGCTGCCGCCGTCCGCCCTCACGATCATCGTAGCGCCGACGGCAAGCGTCGCCGGCAGTGTTCAGATCGCCGCGCGCGTCATCGAGACCGGCCTGCACAAGATGGACGCGCTCGGCTTCGACGTCAGGCATGTCCATTCGGCCATCGGGACCGCGCCGCTGGCGCCCGTCGCGAAGAACGATCTCCGCGCGATCGGCAGGACGAACGACTGCATCCTCTACGGCGGACAGGCACGGTACACGATCAACGCAGATGACGCCACACTCGAGGAGCTCACCGCTCGCTTGCCCGCGTCGGCGTCGTCGGACTACGGCACGCCTTTCTACGAGGTATTCGAGCGGTACGAGCGCGACTTCTACAAGATCGACAAGTTCCTGTTCAGCCCGGGCGAGGTGTGGCTCACGAGCACGACCACGGGACGCACCTTCCACGGGGGCCGACTCGATCCGGCAGTGCTTCGCACTTCCCTGTTCGGCTAACGGTCCGCCAATGCACGTCGTCGTTCTCAGCGTCCGAACGGGGTGGCATACCGACGAGCTGCTGCGCGCACTCGCGGCGCGAGAGCACACGGGAGCGGTCGTGCCGTACGAGGCGGTGATCGCGCACATCGGCGGCACGCGCACCGCGCTGCTCGCGTCGGAGCGCGAACAGCTTTTCGCGGCCGACGCCGTGCTCGCACGCTTCATTCCGAACGGCTCGCTGGAGCAGATCATCTACCGCGTCGATGCGCTCCACTGGCTCGAGGACCGGGGCGTGCGGGTCATGAACTCGCCGCGTGCGATCGAACGCTGTGTGGACAAGTTCTATACGTCAGCGCTTCTCCACGAGGCCGGTCTCCCCACCCCCGAGACGATTGTGTGCGAGAGCGTCGATGACGCCATGGCGGCCGTACGTGAGCTGGGCGACGTGATCATCAAGCCGCTCTTCGGATCCATGGGACACGGCATGGTGCGCGTGAGTGACCCGGACACCGCGTTTCGCGTCGTGCGCGCGCTCGAGATGACGCGCGCCGTGTTCTACGTGCAGCGTGTCGTCGAACACCGCGGCTGTGACGTCCGCGCGTTCGTCGTCGGTGACCACGTGGTTGCCGCCATGGAGCGCCGAGCATCCGACGGTGGCTGGCGCACGAACATCTCGCGCGGTGGCGACGCTCGCGCGATCGAGCTGTCGCCGGAGTGGACCGAGCTGGCGTTGCGTGCGGCACGCGCGGTGGGTGCGGAGTACGCCGGTGTCGATCTGCTGCCGGCGCGCGACGGGACGGTGTACATACTCGAGGTGAACGGTATTCCCGGGTGGTCGGGCATTCAGACCGTTACCGAGACGGACATCGCGGGCGCGATCGTGGATCGTCTCGTGGGCTGCGCGGGCGCGGGTCGCAGATGATCGCCGACGTCGGCTCGATGAACGTGGCGGCCGTGGCGCAGCTCGCGTGTCTCCTCGAGGCCAGCGCCTCGAAGCCCGGGAACGTGTCCAGGATGGTCGCATTTGGCGACACGAGCTACGAACACTTCCTCGCGAGCGCGGCGGTGATCGGTGCGCCGTTAGGCGAGGCCGGTACGCGTCCGCTCGGCGCCACCGTGCTCGCCTGCGTTCGCGAAACGCGCCGCTGGGTCCGCACGAACACGAACCTCGGTATCGTCCTGTTGTTCGCTCCGCTCGTTCGGGCAGGTATTCGGCTCGCGCCGACGATGGCCGGCGTGGGGCGCGCAGAGCTCCGGGAAACGCTCGCCGATGTGCTCGCGAATACGACCGTCGCCGACGCGCGTGAAGTGTACGCGGCCATCCGCCTCGCGTCGCCCGGCGGGCTCGGCGCCGCGGACGAGCAGGACGTGGCGGGCGAGCCGACGGTAACGCTCCGCGAAGCCATGCAGCTTGCCGCCCAGCGCGACGACATCGCGAGAGAGTATGTGAGCGATTTCGAAACGACGTTCGAGACGGCCGCGCCGGCGCTGGATGACGGGCTCCGCGCCGGGCTCGACTGGAATGACGCCGTGGTAGAAACCTTTCTCACCGTGCTGGCCGCGCGCCCGGATACGCATATCGCACGACGTGGCGGCGCGGCGCTCGCATCATCGGTGAGCGCCCAGGCGCGCGCGACACTCACCGAGGGCGGTGTGCGGACGGCTGGTGGCCGTCGCGCGATCGGCGAGCTGGACGAGACATTACGCGGTGGCGGCGGAAACCTCGCGAACCCCGGCACTACGGCGGATCTCACGGCAGCAGCTATCTTCGTCGTACTGCTGAGCGGGGGCTGGCATTCACGAAGCGGAGGCGGAGGGGGCGACGTCGATGGCTGAGCGTGGTGAGTTTCGCGTCTCCGTAACGAAGGATTACCTCGTGTTCGCGTCGGCGCACTTCATCACGTTCGCCGGGCACCGCTGCGAGACGCTCCACGGCCACAACTATCGCGTCGGCGTCGTCGTCGAGGGCGCGCTCGATCCGGAGAGCTGGTACGTCTTCGACTTCGTCGCCCTGAAGCGCATCATGCGCAAGCTCTGCGACGCGATCGACCACAAGGTGCTCCTCGCGACGAAAAATCCGCACCTCCGGATCGCCGAGGAGGGGAACTCGGTGACCGTCGCGTATGACAACACGCCGCGTTATGTGTTCCCCGCCCGTGACTGCGCGCTGCTGCCTGTGCCCAACACGACAGTCGAGATGTTGGCCGAGTACCTCACTGGGCAACTGCGCACCGAGCTCGCTGGCGAAGGCGCTGCGGGAGTAACGGCGATCGAGATGGAGGTCGAGGAAAACTTCGGCCAATCAGCGACTTATCGACTCCAATTGACCTGAGCGCGGCCGCCGTTCTCACCTCGCCGTTCGCACCTCGCCGTTCGCAGTTCATTCACTTTCCGCAATCCTCTTGATCGCAAGCAGCCGCGCGTCCCACTCCGCCGCGATGCCGGAGAGCCACCGGGCAGTCGCCTCGAGGCGCTCCGGACGCACGACGTAGCGAACTTCTCTCCCGCGCCGACGCGCGCGCACGATTCCGGCACGATCGAGCACCGCGAGATGCTTCGTCACCGCCACGCGACTCACCGGCATTACCGCCGCGAGCGTCGTCGCCGTACCATCACCCTGCGCGGCCAGCGCATTGAGCAACTGCCAGCGAGTCGGGTCGGCGAGCGCCGCGAACACCTCATCCGCGCGTGGACCCACCGCCGCCCCGCGACCGGGCATCATGCGGCCTGCATGGCGAGATACCCGGCAAGCTCATTCAGCTCGCTCTTCCAGCCCTCGACGTTCCCGGCAGCGTACTTCGCGCGCTCCTCGTCGGTGAGGTCGAGATCCCGGAAGCCGCTCTCCACGACCCTGAGTCGCGTCCCCTTCCCGTCCGGAACGAGCGTGAACTCCACGAGCGTCGAGTTCCCCGGCTGCACTTCAACGCCAACGGGTCGCGCCCATCGATAGGCGAACACCCGCGGCCGCTCGACCCGCTCCACAATCCCGAACACCGTCCCATGCTCTGCCCACGTGCACGTGAACCGGCCGCCGGGACGCAGATCGATCTCCGCGGTGACGTCGCCAAACCACTTCCCGACATGCGCTCCCTGTGTGATGACATCCCACACCCGCTCCACGGGTGCGTCAATGCTGATTTCCCGCTCGATCTGATCCGGTACCATCTGTCGCTCTCCGCCGAGGTCGAATTACGTGTAACCGTACAATTACACATCATGTCCCGACATGCAACCCTACGGTTACACATTTCGGCAGCCCATCCCGGTGTTCATTGCTCACACCTCGCCGCCGTGCCAGTTTCCGAGACTTTCATTCGGAGCTTCGCGTTGGCATCGCACTCGACGGCCGCTCCGCTGGCCGGCATGCGCGTTCTCGTGACCGGCGGGTCCAGCGGTATTGGCCGCGCCATTGCCATCGCCTCGGCGCAGGCAGGCGCCGACGTCGCACTCACCTACCGCGTCAACGAGCGCGGCGCGCGCGAAACCGTCCGCGACATTGAAGGCCACGGACGCCGTGCGCGAACCATCCGCCTCGACCTCGCCGACGCCGCGTCGGTCGACGGGCTCGCCCGCGCCGTGCGCTCCGCAATCGGCGGGGTGGACGCATGGATCAACAACGCCGGCGCCGACGTGCTCACCGGGCACGGCGCGCTACTGTCCATAGTCGAGAAACTCGACCTGCTCATGCGCGTGGACCTGCGCGGCACCGTGCTCGCCTCGTGGCAAGCTGCCGAGCTCATGGCATCCCAGGATAACGGTGGCGTTATCATCAACATGAGCTGGGACCACGTGCTGAGCGGACTCGCAGGGCTGGAGGCTCAACTCTTCTCGACCGTGAAAGGCGGAGTATTGGCGTTCAGCAAGTCACTGGCGCGCACCGTCGCCCCGCGCGTTCGGGTGAACGTGCTCGCACCGGGGTGGATCGAGACCGCGTACGGCAATGAGGTGAACGAGACCATTCGCCGCCAGATCGAGGAGTCGACGCCGCTCGCCCGATGGGGCACGCCCGACGACGTCGCCGGCGCCGCGGTCTACCTCGCATCTCCCGCAGCGTCGTTCATCACAGGACAAACCATGCTGGTGGGAGGCGGCGTAGTGATGTAGCCCTTCGTCATTCCGAGCGCAGCAGGGGAATCGTCGGCATCCGGGTAGAGGAACCTGAAGCGCAAATTCTCCCTCCATCCGGAGTTGGGACCGAGGTACGGTCAGTGAATGAGTATGGGCGTCGGGCGGGTTTGGTCGCGGGTGGCAAGCCTCTATCGGGATCCGGAATCCAAGTAGTGAGTAGCCAGTCGTGTGTAACCGTAGATCAGTAAACGACTGAATTACTGGCTACTCCTTACTGGTTACTCATTACTTGGATTCCGGATCCCGAAAGAGGGGCGTCTACCCGAGTCGAACATAGTTCCGCACCGGAGGCTAATGACTGGCCATCCTTCGGGTGACCGGGACTCCCGTCGGGGGCTCTCGACCGGGACGTCGAGGAATCCTCATCGCCCGCTGTCGCGGGCACCCGGCTCGGCATGACCCAAAGACCTGGAGGACTCGTGACCGCGAAAGAACCAACGTACGACGACGCACAGATCGCCGAGCGGCTCGCCGGCCTCCCCGGCTGGTACTACGAGGACGGGTGGATCCGGCGCTACTACAAGACCGACGGCTGGCCCACGACGCTCATGCTCGTGAACGCCATCGGCTATTGCGCCGAGGCCGCGTACCACCACCCCGACCTCACGGTCACGTGGGCGCGCGTGGGCGTGAAGCTCAAGACGCACAGCGCCGGCGGCATCACCGACAAGGATTTCGCCCTCGCCCGGCGCATCGAGGACGTGGTGCTCTGGCGGCCGGAGGAAGGTGGCGGACTCACCGGCACGCCTAACAAGTTCGTTCGGAGCGGCGACCCGCGGTGACCGACGTGCCGGTGACCGCAGGGCAGGCCGGCACCACTTCGCCGCGCCCGCAGCGGGTCCTGTTCGTCACCGGCAAACTCGCCGAGCCGGCGCTGCGCGGCATTCTTGCCGACGCGAAGCTGCCATTCGAGCACGACGTCGCCGTCCTCGGCATCACGGTCGCCGCGCTCATGACGACTCCGTGGATCGCGAAGCATCTACCGCCACCGCAGTCCGGCACCGACCTCGTGCTCATCCCGGGGCTCTGCGAAGGTGACACCGCCGTCGTGAGTGAACGCGCTGGCGTCCGCGTCGAAAAAGGGCCGAAGGACCTGCGCGAGATCCCGACCTACTTCGGTCGCCAGGTGCCACGAGACTACGGCGCGTGGGACATCGAGATCATCGCCGAGATCAACAACGTCCCGCGCCTTCCGAGAGAAGACGTACGAGCGGCCGCCCGATACTTTCGCGACGCCGGTGCCGACATCATCGACATCGGATGCACCCCCGGGCTCCCCTTCCCTGACCTCGCCGACGTCGTCCGCGAGCTCGTCGCCGCCGGGATGCGCGTGAGCATCGACAGCTTCGATCCCGCGGAGATTCGCACCGCCGTGGCCGCTGGCGCGGAGCTGGTGCTCAGCGTGAGCGGAGCGAACATCCAGGTCGCCGACGATATCGCGGCGGCCGGTGCACGCGCGGTGGTCGTACCGGAGCACAATGGCGGCGTCGAGAGCCTCGACCGCACGCTCGAAGCGCTCGAGACCCGCGGCATTCGCTACCTCATTGACCCTGTGCTCGAACCCGTCGGCTTCGGCTTCATGGCCTCGCTCGAACGCTACGCCGAAGCGCGACGGCGATACCCGAGCGCGGAGATGATGATGGGCATCGGCAACATCACGGAGCTCACCGCCGCTGACTCCACAGGCGTCAACGCCCTTCTCATCGCGATCTGCCAGGAGCTCGGCATTCGCACCGTGCTCACCACCGAGGTCATTCCGTGGGCACGCGGCGCGGTTCGAGAAGTCGCCATCGCTCGAGAGCTCATGCATCACGCCATTACCGCGCGTAGCTTGCCCAAGCATGTCGACGACCGGCTCGTGACCATCAAGGACCCAACGGTGCTCGAGTACACGGAGCGTGAGCTCCGCGACCTCCAGTCGCGCATTACCGACGCGAATTTTCGGATCTTCACGGACCGCGAGGTGATTACGGTCCTCAATCGCGACCACTTCGTGCGCGGGACCGACATTCAGGAGATCTTCGCGCAGCTCGGCGTTACCGAGGCCACACACGCCTTCTACCTGGGCAAGGAGTTGGCGAAGGCCAAACTCGCGATCACGCTCGGTAAGACGTACCGGCAGGAGGGGTCGCTCTCGTGGGGGTATCTCACGCCGCCTGACGATGTGAAGTCCGAGCACGTGCGCCTCACACACCGGTCCGCGCGACGGCCTAATCCGCCCGGCGAGTCAGCCTCGTGATCATCGAGACGATCGTCACCACGCTCGACGCGAACGGCGTGGTCAACATCGCTCCGATGGGCGTCGAGTGGGACGGCGGCGACGCCGCACCTGTGCTCAAGCCTTTCCTCGAGACGACGACGTACCGCAACGTCGTGGCCACCGGTGTGGCGGTCGTCAATCTGATCGACGACGTCGGCCTGTTCGCCCGCGCCGCGATCTCGAACCCCGAGCATCCGGTCGTGCCGGCGGTCGCGGTGAAGGGCGTCGTGCTGCGGGACGCCTGCTCGTGGCGCGAGCTGACGGTACGATCAGTGGACAGCACTCCGCCGCGGTCGCGCATCGAGACGACTGTGGCGCACCGTGGGGTGCGGCGCGAGTTCATTGGCTTCAACCGGGCGCGCCATGCGGTGCTGGAGGCGGCCATTTACGCGACCCGCGTTCACTTACTCGCGCGCGACTTCCTGGAGAGCGAGCTCGCGCGCCTCCAGGTCATCGTCGACAAGACAGCGGGCCCGGTGGAGCACGAGGCGATGGCATTGCTCACGGACTACATCCGGTCGGCGCCGAGAGCCGCGCCAGACCAGCGTTAGGCCGAGTGACAGCCCTGAGCGCCGGCCGCGTGATCGTGGAGTCGCCCGGGCGGCTCCATTTCGGACTGCTCGACCTGCGGGGGTCGCTTGGGCGCACATTCGGCGGGGTGGGAGCCGCGGCGCCAGGGATCACGGCGCGTGTGTCGGTCGCCCGCGCCGAGGAATTGCGGGCCTCCGGTAAGGATGCCGATCGGGCGGTGGAGTTCGCACGTCGCTTCCTCGCGTGGCATGGGATCGCCAGCGGCGCGGACGTGCGCGTGGAGCGCGCGATCCCGTCGCACGCGGGGCTGGGCTCCGGGACGCAGCTCGCGTTATGCGTCGCGCGAGCGCTGGCGGAGTTGTACCGCATCGAGGCGACGGCGGCGGAGCTCGCGATGGCCGTCGGGCGCGCGCGCCGTTCAGCCGTCGGAACGTGGACGTTCGCGGCTGGCGGGTTCGTGCTCGAGGGCGGACGGAAAGCGAATGACGATCGCGTCGCACCACTCCTCGCGCGCCTCACGTTTCCGGCGAGCTGGCGGTGCGTCGTGGCGATTCCGGACGCGCGCCGCGGGGTGAGTGGAGCCGAAGAGACGGCCGCCTTCGCGGCCCTCGCGACCCCGCCGGAGCGCGAGGTAGAACGGGTGTCGCACCTGGTCCTCATGGCAATGCTGCCGTCGATCGTGGACGGAGACATTGTCACGTTCGGCCGCGCGCTGAGCGAGGTGCAGCGGCTGAATGGCGGCTGGTTCGCCGAGGCGCAGGGCGGCACCTTCGCGCCGGGAAGCACGACCCGGCTCGTGACGCGGATGCTCGAGTCGGGTGCTGCCGGCGTGGGGCAGAGCTCGTGGGGACCGGCAGTTTACGGCGTGGTAGAAGGTGACGAGGCGGCGCGCGACCTGAGCGCGCTCGCGTGCGACACACTCGACGGCACGGGCACCGTGTGTTCGGGTGCGTTTCCCGCGACCGGCGCAATCGTGTCACGCGAGCTCGACCGTCCAGACCCATAGGACAATAGGTCCGCACCGCCGGTCATTCCGCCCGCGTATCGGGCGACCACTTCTCGGGTGGGGTTCCATCACCGCGCGGCGAGCGACAATGGACGACCGTGTGAGCGACGCTCGGGTCCGCAGCGGGGGCTGTGGACCCTGCCCGTGCCGTCGATCGGGCCTAACGCGCTTCACGGTCGGAGCAATCCAATGAACGTCCTCTCGTCAGTCGTCCCGCGCGCCGCGCGCCGGGATTCGCGTCGCGTGGCGACGCCGTTCCACTCGCTCGTCGTGGCGTTCCTGCTTCCGGTGGGCCTCGCGGCCTGCGCCGAGAACGGCCTGCTCGAGCCCGTCGCTCCGGGGGCCGCAGCGACGGGCATGAAGGCGCACGCCGACATCGTGGTGACGCCGGACTACTCCACGTTCGACACGCGCTCGGAGTTCAGTGGCGCCGGCGTCATCGCCCACACGAACGGCTTCGAGGAGTTCACTGGCGGTCTCGTGTATCCTCAACCGACGCCGTGGGACACCGTGGGTGTCACGTACACTTCGGGCTTCAACATCGTGCTCGCGCCGACCTTTGGGCTCGGGATCCCGAGCAACTCCATCTCCACTGATTTCGGACAGCCCATCACAGGTACGTTCGCGCCCGGGGATGCGTACCGGCTGTTCGCGGCCGACCTCACGCTGATCGGGACGAAGGTCCCGGTGAGCGTCGTGCTGACCACGAACGTCGCGAGCTACACGTTCGCGAACCTCGATGTCCCGCTCGCGACGTCGGGCACGAAGTTCTTCGGTGTGGGACTCGTGCGCGCTGACGAGTACTTCACGGGCTTCGCGTTCTCGTATGGCGGGAGCACGAGTACGGGACTACTGCTCGACAACGTGGCGGTCGGTCACGTGGCGGACGTGAACAACGCGCCGGTCGCGTCAGCGGGCGGGCCGTACTCGGCGAACGAAGGGTCGCCGGTGAGCTTCGCGTTCGGGGGGACCGACGCTGACGACGACGCGCTCACCTACACGTGGGACCTGGGCGATGGGAGTACGGGAAGCGGGCCGACGCCGCCTGCGAGTCACGTCTACGCGGATAACGGGTCGTACGACATCGCGTTGACCGTCTCGGACGGGCGGGGTGGGACACACACGGTAAATGCGACGGCAGTGATCGCGAACGTCGCACCGACCGTGGCGGCGTTCACGCTCCCGTCGACGCCGCTCGCGCTGATCCCTGGCGGCGTGGCGGTGACCGTGTCGGCACTCTTCACCGACCCGGGATCGCAGGACGTGCACACGATGCATCTCGATTGCGGTACCGGCGCGCTCCCGCAGTCGGCGGCGCCTAACGGTAGCGCCGGGGGTGTCTGCACCTTCTCGGCGGCGGGTGTGTACGCCGTACAACTCACCGTGCAGGACGACGACGGCGGCTCCGACACGCGCGCGGCGACGGGACAGGTGGTGATCTACGATCCCGCGGCCGGCTGGGTCACGGGTGGCGGGTGGATCGCGTCACCCGCGGGGGCGTTCGCCGCCGCGCCGACCCTCACCGGTAAGCTCACGTTCGGGTTCGTGGCCCGATATCAGCGCGCGACGGAAACGGCGCCTAACGGGAACGCCGATTTCAAGCTGCAGGTGTCCAAGCTCGACTTCCGCAGCACGTCGCTGGACTGGCTCGTGGTCGCCGACGGAACGGCACAGCTTCGCGGGCGCGGACAGCTCAACGGCGGCGGCGATTACGAGTTCGCGCTCACGGCGGTCGATGGCCCGTCGCTCGACGCGATTCGTATCGTGATTCGCGATCGGGTGAGTGGCGCCGTGGTGTACGACAACCGCCCTGGCGAAGGCGATGATGCCGGAGCGATGCCGCTCAGCGGCGGGAGTATTCAGATCCACGCCCGCTGATCGGCACGATTGTCGGCAAAGCAGCCACAGCCGGCCAGGAGAACGCGCCGCCCGCGTTCTCCTGGCCGGCTTCGCTTGCAGGAAGTCAGGTTCGGGTTTATTGATGCTTGGCAATCCAAACAAATGAGTAAGGCGAAACCGGACCACTCACGGTGCAAGCGCCGTCGCGAGACCGTGCGATCGTTGACCATGCGATCGTTAGATGAGGCTCCCGTGAGCGAGTCGACCCCTCGCAGAATGACTGGTCCCCTGGAATCACCTCCTCGTCCGAGCGACGCGTACTCGGATGTCGCTGTCGGCTCACCCGGCCATCTGCGGTCCACGTTCGCCCGGGCCGTGGCGGCCACCGACCGCGCGGTCGGCTATTGGCTCGCTCGGAACGCGACACCGATTCTCGCCGACCGGTCCGACCACTCCGAAGAGAGCTCGGGGGATATTCGCGCCCTGCGGGCGCTCGTCCGCGCATCCGCCACTGCCTACGCCCGAAAGCTCAAGGAGACCGGCGTGACTCCTGAGCGGATGGTCGTGCTCGTGAAGGAAGCAGCCGGTCATCCGGGCGCGCAGGGAGTCGCCGCCCAGGAGTTGACCAGCGACCTGGTCCTGTGGAGTATCGAGGCCTATTTCGATGACTGACGGCCGCCACCGGCTCGTCGTTGCCATTCGCAAGTAGGACCTTCGACGGCGACGCACATCACATACGCTGACTGCGGCGTGTGTACATTGTGTCGCCAGCCAACACGCACTCGTTCGTAAGCCGCTCGCAATCCTTCCAGAGGAATGTGAACGGTCGGCGAGGAAGACCCGAGGCGTTGCACCAGTGAAGGAGGAGACCGATGAAGACCTCTTCTGACTCGCCGATCGCACTCCGATCCCCGAGCCCCAACGGCAACCACGGCAACAACGGCCACACCAGCGATCGTAACCAGGACGCCGGTGTCATCCTCGATGCGCTTCGTTCGCTCGTGCGGGAGCTTCGGCTCGCGTCACGCGAGGCCGAACAGCGTGTCGGCGTACACGGGGCGCAGCTTCATGCGCTCCGTCAGCTCGCGGACAGTCCGGCGACGTCACTGACCGAGCTCGCGGAACGCACCCACACGGACATCAGCTCCGTCAGTGTCGTGGTGAGCCGTCTGGTCGAACAGGGGCTCGTCGCTCGCAAGTCGGCCGACGACGACCGCCGGCGCCTTTCCCTGGGACTGACCGCGCGCGGCCGCGCCGTAGTCCGGCGAGCGCCAGAGCTGGGCACATCGCGGCTCCTCCGGGCGGCATCGAAATTGTCCGACCGGGAGATGCACACCCTCGCCACGAGCCTCGCGAAGGTCGCGAACGGGCTGCGAAAGGACGATTAGCAGCTAACAGCTAACAGCTAACAGCTATCAGCTGGCGACGGGCTGATTGGCGGCTGGGGCGCAGGGCTTCCCGGGACCGCTGAGCACCGGCATCGGGCTTCGCCAAAGTTATGACAGTGCCTTTTGGCGCTTGTTCAAAACTCTGTGGAGAATGTTCATAACTTTGGCGCGCCCGCCAAAACTCCGTCATTCCACCGTTGGCTCGGAGACAGCGGCCCCCGCGCGCTCGTAGTACGCCCCACGCTTCTCCCCGCGCACCACCAGCTCCCCCCGCTTCACCAGCTTCTCGAGCACCGCCCGCGCCTCCCGCCCCTCGAGACCGCAGAGTTCGGCCGCCGCCGAGCGTGTGATCTTGCCGTGTAAGCCCACGTAATCCAAGATCTTACGCTCACGTTCGCCCGCGTGCTCGGCGGCCACGTCCTCGTCCAGATCCGCCACCCCAAGGCTCCGAGCCACAGGCGAAGTGAAGTAATAGACGCGCTCCCGGCGGTCCTCCCACCCGTCCAGCAAACCGGACTCGACCAGCCGATCCAGCACAGCCCGCGTCGGACCCTCCAACCGCTGCACGACCGACGCCGCGCGGCCCAGCCCGATCGGCTCCTGCTCCCGCGCCATAACGTTCAAAACCAACAACTCATCCACCGTGAGCCGCCGGCCCGGAACATCCCGCTCCACAACCAGTTTCGTTATCGCGACATTCGCCGGGCCATCGTTCAGAACCACTTGCACCGTCGCGCCAGTAGAGCGCGAGTAATCCGGCAGTTGGCGCCCGTACCGCAACTGACCCTCGAAGATCGTATCGATCCCTCGGCCCGTCCGCTCCACCAGGCCAACGCGTTTGAACGCATCCGCCAAAACCGGGTTTCGGGGACGGGGTGGCGCAACCAGCAGGTTGTCGAGCCTCACCTGCTCGGGAAAACCACCCGGGTTCGAGATCTCGATCTCACCACTCACCTCCCCCGGCACACCCGATTCCCGAAGCTGCACGTGCACAGCGCCCGCCCGGGTGTAGTCCCGGTGGACGAGCGCGTTGTGCAGCGCCTCGCGGAACCCCGCCGGGCTGTGCGCCGGAACGCCTACCCGCACCATCCCCACCGCCAGCTCGTCCTCATGGTTCCGCGCGTCGAACCGCAGCCCGACCTCCTCCGCCACACGCACGAGGGGCCAGCGGACAAACTCGTTCACCGCCACCCGCGTCCCGCGAAGTACCTGGAACGCCACCTCATGGTTCGGGACGTAGCGTCTGATTGCCTCCTCCCGACCAACCGTCAATAGCCCAGCCACGCGTACCCGATCGACGCGTTCGCCCTGCGCGCCACCGCCCTCCCCGAGCCCGAGCGCGCGTACGATCTCGGCGTCCGAGAGCTCGAGCAACGCGGCATCCGCCCGCCCGCGATTCAGCGCGATCGTCCGTCGCACGCGCTCGATCTCGAGCGGATCGAGATCCTCCCACCGCGCCTGCGGGACGATGAGCGCCGTGTAGTCGAGCGCGCCCCGCGTCGCCTCTCGGCTCTGGATCTCGTGAACGAGAAACGGGACGCAGACCGCCCGCCCGTGCGCGTCCGTCCCGCGGCGACGATACACCCCGTCACTCGTGGACGTCACCGGCCGCCCCGCCGGGATCTCGATCGCGAGCACCTCCGCGCCATCGACCGCAATGACACTCACCTCGACAGGACAGCTCGGCACCGTGCGGCCGCCGATCATCGCCCGCACGCGCTCCGGGTCCGTGTACGATCCGTGCCGAGGGCGGAGCCCCGACACCCGACCGTCATCGCTCACGCCAGCGAGCACGACACCTCCGTGCCCGTTCGCGAGACACACGACGGCATCGACGAGCTCTTCGTCCGTAATCGCGGTGCTACCTTCAGCGACGAACTCGGCGGTGAACTGTTCGCCGTTCTCGAGGAGGCGGCGAATATCGACGTCGGTGAGCACGACGGGACGGCCAGGGGGCGGGATGTCTGGAAGCGAGCGCGGGGAGGCGCCGGGTTGGCAAGCTACCCGGTCGACCGAGACGGTCAAGCCGGATCGGCCGACCCCCTACTTTTCCGCCGCGACCACCCCATCCTTGACGACGGTCTTCGCCCCGAGGAGCCCCTCGGCATCCTCGAGCGGATTCCGGTCGAAGATGACGAGATGCGCCCGCCGGCCGGCTTCGACGACACCGTATTCGGCCTCCCGGTCCAGCGCACGCGCGCCGCCGAGCGTCGCGATCGCAAGCACGTCCGCCATCGGGATCCCGGCCTGATTGAACAGCAGCATCTCAGAGAGCGCGGCGCGCCCCGAGTCAAGCCAATCCGTCCCGACGGCCAGCGGCACCCCGGCCTCGTGGAGCCGACGTACGTACCCCGCGAGGATTCGGTACCCGTCGCGCGCGCGGTCGCGTTGCGCCGGCGTCCACGCGTCCGACCGGTCGAACACGCCTAACGACGGTGTCGTGTGCGACGCCAGCCCGACCCGCTGCGCAAAGATGTGCAGGGTCGGCGTCACCGTGGCGCCCACACGCACGAACTCGGCGATCAGGCTGGTCAGCCTCGGATCCTGCGGTCCGAGTAAGTTGAAGTGCTCGAGGACACCCCAGTAGAACCCACCCGGCACCTCGGCCCCGAGCTCCTGGCGTGTTCGCGTCCACGTGCGCTGGACTTCCGCGGGCGTCATGACGCCGACACCGAGGGTGTAGGCGTGCTCGAAATGCGTAACGCCAATGGCGAGCGCCCGCGGCGGGGACACGATGCCGAAGTCGACGTGGGTGCTGACGTGCATCCCCAGCCGCCGCGCTTCGGTGAATGCGCTCACGTACTCGGGCTCGCGGAGGCGCCAGTAGAGCTTGACGTCGCGCAACCCGGCCTCGTGGTAGCGTCGCACGCGCGCCGCGGCGTCCGCCGAATCGCGCACAATCGCGTGGCCGGCGAACGGCACGCGTCCCTCTTCGTGCGACACGAGCGCGCCGCCGCTCGGAATGAAATCCGGGGCGGCCGGTGACGGCCGCGCCCAGGCGGTCATGAGGGCGAGGTGTTCCTCGTTCCCACCGGCCTCGCGAACGACCGTGACACCGAACGGCAGGTAGTTCGCGGCCCATCGCGCCCGATACGCCGCGATCGAGTCGGATGTCATGACGAGCCGAGCGATCGCCCCGCCGCCGGGGGTGATGGAATCGGGGAACGCATAATCGACGTGGTGATGCACGTCGATGAGTCCTGGCGTCACGAGTCGTCCACGCCCGTCGATCTCGACCGGCGCGCGTACGGTCGCCAGTGATGAATCCGGCGCCACGGCTGCGATCCGGTCACCGCGGATCACGATCGTCGTGTTCGGGATCGTGCGCCGAGTCCGCGTGTCGAACAGCGTCGCGTGGCGAACGATGAGCGATGCCGGGCCGCGGGAACGCACCTCGGCCGCCGCCCCGATCTGCGGCGTCGGCTCCGACTGCTGGGGCGATCCGCATCCGCCCGCCAATGCCCCGCCGCCCGCGATGAGCGCGGCACGTCGGATTGCGGACAGGATGGAGGCGAACGGTCTCACTACTCCATCAACTCCGCCGCCGGAAAAACTGTCACGCATGACTCGTTCGTCATTCCGAGCGCAGCGAGGAATCGCCGTCGTCCCGACCGAGGGGTCCCTCTACCAGCACCCCCGCGTTTCCTCGACTGCGCGCCTTCGGCGCTCCGCTCGGAATGACAGAGCCGTACTAACCGAGCGTGTGCCTGAGCACCCGGATCCAGTTCCCGCCCATGATCTTCTCGATCTGCCCGCTCGTGAAGCCGCCTTTCTCGAGTGCCGCGTGCAGGGTGAACATGCGGGTGATCGTGTTCAGCTCCGGGATCACCACGTGCGTGGGAGTGCGGTCGAACCCGAGGATGCCGCGCCGGCGCATCGTCTCCCACCACGGCATGTAGTCGGCGATGCCTTTCGCGTTGTCGTTCCCGACGGCGGTGAGCCCGGCTTCACCCGTGAGCGGATAGTCGTTCGCGATGCCGACGGCATCCACCCCGCCAGCATTCATCACGTGGCGTAGCTGCGCGATCACGTGGTCGACCGCCGGCGTCGGGTCGGTCGTGAGCCAGAAGCTCATCATGAAGATCCCCATGACGCCGCCGGTGTCCGCGATGGCGCGGATCACCTCGTCCGGCGCGCACCGCGCGTTAGGCACGATCGCGCGCGCTGCGCCATGCGACAACACCACCGGCCCCTTGCTCACCTTCGCCGTGTCCAGCGCCGTCGGGTCGGACGCGTGCGCCACGTCGGGGATGATCCCGAGCTCGTTCATCCGTTCCACGACCGACGTGCCGAACTTCGTCAGCCCCCGCGGCTTTCCCTCGAGCGCGCCGCCGCCAGACGGGTTGTCGTAGTGGTGGGTGATCTGGAGCACGCGGAGCCCGAGCTCGTGGAACACGTCCAGCCGGCCGAGGTCCTCCTCGAGCGGCTCGCACCCCTGAAACTGGAAGAAGACCGCCGTGCGGCCGGCTTGGTGCGCCTCGGCGATCTCACTTCCTCGGGTCGCGAGGCCCGCGCCCGGGTACTGACCGTCGCGCAGTGCCCTCCGCATACGCGCGATGGACTTCGCGCACGCGTTGAACGAGCGGATGTAGCGCTCGTTCCCGTCGGGCCCCTTCACGTTCTCGCCCGCGGACACGTCGCAGATGAATGCGCTGAGCCCCGACTCCGCGACCTTCGACGGGTCGCCGGGCATGAACGAGAGCCCGTCCACCCACGGCGTCGGCGTCCGCGGCGCGCTCACCACTCCCGCGCTGGCGCTGGCGTGGAGGGGTGAACTTCGGAGTGTGCGTGGCAACGCCAACGCAGCAACGCCGAGCGCTGCGCCTTGCGAGAGAAACTGTCGCCGAGGGACGGCTTTGGGTGGAGCTGTCACAACACCGTGCCCTGACCTAACGACGGCTATCGAGTGATCCCAACGCCCGGCGTGATGTTCGCGAACGCGCCGCTGTCCACCACGACCTTGCCATTCACGATCACGTAGCGCATCCCCGTCGCCAGCTCGGTCGGCTTCTGGTATGTAGCGCGGTCGCGGAACGCCGCCTCATCGAACACCACGACGTCCGCGAACTTCCCGCGTGCGATCACTCCGCGGTCGTCGAGACCGAACGTCTCCGCCGCCAACGAGCTCGATTGCCGAACGAACGCTTCGGGCGTGAGCACCTTCTTCTCGCGGACGTACTCTGCCCACTTCTTCGGAAATGTCCCGTACTTGCGCGGGTGACCGCCCGAGCCGTCGGACCCCGTCATGACCCACGGCCGCCGCATGAACGCCTCGATGTCCTTCTCGTTCATGTTGAACGACGCCACCGACGAGCCGCCGTTGAGGATGATCTGGATCGCGGCTTCGACTGGGTTCACGCCGCGGGCCGCCGCGACCTGCGCGAGCGTCTTGCCGAGGATCGACGTGTCGCGCGTCGAGGTCATGAGCAGCGATTCGGGCCCGCCGCGCCGCCGCAGATTCTCGGTCATGTCGGTGACGAGTCGAGCTCGCGTCGCGGGGTCGGCAACACGCGCTCGGAGCGAATCCCCGCCGCCCACTTCCGCCCATCGCGGCAGCAGCGACGCGCCGACGGACGAGCCCGATGCCGTATACGGGTACTGGTCGGCCGTCACCTTCTGACCGGACCCGCGCGCCGCCTCGATGATCGCGATCGCCGAATCCGACCGGCCCCAGACGTCGACGCCTAACGCCTTGAGGTGCGAGATGTTCACCGGCAGGTTGGCCTCGCGACCGATGCGGATGGCCTCGCGGATGGCTCCCAGGAGCCCGATCGAGTACGAGCTCTCGTCGCGCATGTGGGTGTCGTACAGCCCGCCGTGCCGAGCCGCGACTTTCGCCAGCTCGATGACCTCCTCGGTCGTGCCGTAGTTCTGCGGCGCGTAATACAGCCCCGCGGACATGCCGATGGCGCCCTCGCGCATCGCTTTGTCCACGAGCGCGCGCATCGAGTCGAGCTGCCCGGGCGATGGACGCGCGTCGGACATCCCCATCACGGTCCGCCGGACGCTCCCGTAGCCGACGAAGAGCACCGCGTTGGTCCCGATGCCCTGGGTCTTCCACTGCTCGAGCGTGCGCGCGACCTCGAACGGCCCGCCCCCATCGTTCCCGGTGAGGACGGTCGTGACCCCCTGCATGAGGAAATTCAGGTTGGCACGTCGTCTCGCGTCGGTGCTGTTGAGGTCCTCGAGGGCGTGCGTGTGCGGGTCGATGAACCCGGGGGCGACGATCAGCCCGCGTGCGTCGATCGTGCGTCGCGCTGTGACGTTCCCGCGACCCGCGTCCCCTACGAAGGTGATCCGGTCGCCGGTGATGGCGATGTCGGCAGTTCGGGCGGGGGAACCGGTCCCGTCGATGACGCGGCCGTTTCGTACCAGAAGATCCGCTGGCGCGCCTTGCGGAGCCTGAGCCCCGGTGCCACTTCGTGAGGCCAGCATGAGGATGCCGGCAAGGGACGCGGCCGCCAGGGTGCGCGCGCGACGCCGCGTGTGGTCGAGATGACGCAAGGTGTTCGGCATGACGCAAACTTGCTTCCGAGGTCAGCCGCCTGGCCAGAGGCGGGATCGCCCGACACCGCCAACCCTTTACGCCCGTAGAGGCATCCAACCGCGGGCGAGTGTCGCCGACAATCCGGAGCGACGCTCCGCCCGCTCGATGACTTTCCTGTCCTGAGGCTTAGCGACGTGGATACTGCGACTGCACCAGCGCTCGTCCTTCCTCCATCGCTGTCGGCCGACCTCGCCAAGCACCCCCGCTCCGAGGTGAGCACCGGGGACTCGGGCGCGAGCGTCCTGCGTTTCGATCGTCCGAACGGAGTATCGGTCTACCTGAAGTCCCTGCCGGTATCCCCTTCGAACCCGGCGCGGCCGCTGTTCGACGAAGCAGAGCGGCTGGGCTGGATGCACGCGGTCGGGTTGGCGGTGCCGGCCGTCCTGCAGTACCACGAGTGGAAGGGGCGCGAGTACCTCCTGCTGACGACGTTGCCGGGCACCAACGCTGCCGCGGCGCGGCCGGAGGATCACCGGGCAGCGGTGATCGCCGCGCTCGCCGCCGGCCTGAAGCAGCTGCATTCCACGAACATCAGCGCCTGTCCGTTCGACGCCTCCCGGCGCGTGCGCCTGGCCGACGTGGCTACTCGGCTCACGGCGGGCCTCGTGCGCGAGGGCGAGTTCGATGCGGTCCGTCAGGGACGACGAGCCGCCGACCTGCACGCCGAGCTCCTCGCCACACAACCGGCGATCGAGGAGCGGGCCTTCACTCACGGGGACTACTGCCTGCCTAACGTCCTGCTGCAGCCGGACGGCGCGGGTGGCTACCACGTGAGCGGCTTCGTGGACTGCGGCCGCGCCGGCGTGGCGGACCCGTACCAGGACCTCGCTCTGTGCGCGCGGAGCATCGCGTTCAACTTCGGGCCGGAATGGGTCCCAACGCTCTTTGCACGCTACGGGATAGAGAGGGTCGACGAAGTCCGGCTCGGTTGGTACCAATTGCTCGACGAATTCTTCTAAGGTCGAACCGCTGAACGGCGCAGGGCCCAGACTGCGCAGGGCCCGGCGCCCTTACTGTCGTGCGCCGTTCGGGCCCTGCGCTCTTCGGGCCCTGCGCCGTTAAGGGTCGTGCGCCGTTTCGCTGTTCGCTTTCACCTGCCGTCAGCCAGCGATGCCCATAGATGCAGCGTCGCATAGGCTCGCCACGGCCGCCACCGCTCTGCCACGTCTACAATCGCGCGCCGATCCACCCCCGCCGCGGCGAGCGCCTTGATGACGCCCAGGTCCGCGGCCGGGAACGCGTCGCGGTCGCCTAACGCGCGCATCCGGACGTACGACGCCGTCCACGGCCCGATCCCGGGGAGGCTCTCGAGGGCGGCCTGCGCCTCGTCCGCCGGCATGGCGCGGACCGCCTCGAGGTCCAGCGCGCCGTCGGCGATCGCGCGCGACACGCCGGCAATGGCGGCAGCCTTCGCGCGCGTGAGCCCGATCGTGCGCAGACGTTCTGCGCCCGCGTCGGCCACGACCTCGGGCGCCGGGAACACGAGAAAGTCTCCCGAAGTCCCGGCCCCACCAGCCGGTGCGCGTGCGGCCGGCGCGAGCAGACGAACGAGGCGATCCGTCACCGTGCTCGCCCCGGCCACGCTCACCTGCTGACCGAGGATCCCGCGCAGGATCCCCTCGAACGGGTCGAGCAGTTGCGGGAGCCGGATGCCGGACCGGCCGCGAACAATACGGCGTAGTATCGCGTCGCGCCGAGCGACCCGATGGAACGTCGCGAGATCGGCATCGAGGTCGAGCATGCGCGTGACCACTGCCGTCAGCGCCGAGGGCGTCATCCTTGGCCGCGCACTCGCCACCAGCACGCGGCCAGCCCGGCGTGAGGCGTTAGGCACCGTACCGCGGTCATTCCGAGCGTAAGCGCGGAATCCGCGGGTTGCCGGAAGGGGGCGCTCGCCCGGCACGTCGGAAATTCCTCCACTCGCGGCACGAGTTTCCCGCAGCGTTATCGTCACGGGGCGCCCTCGGACCCGCACCGAGCGCGTGTACGTGCCGTCGCTCACGCGCTCGATCGCCGGGACGGTTCTCGCCGCGAGAAAGCCGAGCGCCCAGGAGAAGTCGAACCCCTCCGGGAGTGCGATCTCGACCACGATCAGTAGCGTCCTCCTGCGCCACCGCCGCCGGCGGAGCCGCCGCCGAAGCTACCACCACCCCCTCCCGAGCGACCGCCGCCCGAGCTCGATCCGCTCGAGGTTTGAATCCGAGGGATCGTCTGCATGTAGCTCCGCGTCCAGCCACAGTTGCGGCACCGCTCGGTGACTTCGCGCTGCCCGGCGTGGGACGTGGTCGCGGCGATGATCGTCCTGTGCGTCGTGTCGAGCGTGCGACGCTTGCACGACGGACAGTTCTTGTACTTCGAGAACCACGCGCGGTGCGGCACCTTGAGCGCGTAGTCACACGTCGGGCAGATCCACACGTCGTAGTCCACGCTTTCGAGCCGCTCCTCGAGCCGCTCCCCGCGATCGAGGTGTTGGTCGTCGGCGCGCTCGTCGAGCCGAGTCATCATGCCGTGGCCACGCGGGCACGGTCGCGGTCGGCGCCGACGATAGCGCGCCGCCGCAATGCCGCCGCCGGCTAGTGCGAGGACGCCACCGATACTGCCGAAGATGAGTGCGGTCGGTCCGCGCCCCGAACCCTCATCTCGCTCCACCACCGCTCGGCGCCCGTTAGGCGCGGGGTCCGTCGTGGACATCGTGGACCCGCGCGCGTCGGTCTCCTCACGCGCAGCCTCGGCCAGGGCTGCGACTCCTGCGAGCATGCCGGCGTCGAAGTCGCCGCGTCGAAAGGCGGGGAAGATCACCTGGTCGCGAATGCGCCCGGCCCGCGCGTCCGGTAGGACACCCTCGAGCCCGTAGCCGACACTGATGTGGACGGCGCGCTGTGCCGGGACCCAGAGCAGCACGATCCCGTTGTCGCGTCCCTGCTGCCCCACCCCCCACATGCGATGGAGGGCGAGCGCAACGTCGAATGGCTCGAAACCCGACGTGGAATCGACCGCGACGACGGCGATCTCATGCCCGGCCTCACGACTCAGTGCGTCGGCCAGCGCGTTGAGCGAATCGACGGTCGCCGGCTTCAGGTGGCCGGACGGGTCGGCCACCCAGGTGTTGTTCGCGGCGCGCGGGTTCGGCACCCACCGCAGCCGTCCCGCCTGCGCCGGCGTGATTTGCAGCAGCGAAACGATTGCGAGGAGAAGCTTGAGCATGCAGGAATGCTAAGGCCTGACAGAGCAGGAACCGGGAACAGGGAACTGGGCTGATCGCTATTAGCTGGTGCTGGTTGCCGCGCCGGTTCCGGTTCCCTGTTCCCGGTTCCCTGTTGCCGGCAGTTTCCGGTTCCCTGTTCCCGGTCCCCGCCCCATACTACTCCAGGCCAACTTCCAGTCTGGTAACCTGTTCCAGAATCCGTAGCATGCGTCCCTCGACCCTCCTCCGCGTCGCCGTGGCCGCTGCCGCCGCGGTCGTTCTCACCCCGCGCGAGAGCCTCGGCCAGCAGCCGGGGTTCGCCGGCGTATCCGGCGTCGTCATCGATAGCATCAACGGCGTCGTCCCGCTGGTCGGGGCGACCATCAAGGTCGGGAACACCGGACGTCAGGCGGTCACCGACTCGACCGGCGAATTCCAGGTCGACAGCGTCCCCCCGGGCGAGCATGTGGTAACGCTGCTGCATCCGCTGCTCGATTCGCTCAACATCAAGATCTCCACGCGTCCGACGCCGTTCCAGGCCGGGCAGATGTTCACCATCGAGCTGGCGGTGCCGTCGGCCACACGCGTCGTCGAGCTTTCCTGCGCGCGCGCCTGGCGTGCACGAGGCCCGTCGGCGCTCGTCGGCACAGTCCTCGACGCCGACACCGACAAGCCACTGCAGGGCGCAAAGGTCACGCTCGTCTGGCAGGAGATCGTTCTCGCCACTCTGCGAAAGGAAACCCGGGTCCGGGAAGCGACCGTTGGCGAGGATGGTGGCTACCGGATCTGCGGGCTGCCGGCAGGCCTCACGGGCAATATCCAGGCGACGTTCGACGGTCAGAAGACCGCCGAAGTCGCCATCACGATCGATGAGACGCACCCGCTCGCGTTCCAGAGCCTCCGCATCGGCACGACCGTCGTCGTCGAAGCGCCGCCGTCCGACACGGCGGGCCGTCCCGCAGGCACCAACGCGGCAACGGCGTCGAACGCCGAGTCGGTACCGCCGCGCCTCAAGGGACCTGCGCGCCTCACCGGGCGGGTGATCAACGCGGCCGGAGCGCCCGTGCCCAACGCGCGCGTCGACGTGCAGGGCACAGGCGCGGCGACCCTCAGCCGTCAGGACGGCAGCTTCGGCTTCACCGACCTGCCGAGTGGAACGCAGCAGGTCGTGGTACGCCAGCTCGGCTTCCAGCCGGTCGAAGTCCCGGTCGAGCTCTCGGGCCGCACCCCGAAGCAGATCACGGTGACGTTGGCCAAGCCGGCGCCGGTGCTCGAGGCGGTCGCTGTTACGGCCGAGCGGAGCACCGCGGGGTTGGATCAGGTGGGCTTCAACCGCCGCCACAAGTCCGGCTTTGGCTACTTCGTGACCCCCGAAGACATCGAGAATCGTCAGGCGACCCGGATGACGGACCTCTTCCGCACCATTCCGTCGCTGCGCGTCGTCCCGTCGGGCATGGATTACGTCGTCGAAAGCGCCCGGGACGCAGCCGGTGGATGCGTTCGCTACGTGGTCGATGGCGCGCCGTATCAGGCGCTCTTCGCGGGTGACATCGATCGCATGATGCCGCCGCACGAAGTCGCGGCTATCGAGGTCTACACCGGCTCGAACACGCCGGTGGAGTTCCAGTCGCCGGGCGGGTCGAGCTGCACGACGATCGTCATGTGGAGCCGGTTCAAGGTCAAGCGAGATCGGTAGTCGTCTCGAGCCGTCGGCCTCTCCCGATTCCCCGTTCCCGATTTCCCCGCCCGGCTTGCAATGGCGAACGTGGAAAGTGCCGCGGACAACGGCTCCCGCGCCTGCGGCGCGGCGTGGCGGCCCGGTCGGAACTACGATGGGCGCGGATGAGCCGGAACCGGCCGGATCGTGGTCGGGAGTCGGAAATCGGGAGCGGGAGTCGGGCACGACTTTTGGGGGGTCGGGGCGTCCCGGGCGGCTGTTCCCCCTTCAGATCCGGCTCTTGGCGCACCGCGGCGTGAATGCAGAGCCGTCACCGGCGGTTTCCGGCTCCTCCGCGCCATCGCGGTTCCGACCGGCCCCGGCGCGCCGGACCCTGCACGCGGGGGCCATTCGCGGCGCCGCGTCTAGACCCGAAGGGACAGGCCGGTCCCGGCGTCGAACCAGTGAGCCTTCAGCGGATCGACACGAAGACCCACCGGTGAGCCCAGCGCCGGCAGGTCGCGTCCGGCGAAGCGGGCTGTCACCACATGCGTGCCGACGCTCGCGTGCACGAACGTCTCGTTGCCGAGCGGCTCGACGAGATCCACTCGCGCCGGGATCGACCCGGGCCGCCCTCCGTCTGCGCCGCCAACCTCGACCTCTTCAGGACGAATACCGAACACGACAGGGACGTTCGCACCGGCGGAGCTCGCCACTAAATCGGGAAGCGGGATGGTGATGGCACCGTCAGCGGATACGAACGACCGCGAGCCACCGTCGCTCGACACCGAGCCCTCCACGAAGTTCATCGCCGGACTGCCGATGAACCCGGCGACGAACCGGTTCGCCGGTCGGTCGTACAGCGCCAGCGGCGAATCGACCTGCTGGACGCGCCCGGCGTTCATCACGACGATCCGGTCGCCCAGCGTCATGGCCTCGACCTGGTCGTGTGTCACGTAGATCATCGTCGCGCCGAGCTCGCGGTGGAGCTTCGCGATCTCGCGACGAGTCTGCACCCGCAGCTTGGCATCGAGGTTCGACAGCGGCTCGTCGAACAGGAAAACTTCAGGATCGCGCACGATGGCGCGGCCCACGGCCACCCGCTGTCGCTGCCCGCCTGAGAGTTGTCTCGGCTTTCGATCGAGCACATCCATGAGGCCGAGCGTCTCGGCGGCACGGCGGACGCGGGTGTCGATCTCGGCGGCCGGCAGACGCCGGAGCTTGAGCGCGAACGCGAGGTTCTCACGCACGCTCATGTGTGGATAGAGCGCGTAGTTCTGAAAGACCATCGCGATGTCGCGCTCTTTCGGCGGAACGTCGTTCACGAGCCGATCGCCAATGTACAGCCGCCCCGCGGTGATGGACTCGAGCCCGGCAATCATGCGGAGGGTCGTGCTCTTCCCACACCCCGACGGGCCCACGAGCACGACGAACTCGCCGTCGGCCACCTCGAGGTCCACGCTGTGCACGGCGACGTGTCCCCCGTCCTGATATATTTTGCGCACTCCCTCGAGGCGGACGTTGGCCATGTGCGGATGGATGCAGTGATCGGTTCTACGAGGCGGGATGCCTAACGCCCGCTTCCCGGACGCGTTCCTCTGGGGCGCCGCCACGTCGGCCTACCAGATCGAAGGCTCGCCGCTGGCGGACGGCGCCGGGCCGAGCATCTGGCAGCGCTTCACGCACTCCCCGGGGCTCACCGCCAATGGCGACACGGGGGACATCGCGTGCGATCACTACCGGCGCTGGCGGGACGACATCGCCCTCATGCGCGAGCTCGGCCTCAACGCGTACCGGTTCAGCATCTCGTGGAGTCGGATCCTGCCCGAGGGCACGGGCCGCATGAACGAACGCGGGCTCGACTTCTACCGGCAACTCGTGGACGGCCTGCTCGAGGCCGGCATCACGCCTAACGCCACGCTCTATCACTGGGACCTGCCCGCCGCCCTCGACGACCGCGGCGGCTGGCTCAACCGCGACATCGCCAACTGGTTCGCCGATTACGCCCGCGTGATGTTCAAGGCGTTGGGCGATCGCGTGCCAACGTGGGCGACGCTCAACGAACCGTGGGTCGTGACCGACGGCGGCTACCTGCACGGCGCGCTCGCGCCCGGCCATCGCAACCTCTACGAAGCGCCCATCGCCACGCACAATCTCATGCGCGCGCACGGCGCCGCGGTCCAGGTCTACCGCGCCGAGGCGAAGCAGGCGATCGGACTCGTCGTGAATCTCGAGCCCAAATACCCGGCGTCCGACCGCGAGGACGACGTCATCGCCACGCGACTCGCCGACGCGTACATGAACCGCCAGTACCTCGACCCGGCACTCCTCGGCCGCTATCCCGACGAGCTGCGCGAGATCTTCGGCGACGCGTGGCCGGAGTGGCCCGACGCCGACCTGGCAGCCATCAAGCAGCCTGTCGATTTCATCGGTGTCAATTACTACACGCGCAACGTCACGGAGTACTGGCCGCCTCTGCTCCCACTCAGGTCGCGCGGCGTCAAGCAGCCGTTCGCCACCTACACCGAGACCGGATGGGAAGTCCACGCGCCATCGCTCACGCGCATCCTCGTCTGGGTGAAGGAGCGGTACGGGAACCCGCCGCTCTACATCACCGAGAACGGCGCCGCGTTCTACGACCCGCCGAAAACGATGAACGGCACCGTCGAGGACCCGTTGCGCGTCGAGTACTACCGAGAGCATCTCCGCGCCGCCGCCGACGCGATGCGGCAGGGCGTCGACCTGCGCGGCTACTACGCGTGGTCGCTGCTCGACAACTTCGAGTGGAGCCTCGGTTACTCCAAGCGATTCGGCCTCGTACACGTCGACTACGAGACGCTCGCACGAACCGTGAAGGCGAGTGGCCGATTCTACAGCGACGTGATTCGCACGCGCGGCGCCGCACTCGACTGAGGCTGACCGGGTCGCGCTCACCGCCGGAACACCACTTCGGCCGGGAGCGACCGGACGATCACACCACCATCCGGGTGCGGCTCCCCGGGCACGCCGTTGACGAGCATCGCGCTCGCCCGGTGTGAAAACGGGGAGTGCACCACGATGCCGCCGCGCGGCGCGCGCACGCCAGCCTGCATCGACACCCGCACGTTCCCGTTCTCGTTGCGCATCGTGAAGCTCAACGGACCATAGTGCGTGGAGAGCCGGCGCACGGTCACGCCGGGTCGCTCCATGACCCACGATTCAGGGATACCCGCCGCGATCACGAGCGACGAGTCCGACTCCCGCTCGTACGCGAGCATGTCGAGCACCGAGCGGATGTAGTCGGAACCCACCCACGTGTGCGGCATGTCGCCGATGAACTTCGGCGCGGCCGGATCCCGCCACACGACCTCGGCCCAGTGGTACCAACCGGCCGGGCGCTGATCCTTGAAGAACCAGTCGAGGAGCTCGTGCGCGCGCTCGCGATTGCCGAACCGCACCATCGTGCCGACAGTGCGAAGCTCGTACGGCGTGTATGCGTCGGACGGCTTCGTTCCGTCGCGCCGCGCGATGAATTCCTCCCAGTAGCGCTCGAACGTGCGGTCGAGCGCACGCCCGACGGATTCCGGCATGAGCCCGTGCTCGCCGACCGGCGCCACGGCAATCGTCGTGGATGTTGCGTCGAAGTCGCCGAGGTCCGCTGCCCCGGGGATGAAGTCGATGCGATGCTGCGCCATCGCGAGCTGGATGGACGCGTAGAGGTCGCGGCGGAACTCGTCGCGGATGTTGATGAGGTGATATTCCTCGGGTCGGCTCAGTGCGCGTGCGAGCTCCACCGCGTCCTTGAGCCCGCGGAGCGCGAAGAAGTCATCCCAGTACGAGTGCATCGGCTTGGCCGAGTACCCCTCGTGGCTGATGGATGGCGGAAGGATCCCGTAGAACACGCGCTTCTCGCCCTGCTCGAACTCGGCTGCGCGCCGCTGCTGCCGCAGAGAGTCGATGTACCACGCCGCGCGCAGCACGTGCGGCCACATCCGCTCCGCCACCGCGCGGTCGCCGGTGTGTCGCCAGTACTCGGCGGCGAGGTAGATGAACTCACCGTGGCTGTCGTGTTCCGGGACCGGATCGGCGCCGCGGGCATCCACACAGCACGGGATCTTGCCGTTCGGGTACTGGAAGCCGGCGTACCACTCGAGGAACTCGCGCGCGACGTCGGCGCGGCCGAGGCGCAGGAGGGCCGTCGCCTCGAGCGAGCCGTCGCGAATCCACGATCGCTCGTACGAGCGCGAGCCCGGCTGCAACCCTGCATGGTCGCGGTTCACGAGGATGTAGGCGAGGTTCGCGTACACCGAGCTCACCACCCGCGAGGCCGACGGCGGAAGCTCGATCGCCACGCGCTCGACTGCCTCCCGCCAGACGCGTCGCGCGTCGGCCACGCGATCACGCGGGGCGCGCGCGCCAAGTACGCGTTCGCGCTCCACGCCCGGAAGGGCTGCCGGATGGAGAGGGAGGGCGAGCTCGACGACTGCCGCGCTCGCGCTATCTACGTCGGCCGTGTAGACGAGTGCTCCGGACGCGTGGCCGAACGCGTCCCGCACGTTAGGCGACGTCGGGAGGCGACCTTCGCGGAGGTACTCGACCACGTCACCCTGGTCGAAGGCGACCGCGCCGAACCCCTCTGGCGGCGTGAGGGACACGATGGCGGTCTCGCCGTTGACCTGGACGGCCTGGTTCTCGTAGGCGAGTTGGCGGACGGTCGCCACACCGCCCGGCGTATTCAGGAACTGCCACGGCGGATTCACCTGAAACGGCCGGATGGCCAGGTAGAGACGAACCGACCGCCGCGCCGACGTGGTGTTCTCGAGGCGGTACTGGAGGTACGCCGTCGACGTATCGCGTCCGCCGAGGACGGCGACGGGCGCGAGCGTGAGCGTCCAGCCGTCACCGGCCCACGATACGGACGGCTCGGGAAAGTGGCTGTTGCCGAGCGACTGTGTCGTCTTCACGTCGTGCCACGTGAACAGCTTGCCGTCCACGAACACGAACGGTTCAACCGAGAAACCGCCCTTCCTCGCTTCGACCATCCCTTCTTCGTTCACGAGGACTTCGGCGCGGTCACCGTCCACACCGGCCACGGTCCAGTAGGACTGCACTCCGGTGAAGTACTTCGGGTAGGCGCCGGGCGGGGCGTCCTTTGCGACTGCAGTGAAGAACGCGTTCCTGGACGCGGCCCACTCGAGCGGCTGGACGCCGATCTCACGAATGCCGAATACGTCAGCAGTACCACGCGTGAGGGCGAGTCGGACGAACCGGGTGTCGCTCTCAGGCAGGTAGATGTAGTCGCGGTCGCCGTTGCCGCCGGTAACACGATAGCGTGTCTCCCACGTCTTGCCGTCGGGCGAGAAATCGACCGCGTACTCGCTCGCGTGCGCCCCGGGCTCCCAGTCGATGACGAGTCCCCCGAACTCGCGGGCGCGCAGGAAGTCCACGACCACGGCCTGGCTGGCGTCCGGTGGCGGCACCACAGGCGCCGGCGCGTTGCGCGGAGCAGGTGCCACGGGAGCCCCCGGTGGTGACGCGGGGCGCGACCGCCAGACCGTCGCCGGGTCACCGTCGAGAGCATGGCGAGCCGCGAAACCTAACGAGTCCGAGCTCGCCACGACGCTGGGCGTGAGCGTGTACGGCGCGTCGGGCGGGCGTGGGCGCAGGACGAGCTCGTCGATCCAGACCGTCCCCTTCCCTCCGGTTCCGGCCGTGATCGCAACCTCGATGGCCGCGACGCGCGTCAGCTCACCACCGCCTTTGGGCCCCCACGCGAATGTGATGTGCCGCTTCTTGCGCACGACCTCGCGCCACGCGCGCGGAAACTCGAAGCCCGGCTGGTTCGACCACCATACGTTGTCGCCACTCGGGTCCACGAGCTTGAACTCGAGCGTGTTGGGGGGCGCGTCACCACGAATGCGAAATGAGAACTCGTAATTCGCCGGCACCGCGAAGTTGAATGCGCGGCGTGCCACCGCGTACCCGCCGCGCCCCTGAAAATCGAAGTCGAGACGCATGCTCCGGCCGCGAAACCCGGAGTCCGACGAGATGCGGAGCGACACGCCGTCCGACGGCTGCGCGCGCCACGCGTTGACCGAGTCGAAGGAGTCGAGAACAGCCGGCTTCTGCGCCACCGGCAGCGCGCCCACGAGCGTGAGCGCCGCGATGGAAGCCCACTTCACCCCTTCACACTCCCGGCCATCACGCCCTGGATGTAGTACCGCTGCAGAAAGAGGAAGATGAGCATCACAGGGAGTATCGTGAGAACGGATCCGGCCATCATCAACTCGGTGTCCAGCGCGTGCTCGCCCATGAGATTCGCGAGCGCCACCGGCAGCGTGTAGCGCGACTCATCACTCAGGACGATCAACGGCCACATGAAGTCGTTCCAGGTGGCCAGGAACGTCCAGATGGCCAGCGTCGCGAGAATCGGGACGATGCCAGGAAGCACGACGGAGCGGTAGATGCGGAGCTCCGACGCGCCGTCGATGCGTGCGGCGTCGAGCATGTCATCAGGAATGGACTGCGCGTACTGGCGAACGAGAAAGATCCCGAAGATGCTGGCGAGCCCCGGGATGATCACGCCCCAGTAGCTGTTGATGAGCCCGAGCTGCTTCATGAGCAGGAAGAGCGGCAGCATGGCCACCTGCACGGGCAGCACGAGCCCCGCGGCGAGCACGCGAAACAGCTTGTCGCGGCCGCGGAAGCGGAGCTTCGCGAACGCGTACCCGGCCATCGAGTTCACGGCAAGCGAGATGACGGTCACCGTGAGCGAGATGAGCGCACTGTTGAACAGGTATCGTCCGAGATTGAGCCGCGTGAACAGCTCCTGATAGTGCTCGAACGTCACCTGGCTCGGCACGATCCGCGGCGGGTACGTGCTCGCTTCGCCGGTCGGCATGAGTGACGCCGAAATCATCCAGAACATCGGGAACAAAGCGAGGACCGCCCCGATGATCAACGCGGAATAAAGAAGGATTGCGCCGGTGGACCGGGGAATCGGGCGGGTGCCCGGCGAAGCCGACGTCATACGCGAGTCCTCTGCAGTCGGAGCTGAATCAGCGTCGCAACCAGGATCACGAGGAAGAGCACGAACGCAATGGCGGCCGCGTATCCCATTCGCCACCAGCGAAATCCCTCCTCGTACATGAGCAGCACGACGCTCGTCGTGCTCCGCAGCGGCCCACCCTGGGTCATCACGTAGGGCTCGGCGAAGAGCTGGAAGTAGCCGATCATCGTCACCACGCCCACGAACACGAGCGTGGGTCCGAGCATCGGAAGCGTCACATTCCAGAACTGCCGCACCGGCCCCGCGCCGTCGACCTTCGCCGCGTCGTACAACTCGTCGGGGATGCTCTGCAGCCCCGCGATGAAGATCAACATGTTGTACCCGAAGTTCTTCCAGACGGCCATCAGGATGATCGCCGGCATGGCCCATCGCGGGTCGCCCAGCCAGTCCACGGGAGCGATGCCTAACGCCTCGAGGCCGTAGTTGAGCAGGCCGTAGCGCGCATGGTAGAGGTATCGCCACACGATGGCCACGGCCACGAGCGTCGTCACGAACGGCGTGAAGTAGATCGTGCGGAAGAGCGACTTCCACCGCACGAGCCTCGCGTTCACGAGGAGAGCGGCGCCGAGCGACACGGCGATCGTGAGCGGACCGCCGATGAGCGCGAAGTAGAACGTGTTCTGAAGCGACGTCCAGAAGAGCGGCGTCTCGAGCAGCTGCCGGTAGTTTCTCAGGCCGACGAACCGGGTGTTCTCCGCCGACGCCACCGCGTAGATGTCGAAGTCCGTGAGGCTGAGCAGAAGCGACGCGGCCACGGGGACGAAGAAGAAGACCCCGATGAGCACGAGTGCGGGCGCGAGAAAGATCCACGCGGCGTTCGTGCCCTCCCCGGGCATGCGAGCCGGCTTCACGCCCGAGCTCACGGCGCCGCGCCTGGTGCTCCAGCGTTTCGTCTTTCCTCCGCGCGAGCGGCCATCCACCGCCGCTTCTCGAGCAAGCCGTTCACGTCGCGTTCGAGTGCGGTGAGCGTCTGGTCCACGGTGCGCCGTCCCCGCACGGCCTGCTCACCGTACTCGAAGACTTTCGTCGCGATCTGCTCCCACTCCGGAACCTTCGGCAGTGGGACCACGCGATCGAGCTGCGTGCGGAATGCCCGCGCATGACGATTGTTCGCGAGCGTCGTGTCGTTCCACGCGTCGCGGTGCGTCGGCAAGTCGCCCGTCAGCTCGTAGAAGCGGAGCTGCACGTCGGGCCGTGACAGGTACTCCGCCAGCTTCCACGCGTCGGCCTTGTGTTTCGATCCGCGGAAGATCACCAGGCTCGCGCCGCCCGCCATCGAGACGCCGGGGCCGTCCGGCCCGGGCAGGGGCGCGGTCATCCACGTGTCCTGCATTGCCGCCGGGATGCGCGAGCGGAACTCGCCGATCTGCCACGGCCCGCTGATGTACATGGCGATGTTCCCGCGCGCGAACTCCTGGTAGAGGTTCGACACCTCCGCGCCGCTCACCTTCGGCGCGAGGCCATCGTTGAAGAGCCCGACGTAGAAGTCGAACGCCTGGCGAAAGCGCGGGTCGGTGAACCACGCGTACATGCCGCCGTCGCGCAGGAGCGGCGCCCCAGTCTGCAGCCCCAGGATGACGGGCGGCGGCCACTCGTTCGTGGGAACGAGAATCGGGTACTGCCGCGGTCCCATGCGTGCCTTCATGCGCTCCATGGCCGTCCGCCATTCGGCCCAGGTGACCGGCACGCTGTCGTACCCCGCCGCCTCGAGCAGGTCGGTGCGGTAGAACAGCACGCGGGTGTCCACGTACCACGGGACGCCGTAGACCGTGTCGTTGACGATGTTCGTGTTCCAGACCCCCGCGAAGAAGTCCTCAGGCGTGAGCGAGCGCGACGCAGCCACGTACGGGTCGAGCGGCTCGAGCGCGCCGAGGGCCTCGAACTCCGGCACCCAGGTGTTGCCGAGCATCGCGATGTCGGGCGTTGCGTCGCCGACGAACGCCGTGAGGAGCTTCTCGTGCGCGGCGGTCCAGGGTATCTGTTGGACGCGCACGCGTACGCCGGGATTCTCACGCTCGAACTCGGGCATGAGCTGGGCGACGACTTCCCCCTCGCGTCCCATGGCCCAGAGCCGGATGGCCTCGGCCTCGCTCCCCGATGCGGGTGTGCACGCGGCGAGGAGAATTGGGGTCAGCGTCAAATACCATCGTTCGAACGCGCTACGCGTTCGAACGATGGTATTTGACGCTGACCCCAATTCACTCCTCAAGCCATCCTCCCGTGAACCCGGCGCGTCGGAGGCCGGTGCGGATATACGGGTTCGTCTTGATGACGCGCCAGACGAGCTGCGTCCGATGATTCTCGATCATCGCGAGGATTGGTCCCTGGTCGATGCCAAGGTGGTCGCTGTCGAACCACGCCACACCCGGCACCACCGTGCCCGTCTGCGGCGTGAGCCCCGACCGCGGAAACGTCGCGTTGAACGCGTCGAGGAACCCGTACTTTGTGAACAGCCGATCGCCGTACTTCTCGCGAATGGCAATGAGCGCGGGGATCGTGACCTCGGGGGCGAACGGCACCGACCCGCCGAGCGCGGTGGGCGCGAGAGTTCCATCGTCGCGGATCTCACCCCACGCGGTGCCGCGGGCGGCGTAGGTGAAGAACACGCGCGAATGCCCTTCCACCGTCACCGGGCCGCCGCGCGGACCGTCGGACGCCGTGAACCCCCACTCGTTCGGGCCGTAGCCGACCCACTCGAACGGGTTGTCGATCGCGTACGCGCGCTGGGCGAGCGTCGCCCGGCGCGAATTCTCGAAGTAATCGATCCCCTTCTCGCGCATGTAGGCGTCACGGATGCCGCGGAAGTCGATCCACACGTGCGAGTACTGGTGACCGAAGAGCGGCGCGAAGTTCAGGTGTTCCTGGCCGTAATAGTCGCGCCAGACGTAGGTCTTCGTCCATTCCGTCCACGCCGCCGGCTCGACCGGGTGCGTCGGCGAGCCTAACGCGAGGATGTAGGTGATCATCGCTTCGTTGTAGCCGCGCCAGTCGAACGGCAGGAACCCTTCCTCCGGGTTCCACCCCATGTTGATGGCCGGCGGGCGGTTCCGGGGCCACGTCCATTCCACACGCCGGTAGAGCGAGTCCGCGTAGGCGCGGATGGAGACTTCAGTCGGCGCGGCGCTCGTGTAGTACGACTGACAGAACAGCACGCCGCCCATGAGCAGCGACGTGTCGATGGTCGAAAGCTCGACCTTCTCGAAGCGATGGCCCTTGTCGTAATCGAGGAAGTGGTAGAAGAAGCCTTTGTGCCCCGCCACGCCGGTCGCGGTCTCGCCCTGCGGGAGCTGCCAGAGGAAGCGCAACGTGTTCAGCGTGCGTTCCGCCGCCTCCGCGCGCGTCACGTACCCGCGCTCGGCGCCGATGGGATACGCGGTGAGGGCGAAGCCGATGGCCGCGACACTCGAGAAGGTTCGCGCGGGCCACCGGTCCGGCGTTAGGCCGGTGCGCGGGTCGGTCGTGTCCCAGAACCACTGGAATGTCCGCTGCTGCAGGGTGTCGAGGAACGCCTCGGCGCGGCGTGGGTCGACCGACGTGGACGCGGGTGTCGCGACGGTCGCGGGCGCAGCCGCGGGACTCGTACATGCCCCGAGGCTGAGTGCGAGAACGATCCCGCGCGCCCACCGGGCCGCGACCACGTGCCACGCATGCGACGCCGCCCGGCCGGGGCTCTCTGTCCGGACGACCGCGATTCCTCCCTTCGTCGCTCGTGCTCCTCCGGGCAGGCGCTTCGCGCGGAATGACAGCAACGCTCTGAATGACACGCTCGGTTTCCCCAGCCGCGTTCCCGTGTCCGTTTTATTGGCCTGACGACGCACCCGATCGGAACGGCTGCAGGCCATACCGCAGTCCGACCTGCAGTCGCCGCCCCGGCGCGGCGCAGTCGGCTCGGCCGAAGTTGACGTTAGGCGGCTCGTTCGGAGGATTGATGGTGCCGTTGTAACAACCGAAGTTCCGCGAGTTGAAGACGTTGTACAGGTCGGCAGAGAGACTCACGCGCTGCGCCCCGCCGAACGAAAACCCCTTCTCCAGCCGCAAATCCATGTTCTGGTTGGCGAACACGCGACCGATGCCGAGGAAGGGTCGGGTCGGCGGTTGATAGACGTAGGTTACCTGCTGGTACTGACCTCGACCGCCCGTGAAGTCCGTCGCCGTAATCGTCAGGCCAGATCCGAGGTTCACGATCGAGCTGAGGTTCATGTCCCACGGCAGCCTGACGATGGCGTTCGCGGCGATGGCGTGCGTCTGGTTGCCAGGAGCGCGGCGCCACGGTCGGTCGGCCACGGTCGGGAAGCGCGCGTCGAAGCCCCAGAACAGGTCGGTGCTCTGCCCTTGCTCCTGAGACCGTGACAGCGTGTAGGCGATGCCGCCCCCCCACCGATCCGACGGACGCAACGGACGCTCGAGCTGCAGCTGCATCGCGTCGTACTTCGTCTTCACCCGGTCGTCCGTCACGAACACGGCCGCGTAGTTCGGCGGAAGCGCAAAGCTGCCGCGCACGAAGTTCATGAAGTTGTACCCGCGAATCCCGTTGTAGGAGAGCGTCACCAACCCCGTACCCACCGCCTGGCGAATCCCGCCACTGAACTGATGCGTCTTCGGCGGCTTGAGGTCATTGGCGACCATGAACACCTCGGGCGCCGTGTTGAATCCGAGCGTGCGCAACTGCACTGGGTCGAAATAGCGGTCTTGCCACACCGCGCAGTTGAACTCGTTCGGCGCGCAGGTGTCCTCGAACCTGATCGTGAGCTGCCGGTACTGCCGGCGGAATTGCTCATCGAACAGCGTGTTCCAGTAGTTCCGGTCATAATAGATGCCCGCGCCGCCGAAGAGGACGGTGCGCCCATCTCCCGTCACGTCGAACGAGGCGCCGAGCCGCGGCTGGAACGCCCCAAGGTAGATCTCCCGGTCATCACGCCCGGTCGTGATGTAGCGGTCGAGCCCACCGAGCTGGTCGATCACCCGCACCTCCCGCTCCGTCCCGTCGGGCAGCGGCTGCCTGACGAACAGATCATCGTTGTACGCGCCGCGCAGCGAGTCCGCCAACGGTTGGGGCGTCACGTACGAGTTGTTGATCATGTTCGTCTCGACATCCCAGCGGAGCCCGAGGTTGAGCGTCAGCCGAGGCGTTACCGTCCAGTCGTCCTGGATGTAGAGGCCGATCTGCGTGTTGTTCGTGCTGATCTCGGGATCGCCAAACCCGAACGTCGCTTCGAACGGCCGGAGGTAGTCTTCGGCGGCGCGGAAGCGGTAAATGGGCTCGTTGAAGAAGAACTGCTTGCGCCCTTCGTAGGACAGAAAATCGACGAACGCGCCGGCCTTGAACACGTGGTCGCCGGCGAGCTGCACGTTCGATCGCGTGACGTCGTTGCGAAGCGACAGGCGGTCCTGCACGAACTGCTGCCCGCCTTCCCGGCCGCCGATGCGAATGATCCCTTGATAGTCGCGCCCGATGAGTCCCGGATTGGCGGTCGACGGGTTCCAGTCCATTCGCTGAAAGTTCACTTGCGCCTCGTTGAGCCAGCGATCGCCGGCATAGCGCCAGTTCACGATGCCCGTGGAGACATCGACGTCCACGTTCTCAGCCGACTCGAAGCTCGTCTGTCCGCCGAAGCCGCGAAAATCCGTCTCGCGACGAAGGTTGACGCTCGCTTCCACCGTGCTCCGGTCGGACCCGAGCCACGTGAGCTTGCCGAAGCCCAGGTGCTCGCGGAATTCCGAGGTGAACGAGCCGGCGTACTGCTGCGGGTTGAGCCCCGGCGGCGCGAGTGCCGCGTTGCCGCCGAGTGACACGAACTGTGGCTGGTCGCGGAAGTTCAACTCGTACGTCCCGAAGAAGAACAATCTGTCACGAACGATCGGGCCGCCGAGACTGCCGCCAGCCTGCAGCCGCTCGTAGTCCGGACGGCGCGTGCCGTTTCGAATCTCGATCGGGTTGCGCGCCACGTACGCCTTGCCGATCCCGTACGCGAACACATCCGCCTCCCACTGATTCCCACCGCTCCGCGTGGTGGCCGTGATGATGGCGCTGGACGCCTTCTGATATTCGGCCTTGTAGTTCTGCGTGATGACGCGGAACTCCTGCACGGCCGCCTGCGGGAACGGATTGCCCTTGCTCGCGTCCTGACCGACGACGCCACCTTTGATGACGTCGTTCTTGTACGACGCGCCGTCCACGAAGATGTTGATCGCTTCGGCTGGCTGACCGCCGGCGGCCAGGAACTTGGAGTCGTCGTTCACCCGTTGTGCCGTGATGCCGGGAACGAGGCGCGCGAGGTCGAGGAAGTTGCGATCGAACGTGGGCAGGTTGCGGATCTGCTCCTCGCTCACGTTCGTGCCGACCTCCGACGTGCGCGCCGTCTGTGTTGCGGCTTCCGCCGTGATGGTGACGGTGGCGAGCTCCGTTGCGGCTGGCTGAAGCAGAACATCGAGAGTCAGTGTCTGCGCGATGGGAACGTTGACCGTGCGGGTTTGGGCGGTGAACCCGAGTCGGCGGATCGTGACGTCGTAGCGTCCGGCGCGAAGCCCGGGAATGCTGTAGAAGCCGCTCGCGTTCGACAGCGTGTTGCGGGTTTGCCCGAGCTCGACGTTCCGGGCAGAGATCTGTGCTTCGCCGATCGGGATCTCGTTCGGGCCGCGAACGTAGCCGCGGATGCTTCCGGTGGTCGTTTGCCCGGCAAGCGCGACCGGCACCGCGAGTAACGCGATCAGTGTGGCCGTGCCGATCGTGGTGGCGCGGACACGCGTCCATGCTGCCGGTGTTCCGGTTGGTGTTCCGGTGTGGAAAGTGTGTCGCGTTAGGCGGCGGGTGAGGGTCCTGACCTGGCTGCTCATGTGTGCATCCTCCATCGGGGAACTGCGCGAACGAGTTGTGGTTCGTCAGGTAGGCTCGACTCGAGAGTGGGGTTGAGGGTTGGCACGCGCCGTCCTGGATGTGGGGGCGTCGAGCGAGGGATCGTCTACGACGAGCGCACCACAGGAGCGGCGGATGACGAGGGTCGTCGGCAGCCGGTCGTGGCGGCGGACGTGTGTGTTCTTGCTGTCGATGGCGTGAAGCAGTGTTTCGACGCCCCGCATGCCGAGCTCCGAGATGGCGACATGAACGGACGACAGTGGCGGACTCATGTAGCGAGCCAGCGGGATGTCGTCGAAGCCCGTGACCGCGATGTCGTCAGGCACACGCATCCTCTGCTCTCGCAACGCACTGAGCGCGCCAATCGCCATGGAATCGTTCGCCGCGAATATCGCGGTGGGCCGATCGGCGAGCGCGAGGAGCGGTGCAATGGCGTGGTATCCGGACGTCTCGGTGAAATCGCCCGTGATCTCCCATTCCGGACGCCGCTCGAGCCCAAGGTCGCGGAGCGCGTCGCGGTAGCCCTCCAGCCGCTCGCTGGCGTCGTAGTTCCCCTGGGCGCCGCGGATAATGGCGATTGCCCTATGGCCGAGCCCGGCGAGGTGCCGAACCATCGCATAGGCGCCCTGCCGGTTGTCGATACTGAGGGCGTCATAGCTGTCACCCTCGACCGGGCAGTTGAGCAGTACAACAGGGAGGCTGGCTGGGACGTTTGCTACGAGAGCGGGCGCGTCCAGGTGAGGCGACATCGCAATGACCCCATCCACCCGACCACGCATGGCGAGAAGCGCGGCCTCGATCTCGTTCTTCGCGTCGTGCGAGCTCGAAACCAGGAGATGGTAGCCGTGTCGCTGCGCCGCGTGGTCTATCCCCCGAATGACCTCGGAGAAGAACTCGCCGTAGAGGTCCGGCAAAAGGACCCCGATCGCGCTGGTCTTATTGGTGATGAGGCTTCGCGCTCCGCCGTGCGGGGCGTATTGAAGCCGCGCGGCGACCTCCCGGATCCGCTGTCGCGTTTCCTCGCTGACCGGCCCGCTTGCGTTGAACGCGCGCGAAACCGTTGCCACCGACACGCCGGCTTCGCGAGCAACGTCTTTGATCGTGGCCACGGAGCGCTACCGAAAAAGTCGGAGAATCATGCCGCGGACCTCTATCGCCGGAGTGGTGTAACCGTTTACATTGGTCCCCGCAAGTGTCAATAGCCCGCAAAGTGCAAATCGGAACTTTCGCTTATGCCCTCGGGTTATTTGATTGCAGCGTTATCGCGCCCGCGGTCGGATCCCAAGGGGTCTGTCGCGGGCGCTCTCCAATGAGTGCGAACGGGGCCCGTGCCGCCAACACGGTGCTCCATGCGAGGTGAGGCCGACGATGGCAACGACAAAAAACCGGACCAGCGCCAAGACGCCACGTCCGGTAGCGATCGCGGACACGACCCCGCCCGACCTCCTCGACCTCTACATCGAGGAGCTGTCGAACGAGCCGGTCGCGACCGCGGAAGCGCAGAAGGCGCTCGCGCGCCGCATGCGCAATACAAAGCTGAGCACCGAGGAGCGCGAGACCGCGCGGGATGAGCTCATCCGCGCCAACCTCCGATTCGCCTTCTCGGTCGCGAAGCAATATCAGAACCGTGGACTCCCCCTCGAGGACCTCGTGGGCGAAGCCAACGGCGGACTGTGCCGCGCGGCCGACAAGTATGACCCCGACGTCGGGGTGAACTTCATCAGCTACGCGGTCTGGTGGATTCGCCAGGCCATCTTCTCGGCGATCTCCACCAAGACGCACACCGTTCGCGTCCCCCTCGGGCGCGCCACGGACGTGCGGAAGATCGCGCGCGCCCGCACGGCACTCCGCGAAGTCCTCGAGCGCGAGCCGACCATCGAAGAGCTCGCCCGCGTGGCCGAGCTCCCGTTGGACGTCGTGCGCGAGCTCAGCATCGCCATTCAACCCGAGCGCTCTCTCGACGAACCGCTCGGCAACGGAAGCGGCCGGTCGGAAGCCCGCACGCTCGCCAGCATCCTGCCGGCCGAAGCGGACGAGCGCACCGATGTGGACGCCCGTTTGGAAGACGAATCGCGACGCGAGGCACTGCTTCGGGCCCTCAGCCCGCTGCCGCCTCGCGACCGAAAAATCCTGCTCATGTACTACGGGCTGGAGACCGGGGAACCGATGACGATGGAGCAGATCGCCACCGTTTTCGGCGTCACGCGAGAGCGAGTTCGACAGCTTCGCGACCGCGCACTCGCGGCGGTCCGCGACGGCGACGCGGCCAAGGCGCTCCGACGCGACTGGGCAGCGTAACTGAATAAATATCAATGCTTTGAGAATGGCCCCGCCGGGTTCGGCGGGGCCATTTTTCATTAATCCGGACTCACCAGACAAAAACACCTGGCTCACAATCGTGCCAGTATCGGTGGACCTGTGGAAAAAGTTCAGTCCGGTGTGTTGCACCTCCTGCCTCCGCGCGTCGATGAAGCACCGAGGAGGTGCAATGGCAGACACATCCACAAATAGCTGGAAGCTCCTGTACGAGACCGGGCGGCAAGCGCTCCAGTCTCGAAAGCTCCAGGAAGCAGAGCAGTCTTTCTCGGCCGCGCTGCAGCTGGCCGAGGACTTCCCAGCCGCTGACCCGCGGCTCGCGGCAACGCTCAACGCGCTCGCCCGCATCTATTCGCTCCAGCGCCGGTTCCTGGCCGCTGCAGCCCTGCTCAACCGGTTGCTCGAGGTCACCGAGCGAACGCTCGGACCCACGCACATCCAGGTGGCCGGGGTACTCACCAACCTCGCCGAGATGTACACCCACCTCGGCGCGGCCCGTGAGGAGCTCGAGCTGCGCGAACGAGTCCTCGCCATTCGTGGCGACGACCCGACCGCCGACACGACGTCGCTCCAGCGGCTCAGAGAACGCGTGACCGAGCTTCGCGCGACACTCGAGGCGCAGGAAACCCCGGATGCGGATGAGGAGTTCGAGCTACTCCCGGTGGTTCGGACGGCCGAGTACAGCGCGCCGATCTCGACGGCGGATGAGCGCGACGCATCATCGGCCATGACGACCGAGGAGCGCGAGGCGGTGGCGGCCATCACGACGCCGGCCGAAGTTGCGCCGGTGCCCGCGCCCGTGCTCGTCGAGGTTCCGGCGTCGATTCGACGCCTCCCCCGGGTGGAGCATGTGACCCCGGCAATGGCACCGGCGCTCAGCGTCCTGGGCAGCGACCACGGATTCGCCGACATGGGACGCGACGAGTATCGCGAGCTCCCCACGGGGCGTCGGTTCGCCGCACGATCGAGCCTGATCTCGATCGCCGCGGGCGTCGTGCTCATTGCCGGTCTCCTCGCCGCGAGGGGCTGGGTTGCTGGTTCGGACGACGAGCGCGAGTCGACCGGCTCGGTGAACCTCGCGAACGTCGCCGCAGCGACGTCCCCGGCGCCGGCTCCCGCACCGCCAGCTCCCGCCATCACCGAGCAGCGCACCGTGGAGGAGCTCGTGGCCGAACGCCGCGGAGATGCTCGACGCTCCCTCGAGTCCTCCCGCTCCGAATCGCCGCGGGCCGAGTGGGTGGACCGCCGCGGTCGACCGGAGCCGGTTCGGCTTCCTTCGGGTGCCGCCATCGAGCGTGCGCTGAGGAGCGTGGACGGCGCCGTGAAGGTCATCGACGAGCGGACGCGCGCTGCAGCCGATTCGGCGTCGGCGCTCCGCCTGGCAGCGCCGACCTTCAATGGTAAGGCCCGCATGTCCGAAACCGTCGTCAGCCGGCCGCAGGAGCGCTGAGCGGCGACGACAGCACGGCACCACCTCGGGGTAACACACGGCGGCGTTCCGCGGAACGCCGCCGTTTTTTTGTGGCGTGTTCCATATCGCCACCCCGGTCCCGCTGGCACATTTGCGGGGTCCGCCCTGTACTCAAGGATCGCATGATGCCTCGCTGGTTTCTCCCGCCGCTCGCCTCACTCGCCGCCATTGGCCTCACGGCAGCCGGCCTCGCGGCGCAGGTCGTCTCCGTGCGAAGCGGGTCGGAGAAATTCGATCGCGATTCCACCACGCGGGTGGCGCCACCGCTCGCGGACGTGAACGCGGCCATCAACACCGCTCGTTCGGCGCAACGCCAGTTCGAGCACTACCGCAGGGCGAACCTTCCGGAGTCCCGCTCGTCGCGAGGCGGGGGTTCGTGTGACGAGCAGGTCGGGCGGTTTTGCTACTGGTACGACGAGAGCGAGCCGCCTCCGCCGCGTGAGCCGCAGCGGATTCGCGACGCGCGCGAGCGGTTGATCTCGGCACTCGACTCGGCGGCGGCCGTGGCCGCGCCAAACCGATGGGTCGCATCGCAACGGGTCCGCTATCTCGCCGAGGCGGGGCGCTACACGGACGCGGTCGTGGCGGCACTCTCCTGTCGCGCGGAAGGGTGGCTCTGCGGAACGCTCGTGGGGTTCGCGTACCACGAGGCGGGTGACTACGTGCGCGCCGATAGCGCGTACAGGGCGGCGCTCGCCGCCATGTCACCGTCAATGCGGTGTGAGTGGGAAGACGTGTCGCTCCTGCTCGACTCGGAGATGCTGCCTCGGTATCGGCAGCAGCAGTGCGGTGACTCCGCACGGCTCGCGTTCGAGCGACGGGTGTGGTGGCTCGCGCGTCCCCTCTTCTCGACGTCGGCGAACGACGCTCGCACGGAGCATTACGCGCGCGTGACGATGTCGCACATGCTCTCCGACGCGACCTCGGCGCACGAAGGTGGGTTCGACGAGGACGAGCGCGAGCTCCTGCTTCGCTACAGCTGGCCGCGGGCCTGGTCGCGGAGTGGCGGTGGGTTCGGCGGACGTGGATCGTCCATCGTAGGCCACGAGCCGACTCCGGCGTACCCGTACCTGCCGAACGCGTTCGTGTTCGACAACCCAGTGAACACGGACTCGCTCCGCTGGACCACGCGCCCGGGTGTCGTGCACGCCCGCTACGCGCCCAAATACGCGACCCCGCTGCTTCGCCTCGAGCACCAGTCGGCGCTGTTCCGCCGCGGGGACTCGTCACTCGTGGTGCTCGCGTACGATCTGCGGAGCGACTCGACGCTCGCGCAGGCGAGCGATGTGAGGGCCGCGCTCGTGCTGACTCGGGGCGAGGAGCGCGACGCGACCATCGTGCGCGCGCCGAACGAGTCGCGCGGCGTGATCACCGCCCGGAGTGTGTGGGCGCCGCTGCTCATGAGCGCGGAGGTGACGTCGCCGACGGTGCGCCGGAGCGCGCGTGCGCGGTACGGCATTCGCCCGCCATACGCGGTCGGCGCGCGAGTGTCACTGTCGGATCTCCTGTTGTTCGAGCCGTACGGCGGCCTGCCAGCGTCTCTCGAGGAGGCCCTCCCGCACATGAAACCCACCCTTCACGTGCGTGGCGACAAGAAGCTCGGCTTCTACTGGGAAGCGTACGGCACCAACCCGGCGGGCGAGACGATGGGCGTGTCGGTAACGGTCGCGCCCGAGGTGACGGACGAGCTGACGCGGGCGCAGCGCCTCAAACGCGCCCTTGGCGCGTGGAAGGAAGCGAAGCCGGTCATCGTGCAGGTACAGGACGTCTCGGCCCGCGGACGCACAATCTCGCCGCGCGCCGTAGAGGTGGACATTTCCACGCTCCCGCCGGGGCCTTACCTGGTAGAGCTCGAGATCGATGTCGCGCGGCAGTACCGGGTTCGTGCGGAGCGACGGATCGTTGTCGAGTGACGGGACGCTTCGAAAATGCACTACGGACGGTCGTCAGTAATCAGTTTTCAGTGGGGCAGTCATCAGTCCTGAGTGTTTCAGTTATCAGTCGCGAGTGGATGGAGGTCACTGACTACTGAGAACTGAATCACTCGCAACTGATGACTCCTCGACTGGAAAACTGATCACTCTCAACGTGCCATCGGATCGCGATCCTAACGCGTGTCGCGCCAATCACTGTGCGGCATATTTGGTCGCCAGAGCCTGCAACCCAGCATCGATTTCTGATTTCGGCACCCAGCGCCCGCGCACCATCACGCCCGACCGCTTCGTGATGTTGTCCAGTGACTGAAGCGGGTTCGCATCGAGCAGCACGAGGTCCGCCCAGTTGCCGACGGCCACCGTGCCGAACTTGCCGTCCTGCTTCAGGTCGCGCTCGACGTAGAGACCGACGT
>DAINRQ010000007.1:62165-112172 GCA_036741775.1 Gemmatimonadaceae bacterium | reverse complement strand
CGCGCCGAGCGAATCGCGCGTGCGCATGCCTGCGAGCACTGTCAGGAGTACAGCTTCAAGAAGCTGGTGGTAAAGCCATCCTCCGAAGCCACGAGAGCGGAGCTGAACGAGGCCTGGCACGTCGTGAGGGTGTGCGGCGTCTGCGGACTCCACCAGGAAATGGGCATCGACGCCGAGGGCGACATCGTGTACGTCGCCTAGGCGTTCGCCCACGTTCGCACGCTACGGCGGCCACGGCGTCTTCTCTGAGTAGGGACGACCGAAGAACGCGCCGAGAATGGGATCCGGATCGGCCATTCGGGCCACGACGTCGATTCGTGGACCAACGAGAAGCGGCCGATCGAAGGTCCGGTATCGATGGAACCCGCGGCAGAAGCACAGTGGCCCGCGACGCGTCAGTCGACCGAGCCAGATATCCGGGAGCCCGGCCCAAGAGGTTACCCAGAAGTTGGTCAGCGTTCTGGGCCAGAGCGGACCTTCGTTCACGATTCCTCGCGGCAGCGATCCGTGCTTGCCCCACTGCACGTCGATGAGGACGGTGCCGCGATTACGCCAGTCGGCATGCACGACCCTGCCGTGCCAGAACGTCCAGACATCGGTCGGAGCACGCGTCGAGTCGTACCCGACCCACACGATCTCTTCGTCAGTGGCCTTGGTGAACGGAATCCATGCCCCGTGCACATCATCTGCCCACAGCAGGTAGTAACCGATGATCGGCCTGTTTGGGTGCAACACAGCGACGACCCGTTCCAGGTGGAACCATTCATCGCGTTGGAGGTACAACACAGGCGCGAGTGCACGAGCCATGATGGCGGCCGAATCGTCGTCGGCGATCGCTGACGCGAAACCGATGGGCCGCTGAGGGATGTGGGCCCGGGGACCGCACGCCGCCAGCGTGACGGTCACTGCCAGCACTCGAGTCGGATATAGTAACCGCAAGACGTACATCCGCTTGGATTTACGTAGTTAGATGGTTACTTTCTTGGGTGGGGGAGCTCTCGGACGAGAGCCCTCGGTTCACTATCGGGAGGGAGCATGCGAAAGCCACGTCCGAACACGTATAACCCGGCGCAGGCGCTTCATCTGATTTCGAGCGATCGAAGTGGTCGTCCTCTGAGCTGCCCCTCGTGTTCGGGCCCGATCGAGCGCGATCCGACGCACACGCCGCCCCCACCCCGCTCCCAAGTGACGCTCCGCTGCCGGAACTGCGGCCGGTTCGCGCGTTACATCGCCGGAGCTGCGTAACGCTCTACCGAGTAATTCCTTAAGCACGAGCTCGTCTCCCGGGAGAGTGCACTTTTCTTGTCCCGCCCACCTGTCGATCGCCGTACATCCGTTTATCTTTGTGTACGGTTCTTGATATGGTGGTCAAGCCACATTGGGTTGGCCGGCAAGAACAGTGTCACAGTTAGCCCCAGTACGGGACGAGGAAAGGTTTCATGGCACGCATCAATGGCGTAGTGAAGTGGTTCAACGACGCGAAGGGCTTCGGCTTCATCTCGCGCGACGGCGGTCCTGACGTGTTCGTCCACTTCAGCGCAATCCAGGGCTCCGGATTCAAGTCGTTGGCTGAAGGCGATCGCGTGGAGTTCGAGATCGTTCAAGGCCAGAAGGGTCCGCAGGCAGCAGACGTCGTGAAGACGGCCTGACCTCGCTCCCGGTGAACGTCAACGCGCCCCGGCGGAGAAACTCCGCCGGGGCGCTTCGTTTTGCGTCACGCGGTCTCGGACCGCGTTTCCTCACTGCGCGGCGAACATCTCCAACTGCCGCAGTGTTGCGGCATCCTTGTTCGACCCGTCGGACGCCGGATCACCGCACGCGCCGAGGAGATGAGCGGTCTGGTGATAGAGGCGAAGCGTTTGGACGGGGGCGATCATCGAGCGCCCGCCCCGGCGCGCAATCAACATCGCCTCCTCGCGAACCTGACGAGGCAACGCGCGCGCGAGCGGATGTCGGAGAAGCTCCGAGATCCGCTGCGGATCACGCGCCAGTAACGCAGCACAGAGGGTGTCCAGAAACGCCAACACGGGAGCTCCGTCGCTTTTGGTGTTATTTACACATTGTAACTAATACCATCGACGGTCAACCCAGTTCCCCGTAACAATCCGTCAATCGTACCCGCCAGCCCAGACAGGAAAACGCCCGAGCCGGGTTCAGGGCTCGGGCGCGAGACACGCAACCGGGGACGCGATCAACCTCCCAGCAGGTCGAATCGCACCCCACGGCGCTGATTGCGCCGGCGACGTGGCGCATACCGAAAGAGTTGCGCCGGGCGGCCGCGCCCTTCGCTCCGCCACTCGTCTGTCGGCTCTACGAGCCATGCCGCTTGCAGCGCACGCCGAAAGCTCGCTTTGTGTAGACGCCGGCCGAGAAGCAGCTCGTACGTCTGCTGCAGGTCGCTGAGCGTGAACGTCGGCGGAAGCAAACGAAACGCGATCGGTGCCTGATCCAGGCGCCGGCGCACGGTCTCGAGCGCGGCGTCCAGCAACACCCGCTGCCGTGGCGTCAACGCCGGCACGTCCGCGAGCGCGAACCACGCCGCCGCATCGCCGTCCGGCAACGGCGTTCCTTGGGGCACCACGCCGACATATCCAACGGAGAGATCCGTGTCGGCTGGATGCCGTCGTCCATCGCCAAACGCACCGACCTGCTCGAGCCACGCTGGCTCGACCTCGACGGCTTCCGCGGTGATCCGACGCGCTGTGTCCTCCATCGACTCATCATCGCGCGGCTCGCCGTGAGGCACCAGCCATCGTTCGCGCGCGCGCGCATCGTCCGCGCGCATGAGTAGCACAGCGAGTTGCTTGCCCCGCGGCGTGAGAAGGACGACATCGACAGAGAATGTCGCACGCCGCGAACCGGGTCGCGCGGCGGTTGCCTGAGGGCGTTCGCGCATCACGCGCGAATTAGTCACGAAAAGATACTAATGTCAAGGCCTCGCGAAATTTGTCACGAGTCGACACCAACATCACCGCACGATCATCGCGCGCGCCTATTGTAGGTCCGCCACACGACATCGTCAACGCCGACTCGTTGAGCAGTCGCGTTCGATCGGTGACACGTTCCCATCGCGTCAGGCACCCGATGCCTCGCCGTCACTGCGCGCCGCGACGAAGAACCGCGCGTTGCTCGCCGCTTCCGAGTGATGCGTACGGTGGAAGGCTGATCGGGAGCACTCCGGTAATCGCCGCTGATCCCAGCAAAGCACGCGCCGCCGCCAGCTGCGACGCCTGACTCGGCCCCCACGCAATCATGTATGCCGCAGCCGATGGCGCCTGTTGCAGCAGGTACGGCGTGCCGAACGAGACGAGAACGGTGCGCGGACGCCGATCCTGCAAACGGGTCACGAAGTCCAGGAACGCACGCGGCGCCCCCGCAGTCGCGGTCGTCGAGCTGATGTTCACGTACGAACCGACGATCGTCACATCAGCCGAGTCGGCCAACCGTAACAGCCGCTCGAAGTTCGGCGACGCGTCGTCAGAGCTCACGAACTCCGCGCGCACCGAATCGAATTCACGACGGATCTCCGCGTCGAACCCGACGCCGGCACCGAGATCAGCACGCCGCGCGTACGTGATGGACAGGAGACGAGTCGCGCGATTCGTCGGCAGCGGCACCGATCGCAACGAGTCCTTCACGAGCACGATGCCGCGCTCCGCCACGCGACGCGCGACGGCGACGTGGGCCGTGTCGCCCACAGTCGCGCGAACCGAATCGAGGTTCACCAGGCGGGAGCGATGCAACCCGAACGACCGCTTGAGCTCGAGCAGACGCCGCACCGACGCGTCGATGCGCGCCTCATCGTATCGGCCCTCGGCCACTCCCGCGACGACCGCGTCGATCGTACCCGACACATCTGTCGGCATGAGCAGAACATCGGCGCCCGCAGCAACCGCCCGGCGTGCGGCTTCCGGAGCACCGAACTGGCGCAGCACTCCGATCATGTCCATGGCGTCCGTGATCACTACACCGTCGTACGACAGCGAATCGCGAAGCAGTCCGGTGAGGACTCGCGATGACAGCGTGGCAGGGACGCCGCTGTCGTCGAGCGCCGGCAAGATCCCGTGATACGTCATGATCGCGCCGACCCCAGCCGCGATCGCCGCACGGAACGGCACGAGCTCAACGGAGTCGAGCCGAGCTCGGCTCGCCGTTACGGTGGAGAGTGAGAGATGGGAATTCGTTTCGGTATCGCCATGCCCGGGAAAGTGCTTCGCCGTCGCGAGCATCCCGTGTTCCTGCACACCGCGCACGAGCGATGCCCCAAGCTGCGCCGTGATCCGAGGCTCCTCGCTGAACGAACGAGCGCCAATAACGGGGTTCGCCGGGTTGTTATTGACGTCGAGCACCGGACCGAAACTCACATGCACGCCGAGCGCACGCCCCTCGACCGCGGTCACCCGTCCAACTTCATACGCGAGCGTCGAGTCGCGTGCGGCGCCAAGCGCCATCTGGAGTGGAAACACCGTCGCGCCACCGAGGTCAATCGCGTTCGGGACGAAGTAACCGCCTCGCACGCGGAATCCTGCCCCGGTCTCGAAGTCGGCGCTGAAGATGAGCGGAACGCGCGACAATCGCTGCAGCGCGTTCAGCTTCGTCGCGATGTCGAGCGGTGAGCCAACGGAGACGATGAACCCGCCGACCTCCTCGTCTCTGGCGAGGCGCTCGAGCTCACGCCATGCTGGCGCGGTAGTCGGTGCGTAGTCGCCGAGCATGAAGGGCCACACCATCTGGGCCACCTTCTGGCGCAGTGACATACCGGCGATGACGGAGTCGACCCACGCGTTCGACTCCCCGCCAGGGGAAGGTCGTTCGATCGTCCCTGACCGGCCAGCAGGGGAAGCACACGCAGTAGCCAAAGCGGCCGCCGCGACTGCGAACAGCCGACGTATCGACCGGGGCGAGGCTGCTACCACTGAATCGTTCCCTTCTTCGTCGTGTCGACATCCTCGCCGACACCACTCTTGAAGAGGAAGGCGGTCATGTTGTTCGTGAGGAAGGCGCGTGCTTGGGGATCCATGACGTTGAGCCCGTAATGATTGATCAGCATCGTCTGCTGCTTGAGCCAATCGCCCCAGCACTGCTGGCAGATCTCCTCGACCACACGGGCGCCGATCTTCCCTGGAAAGGGGGGCCGATCGAACCCCGCGCGGGTCTGACCGCATCGCGAGCAAGTCACATCAGGCATACTCTACGGGACTGGACCCGGACCTGCGGGTGGACGGCGCTCGTCACGGGTCGTGATGAATGTCCCGAAACGTACTGTGCCGGGCGACCTACACCCAACGGTGAGAAGTCGCCCGGCACAGCTACGGGACAAGCTCGTTCGCGGCCCAGCTGGGCCGCGAACGCTCGATCACTATCCGCGCGTCATGCCGCGCGCGTACTGAACCTTCGCCAACCCGATCAGCGACAGGAGTCGGATGTAGAACCAGCCGACGTCGAACTCGTACCACTTCGCCTTGAAGGTCGCGGAGTGCGGATCGGCATGGTGGTTGTTGTGCAGTTCTTCGCCACCGAGCCAAATCGCGATCGGCGCGATGTTCCTGCTCTCGTCCTTTACCTCGAAGTTCCGGTAACCGAGCGCGTGGCCGACGCCGTTGATGATCCCGGCGGCCCAGAACGGGATCCAGATCATCTGCACGCCCCACACGATGGGACCGACGAAGAACCCGAACAGGTAGAGATCCACCGCCAGCATGACCACGATCCCGAGCCAGTTCAGCGGGGTGAGCAGCGCGCGCTCGATCCAGTCGTTCGGGGTTCCCTTCCCGTACTTCTCGAGCACGCCAGGCTGACGCACGGCTTTCCTATAATAGAACGCACCCTTCAGCACGATATTGCGAAGCCCCTCGAGCAGTGGGCTGTGCGGATCTCCCTCCCGGTCCGCGAACGCGTGGTGCTTTCGATGGCAGGCCACCCATTCCTTCGTGACGATCGCTGTCGATAGCCAGAGCCATAGGCGCATCGGTAACGCCGCGAGGTAATGGAGCTTGACACTCCGGTGCGTCTGAGACCGATGGAGAAAAAGCGTCACGCAGACGTTCGTGATGTGACCGGCGACAATGATGAACACGAGCGGCTTCCACCACGCCGTTCCCCAACTCCCGAAATCTGGCATCGCGTCGTTCTCCCTTCCTGGTGTCGACCTGCGCCGTCGCCTGAGGCACCGACGAAGCGGCCCGGCTCGGACCACGCCGCCGGGCAGATGAGCCCACAATGTACACATCCCCTTCCGCGCTTGCCAAGCGACTTCCGCGCCCGGCGGAAAGACCTTGCTCCGAACCACCTGCCGGCATAGCGTCACCGGCCATGACCAAGCGCGGCACCCCGCCAACCCACGGAATACACCGTGCCACACAAGCCGGAACCAGGCGATATCGCGACCGGTTTTCCGCACGGCTCGCCGAAGACTTCTACCGGCCTCTGGCTGGCTCGCTCACCGCGTCGTCCCTCGGGATCGGCACCTACCTCGGAGAATGTGACGACTCAGACGACACGAGGTATTCCGCCGCGATTCGGTCGGCGCTCGGCCAGGGCGTCAACGTCATCGATTCGGCGATCAACTATCGGTGTCAGCGGTCCGAACGGGCCGTGGGTGTTGCTCTCCACGAAGCGATAGCGGCGTCCGAGATCAGCCGTGACGAGGTCATCGTCTGCACGAAAGGCGGTTACGTGCCCTTGGAGGGATCACCTCCTTCCACCCGAGAAGAGTACCTCGCATACGTCCAGGAGACTTTTCTCGACCCCGGCATCATCGGCGCCGACGACCTCGTGGGTGGAGGCCACTCGCTCGCCCCGTCGTTCCTCGCGCATCAGATCCAACGGAGCCAAGCGAACCTGGGTGTGCGAACAGTCGACGTTTACTACCTCCACAACCCGGAGCAGCAACTCGACTCGGTACAACCCGCGCGCTTTCGCACGATCATGCGTCGAGCATTCACGCTTCTCGAGGAGCGCGTCGAGAGCGGTGACATCGGGTGTTACGGGTGCGCGACATGGAACGGGTTCCGCACGCCACCGGATACGCGAGGTCATCTCGACCTCGGTGAGCTGATCGGAATCGCCCGAGACGTCGGCGGCGACAACCATCATTTCCGAGTCGTTCAGCTGCCCGTGAACCTCGCCATGTCCGAGGCGGTGAGAGTCCCCACGCAGCGGCTCGGCGGCCGACGCGTGGTCCCTCTGCTTCAAGCGGCCGAGGAGCTGGGTATATCGGTCGTCGCGAGTGCCACGCTCATGCAAGAGAGGCTGACGCAAGGGTTGCCGGCGGAGCTTCGCGACGCGTTCCCGTCGCTCGAGACGGATGCGCAGCGTGCCATCGCGTTTGTGCGATCGCTTCCCGGTGTCACCACGGCACTCGTTGGAATGCGCGACGCCGGTCATGTGATGGAGAACGCGGCAGCGGCAAGGCGGTGAGCCCCGCGGTCGCCGCGAACATCGAGCGCTCCTCGAATCGGGCACGGATCACTCCACGTGCGACCGGAACGCGGACGCCGTGACATCGTGTCGAGTGTGATCGGCGAGGGAGAGGCCTTTCACCGGACGTCCCCGGATGGCGTTCGCGGTGATAAGGCCATTCTCCACTCGCCTGAGACACTGCGTCGTACACGTGTCCAAGCCAAGAAGAAAGTTGGCGATTGTTCGCAATCTTGCAATACGCGGGCGCGATGTGGTCATCATTGCGTTGCGCGAACGCCCCGAGCCGCGAACGCGTTGGTTCGCGTGCGCGCACACGATTCCATCGACGCGGACCTTCGTTAGGGCATGCGGCGGCTGCAACCCATACCTCTCCGCAACATCCTGGTTCTCGCGGCGAGGCGGCCGGAACGCGGATCGCACACCGGTTCTCGCTTCGATCGTGCGCCCTCGTCATCTTTCGGGCCGTGATCGGGCTCGCTCACCGGCGGGATGCGACTCAACTTTGACGCTCGCTCTGCCGATACGAGGAACCATGAGGCCCATCGCCGGAGGCGCCGTCGCGCCGCTGCTCGTCGCTGCTCTTGTCTTGCCGACGCCCGCCGTGGCCGGTGCGCAGATGCCAAGCGCGCGACCGGCGTCGGTGTCGCTCACGGTCGTCGTGCCGCCGCGCGATGAATCGGCGACGGCGCTCGGCGCGGTCGAGCCGATCGCGGTCGTCCGCCGGAGCACCAACGCGGTAGACGTCGAAGCGTCGATCGCCGTCGGCGGGCGCCCCGCGACACGCGTGGAGGTCGCACTCGGCGACGCGTGGCGACGCGATTCGACGCGGGTCTGGGTGCGCAACAGCCGCGGCGATCTCGAGCGTCTCGTCGCGGGCGAGCGGGTCATCGCGCTCGATCGGCCGGTGGGTCGCGCCACAGTGCTCCCGACGATTCGGTTGCTCGTCGAATCCGACGATGGCCTCGTCGGCGCAACGTCCGCGGTCCCGCTGGAGTACCGGGTCCGCGTCCCGTCGGGCGACGCGGCGGCCACGTGGACGTTCGGTGCCGTTCTTCGCGTCGACGCCGCCCGTGAGGAATCCGCCCGCGACTGAGGGTACGCGGGCGTGGTCACCCGCGCTGCCGCGATGCGAGGCTATTCGTTAGGCGGCGACGCGAGCGTCTGCTGCATCAATGTCTGAACGCGCTCCGGGGGAAGCCGGCGCACGACCACACGAATCGGCACGCGCTGGCTGTCACGCGTCGGCGTGGCTGATGCCGGCGCGCTCACCGTCTCGTACTGCCCGTCCGTGATGAACTCCTCCAGCGCAACGCGGACGGGCACGGCGCGGCTACTCGGCAGCCGGACGAAGAAACGGCCGCGCGAGTCGGTGAATACGGTCGTCTCGCCGATCGCAATCGCGGCCCCCTCGACCGGAGCGCCCGCGTCGTCTACGACGGTGCCCTCGACGATGAACCGCTCGAACCGGATTTCCACCGGCTTCGTTGCGCCCGTCAGCACGTCGCCCGCGTAGAAGAAGGTGCTCGCGGAGCCCGCGTAGTTCACCTGGCCGTCGGGTGCCACGAAACTCGATGCGTTCACGCGATAGTCGCCGAGCGGCAGGCGAACCGTGAGAGCCATCGTCTGTACGAATGGCTGAGTCGGCCGGTACGGCGTATGGACTACCTGATAGTCGAGCCCGAGCGAGGTCAGCCCCGACGCGAACGCGCCGCCGAAGGAAACCGATGTGCGGTCGTTTGCGCGCGTCAGCACTTGGAGTAATGAGAGCTGTGGCGTGACGAACTCGCGCAGGCGCACCACCGGCGTCGTCGAGCGCGTGGGCGCCGGTGACCAGACCTGCAGCACGTACACGTCGGCCTGCAGCCAGCGCGTCAGATCGCGCGACACACTCACGTACGAGCTGAGATTCCGAGTGCCCGGCGTCCGCGAATCGAACGCGCCGGCCGACATGTTCGCGCCGAGCAGGCGCGCCGAGCCGAACACCTGGTTCAACGTCGCGCGATCCGGAACGCCAGGGAGCGTCGAGTCCTGCCGGAAATGCTGGCGTCCGATGCCCAACGAGAACCCAGGCTTCGGCCTGAGCGTGATGAGCACGTTCTCGCGATCGGCTTCGCTCTGGATGGTCGTCGGGACGCCCGTTCGTCGAAATCGATCTCCCATTCCGACAAAGGACGCACGCATGTCGATGGCCTCGCGCTTCACCGCCAGACTCGCCGATGCGTACGGCTGGTTGCCACCAACGCCTCCGGTAGACCCGAGCTCGAGGCCGTTCGGCAGCGTCCACGCGATGCCCTGGAGGATCGTCTGCCGCGAAGAGAAGAGTGCATGCGTCGTCGTCCTGACCGCGGGCGAGAGCTGTCGCTCACCTTGCACGACGCCGACGACCTGGTCGTGTCGGAGCGCGTTGACGAACGGCGCCGGGGTGGCGTTCGCACTTGCCCCGACGAACGCGTAGAGCTGCGAGCGTTTCGTACCGCGTCGAATGCCCGCTCCCTGCGCGAGGATGCCGTGTGAGCTGCCGAAGACGTCAGTCACGAAGCGGACCGGAATCGCGTCGTTGCCGAGCCGCAGGGTGTCCTTCCCGACGAGCCGCTTGAGAAAAACGCTGAACCGGACGCCGTCGAGGTAGCCGACGCCGACATTCCCTTCGAATCGGTCCCCCCACACGTTGAGCGCCCCGCCGTACCCCTGGTGGAGCGAGGAGCCGCCCGTTTGCAGCTCGAAGACCTGTGCGGATGCAGTGGCCGGCGCGCCGATGAGCACCGCGAGGCTGATTGCCTTGAGGCAGCGCCATCGTCGAGGCGGTGTGTATCGCGCGGTGCTCATCTCACTGCGTGACCGCTCGGATGTTCAGAGTCCCAGTGTAGTTCCCGGGCGTCAGCACCCGCCCGACGAGATCGAGCTGGAGTTCGAGATCGATCGTTCGCGACCCGGTCTTGCTGTATCCCAGGATCGACTGCGTCATGAGCGATAGGCTGCCGCCGGCCGATCCGACTCCGTCGATCGCGTTCTGAGTGAACGGCGTGAACGTCGTTGGAGCCCCCGTTACGTCTGCGGTGAGGACGCGCCCCTTGATCCAGCTGGAGGGAATTCCAACCGGCCCGCTCGCCATCGCCGACGCGGGATTCGCGAAGTACCCGATCACGCGCACGTGGGCCGTCGACGGGTGCAGCTCCCAGGTGAGGGTGATGGTCACCGGTGTCGGGAAGTCGTTCACGACGTTGTCTGCGACGTTGCCGAGTGACTGTACGGCTCCGGCATTGACCGCCACGGAGATCGAGGTTGCGATGGCCGGGCTGCCAGGCACGGCGCTGACGACCGACTGCACTGCGGGCTGCGCCCTTGCCGCGCTGGCGAAGAGCACCAGGCTGGCCAGCTCGAGCAGGCACCATCGCGCAGACGACATGACGCGGCGAGAGAATCGGAAGCAGCGAGCCCGCAGCGTGACCGCTGTCAGGGCGACGAGTCGATTGTCGGGCGCCGCTCCTCGAGCGTGAAGTTCGCGAAGCGCAACACGACTTTCTCGGGAGTGCCCGAATCGCTCCACGGAATCTCGACCGCGCGGCGGCTATGCGGGAACAGCGGAAACGCGCCACCGGGAACTGGCTTGCCACCCGCGGTGCTCACTTCGCTGCTCAACACGCGCCCGAGTGAGGCGCCGGTGTTCTCGAGCTCGACGCGGACGCGCTTGGTCGATGAGTCGAACTCGAACGCGCGAACCGCAACCTCGGCCTTCCGAAGCGGCTGCGACTGCAACATGTACACGACGTGTGGCAGCTCGATCCGCACGTTCAATCCAGCCTGCGTCCTCGCACCCGTTAGGGTGCTGCTGATGAGGAACCAGGCAGGGAAAGACGTTGCTGTCGCTTCGTAGAAGATCGTGTACGCCTCCCGCGGTGGGATGCGAAAGCTCATCGCGGAGATCTTTACCTGCACGCGCGTCGTATCGAGCGGCTCCTCGATCAGGTCACCGGACGGTTCGACGCGAAACCCGCGTGGCTCCAGCACGACGGTCATGGGGAACAAGGTCTCGTTGACCAGTTCGAACTTGCCGCGTGCCTGCCCCGGAAATTCGACGACCGCTGGGCGCACGGTCTGTGCGCCCAGCGGTCGGGCGAGTCCCAGAACCAGTAGCAGCGTGCCGAAGCGCGACCGGTTGGGACGGCTCATGCTATTGCGTGACGGCGCGGAGGTTGAGAGTGCCCGTATACGTCCCAGGGGTGGTCGTCTGCCCGGTGAGGTCGAGTTGCAGCTCGAGGTCAATGGTGCGGCTCGAATTCTTGTTCGCACCCGTGATCGTTTCGCTGAAGAGCGTGAGGCTGCCGCCCGCCGTCCCGACTCCACCCACAGCGCCGCTCGTGAACGCGGTGAATGCCGCTGGCGCGTTAGGCGCGCCGGCGGTGGGGACGCGGCCCTTCACCTGGGTGGTCGCGATGTCGAAGCTGCCGTTGCTCAGCGCGGCCGCGGCGTTCGAGAAGTAGCCGACCAGCGTGACCGACGCCGCCGACGGGTTGATGTCCCACGCGGTCGTGATGTTGACCGCGGATGGGAAGTTGTTCACCGCGTTGTCCGTGATGCTGGCGATGCTCTGGGTGGAGCCGGAGTTCACGGTAACGGTCAACGACGTGTTCTTGACGGCGCTCAGCGAGACCGTTTCGATGTTCGACTGGAGGCCGGCCTGTGCAGCAGCCGTCGCAGCAAAGACAGTGAGCGCAGCCACAGAAACGGAGAGAGTGCGAAGTCGAATCATTCAGCCGCTACCTTGGGGAGAGGGTGAGATGGGGCGCCGCATTATCGCGCCGACCTTGTGCCGGAGCTCACTTAACGAACTGATCCGTACGCTCCACCCGCGCGGTTGACGAACGATTTGTGCCGCCGTCACTCGGCTCGACACTGTCGAGATTTGCTACAGTTCCAGGTGATGCGGCCCGATCCCCCGCCCGCACGCCCTCGACCGCGCGATCCACACCTTCGATCCCGCCTCGGAAGTGTCGCGAAACGCGACAGCATCCACGCCGCCGGAAAGTGCCACCGAAGTCCAATCAAGGCAGCCGCTTAAGTTTCGGACCGCGCGTGCCGAGACTCGTGAAATTGCGCGCGCGTTAGGGGCGAGCGCAGTACTGCCGGCGCGCCATGAATGACGCGGTTCGGAGCGCTGAGCGCCTGTCGCGACGCGAGCGCTACCAGGCCTCGACTCGTGACACTGTGCGCTTGCGGCGAAACGGTGATCTGCCGACTCCGGAACCGACACGACGGTTGCAATCCGCAACGAGCGCGCAATTTTGCGACGCGGCCGATTCACCTCGTGCGGCCCGCAGAGATGGGCAGGCTCGGCGTTGCGCGCGAATCTTGCGCAGAACCGGCACGTACCTTCCCTCCGAGGACACAGAGATGGCGACACGATCGAAGTCGTCAGGCGGAAAAACGCGTCGGAAATCGAGTACGACGAAGCGGGCGTCTGGCAAGACTGCGGCGACAAAAACCAAGCAGACGCGCGGACCGCGCGTTGCCGCAAAGCCGAAAGTGGCGGCGAAGAAAAAATCCGCGCGCGGGTCGGCGGCATCGAAGCGGAAGCGCACGCGGTCGACCAGAAAGCAGGGACCCGTGACGCGCATCAAACGCGTCGCGTCGACGGTGCTTCAGCAAGGTGCGACGGCGGCGAAACAGGGCGTTCAGGCCGTCGAGCGGCTCGTCGAGGAAGTGAAGGACCGCGTCACTCCTACATGAGCAACTCCGGGTCGCGCTTCGGTTCGACGGAACGCGGAACGGTCGCTGAGCGGGACGCTTGACGACCTCGGGACGGGTGTCACCCGTCCCGAGGAATTTACGGGGCCGACCGCGTCGGGGTACGCGGTGGCTCGGCAACGCCCAACGATCGCGGGTCCGACAGCGTATGCGTTGCCAGCCATTCCACCACGGACGCGAAGATGGCTTGGCGACCGTAGTCGACCGTGATGATGTGGCCGTTCCCTTCCGTCCACACAAGCCGGCGGTGCGGTGCCGTGAACAGCGCGAATGCGCGTTCCGCTGCGTCGGCCGGGATCCGGTTGTCTTGCCGTGATTGGATCACGAGTGTCGGCGCCGACACGTTCGGTGCGGCGCGACGTGCCCTCTCTACGACCTGCGAGAGCTCGTACACGAGCCGCGGAGTCGTAAAACCATACGCGAGATTGCGGGCGAGCTCATCAGGGTCGCGTATCGATCGCTCGCCCCCACCTCGCAGGTAAGGGACGGCCAAACCAAGGACGCTGTGCACCGCCGCCGCACGTCGAAGCCGTGTCGGCATGCTGAGGTACGGCGCGAGAAGCGCTACCGCGCGCACGTCGGGCGATTCCGCGGCGAGAATCGTTGCGAGCGACCCTCCCATGGACAGTCCCACGATGGACACCATCGGGTATCGGCGACGCAGGGTCTCGAGCTCATGCCGCGCGAGCTCGATCCACTCGTCCGCTCGGCTCGCCGCGAATGCGTCGAGAGACCGACCGTGCCCGGGGAGAAGCGGGGCACGAACTGTCCATCCGTGCGCGTGCAAGTAGGACGCGAGGTATTCCAGCGTCTGCGGCGTGTCACCGAACCCGTGTAGAAGCAATACGGCACGACCGGTGTCGGCCGAAAGCTCGATCGGCGCCGCGCCGACGACAACGCCGTCGGCACCTAACGACAGGCGCGCCGCCACCGTTCGGAGGGCACGAGTGCGGGCTCGGGTCCGAATCAGACCGACCGCTATCACGAGCAGTGCGAGGACGACAACGGACATCAGCTCGCCCCCGGGCGTCGTGCGCACATACGCGTCAGTACGTCGGCACGGAGGGGTCCACCTCTGCGCTCCACCGGGCAATGCCGCCGGTCAGATTCCAGACGCGGTCGAAGCCCTGGGCAACGAGATACTCGCCCGCCATCCGGCTACGTTGTCCGTGGTGGCAGTACAGGACGATCTCGCGATCCCGCCGAAGATCGGATGACGCTGCCTCGAGGCGAGATAACGGAACGAGTCGCGCCCCTTCGATGCGCGCAATCCGCCACTCGTAGGGCTCGCGAACGTCTATTACGTCGAGCGTATCGCCTCGACGAAGCCGTTCAGCCAGTTCGCCAGGCGTCACGTTCTGCACGACACCCGGTCGCGACGACGGGCGCGATCCGGCACGTGACCGGCCAGCGACCGGGGGAGTCGTCTCCGCTTGCCCGGTGCGTGGCGCACAGAATTCATCGTAATCGATCAGCGCGGTGAGCTCGCGGGTGCCGCACGCGGGACACTCGGGATCGCGCCGCACGTGTATCGTGCGGAAGCGCATGCGCCACGCATCGATGAGCAGCAACCGCCCAGCGAGCGTGTCGCCCGCGCCGAGAATGAGTTTGATGGCCTCGGTGGCCTGAATGGTCCCGACGAGTCCGGGCAGCACGCCGAGCACACCGGCTTCTGCACAGCTGGGAACGAGCCCCGGCGGTGGCGGCTCACGGAAGAGACATCGATAGCATGGGCCGTCGGGGGTCGAGAAGACGGAAGCTTGCCCTTCGAAGCGGAGGACACTCCCGTAGACGTTCGGCCGACCGAGCAGCACGCAAGCGTCGTTCGTCAGATAGCGGGTCTTGAAGTTGTCCGTGCCATCAATGACGACATCGTACTCACGAATGACATCGAGCGCGTTAGCGGCCGTCAGTTCCTCGTCGAAGGTCTCGACCAGCACCAACGGGTTGAGTGCTTCGATCCGTTGGCGCGCGGAGTCCGTTTTTCGGCGACCTATCGCAGTCGTGTCGTGCAGGACCTGTCGCTGCAGGTTGGTGACGTCGACCGTGTCGAAGTCCGCGATCCCGAGGCGCCCCACGCCCGCCGCGGCGAGATACAACGCTGCAGGAGACCCGAGCCCCCCCGCACCGACAATGAGAACGCTCGAGCGCTTGAGCCGAGTTTGCCCCTCCTCGCCGATCTCGGCGAGTCCGAGATGACGGCTGTAGCGCGCGATCTCGTCGGGACCGAGCTCGTCCAAGCTCGCAGCGCTCGACGAGCCGGTGGGTGGAGACATGAAAGTTCCCGTGGACATGACAGATGGCCGGTCGGGGATGTCCTGACCGAAGCCAATATACTCCGCGGGCTGGAGCTCGTCTGTGCGCGCCGTCGCGACGACCCCGCATGCAGCGGGTCAGACGCGTGGTCCGACGAATCAGTCGCGAGCCTCGAGTGCCATCTCGGTGCTGACGACGATAGGCATTTCCCCGTCGAGGCGATTGCTGTCGAGCCGATCAGCCAGCGCGCTGACGGGCGCGACGAAGATGGTGGTCCCGTTCCGCTCGGCCAAGCCCTCGGCGACGAGGCGTGTGAGAACGAGCGAGACCGACTCTCTCGTGGCGCCGACCAGTTCACAGAGCAGGCGGTACTGTGGCGGGCCAAGCGCAATCCGACCATCATCGGTCACGAACATCCGCGCGTGGGCCAATCGGACGAGGGACGAGATGAGCCGTTGCTCGACGCTGAGCGTGGCCAGCTCACGGAGCTTCTCGAGCAAGGCGGTACGTTCGCCGACCATCTGCGCGACCAGCGCGAGCGCGTGTTGTGGCTGCTCGCGAAGCAGCTCCCGGAAACGGGCGGTGCTCAGATGGAGGGTGTCCGACTCCTCATCGGCGCGGGCATCGGTGGCATACCGGGCGTTGGCCCCGAGTCCTTCCCATCCAAAGGTCTCGCCTTCGCGCGCGAGCGCAGGCACGAATGCGCGCCCGGCTTTCACCCGACTCCGGAGCACAATGCGGCCGCGTGTGACAATGAACAGCCCATCCGCATGGGCCCCGCGCTGATAGACCACGAACCCCGCTGGCCATGTCGCCTTTGCGGCATAGGCGGCGACGATGTCGGCCACATCACCCGGCAGTCGCTTTTCTGGTTGCTTCAATCCTGCATCCAGCAACTTCGTTAACTCGCGCAGCAGACGAAATGACCGTGTCTGCAAAGTGCGTTCCGTCTGGACAGGCCCCGTGTTCGTCGCTTGCTTTGAACAGCAACCGCTTTCTCAATGTCTGCCTCCTTCCCAAACGTCGAGCGTCGGCCGGTGCCCGCCGTGGCAATCGTCGGCAACGACGCCGTGCTCGCAGCTGCACCGGCGACTCCGGTGCAGCTCGCGCATGCCTGCCTGCAACACGGATTCTCGGTCGCGGTGCCGGCGAGTTGGGGCGACGAGCTGCTCGCCGCGGAGACGGTGCGGCGTCTCCTCGGGCGAGAAAAAGGGCCGGCGGTCATGTGCGTCTGTCCGTTCGTGCGATCGCGGCTCCTCGCGTCTGGCCCGGACCTGGCTCCGTTTCTCGTCTCACTCGTGGCGCCACCGGTCGCCGCGGCTCGCTACCTTCGCGCCGCGTACGGCGAGCACGGGGTGCACATCACGTACATCGGCACTTGCCCGAGCGCTGATGACCCTGCGATCGACGCCCGCCTAACACCGGATACGTTCTTCGCCGACATCGCCGACCGCGGGATCGCGCTGTCCGAACAGCCGCTCGTCTTCGACTCGATCGTGCCGCCAGATCGGCGCCGCTGGTGCTCCGCACCCGGTGGCGTCCCGAGCCCGGAAGTGTTGTGGAACGAGGCGGACGCGCGCACCCTCGTCGAGATCGACCGAGAGGACATCTCCACCGATCTGGCGCAGCATATCATCACGAGCGACAACGTGCTGCTCGACCTCGCGCCGGGCCTCGGCTGTGCGTGCAGCGGAGCAATCCCGTCGCTCCCTGCCCGCTCGGCACGTGTCGCCGTCATGGCGCTCGAACCACCGCGGGCGTTGGGGCCGGTCGTGGAGTCGTCATCGGTGATCCCACTCGACGCACCCGTCGGGACATCGCCGGTGCCGCGACCGACGGCTCCCGGTGCGCCTAACGCCGAATCGACAGCCGTGTCCGACGGTCGTGGCTTGTCGGCTGATGTGCTCGACCTGGAAATCGGGAGGCCAGTGTGGAATGATGACGTCGCTGCTGGCGCCGCCGAGCCCATACGTGGTTCGACGGGGCCATCTGCCGCGCCATCGGGAACCCCCGACGCGCCGGCGGTCACGTTCGTGGCGGCGGACGTCAGGCTCGTCCCGGGCGGCCACTGGGGCGACCGCGCCCGTGAGCAACACACGACGGCGGTCGACGCCCCTCCCAACGGCGCCGGAGGCGACATCTCGGCGATGGAAGCGTCGGTCGTCTTACCGCCTGCCGTGACCCCGACGCACCGCGCCGTAGCGGAACGCGATACCGACACCGTGATCGATCCAGCCGGCGTCATCGTTGCCGAGTCCGACATCGAAACGCTCGTCGAATCGCTACCGGATCCACCGGTCGAGAAGACGGAAGCGAATCCTGAATCGGCGGAGACGAACGTCGATTCCGCCCGACCTGCTCTCGCGACACCGGAACCGATCACCGAAGTCCGGCGCCGCACACCGGTGTCGGTACCCGCGCGCCATCCCGCGGCGGCGATCCCGCGGACAACGGCGTCAGGTGGCAAATCCCTGCCCCGTGCTTACGTCGCCAAGCGACGCACGACGCCCACGGGTCTCATGGCCGTGCCGAACCATGCGCCTCCACCTGCTCCCGCCGTGCCGGCCGAGGTGACGCTGCCCACGACGGCTCCCTCATCGGCCAACCCGTCGGTCTCGGACGAGCGGGTTCAGCCCGCAGCTCCGCTCCAGCAGCCCGCCGTACGGAGAGATGAGGTGGCCTCATCGGTCCCACCCTCGCCGAGTGCGGCTGCCTCAGGCCCGGAGCCGACCGCCGGGCCGGCACCCGCGTCCGGGCGCCAGCCATCGCAGCCGTCGAGCAGCAGACCTGCGAGGGCGGCCGACGCCAACACGCAGGCGCCGGGGTCTGCAGCCGCGTCCTCGGGCGGACACCGCCCGCTGATGATCGCGTTAGTGGTGGCGTTCGTCGCGCTCGCCGCGTTTGTGGTCTGGACGCTGCGGCGCTGACGGCGTCGGATTGCGGGAACGGCGACTCGCCGCGCGTTGCCTAACGACCTAAGGCCCGACGGGCGTCGTCCAGCGCCGCCGTCGCCGCGTCGAAGCGGCGAGCGAAGTCGTCGATTTCGTGCTGTACGAGGGCCGGGTCTCCGGCACGAATCGCCTCATTGACGGACGGGAAAGCCATCGTGGCGTAGCCGTTGTTCTCGTCGGCGGCATACACGAGCCCGCGGACCCACGGGCGCGTGCGGAGCCCCTCGGGACGCGTCAGCGCGCGCTCGACGCGCAAGAGCGCGGTATTGACCGCGCGACGTGTCGACGACGGCAGGCCATGTTGGAGCGCAGAATCGCGGGATGCGGAGAACGCGATCGCATTCCGCTCCATGCGCTCGAGCGCGGCCCGGAGCGGGCTCGCCGACGCGGACCAGCGGTGAGCGCCTAACGCGCTATCGATCGGTGGGAGATACCGCCGCATGGTGCGCGCGAACTCGACGTAGTCGTACGGAAGAACGTCCGCGTTCGCGAGGCGCAGCGCCATTGCCGCACTGATCTGCGCCGTCGCCACGTGGTATCGGTACGCAGGGTCGCCGAACGTCTCCATCCAGTGTCGGTTATCGTACGTCGAGTGGTAGATGCCACCGGGGCCACCGAACCCCCAGTCGGCGTGGGGGATACCCAGGTGGTTGTAAAATCCCGCGAAGTCCGAACCGCCTCCGGGATCCCCCATTGGCGGCTCGGTCGAATCCGCCACCCGCGTAGTGCGCCGCCAGACCTCATACACATTGCCCTTCCCGCTCGGGTCGCTGACCGACTGCGTGACCGATCGGAGCGTCGAGCGCAGCGATGGTGATCCTCCCCCGCCGAAGTTCGGTCCACTGACCACGCCGTCCTGATTCAGGTAGGCTACCGCGCCGCGTAATAGCCGAAGCGAATCCTCCTCGACGTACTCGGTCGAGCCGATCAGCCCCCACTCCTCGGCGTCCCAGGTCGCGAACACGATCGTGCGCTTCGGCCGGATCCCGCGCCTCACGAGTTCACCGAGCGCGCGCGCGGCCTCGAGCACGCTCGTCGTGCCGCTCGCGTTGTCGACGGCGCCGGGGCCCCACGCATCGCGGTGTGCGCCGACGAGCACCAGCTCCTCGGGGAACTCGGTGCCGCGCACGGTACCGAAGGTATTCCAGATCGTCTTGTACGGCGTCGTCGCTGTGTCGGTTGCTACGGCGACGCGCGCGATCACCGGTCCGGGACCCACGTGGTACCGGAACGGAAGGCCGCCCTGCCATGCCTGCGGGATCGCGGCACCCTGGAGGTCGCGAAGCAATTCGGCGGCGTTGGCGTAGGACAGCGGGACGACGGGGATGCGGGGCGCGCCGGTGCTGTCGGGAGCGATGCGGCGCGCACCACGCACGCTCGGCCTGCCCGGGGTCGTCGGGTCCCCGGTGCCGTTGAAAACGCTCCCGCGCTGGATCCCGGTCGGCGGGCGCATTGGACCTGCCGGATAAACGTCCCCGCGGACGTATCCATCGTCCTGCGGATCGCTGTACAACAGGAGCGCGACCGCGCCGTGCCGCTCGGCTTCGCGGGCCTTGATGCCGCGGAACGACCGCCCGTACCGGGCGATGACGACCTTCCCGCGCACCGACACACCTAACGAGTCGAGCGTCGCGTAGTCCTCGATCAACCCGTAGTTGACGTAGACGACTTCTGCGGTCGCGTCCCCGCTCCCGCCGTAGCCGTTGATCGGGAGGACTTCCGGTAGAGAGGAGCTCGAATCGCCGGCCACAGGTCCTTCAGCAAGCGAGAGCTCCCGTGCATCGGGCGACACCCGCCACACACGGATGCTCGTCGGATGCGGCATCCACACATCGTACGTACGGGTTTCGGCCTCGAGCCCCCACTCGCGCATGCGCTGAATGACGTAGTCGCGTGTACGGGCTTGCGCTGGCGTGCCGGCAACGTGCGCCTCACGCGTCAGGACCCGCGAATGCGCCGCGGCACTCTCCGGCGTCAGCCGCGCCATCGCGTCGAGTTCCAGGCGACGTTGCGCGGCGGCGTTGGCCGCACTGTACCCAGGCAGCGGCGGCGGCTGAGAGTGAGCGGCGGACCCCGCCGCGCTGGCGGCGAGCAGCACGAGTGACGATATGACTCCTCGTACCTCGGTTGGGCCGACCGCGGAGAGCCGACCGCGTGGTCGGACTGGCCGACCCGGCGTTAGCTGGGCAGCGCGCGTTTGGCGCAGAACGTCGAGGGGCACAGGTCGGTTCGTCGTTGGGTCAGCGGATCCCGTCGTGCAACGTGTCCAGCGCCCGCACGATCGCCTCGCGGAGGCGCGCGTCCTGTTCGATGGCCGAGCCGTGTGGAGGAATCGCACTGGCGAGCTCGGTGCACTGCCTCACCATTTCGTCGTGCACGAACTGTGGAGAGGGTTCGCGTACCCCCAGCGCGTGCAGTGCGCCGACGGCGAGTACACGCAGCTGCTCGCGGGTACCGTCCGACAGGCCCTCGAGCGTGGGTGGTGCGATCCGATCGCCCTCCGTCGCGCCCGTGCGGTCGTGCCGCGGCGCGCTCCGCGCAGACGTCGCCGGTGCCAGGCGAACCGCGAACGCGCCGGGCGAGTGCACGCTATGGTCGGTGACCACGCCGCGCGCCGAAAGACGATCCAGCAGGCGGCGCACTGCTTCGCGAACGACGGGGACCCCCCCGAAGCTCTGGTTCCCGCGACCGGTGATCACGAGGACTTCGCGTGCGCCTTCGATCTGCTTGGCGCGCAACCAGCCCTCGGTTCGCTTCACCGCCTCGGCGGCCGACGGCAGGGCCGCGCGGAGATTCAGGGTTCGCGTCGGACCGAACCGGATCTCGTCGAGTGCGTGCTGTAGCGGCCGCCGAGACACGGGCCTAGCGAAACGCCGATTTCAGGACGCGACCGTCCAACGCCTCCGTCGGCGACACGTCGAGCGCCGACGCGAGCGTCGGCGCCATGTCGACCACGCGCGCGAGCTCGTCGAACTTCCCTGCCTTGAACGGCGGCCCGTAGAAGATCACGGGAACGCGCGCGTCGTAGTCGTACGGCGTACCGTGGGTCGCGGGGCCAGCCCCCCAGTAGTGGTACGGTTTCAGGGTGACCACTACCTCGACGGGAAGACCCGGCGGCATCGAGTGAAGCCACCGTCGCGCTATCCAATCGCGAGTGGTGTCCGCACGCGCGAGGTCACGAAGGCGATCGACGCGTGCGATGCCCGGCGCTCTTTTCATGGCGTTCATGAATACCCGGACGACGGAATCCGGCGACACCCGCTTCGCCGAAAGGGCCGACCGGTTCATGAGAAGCATCGGCGGCGACCAGATGAACTGCGTGCTGTCACCTAACGCCGCCGCGACGCGCGCCTCCATCGCCCAGCCGGTCTCGAGCGCCTCGCGCGCGTACCCCGCGTCCCCATTCGGATCTCGCGATTTGACCCCCGGGTACGGCGCGACACCGTGGTCGGCGGTGAGGGCGACGATCACTCGCGACGAATCGCGAACCTTGTACAGCGAGTCGAAGAACGCCCCGAGGTACTGGTCGAGCCGAAGAATGTGATCGTGCAACTCCCGCGAGTCGGGACCGTACGCGTGCCCGACCGCGTCGGTCGTCGACAGCGAGATGGCCAGCACGTCCGTACCCGGGCCCTCGCCCAGCTTCAACGCCTCGAGCCCGGCAAGCGCGAACTGCAGGGTGTGTTCGTCCATCCACGGGAATGCCGGGAATACCGCGGCGGCGCGGGCGGAGTCCAGCGGAACGAGGTGCGGGAACGTGACACCACCGCGGCCCGCATTCTCCTGCGGCACATCATCGGGCTCGGGATACTGTGACTCGTCGAGCAGGAGCGTCCATGCGTTGCCGGCCGACTGCGCCGGGACTTGCCGCGCGTTGAACTGTCGTACCCACTCCGGAAGCGTGTCCCGGTAGTAGGTGCTGGTCGTGAAGTCCCCGGTCCCGGCGTACCAGAAGACGGACTGTTTCAATCGGCCCATTGGCAGGATCGCGCCACGGTCCTTTCGCGAGACGGATAGCGCGCGCGCTTGAGGATTCTTCCGCAGGATCCAATCCGTCAGGACGGTGCCTCGGAAGCGGTGCGGCGAGGCGCCGGGACCACCGCCGCCGATGAGTGGCGAATCCGGGTCACCCACGCCGGCGGCGTTCTCGACGATGCCGGTGCTGCGCGGAAAGCGCCCGGACATCGTCGCCGCGTGGCCGGGAGCCGTCTCCGTGATCGCGTGGTCGTGGACCGCGTTCGTATAGAACGCGCCGCCTCGATACAGCCGGGCGAGCCCACCGCTGAGCTGCCCTTCGAATCGCATGAAGTAGTCAGGGCGTAGTTGGTCGACTGTGACAAACACCAGCAGCGTGGGACCTGACGCGGCGGGAGCCTGGACCGCCTGAGCGCACCCGATAGCAGGGAGTGCACACGCGAGAGTGGCTATCAGGAGAGAGCGGCGCATTCTGGCCCCAGGAAGGTTGGCGCGGGAATGTACTGCGTGAGGACTCGGCTCGTCACGCCAGGACGAGCGCGCGTCGGGACAAATCCGAACGGCGGGGTTACGCGGCACCACAACGTGAGAGCGCCACGCCTCTGGGAACGTTGTTCTGAGTACATACCCTTCAGGCTATTGCCGCGGTCCCTCTGTACCGAGCCGATCAGCCTCGCGATGTTGCCCCTTGGAGCGGAAGGACGCTAATGCCACGTAGAAGCACTGCGATCGCCTCGGTCGTCGTCGCGCTCCTCGCCGCGGACCGCTCGACCGCGGCGGCCCAGGTACGGATGAATTCAGCGGGCGGTTCGACGCGCCCGATCTCGATTGCGATCGGCGGCGGAGCGAGCGTGCCAATCGGGTCGTACAAGGACGCACTCAAGGCCGGGTGGAACGGCCAGGGCTCCCTGATCTTCAACCTCGGGGGGTTGCCGCTGGCGCTTCGCGCGGACCTCAACTACAACAAGTTCACGTTCAAAGAGAACCTCGCCTTCTCGCCAGGCACCGGCGGCACGTTCACCCCGAGCGACGAGATCACGCAGCAGATCCTTGGCGGGCTGGCAAACATCACGATCCCGTTCGCGATGGGTCCGGTCACCCCGTACGTCACCGCGGGCCTGGGCGGCTTCAACATCAACACGAAGCTCGGGAGCGCGGCGCCGGGTGTAGACGACGAGAGCGAGACGAAGTTCGCCGTGAACGGCGGCGTCGGACTCTCCCTACGCCTGCTCGGCGCCTCCGCGTTCATCGAGGCGAAGCTCAACAACGTCTACACCGACGACAAGTTCATCAGCAACAAGGAGCTGAAGGCGCTGCAGTTCGTGCCCGTCACCTTCGGCTTCGTGTTCTGACGCCGCTGAGCGACTCTAGAGCACCTGTTCGAGAATCGTTAGGCCGCGCGCGAGGTCGGCGCGGGACGTCACGAGAGGCGGTAAGAACCGGAGCGTGTGATCGCCCGCGGTGAGGATCAGGAGTCCGGCCTCGCGCGCGCGAGCGACCACGTCGCCGGCGGGTTCGCTGACATCCATCCCCCACATGAACCCCGTGCCACGCAGCGCGCGCACGCGCCCCGTCCGCGCGCCCATGGCCTGGAGCTGCTCGCCAAACCACGTCCCGGCCGATCGGACGTGCTCCAGTAACGTCGGATCGGCGACGCGCTCGAGGACGTGCATCGCTACCGCGGCGACGAACGGGCCGCCGCCGAACGTCGTGCCGTGGTCGCCCGCGTTCATCACGCTCGCGATCGCGCCATCGAGCAGCACGGCGCCCATGGGCAACCCACCGGCCAACGGCTTGGCGAGCGTCAGCAGGTCCGGTTCGACTCCGAGCTGCTCGTAGGCGAACAGCGACCCGGTGCGCCCGAGTCCGCACTGGATCTCGTCGAAGATCAACGCAACGCGCCGCTCGCGCGTCAGCGCTCGGAGCTCGCGCACGAAGCCGGGGTCGAGGACGCGCACGCCACCTTCCCCCTGCACTGGCTCCAGAATGACCGCGGCGACTGTTTCGGGATCGAGCACGATCGCGAGATCGTCGATGTCGCGCTCGACGATCGACACGCCGCCAGCAAGCGGCCGAAACGGCGCGCGGTAACTCGGTCGATCCGTTGCCGCGAGTGACGCGAAGAGCCGCCCGTGGAACGCACCGCGAAGCGCGATGATGTCGGTCTTCGCCGCGCCGACGGTCGTGCGTGCCCACTTGCGCGCGAACTTGAACGCCCCCTCGTTCGCCTCCGCCCCCGAATTGCAGAAGAAGACCTTCTCGGCGAACGAGAGCTCGACCAGGCGAGCGGCGAGTTGCTCCCCGGGTGGCGTACGGAAAAGGTTGGAGACGTGAATCAGCCCGTCCGCCGCGGCGTGCATCGCCTCGCGGAGCCCTTCGTCACCGTACCCCAACGCGTTCACGCCTATCCCGGCGGTGAAATCGAGGTACGCTCGCCCTTCGGAGTCGAACAGTTCGACCCCGTCGCCGCGCACGAACTCCATCGGGGCACGCTTGTAGAGACCGAGGAGTGCCTCGATTCCCGCTGGCGCTGCCGTCGTGAAAGTGGCCATTGTCAGACCGCGGTTGGAGAAAGGGTGACGACGGTTCCCGCCGTCGCGGAGCGAATCGCCCCAACGTCGCCGATCCGGACACGGGTGACGCCGCGCTCGACTGCGCGGCGAGCTGCTTGCAGCTTCGCCGCCATGCCATCGCGTGCCGTCCCGTCGTCGATGAGCGCGGCGGCCTGCTCGATGTCGAGCTCGGGCACGACGTCGCCGCCAGCCATCACACCCGGCACATCGGCAATCAGCGCGAGCTCGTCGGCGCAGAGCGCTACGGCAATCGCCGCTGCGGCGTCGTCGCCATTCACGTTGAGCGTCGCCCCGGTCGCGTCATCGCGCGCGAGCGGCGAGACCACCGGCACGAACCCGGCGCCGCAGAGCACGGCCAGTAACTGCTGGTCGACGCGCGCGGGCTCGCCCACCTCGCCTAACGTCTCCCGCGCCGTCGCGCGCGCGCGCAGCAGCCCGTCATCCTCGCCGGACAGTCCGACGGCGCGAATGCCGACGCTGACCAGCGCCGCCACGAGACGCTTGTTCACCATGCCCGAGAGTACCATCCGCACGACATCGAGATCCTCCGGCGTCGTCACGCGCCGGCCGCCGTGAAACCGCGGCGTCATCCCGAGCCGACGCTGCAGCGCCGACACCTCGTCGCCACCGCCGTGCACGACGACAATGCGGTCTCGCGCCGCCGCCTCGAGGAGCGCCTGGGCAAGCGTCGGGTCGTTCTGCGCGCGGCCGCCAATCTTGATGACGCGCGTCATGCCGGCAGTCCCATCGGCTCGTCGAGACCCAGAACGACATTCGCGTTCTGGACGGCCTGGCCCGCAGCGCCTTTGACGAGATTGTCGATGGCTGAGAGCACCAACAGCGTCGGCCGCCGCACGTCGGCCACCGGTCGAGCGGAGATGCGCACTACGTTCCTTCGAACGACGTCGCGGAGTGTCGGCGGCTCCTCGTCGATCTCGACGAACCGCTCGCCCGCAAAGTCCTCGCGCCAGAGCGATAAAGGAGCGCTGAGTGGTTCGACGAGAGGCACCGTGATCGTCGCGAGGATGCCCCTGGCCACCGGGAGCAGATGTGGCGTGAAGATCAGGTCGACATCGGCCCCCTGGTCGGTAAGCACGCTCCGCATCTCGGCCAGATGGCGGTGAGTATTGCCGACCGCGTACGCCTTGTAGTCCTCCGCCACTTCCGCGAACAACAGGTCCGGGCGCGGTGTGAAGCCGGCACCGGTGACTCCACTGGCGGCATTGACGGTCACCGTGCCGCCGGGCGCGATCAGCCCCCTGCGCGCGAGCGGCGCGAGCGCCATGAGAATCGCCGTCGGGTAGCAGCCGGGGTTGGCGACGACGGGCGCGTCGCGCAACTGGCCCCTCGTGAGCTCCGTGAGTCCGTAGGGCACGCCCTGCACGCCCTGGCCGGGACGGAGGTCGGAGGAGAGGTCCACGGCGCGCGCGCCGGCGCCACGCACACGTTCCACCCACGTGGCCGATGCGCCGTGCGGGAGCGCCGAGAAGACGAGCGAGGCCTGGCCGAGCGGCGCGTCGTCGTGCGCCACGAACCGGACCTCGGCTCCGCCCAGACGTGCGCGTTCACCCCGGCGCTCATTCGCGGTTGCGAACGCCAGTTCCAGCGCCGGGTGGCGGGCAATGAGGGCGCAGAGCTCGCGCCCCGCGTAGCCGCTCGCGCCGAGGACTCCAACAGGGATTCTATGCACGCTGAATGCATATTATTGCATCACCCCGAAGTCAACTGGTCGTCGGGTTGTGCCTGGCGCTGCGTGCCGGCGCGACGTGCTCTGCCGCCGGCGGCGACTTCGTGCTATCGTCTGCCCCGAACCGGCGGAGGGTTTCAGTTCGTGGACAAGCGGAAGCGACACGCGGCGATCCTCGAGCTCGTGGACGCAACGCCGATCGGGAGCCAGGAAGAGCTGCGGATTCTCCTGCGCACACGCGGCTGGGACGTGACGCAGTCGACACTGTCGCGCGACCTCCGTGAGCTCAGGCTTGCGCGCGTCCCGACACCGGATGGTGTTCGCTACGCGATCGCGGACGGCGCGCTCAGCAGCGCGGCACGTCCCGCGCTCGACGTGCTCTTGCCGCAACTGTTGACGCGTGTCGACGGCGTTGGCGAGCTCATCGTCCTTCGCACAGTTCCGGGCGGCGCGCAACCGGTCGCTTCGGCGCTCGACGGCGAAGCGTGGCCGGATGTGCTTGGCACCGTCGGCGGCGACGATACGATCCTTGTCGTGTGTCGCTCCTCAGGCGCGCGGGAGCGTCTCGAAAACCGACTTCGGAAGCTCGCCGATATCTGACCCCGCGTTTCCTGCAGAGCACGTGTTCGGTTCGGGGCGGCGAACACGCAGTTGGTGAGCAACCAACGGTGGCTGGGATGCCTTTTCGCGACGGCCCTTCCATTGACGACATTCTGCGAAGCTGTTTAATTATGCACTCCACCTGAATAGTTATCTGGAGCGCTCGATGAAGACCATTGTCCTCGCCTACTCTGGCGGGTTGGATACCTCGATCATCGTCCCGTGGCTGCGTGAGAAGTACGGTGCGCGCGTCGTCTGCGTCGCCGCTGACATCGGCCAAGGGCCTGAGGAGCTCGCCGGTGTTCGCGCGAAGGCATTGGCGTCGGGTGCGGACGAGTGTTACGTCGAGGACCTTCGGGACGAGTTCGTCCGCGACTTCATCTTCCCGACCCTCCGTGCGGGGGCCGTCTACAACCGGAAATACCTGCTTGGCACGTCAACGGCGCGGCCGCTCATCGCCAAGCGGCAGGTCGAGGTGGCCCGCGCGGTCGGCGCCGACGCACTGGCACACGGCTGTACCGGCAAGGGCAACGACCAGGTGCGATTCGAGCTGACATACATGGCGTTCGCCCCCGATCTCCCCGTCATCGCGCCATGGCGAGAGTGGGACATCCGGAGCCGTGAAGACGCCATTGCCTACGCCGCAGCGCGCAACATCCCCGTTGCGGCGACGAAGGAAAAGATCTACTCGCGCGACCGGAACCTTTGGCACATCTCGCATGAGGGCGGCGTACTCGAGGACCCGGCGAAGGCCCCGCCCAAGGACGTGTTCATGCTGAGCACGGACCCACAGGACGCGCCTAACGAACCGGAAGAGGTTGTGATCGGATTCGCCGGCGGCACGCCGGTGTCGGTAAACGGTCGCGAGCTCTCGCCCGTCGACCTGATCGCGGCATTGAACACGGTCGGTGGCCGGCACGGCGTGGGGCGGATCGATCTCGTCGAGGACCGCCTGGTGGGGATGAAATCCCGCGGCGTGTACGAAACGCCCGGCGGTACGTTGCTCTACTCGGCGCACAGTGAGCTCGAGCAACTCGTGCTCGACCGTCGGACGTTGGCCGCGAAAGACGTCATCGCGCCGCGCTACGCCGACATCGTGTACGAGGGGCGCTGGTGGACGACGGAACGTGAAGCGTACGACGCATTCGTGAACATCACCCAGGAGCGCGTGACGGGGTCGGTCACCTTGCGGCTCTACAAGGGCTCGGCGCAGGTCGTCGGCCGTGAAAGTGCGCACGCCCTCTACGACGAGCGGTTCGTGACGTTCGGCGAGGACGACGTGTACGAACAGAGCGACGCTGCCGGGTTCATTCGGCTCTACGGGCTCTCCATGCGCGTGCGCGCCATCAAGGACCAGGAGATGGCCGCGGCCGCCGCCGAGGGAGCGCCGGAGCCGGCGCTCGTAGTGGCGTGAGCGTGGAAGTCCGCCCCACGCGACAGGCGACACCGGATCACGGCGGCGGCGCCCACGCGCCGCGCGGCGCGGACCCCGGGATCGGGACCGACGACACGTTGTCGGCTTCTTCTCCCCCATCGGTAGGAGGCGATCGCTCGTCGCATAAGCTCTGGGGCGGGCGCTTCAGCGGCGGCCCGGCGCCGGCCTTGGAAGCCGTCAACCGCTCGATCGGGACGGATTTCCGTTTGTGGCCGTTCGACGTCCGACTTTCGAAGGCGTGGGCCGTGGCATTGTGGAACGCGGGGATCCTCACGCTCGACGAGAGCCGCCGCATCGAGACGGGGCTCGACGCGGTGGCGCGGCGATTCGAGGACGGTGCATCTCCCCTTCCCGCCGACGAGGACGTCCATACGATGATCGACCGGCTCCTCCACGAGGAGATCGGCGACGTGGCGTCGAAGCTCCACACTGGCAGAAGCCGGAACGACCAGGTCTCGACGGCGACGCGGCTGTGGTCCATGGACGCGTGCACCGAGCTCGATACGGCCGTTCGCGACCTCCAGCAGGTCATGGTCCGCCAGGCAGCCGCGCATCAGGCCGTGCTCATGCCGTCGTACACGCACATGCAGCGCGCCCAGCCGGTCTCGGCGGCGCATTGGATGCTCTCGCACTTTTGGCCGCTCGATCGCGACCGCGCGCGCCTGTCGATGGCGGCGCGATCCGCGGCGGTCCTGCCACTCGGGTCCGGCGCGGTCGCGGGCTGCGCGTTCCCCATCTCGCGCGTCCTCCTCAAAGGCAGCCTCGGATTCTCCTCGATCTCGAAAAACAGCATCGACGCGGTCGCCGACCGCGATTTCATTGCCGAGCTGCTGTTCGCGTTGTCGTTGTTAGGCGCGCATCTCTCGCGATTGGCCGAGGACCTGATCCTGTACGGCTCCAGCGAGTTCGGGTTCGTGCGCTTCGGCGACGCGTACACGACCGGCTCGAGCATGATGCCGCAGAAGCGCAACCCCGATGCGCTCGAGTTGGCGCGCGCCTCGGGCGCCCGCGTGCTGGGAGACCTGACGGCGCTGCTCGCGACGCTCAAGGGGCTGCCCAGCGGGTACAACAAGGACCTGCAGGAGGATAAGCGCGCGCTGTTCGACGCGGTCGATGGCATCCTGCTCGTGCTTCCCGCCGTCACCGGCACGCTCGACGAGCTCACGTTCGTTCCCGACCGCATGGAAGCAAGCGTCTCGAGCTCGATGATGGCGACAGATCTCGCGGATTATCTCGTCGGGAAAGGCGTGACCTTCCGCGAGGCCCACGCGAGTGTCGGTTCGCTCGTTCGACAAAGCGAGGAGTCGGGCGTCGATCTCGGCGCACTTCCGCTCTCCGCATTCACCTCGGCTCACGCGTCATTCGGTGACGATGTGCTCGATGCGCTCTCGGCGCGCGCGTCCGTGGCGCGTCGGGAAGTGGACGGTGGGACAGGACCGCAGGCGGTTCGCGCACAGCTCGAAGCGGCCATGGCGTCGCTCTCCCAGGGCGGGGAAGTGGCCCGCGGGAACGAGCTGAACCTCCGCGCCGACTGACCGACCGCTGCCTAACGCTAACACGAGCCCCCCGCGCCCGGGCGCGGGGGGCCTCGTGTTTCAAGGTCGTTCTGGCCGCGACGCGGCTGGCCGCACGACGAACAGTGCTAGAACACGATGCCGAAGGTCAGCGGAAGCAACCGCCCCGACTCGTTCTCGGAGAAGATGTTGTGGAACCGGATCTCAGCGAACGTGCTGAACCCGCTCAACGCGAACCGTGCTCCCACACCGCCGTTGAGCCCGAAATCGTTGGTCGAGTCCACGTCCGATTCGTCTGCCTGCATGTTGTACCACCCGGCGCCACCTATGAGGTACGGCGTCGCCGTGAGACCGCCCGGGAACGCATATACCAGGTTCCCGTTGACCGTCCATACAGTGAGGTCAGGGCCAGAGCTCTTCCCAGACAGGTTGTTGTACATGCCGTCGACGCGGAAGCCGATTGGCGAGGTGGCCGTCCCGGAGATGGCCAGCGTGCCGAGGGCATGAAACCCTGTGGAGGTCGCGTCGCCGAGGACCCCGATCGGAATAGTCGCACCCGCCGCGAAGCCAAACGTCGTTCGTCGCTGGGCCTCTGCGGGTAGTGCGAATGCCGCCACGGCGGCGATAGACATGGTGGCTGCGGTGATACGTTGCTTGTACACGTCGTTCTCCAGTACGGGTGGTGCGCCAGTACGTCGATCACTGCTGAGAGCAGGGCAGCAGGTGTGCCATCTGCCGAACGCGATCTATTTGTACGCGCCTCAGAGCTCACATGCAGCACGAAATGCTCTATTTTTGTTCCTCGTGTTGGAGGAATAATGCCTGTCTACGACGTGGCCGCAGCCGCCGAGGCTCTTGGCGTACCAGCCAAGCAGATCGATAACATTCTATCGCGCAATACGCTGCCGGGAGTCGAGCGCAAGCGTCGCGGGGTTTCCCGGCGGATTGCACCTGAGGCCGTGGTGACATTGGCGATTACCCTCGAGCTTGGTGAGGCGCTCGGCCTGACTGTCCCGTCTGCGCTTGGGGTTGTGAAGGCGCTTCGCGAGCACGGCGGAGTTCTGGACCTTGGGTCCTTTGCACGCATTTCCGTCGACCTCGACGCGCTTCACGCCTCGACCATCGCTCGTCTCGACACCGCGGTCGAAGCAGTCGGTCGACGTGCGCGCGGGCGACGGCCAAAGCGGCGCGGTCCGGCGGACGCCGTTGATGCCGTTGTATGAGAGGCGTATGACGAGAAAAGCGGGCGCCTACTAGGCGCCCGCCTCTCTGGTACTCGACTGGTTCGTGTCGTCGCTCGCTCACGCGAGCCTGATGTTAACGCGCGCCGGCCTTGCTGACGTTTTCGGCCGCGGGGCCCTTGGGGCCCTGCACAATGTCGAACTCCACGGCGTCGCCTTCGGCGAGAGTCTTGAAGCCACTCCCCTGAATGGCACTGTAGTGCACGAAGCAATCCTTCGTGCCGTTGTCGGGAGTGATGAAGCCGAATCCCTTCGCGTCGTTGAACCACTTCACCTTGCCGGTCGTACGCATTCCAGACTCCGGGAAAGAACTTGTCGAAGGGAGCGGAACACGCCGAGCCCCTGACAATAGTGATACGGCGCGGGACCATTCAGACCCCCCGCGCTAGGTCTCGCTCGATGCCAACCGAGGTCGGGCATGAGCGGCAAAATAATAAGATGAGCTTGCCGACTGAACAATGAGGCCGACTGAGGCCGGCCGTTTCCTTCGCTCCGACCTCCGTCCCGTTAGCCACGCCCTTGATACGCGCCGGCTTACGGACCAATCACCTTCACCCCTTTGACGAAGTACTCGGTCTCGCCGAAACACGAAGTCGGCAGCCCTTTGTGCTGCTCGTAGCTCAGCGCGACGCGCTTTCCCTGCGACCCGTTGATGAGCGCAGCGACACTGTCGTCTCGGACCGAGAACTGGAAGGTGTTCGCGATCTGGCCCGGCAGGTTGACCATCGCGATCTCGCCCTCGTAGGTCTTACAGAGCCACCCCTTCTCCGAGAATTTCTGGATGTAGCCGACGCGTTCCCCGGCGGAGTAGGCGAAGGACATCGCAATGGCCGCCCACACGACCATCCCGAGCGCCGGCAGGGTCACGACCGCTGCGACGAGAAACTTGCCCCAGTGACGCCGAACGAAGCTTTTCCTGGGCGGGGGGGCTGAACGCTGCGCTTCGACGTCCCGAGTGTTGTATCCCCGTTCGGGGTATTCCTCGTCTTCGCTCATGACGGCGGGGATGGAATCGGCGGCTAGGTTTCGGTGAACTGCGTCAACACATGGGAGACCGCGTGGCGTTCGAAACGCGTAGACATACGGTAACAGCGTCGGTCGGCGGCGTGCAAATCGGGTCGGGGCACCCCGTTGTGGTGCAGTCCATGACGAACACCGACACGGCGGACGCGGCGTCCACGGCCGACCAGGTCGCCGCCTTGGTGACTGCCGGGTCACAGCTCGTGCGCGTCACGGTGAACAATGAGGCGGCCGCCGCCGCGCTTCCGGAAGTCATGACACGCCTCGCTGACCGGGGCATCGATACGCCCATCGTCGGCGACTTCCATTACAACGGTCACCTGCTGCTCACCAAGTTCCCGGCGTGCGCGGCCGCGCTGGCCAAGTACCGGATCAACCCAGGCAACGTCGGAAGCAAGCGGCGCGATGAGAATTTCCGCGCGATCGTGCGAGTCGCGCTCGACCACGACAAGCCGGTTCGCATCGGTGTCAACTGGGGATCGCTCGATCAGGACCTGTTGACGACGATGATGGATGAGAACGCCGCACGCGCCGAGCCGCGCGACGCCAAGAACGTGTACATCGAGGCGATGATCGAGAGCGCGCTGCGGTCCGCGGCGCTCGCGGAGGAAGGAGGGCTTCGCCACGACCGCATTCTCATCTCCGCGAAGGTCTCCGTCGTGCAGGACCTCGTCACGGTCTACCGCCGACTCGCCTCGCGGTGCGACTACCCGCTCCATCTCGGGCTGACCGAGGCCGGATTGGGGATGAAGGGCATCGTCGCGAGCACCGCGGCGCTCTCCATCCTGCTGGCCGAAGGGATCGGTGACACCATTCGTGTTTCGCTCACACCCCGGCCCGGCGGCGACCGGACCGACGAAGTGCTGGTGGCGCAACAGGTCCTGCAATCACTCGGCCTGCGGAGCTTCACCCCGCAGGTGACCGCGTGCCCGGGATGCGGCCGCACGACGTCCACGTTCTTTCAGCAGATGGCCGAAGACATCCAGGTCTATCTGCGCCAGCAGATGCCTGTCTGGCGCGAACGCCACCCGGGCGTCGAGGACCTCCGCGTCGCCGTTATGGGGTGCGTGGTGAACGGGCCGGGCGAGTCGAAGCACGCGAACATCGGGATCTCGCTTCCCGGCACGTTCGAAGAGCCGAAGGCACCGGTGTACGTGGACGGGAAGCTCGTTACGACGCTGAAAGGGGAGGGGATCGTCCCCGAGTTCCTCACGCTGCTCGAGGCGTACGTCGCACGCCGATACCCGGCACGCGAGACGGCGCCGGTCAACGCCTAACGACGTCTACCGGCACGCACGCACCACTAGAGACTCGCCGAGCGCGGTTCGTCGGTGGACGACACGGGGTTGTCGAGAGTACTGGTGCCTGATACTCGCGGGGGATGCGCGGGTGAGTCAGGATCCTCGAGCTGCGCCTCGAGCGTGCGCGCGATGGCGTCGAGCTCGCGCATGATCGGGGCGTCGAAGCCGACCTCGCGCAGCCGCTCGTGAACGCGACGGTACCACCGCACCGTTCCCTCGCGGCCGACGTTGAACCGTCCCCACACCGTCTCGGGATAGTCGGTTCGTTCGAGATCCGAGAGGATGGTACTTCCGTTGTGCACCTTGTCGGCCGCACACACCCATCGCGCGCGCGGGCCGGCCTGCGCCAATCGCGTGAGATAGTCCTCCTTGCGCTCGTCGGACGAAAGCTCGATCCCATCGTCATCATACTTCCGCTGAGTCACCTGCAGCACGGTCTCGAGCACGTCACGACCGAACTTGTCGGCGATGCGGCTTTCGAGCATCTCGCGCGTGTACCCGTCACGCACGCAGTCCTCGATCACGTCGTGCAGAATGCCGGCGACGACAGTGTCCTCGTCCTGACCATATCGCGTGAGGATGATCGCGACGTTGGCGGGATGCGTCACATACGGAAGTCGCGTTCCCTTTCGCACCTGCTGGTCGTGGTGCTTGGTCGCGAACGCGAGCGCGTGGTTGATGCGGTCGGAGTAGCCGGTAATCGTCATGACGGCGCCCCGTGGCGGAAGAACGGCGAACGCGCGGACCGATAACATAGCAGCCGGGCGTGACGGTGGGCAGCGGAAGTGACGTTGCCGCGCATTAAACGAGGCGCGCGAGAATGGACAGAAACGTGAGGTTCAGGACGAGTAACGCGAGACCCTGAACCACGACGCCGAGGCCGAGACCGACCACCCCGAGGCGTCGTCCCGTCCACCCGACGACCGCAAGGGCGATCCCCACGGCGACCAATCCAACGTCCAGTCCGGCGCTGAACCATGTAATGCGGTCGAGGCGCACCGCAGCCGAGACGTCCCGCATGGGTTGGGTACGCCAGGCAATCGCCGAGACGGCCAGTTCGATCACACCCCATCCAAGCGCCTGGGCCGCAAACTGTGTCACGATCGGCGCCTTTACACGGCGGACTGTGAGACCGACCACAATCAGAGTACCAACGACGACGCTCGACGCCCCCCAGAGCAATACTCGGAGCAGATGCGCGCGTTCGGCTGCGAACAGCGTATCGGACCACATGGATGGCTCGGGTGGTCCTCGGTCTAACGGTCTGCCGGAGCCGCGGCGGTTTCCGTAGCGCGGTCACCAGAAAACCACGCTTCGAACGTCCACGGCGGGTCGAGATCTGGTGCGTCCGCGGCCCAGAGTACGATGCCAATGATTTGCGCCCCTTGGTCTCGCAGCGCCGCAACCGCGCCGCGCATTGTGGCAACGAGTGAATGCGCGATCTGCGCACAGATCAACACAGATGGGGCGACTCGAACCTCCGCGGCACGCTCGAGTGGCGCCACGACCAGGGTCAGCTCGTAGTGACGCGCTGCGCGAACTACCGCTTGCACAAGCTGCTCCGCTTCGCGATTGGTGATCGCCCCACGCGGGTGGGGACCGCTCGGGACCACGTCCAGCCATCGGTCGCGCCCGACCGGGGTCTGTATGGCGGCGGCCGAAAGGTCGACACCGGTGCTCAGCACCGCGGAGACACCTTCGGCCTGCGGGAGACGAAGCACGGAAGTGATGGGACGCTTTGCGAGGTCTGCATCGATCAGGAGGGTGCTTCGCATGTCGTTCGCGGAGACAGCGGCGATATTGGCGGCAATCGCCGCCGTAACGGCTGGCACGTCGCCCGTCACCGTGATGACCGCTCGGCCGGATTCGGCGACGCTCGCGTGAGACGCGAGAAGGCGATAGGCGTCCGACGTGGGGTCAATCAGCGGTGGGAGACGAAGGTCAGCCTTTCGTCGAGCCCGCTCTGGCGGGATGACACGCGGCTGCACGACCGCCAACACACGGGCCCCGGTGACGCGCTCAGCTTCCTGCAAATCTGACACGCGTGGTTTCACCAACTCGATCAGCAAGGCGATGGCGAAGCCGACCATCGTGCCGAGGACGATGGACGCGGTCAGAATCGCGATCGGAGGCGCGAGAACGTTCGCCTGGGCTCGCGCTTCTCGCAGCTGACGATCCGTGAGCTCATTCTCCTGCCGAGCGGCATCGAGGGCCGTCGCGACCGAGTCGCGGGCGACTAACGCGGCGTCGCGACGCCGGAGTGGGCCGAGGGTGTCGACCGCGATAACGGTGGGGATGACGGGAGTGCGCGGTCGCAGCCGCGCAATCGAATCTCGGAGCGCGGCCTGGCGGCCCTCGGCAATGGCACGAATGGATCGTCCGACGGCAGTGGCGCGCGCGGTGAGGGCGACGAAGATGGGATCGACGCCCCGGCCGGCACCGAACTCCTCGCGTTCCTGCTCGACCTCCGCGAGCGAGTCGAGCAACGCGCGCACCTGGGGGCTACCGCTCAGCGAAGGCGTCTCGCCGAGTGCGCGATACGACTGTGGAAGCGGCGAGTTCTCGACCCGCTCGAGTAGTCGTGTCAGCTCCGCGCTCGCCGCAATCATCGAATCGCGGCGCGCCGCAAGCGCGGTCGAGAGCGTATCGGGCCGCGGAACGTAGACAGGCCGAGCCGCGAGCGCTCGTCTCGCATCGAGCGTCGATTCCGCGGCTGCCAATCGGCGCGACGTCGAGTCGACAGCCCGCAGGAGCGGAACGGTGTCACGCCACCGCGCCGAGAGGGGCGCGATCTGTTCTGACGCACGTCGGGCGTCGCGGGGCGCCAGAACGAGGAGGACCAGTGCCACCGTGAATACCGTGCCACAAATCGCCGCCAGGCGCATCGGGTGGCGAAGAGTGTTTCTCGCTCGCGCCGCAAACCAGGCGGCACGCATTTCGGCGCGACGGCGCCTCGTGTAGCGCGGAGCAGCCCCGGTAATCGTGTCGACCATTCGCTGGCGATAATTGGGACGCGCCGCTCACTGCGCAAGCTCGCGGTCGCTCACAGCGGCCGCACGGCGATGTCGAAGCTCGGCTCGGAGGGCGACAATGGCCGCGTCCTTCGCCTTCGCCTCGACGTCGACCGTAATGGCACGCCCGAACCACTCGCGCGGGAAGTCCTCGGGCGAAACGAAATCGGCGTGTGGTCTCGGGTTGCGTGCCGTCACTCCGTCCCGGGGAGACGCGATGTGCATCCACGGCTCTCGACCGCGCCATGTCTCGGTCACGGCCTCGGTGGCCGTGGCGACGTCGAGGCCATCGGGATTGCATCGGTGGTGATGCACGTCGTACACGAGCGGCACACCCGCGCGCAGGCAGAGCGGCTGGAGATCACGCACGGTGAACAGCCGATCGTCGTTCTCGAGCGCGAGCCGGACGCGCGCGGCATCCGACAACCTGTCGAGGTTCCGCTCGAGTCTCGCGAGTGCGTCTGCTTTGCCACCCGTCATGCCGCCGCCGTGAAGTGTGATCGTGTCGATTCCGACGAGGTGTCCGAGTGCGGCCTGCATCTCGAGTTCTCGTATCGATGACTCCACCACATCGTCACGCACCGAGTTGATCACGACGAACTGGTCGGGATGGAAACTGAGACGCACGTCGAGCTCCCGCGCGAGGCGTCCTGCGGCCTCGAACGACCGGCGAATCGAGCCGTCCTCGTCGAGCGCATCGAGGGCATAGCCGCTCACGGGATGGGTCGCGAGCGGGAGAATCTGACTGGTGATTCGGAACGCGCCGATCCCGAGATCGACACAGCGCACTACGGCGTGAGCAAGCGCTATGGCGTTTGCGCGAGCGATCTCCCGCAAGTATGCGGTGGCCGGGCGCGTCGGAAGCGTCGCCACGTAGCGATGGGTCGCCTGGCGAAACCGGACGCCGGAGTCCGAGAACTGACAGCAGAGTCCCCAGCGAATTCCGGCGATCACCGATTCGGTGGTGTCCGTGTGCATGCGGCCGTCACGGAGCAGGATGGAAAAGGCGGAGGCGCACGCCGCGCCTCCGCCCTTCGTGTGCGGAACAGTGAGATCGAATCGAGCGCTGAGCGCTCGCCGAACTTACTGGACCGTGATCGTCCCCTTCATGTTCATCGCGAGGTGCGGCGTGCAGTGGTACGGGTAGCTACCCGGCTTGATGCCCGCGAAGGAGATCGTGTAGGACTCGCCGGCGTTCATGTAGAGCGGGCTCGAGAGCTCGCCCTGCTGGTTAGGCATGTTAGCCGAGAGCTGCGGCTTGACGTCGGCCGGGATCGTGGCCGGGTCGAACGCTACGTTATGCGGGCCGCCGGACACCATGACGAACTTGATGCCGTCGCCCTGCTTGACCGTGATGTCAGCGGGCTCGAAACGGTAGCCCTTGTCATCGCCGACCATCTTCACTTCGTGGGTGGTGCCGGTGATTGGTGCCGCGGCACCTGTACCGCCGGCGGGCGCTGCCATTGCACCAGTATCGCTCGGTGCGGGAGCCGCCGTCGCCGTGGTGTCCATCTGGTTATCACCACCACCGCCGCACGCACCGAGAACGATCGCGCTCGCTGCGACCGCAAATCCGAGAAACCGCATTTCCTGAGGCCTCCAGAGCCGTACAGAGAACTGCTTGTGAATGAAAACCGAGACCTCATGACCATGGTCTCAGAGTATTGTGAATTTATTCACATGCATGCGGGAAAGCAATTCGACCAATCCCGCGTCGACGCTGCCGCGCTGCAGATACGGGACCACGCGGGTGGAATGCCAGGCGTCCCGGGCTGGCCGCCGCGACTGATTCGCCCGCGATTGACGGGGCGTTCCTCACGCCGTTACGTTCCGTGCCATGAAGACCATTCGCCGCCACCATCACGCGCATTACCGCCATGGCCTCGGGGCCGGGGCAGATCGCGCGTGAACGGATGAGCGGTTGAACCAACTGCCTCCGATCAGCGACCGCCGCGGCCCGTCCAGCAGGACGGGCCTTTGTTTTTTCGTCCACCATTTCGAACCTGTCGGCTCATCATGTTGAAGATCGCGCTTCCCAACAAAGGGCGGCTCGCTGAAGAAACGCGCGAACTGTTCGAGGACGCGGGGCTGCCCGTGCGCGCGCGCGGCGACCGCGCCCTGTCGGCGTCGCTCGGGGGCGAGTTCGAGGCGATCTTCGTTCGCGCCCAGGACATTCCGGAATTCGTGGCTGACGGCGCTGCCGATGCGGGCATTACGGGGTGGGATCTCGTCTGCGAATCGGAGCGCGACCTCGACGTGCGCCTCGATCTCGATTTCGGCCGCTGTCGTCTCGTCGTCGCGGCCAGGGACGACAGCGGCGTCACGTCGCTCGCAGACATTGGTGCGTGCCGCGTCGCCACCGCCTTCCCACGCGTCACGCGACGGTTCTTCAGGGAGGCTGGCCGCGATGTCGAGGTCGTTCCGGTATCCGGCGCGGCCGAGATCGCACCGCATCTCGGAATCGCCGACGTGGTCGTCGATCTGACGTCGACAGGATCGACGCTGAAGGTCAACGGTCTGCGCGAAGTCGCAACGGTGCTCGAGTCGTCCGCCCGGCTCGTCACGCGCCGCGATTCCGGTCCATCGACGGACGGTCCCAAGCGCCGGGCGCTCGGCGAGCTCGTGACGGCACTCGATAGCGTGCTGCACGCGCGCGGGCAGCGGTATGTGATGGCGAATGTCCCTCGCGACGCACTCGACCAGGTGCGCCAGGTGCTGCCCGGGCTCAACGGACCGACCGTCATCGACATCCTGAACGGCGGTCAGCACGTTGCCGTGCACGCAGTGGTCCCCGCGGCATCGGTGTACCGCACGATCGCCGAACTGAAGGCGCTCGGCGGCGCCGGGATTCTCGTCACGCGAATCGAGAGGCTCATGCCATGAGCGAGCTGCGGATCCGGTTCCGGGGGCCACTCACCTCGTTAGGCGACGAGCGGTTGCACCTGCTCGAGCGCGTGCGGCCGAGCGATGACATGGTGCGGACGACTTGCGAGGCGATCATCGACGTCGTGCGCCGCGACGGTGACGCCGCGTTGATCTCGTTGGCCCGCGAGTACGACAAGGTCCGCCTATCGTCGCTGGAGGTGCCGCGGCCGGCGTGGCGGGAGGCGTTAGGTGCGGTGAGCCCGGCACTCCGGGCCGCGATGGAACGCGCAGTGGCGAACCTCCGTGCCGCCCACAGCGCGTCGCTGCCGCAGGTGGTCGAGACGTATACGGAGCCCGGGGTTCTCGTCGGGCGTCGTCCCGATCCCCTGCGCCGAGTCGGAGTCTACGCGCCGGGTGGACGCGCCGCGTATCCGAGCAGTGTGCTCATGGGTGTCATTCCCGCGCGTGTCGCAGGTGTAGACGAGGTGATCGTATGTTCGCCCCCCGGCGCGACCGGCCTGCCGGCGGCGACGACGCTCGCCGCCGCCGAGCTCGCCGGCGCGGACCGCGTGTTCGCCATCGGTGGCGCGGGGGCGATCGCGGCCATGGCGTATGGCACCGAGACCGTCCCGCGGATGGACCGCATCGTCGGCCCGGGCAACGCGTTCGTCACCCAGGCAAAGCTGCTCGTGTCCGACGTCGTCGCCATAGATGCACCGGCGGGTCCGAGCGAGTTGCTCGTGGTGGCCGACGACACGGCCAGCGCTGTTCACGTCGCCGGCGAAGTGTTCGCCCAGGCTGAGCACGACCCGGACGCCGCGGTCGTAGTGTTAGCCGTTGGACGTGAATGTGGCGACCGGGTTGCGACCGAGCTCGAACGCCTTTTCCCAGCACAGGAGCGACGCGGCATCATCGAGCGGGCGCTCCGGGCTCGGGGCGCCCTGCTCGTCGCGTCATCGATCGCCGAGGCCGTGTCGTTCGCGAACGAGTTTGCGCCGGAGCACCTTTTGCTCGCCGTGAAGGATCCCGACTCGGTGTTGAAGGATGTTCGCAACGCCGGCACCGTGTTTCTCGGCGAGACGAGCTCGGTCGCGTTCGGAGATTACATGACGGGGGCGAATCACGTCTTGCCGACCGGTGGCCTCGCTCGTTCGTACTCGGGGCTGAACACTCTCGACTTCGTGCGCTGGACGACGTATCAGCGTATCGACCGCGCGGCGGCGGCGCGTCTCGCCGCTGACGTCGCTGTGTTTGCGGACGCCGAAGGGCTTGCCGCCCACGCCAGCGCTGCTCGCGCGTGGAGGCAGTCGTCGTGACGGAACCTGTGTTCGTCAGCGAGTCGTTGCGCCTCGGACGCGCCACCCTGCGTGACGTCGTGCCGTACCCGACTGAGCGCACCGCCTGCGACGTCGATCTGAGCGACAACACGAACCTGTTCGGGGCACCGCCGGCCGCGCTGCGTGAGTTAGCCAACAGTGGGGCGGAAGATGTTACTCGCTATCCGGGGCTCCACACTCGCCGGCTGCGGGAGGCGTTGGCCGAGTATGCTGGCGTTCGTGTCGACGAGATCGTCACGGGGTGCGGATCGGACGACGTGATCGACTCCGCCATACGCGCGTTCGCCGAGCCGGGAGAGTCGCTCGCGTTTTCCGACCCGACGTTCAGCATGATCCCGGTGTTCGCGCAGGTGAACGGACTCGTTCCGGTTCCGGTCCCGTTCACGGCCAAGAGGGATGTTGACGCGGACGCGTTGGTCGCTACGGGAGCGCGCATCATCTATGTCTGCTCGCCGAACAATCCCACGGGATCCTGCGCGAGTCGGACCGCGGTCGATCGCGTGATCGAGCGCGCCGCGGGGATCGTGATTCTCGACGAGGCCTATGCGGAGTTCAGCGGTGAGGGACGAGTCTCGGACGCGCCGAGACACGACCGCGTACTCGTGACGCGCACGCTATCGAAGGCGTTCGGCATGGCCGGGTTTCGCATCGGGTACGGCGCGGGGAGCGCGGCGCTCGTTCGCGAGATCGAGAAAGTCCGGGGCCCCTATAAGGAGAACGCGCCCGGCGAACGCGCCGCCGCGTGCGCCGTACGAGAGGACGTACAATGGATGCACGACTGCGCGGCGCGCGCGCGCGCGAACCGCGAACGGTTCGTCGCCGCATTGCGCGCGAGCGGTTTTCACCCGCTTCCGTCATCCGCGAATTTCGTACTGGTGCCGATTGCGGACGCGCCGCGCATTTCACACCTGGCTCGCGCGCATGGCGTGGCGTTGCGCCCGTACGGGCGGCTCCGCGGCATCGGCGACGCGATCCGGGTGACGATCGGGCCCTGGCCGCTGATGGAGCGTGCGCTCGAGGCCCTGGTGTCGGCGCGAGACACCGTCGCGCGCTCATCGGACGCAGCCCCGCCGGAGGCGCGATGAGGGTCACGATCTTCGATTACGGCGCGGGCAACATCCACTCGCTCACCAAGGCCATCGCGGCCGCGGGCGCGGACGTTGTGGTCCAGGCCGATCCGGTCCGCTCGATCGACACGGACGCGCTCGTCCTCCCTGGCGTCGGCGCGTTCGGCACGGCCGCGGGGCGCCTAACGCCAGGCCGTGAGCGCATGCGTGATGCACTGCAGCTGGGCCTTCCGTGCCTCGGCATCTGCCTCGGCATGCAGCTGCTCTTCGACCACAGTGACGAAGCGGACGACACCACACCCGGGCTGGGCCTCATCCCGGGCCAAGTGACGAAGCTGACGGCGCGCCGCGTACCGCAGATCGGCTGGAACACGATCGATGAGCCGCGCGACGCGCTCTTGCAGCAGGCGCCTCTCGACCACGTCTACTACGCGAACAGCTACGTCTGTCGTCCCGATGACCCCGACGTGGTTCGTGCGTGGAGTGTCCACGACACTGACCGATTCCCAGCGGTCGTGCGCGCCGGACGGACGGTGGGAGTGCAGTTTCATCCGGAGAAGAGCTCGCTCCCCGGACTGCGTTTCCTCCAAGCCTTTCTCGACGAGGCCCGACAATGATCGCCATCCCCGCGGTGGATCTTCGCGGCGGCGCATGTGTGCAACTCGTCGGCGGAGAGTACACGCAGGAGCGGGTTCGACTCGAGGACCCCGTTGGTGTCGCCCGCGATTGGACCCGGTTCGGCTTTCGCCGATTACACGTGGTCGATCTCGACGCCGCGACGGGGCGGGGGTCGAACCGCGGGCTGGTCCACGAGATCCTTCGCGACATCTCGGCACATGTCCAGGTGGGAGGTGGCGTCCGGCACGCCGCACAGGTCGAGGAGCTGCTCGCGGACGGCGCTGGCGCCGTCGTCGTCGGCACCCGGGCGCTCGAGGATGCGGACTGGCTGGAGCGCGTCGCGACCGCGTGGCCTAACGAGGTTCTCGTCGCGGCGGACGTGCGCGACCGGCGCGTGGTCACGCATGGCTGGTCTCGGACCCTGCCGCGCGACATCACGGACGTCACGGAGGAGCTCGCGTCGCTCCCGCTCGCCGGGCTGCTCGTTACCGCGGTACACCGTGAGGGCCGGATGCAGGGCGCTGACCTGTTTCTGATGGAGGACGTTGTCGAGGCCGCGCCGTTTCCGGTATACGCGTCCGGGGGAATCGGCTCGCTCGCGGACCTGCGTGCGCTGGCCGATCGCGGTGTTGCGGCGGCGGTGATCGGCATGGCGCTGTACACCGGCGCAATCGACCCCTGGCAAGCAGCGGAGGAGTTCTCGGAATGACCCTCGTGCAGCGGGAGACCTCCGAAACGCGCATTCGTTTGGAGATCATGCGGGGCACCGGCCGAGCGACGGTGGCGACGGGCCTGCGCTTCCTCGACCACATGATGACGACGCTCGCTCGCTACTCTCGGCTCGACCTGACTCTCGACGCCAGTGGCGACCTCCGGCATCACCTCATCGAGGACGTCGGCATCGCGTTCGGCGCCGCGATCGCCGACTTCACGCCGGCCACGTGCGCGCGCTACGCGCATCGGGTGCTCCCCATGGACGACGCGCTCGTCGAGGTCGCGTTGGATCTCGGCGGCCGTCCGTATTACTGCGGGCCCGTACCGAGCTCGCTTTACGATCACTGGTTCCGGTCGTTCGCGGACAACGCGCGCGCCACGGTGCACGTACGTGTCCTCCGCGGAGAGGATCGCCACCACGTCGTGGAAGCCGCGTTCAAAGCGCTTGGCATGTCGCTGCACGACGCGCTCGCGGACTCCGGCGTTGTGTTCAGCACCAAGGGGGCCGTACGATGGTGACGCGGCGGGTCATCGTGTGTCTCGACGTGAAGGCGGGGCGTGTCGTGAAAGGCGTTCAGTTCGAGTCGTTGCGTGACATCGGCGATCCGGTCCAGCTGGCCGAGCACTACGAGCGTGAGGGGGCCGACGAGATCGTCTACCTCGACATCTCCGCGAGCGCCGAGGAGCGTGCCACCCTCCTCGATCTCGCGCGGCGAACGGCCGAGCGATTGTTCGTGCCGTTGACCATTGGCGGCGGCGTTCGATCCGCGGAGGACGTGGCGCGTGTCCTGCGCGCCGGTGCCGACAAGGTCGGCGTGAACACGGCCGCCGTCGCGTCGCCGGCCATGCTGTCGGAGTGCGCCAATCGGTTCGGAGCCCAGTGCGTCGTGGTGAGCATCGACGCGAAGCGGGACGGGACAGTTTGGCGAGTCCATACGCACGGCGGCCGGACCCCGACGCCGCTCGACGCGGTGGAGTGGGCGATGGAGAGTGTCGAGCGAGGCGCGGGAGAGCTTCTCGTCACGAGCATCGATCGCGACGGCTCGCGACTCGGCTACGACCTCGAGCTCACCTCGGCCATCGCCGACGCGGTAGACGTTCCCGTCATCGCGAGTGGCGGTGCGGGGTCGGCCGACGACGTTTGCGACGCGATCATCCGTGGACGCGCCGATGCGGCGCTCGTCGCCGGTATCGTGCACGATCGCGTCACCACCGTTCGGGAGATCAAGCGGGCTATGCACGCACACAATCTGCCGGTCCGCGCCGCATGACCGCCGACCGATTCGCCGACCTGATGGAGGCGGTTGCGGACGCCGCGCGGGTCGCGGGCAACGTTGCCCTCGGGCACTTCCGCACCCGCCTCGATATCGAGACGAAGGGTGATGGGAGTCCTGTGACGATGGCTGATCGCGCGGCGGAAGTGGCGGCACGCGAGTGGATAGAACGCCGGTTCCCAGGCGACGCGGTGCTCGGGGAGGAGTTCGGTGCGCAAGGCGACGAATCCGGGCGCCGCTGGTTCATCGACCCGATCGACGGGACGAAGAGCTTCGTCCGCGGCGTCCCGCTCTGGGGAACGTTGATCGCCGTCGCTCGTGGTGACGATGTGCTCGCCGGGGCCGTGTATTGCCCGGCCGTCGACGAGATCGCCACCGCCGCGATAGGCGAGGGGTGTTGGTGGAACGGCGTGCGCACCCGCGTCTCGGAAACCGACGCCATTGCGGAGGCGACGCTCCTGACGACCGACGACCGCTTTCCGAAGCATCCGGATCGCGGAAGCAGGTGGGCGTCTCTGGCGGGAGACGCGGCAATCGTCCGGACGTGGGGGGACTGCTACGGGTATCTGCTTGTCGCGACCGGGCGTGCCGACGCGATGGTGGACGACCTGATGTCTCCGTGGGACGCCGCGGCACTCGTACCCGTCGTGCGCGAGGCCGGCGGCGAGTTCAGCGACTGGAACGGTCGCGTTACGCCCTTCGGCAGCGGTGCCGTCGCCACGAACGGTCGGCTTGCGGAGCCAGTCCGCGCGCGGCTCGGTGTTCCGTGGCGTGCGGGTGCGGCCAGCCCGCTGGACGGATCGCGTGCCTAACGCGAGACGCCTCGACCTCGATGCGATCGACTTCGCGAAGGGCGGGGGGGTGGTCCCCGTCATCGCGCAGGACGCGACCTCCGGCGCCGTCCTCATGACGGCCTTCGCCGACCGCGAAGCGCTCGAGCGGACGCTCGCAACCGGCGAGATGCACTATCGGTCCCGATCGCGAGGCCTGTGGCACAAGGGTGCGACGAGCGGCCACGTACAGCGCGTCGTTTCACTCGAAACCGACTGTGACTCCGACGCGGTCCTCGCTCGTGTCCATCCGGCCGGGCCAGCCTGTCACACGGGAACGGCGTCGTGTTTCGCGATGTCGGCCGCGCCGGCCGACGCGCTCGGCGCGCTCGATACAACGATCGCCGAACGGGTCGGCGACGCTGAGACCGGGAGCGATGAGTCGGCGGCACGACCCAGCTATACGCGGCGCCTGCTCGGCGACAGGAACCTTCGACTCAAGAAGCTCGGAGAGGAATGCGCAGAGCTCGTGACGGCGTGCGCCGACGGCGACCGCACGCGCGCGACAGAGGAAGCAGCCGACCTCTTGTATCACACGCTCGTCGCGTTGCGTGCTGTCGGCGCGAGCCTCGATGATCTCAGGCGAGCGATCGCGGCACGTAGGCGCGAGTAGGCGCGATTAGGCGCGAGTAGGCGCGAGTGGACGCGACGCTCGTGTTCAGAATCCCCGCAGCGCCCGCGCCGAGATGCGTTGCGGATCGCCCACGTACGCGAAGCGCACGTTGCGGATGTACTGGCGTGCCACGCGCTGCACGTCCTCCGGGCTCACCTCCCGCAGCTCGTCGACGAACAGGTCGGCGATGCGGAAATCGCCGCGGTACAGTTGCGCCCGCGCGAGGAAGTTCGCTTGCTCCGCGTTGGTCTCGTTATTCAGGAAGTACTCGGTAATGAACTGCTGAACGAGCCGGTCCAAGGCCTCGGCGTCGATCGTGCCCTCCTGAAGCGCGCTGATCTGCTGGCGCATGAGCGCCAGTGTCGTGTCCGGAGACACAGTCGTCACGTACAGGCCGCCGGCTGCGACCGCACGCTCCACGAACGGCGCATCGACTGCGTACGTGAGGTTGCGGCGCGATCGGATCTCCGCGAACAGCTGGCCCGACAGCACCGCTGCCGCGATGCGCAGCGCCTGGTAGTCCTTGCTGCCCGCCGGTGGACCAGCGTAGTAACCGAGGAGGTAGTTCGTCGGGAGCGTGCGCGCCTCGAGCGCGAACCCTGCCGGCCGCGGTGGCAGACTTGCGGGGAGTGTCCAGGTGTAGTTACCAGCCGGCAACCTTGCGAGCGTTCGCTTGATCAGCCGCTCGACGCGTTCGCGCGTGACGTTACCAACGATGACGACGAGCATGCGTGACGTCACGATCTGCGCGGCTTGGTATCGCTTCAGATCCTCGACAGTCAGCCGAGACAGCGAGCGCTCGGTCCCGAGCGTGGAGCGCGCGTACGGATGACCGGAGAACGCGAACGTGTCGGCGACGAAGGCCGCCAGCGCGTCCGGGTTGTCACCGCGCTGCCTTACGGAAGCCAGGAGTTGCTCGCGGACGAGCTGGACTTGGCTCGAGTCCAGCGTCGGGTGCATCAATCGACTGGCGAGCACCGACCACGTCGAGTCGAAGCCGGCCCGCGTTGATCTGAGCCCGAACATCGTCCAGTCCGTCTCTGCGTCGACCACGATGCTGCTGCCCAACCTGGACAACGTGCGCCGAACCCGGTCACCGGCGTACTCGCGGGTTCCCCGGTCCGACGCCTCGAGGAGAAGGAGCTCGATGCCGGCGTTTTCCTCGGTGGTCTGCCGGACCCCGCCTAACAGGTAGATGTTTGCGGCAACGACGTGATTGGCGGGGGTAAGACGGTGGATGACTCGAACGCCACCTACCTGATAGGACGTGGTGAGGCTGTCATGGAGCGCCACCTTACTTCGCGACGGACGGGGAAGGGCACTTCCCGACACCTGGGCGCCACTTGGCTGCGCAAGTAGTACCAGTATCGTGACAGACGCGCCGATCCGTCTCCAGTTTCGTCGTGTGAAATGACTCACTGCGCTACACTCCTCGGTAGGAGGTCCGCCGCCGTGAGTGATATCGACTGCCGGGCCTCTGCCGGAATCAGCACCCCCGTGACGCGCGGCTTGCCGACGATGTACTTCGAGGCATATGCGCGGAGGTCCGCGAGGGTCTGCTTCGCCATGTTGTCGACGTATCCCATGTAGTAGTCGAGACTGGCCACACTCCACCAAAAGCCAATGGTTTGACTGAAGCCGGAAGCGCGTTCGCGGCCGAACGCCGAGCTCACGGCGCGCTGCGCCTTCACGGCCTCGAGCTCATCTTTCCCCAGGTATCCAGGCTCGGTGAACCGCTGAATTTCGGCGTCGAGGGCTGCGAGTGCGCTCTTGAGTTTCTCGGGCGTGGTCTGCCCACTGATCGTGATGGGGCCGACGTGGTCGAGCGTGTAGTAGTTGACGCCGACGGACTGCCAGAGCCCGGTGTCGACGAGCTTCTTCTGGAGTGTGGAGTTGGGTTGGTTGAGGACGTCGGAAAAGACATCCGCGGCGTATGTCGCCTTCGGGTCGCGCCCTACACTCGGCCCCTGCCATTGCACGAGCACCGTCACCGCACCGACCGGCTGCTCGATGATCACGGCTTCGCTTTTCTCGAGTTGGGGAATGGCCGGAATCGGATCGGACACGAACGGGTCCGCCCCTTTCGGCCAGTCGCCAAACGTCTTTGCGGCCAGCGTGAACACGCTGTCCGGCACCACGTCGCCAGTGACGATCAGGACCGAGTTGTTCGGGACGTAATACTTGCGTTGGATCTCCCGCATCTTCTCCGGCGTTACCGTGAGGATCACCTCGCGGTCACCGATGACGTTCTTCCGGCTCCAGTGGCCGGGGTAGAGGCGCTTCCCGATTTCCGTCTGCAGCTTGAAGAAGGGGTTGGACTCGTTGCGGTCGTACTCACCAATCACGACCTGGCGCTCGCGCTCGAGCTCGTCCTGCAGGAAGAGCGGCGAGCGAATGGCGTCGGCGATTGCCTGCATGCCACCGGCAAGGCTGTCGGCGGGAAGGGTCATGTAGTACGCGACACGCTCCTCGTCCGTACGGCCGTTGAAAACGGCTCCGAGCTCGGCGGCTCGGTCAATGAACTGGTCAGGCTCCGAGAGATGCGCGTTCGCCTTGAAGAACATGTGCTCGTACATGTGCGCGAGCCCGGCGTACTCCGGCGCCTGCGTGAACGAGCCGTTCTTCACGTCGATCTCGACCGTCGCTAGCGGAACGCCGTGGTTCTCGACCACGATGACTTCGAGCCCGTTCGCCAGCACGCGCCGCTGGATGATCTTGTCGAGCTCCGCGCGTTGCGCCGACGCGGATGACGCCGTCAAACTCACGGCCACGACGAGCGTTGCAAGCGCCATCGTGAACGGATTTCTTTTCATGCTCATGTCTCTCACACCACCTGCCGTTAACGGCGTATCGCTGCCCGGACGCATTGACTCGACCCGGCTCCGGCGGGCCGAGCCGCTTGCGCCATACACCACGTTCCGCATTGGGGGTCCGGCTGACCTCTTCTACGATGCCATGTCAGCAGACGATCTCGCAAACGCGGTCATCGGCGCGCGCGAGGCTGGTCTGCCGTTTTTCGTGCTCGGGCTTGGTGCGAACGTTCTCGTCGGGGACAAGGGGTTCCGGGGCCTCGTCATCAAGAACTCCGCGCGGGCGACTCGGTTCGACGACGACGGGCGCGTCTGGTGCGAGACGGGCGTCGTCATGCGCGATCTGATCGCCGATGCTGTTCGTCGCGGCTGGTCAGGGTTGGAGCATTACGTCGGGATCCCCAGTACTGTGGGGGGCGCGGTCTGGCAGAACCTGCACTTCCTGTCGCCCGCCCCCGAACGCGAGCGGACGATGTTCATCGACGAGGTCTTCGAGGCTGCCGAGCTGCTCGACGAACACGGCACTCGGCGCGTCGTCGACAAGGCCTACATGCAGTTTGGTTACGACACGAGCGTGTTGCACGCTGGACGCGACGTGGCGCTGTCCGTCACGCTCCGGCTCGAGCGCGGTGATCCCGCCGTCATGCATCGCGTCATGCAAGAAAACCTGAGCTGGCGCGGCGCCCGCCACCCCTGGCTCGACATTCATCCGAGCGCAGGGTCGATCTTCAAGAAGATCGAGGGTGTAGGTGCGGGGCGTCTCATCGACCAGTGCGGGCTCAAGGGGTACCGCGTGGGAGACGCGCAGATCTCGCATATCCACGCCAACATCATGGTGAACCTCGGCCATGCAACCGCCGCCGACGTTCGCGCACTCATCGCCCACGCACAACAGTGTGTCTTCGAGCGGTTCGGGCAGCGCCTGGAACCAGAGATTGGTTTCATCGGCGAGTTCTGACGGAATCACCGCCGCTGATGCTCACAACACTTGGGCGAACCCGAAGACGAACCGCCAGCGTTGCTGGCGGTCGATCGCGCGAGCGGTCCCGACGCTGAGCGCGCCGCCGAAGAACCGAAGACGCACGTCGACCGAGGACTTCACCCCGTCGGTGGGACGCGACATGGGGGCGCCGTCTACCGTCCCGGGC
>DAINRQ010000007.1:0-62065 GCA_036741775.1 Gemmatimonadaceae bacterium | reverse complement strand
TTCACCTCCGGATGAACCTCGATCTTCGCGGACGCGATGGCGTAACGCCCGGGGTCGACGCCGCGATTGATCCTGAACCCCGAGTCGCTGCGCGCGAGCGGCCCATCGGCAAGACGCGTCTTCGCGTAGCGGTCCGACCCGAGACCGGTCTCGAGGCGCAGGCGCACGCCCCCTCGTCGCCCCAACACGCGGGCGATGCCGGCCATGGCGTGATGCCGGTCCACGTAGTCGTAGTCGTCGACCGAGAACAGCGCGCTGAGCGTCGAGCCGCTGTCGAACGGCTCGCGGAAGTCGTTCGTGATGTCCAGCGTTCGTCCTGCGCGCACGAACGCCGACCACGGGCCGCGCTGTCGTTCGAGCCTAACGCGACCACGGGCCGTGCGTTCGGACCACGCCCAGCCGAGCGTGGCGCGTGCCGCGAGACCAGGCACGGCGTCGCGGAACCGCGCGTCGACGCCGATACCGGTGTATGCGCCCTCGACGCGGTTGTAGTGAAAGAGGTCCGACGCGTTCTCGTACCGGGGCCGGACGAGCGGCGGCCCGGTGGAGCGCCACGCCTCGGGAGCAATGTCGGCGAAGTCGTCGGCCCGGACGCTCGCGGCCAACTCGCCGACGTCGCGCGTCCACCCGCGATAGCGGTCGATGCTGTCAGCCGGCGCGAACGTCAACCGGTGCGGGACGAGGCGGAGCGTGTCCGAGCCTAACGAGTCGAGCGACGCGGCCAGGGTGGTGTCGGACGGGTTCACCTCGAGCTGGCGAAACCGCGTCACCACGCGCAGAATCGCCCGTTGCTCGCCAAGGAGCGGTACCGCCGCCTGGGCTTCGAACCGCTGGTACGTCGGGAGCCAGAATTGTCGGTCGTACTCGCCGTTCTCCAATTCGACGTACGCTACCGCTTCGATCTGCGAGGCGACCAACCGTGTCACGGTGCCCGGGCGGCGTCCGACCGTCTCGAAATAGCCGCGCATCCTGACGATGTGCGCCCGATCGGCATCGAGCTCGATGTCGCCGCGAAAGAGCGTCGTTGGGCGCGTGACTCGCTCCGGTTGTGGTTCCACGTGGATCCGCGCGATCGGGATCTCGCGCCCCCCAGGGCGGAGCGTGGCGACGGTGTCACCGCCTGAAAACCGGTACACTCGGCCCCGGTCGGATGCGAATGGGTGAACCGCCGTCGTCGTGTTGCCGCGGCGCGCGCGACGTCGGCGCGGCGTGTCCCCGCGCGCCGCGGAGTCCGGCTGTCCGAGGAGCAGCGCGATGCGATTTCCGTACAGCATGGGGACCAACCACGCCTGCCGGAACATGCCGACGGCGGAGAGCGTGAAGCCCACGGACTGCGACCGGTAGCCGACGACGCGCTGCTCATACGTCCCGTCGCGACGCCATCGGACGACGTTCGCCGTTTGCTCCACGGCGAACGTCTGCTCGACCCCGTCCGCCTGGCGCGCGGCGATCGCCAACTCGCTCTCGGCGCGCGCGACATACGCGCGCAGTGAATCGGGTACGCGGCGGTTCTGGATCGAGGCGCGCTCGACGAGCGCGCGAACGGCCGGACTGGAGTAGGTCGAATCCGCCGACTGCGCCGACTGTGACGCCGTCGCAATGACGACCGTCGCCGTTACTGCCAACCCGAACATCGCGCGTCAGGATCGTTACGCGTCGGTCGCAGCCGCACGTTCATCGCGACGCACCGCCGCGATGGATGCCACGACACCAGCGATGAGTATCAGCGCCACGATGCCGAGCAGGTAGAAGTTAAAGCTCGGGCCAACCACGTCCTTCAGCCATTCGGCGGCGAGCATCTTGACGCCGACGAGGCCGAGAATCGCCGCCAGCGACACCTTCAGATACCGGAACTTCGCGATCGCGCCCGCGAGCGCGAAGTACAACGAGCGCAGGCCGAGGATCGCGAACACGTTACTCGTGAACACGATGAACGGGTCGGTCGTGATCGCGAAGATCGCGGGGATCGAATCGACCGCGAAAATGAGGTCCGTCGTCTCCACCAGGACGAGCGCCACGGCAAGCGGCGTGAGCATGAGGCGGCCGCCTTCGCGAACGACAAAGTGAGCGTCCCGGTACTCCTTGCACACCGGGAAAAACCGACGCACGAGCCGCATGACGAGCGCCTCGTCGGGATCGGCCGCCTCGTCGGACTTCGTCCACAGCATCTTCAGCGCGGTGTACACGAGGAACAGGCCGAAGATGTAGAGGATCCAGTGGTAACGTGCCACGAGCTGCGCGCCGAGCCCGATCATCGCGCCGCGCATCACCAGTGCGCCCAGAATGCCCCAGAACAACACGCGGTGCTGATACTTCGCCGGTACGCGCAGGTGTTCGAAGATCATCGCGATCACGAACACGTTGTCCGCGCTGAGCGAGACCTCGATGATGTAGCCCGTGAAGAACTTCACGGCAGCGAGACGGCCGTCGTTGACGACCCCATCCACCCGGTCGACGCTCTGGCCGAGCCCGAGCCAGTGATTCTCGTACGCGAAGTACACGAACACGTCGAACAGCACCGCCATCAGGAACACGGCGCTGGTGAAGACGAGTGCCTCCTTCACCGACACGACGTGCGCCTTGCGGTTGATGACGCCCAGGTCGAGGGCGAGCACCACGAGGACGAACAGGAGGAACCCTGCCCAGATCCAGAATACGGAGTCGATCGGTCACCCCCTGATCGGGAACACGCTCCCCGCATGTTCCGCGTTTGACTTCACACCTCTTCACCTGTCAGACCCTGCGGGTCACCGGTCCCGCGACGCGTGCGCCGGCGCTTCAACGCCGATTCGGTCGCAGACGCCGGTGGCGGCCCCGCTCGAGGTCGCGGGAAGATAGCCGCGCTCCCGATAGTGCACCCACCCGTCGAGCCACCGTATGCCGGCTAGGGCGAGGCATTCACCGACGCTGCCAGCACCTCGACTGCTTCGGTTGCCGTCGTCCACGCGTCGATCGCGCGCTCCAGCTCGGCCTTCGCCGCATCCAGCTCGACGCCGAGCCGAGTTGCAGACGCTGCGCCAGCGCTCGTGGTGTAGAGCTCGGGATCGGCCAGGGCTGTGGTGAGTCCGGCGATCGTCTGTTCGATCCGCGCTACCTCCTGCTCCGCCAGCTCCGCGTCTCGACGGGCACGTCTCAACGCGTCACGCTGGTCCCGCCGTGGCTCCTGGCGCCGCGTGACCGTTTGCCGCTCGCGCATCCGATGCGTGGCGGCTTCTTCCGCCGCCTTGACCCGGGCCGCGTGCGCGCGTTCCGCGCTCACGACCTCCCATTCGGCAAAGCTGCCATCGAACGGTGTCAGATGCCGGTCGTGAAGCACCCAAACGCGATCGGCCAGTGCACGCAGCAGTGCGCGGTCGTGGCTCACGATGATCACGGTACCATCGTAGCGCTCGATCGCGTCTTCCAACGCTTCGATCGATTCGACGTCCAGGTGGTTGGTCGGTTCGTCGAGGATCAGCAGGTTCGCGCGCGCGAGCATCATCATTGCGAGCGCGACGCGGGCGCGTTCGCCACCCGACAACGACTCCGCGCGCCGCTGGACTTCGTCGCCCGAAAAACCGAACCGGCCCAGATGACCCTGGACCTGACCGCGCTCCCACGTCGGCCGTAGCTCGGCAATGACGTCGTAGAGGGAGCGGTCGGTCGGTACCTGCGTCAGATCCTGCCGGTAGTACGCGACTGCGATCGAGTTGCCCACCCGTAGCGTACCGCCCGCCGGCTCCAGCTCCCCGATGAGCGTGCGAAGCAGTGTCGACTTGCCGGCGCCATTCGGCCCAATGAGCCCGACGCGCTCTCCGCGGTGGATGTAGCCCGAGAACTCCTCGACGAGCAGGCGGTCGCCGATCGCGATCCGGACGTGGTCGGCCGCCGCCACGATGTCGCCGCCCCGCTCCGCGACGTCGAACCGGATCGCCATGATGGCGCCGCCGGATTCGTCAGGCGGGGGACTAAGTCTCGGCAGTCGCTCGAGTCGTTTGCGACGACCCTTGGCTTGCTTACTGTTCTGGCCGGCGATGTTCCGGCGAATGTAGTCTTCTTCGCTCGCGACCTGTCGCAGCTGCTTGTCGAAGGCGCGTTGCTGCGTGAGGCGCCGCTCCGTACGTTGCCGGACGAACGACTCGTACCCCCCGGCGTAGGCCGCCGTCGTTCCGTTCTCGAGGTGAAGGATGTAATCGACGACGCTCGCCAGAAACGCGCGGTCGTGGCTGATCACGAGAACAGTCGCCCGCGTGTCCCGAAGGTACTGCTCGAGCCATTCGGTGGTTTCGAGGTCCAGGTGGTTCGTTGGCTCGTCGAGAAGCAACACGTCCGAAGGCGCGACGAGTTGGCGGGCGAGCCCGACGCGCCCCCGTTCGCCGCCGCTCAAGGTCTCCAGCCGCTTTGTTCTCGCGGCCGTCGGATCGAACCCGAGGCCGTGAAGGACCGCATCGACGCGCGCGGTGATCTCGTAACCGCCCTCGCGCTCGAAGCGTTCGAGGTCATGTGCGTAGCGGTCGAGTATCTGCGGCGTCGCCGACTCGCCGAGCTCGCCAATCCGCGTCGCCTGCTCAGCGAGGGACCGCTCGAGGTCGAGAAGGTGGTCGAACGCGCCAGCGACCGCTTGCCAGACGGTCGTCGCGTCGCCGAAGTCGCGGTGCTGCTCGAGCAGGGTGACCCGCGTCGTCGGTGCACGAACGACCGCCCCGCGCGTCGGCGTGAGCGCGCCGGTGATGAGGTTGAAAAGCGTGGTTTTTCCCGTCCCGTTCCGCCCGACGATGCCCCACTTTTCCCCGGCCGCAACCGTGAAGGTCACATCGCGAAGAATCGTGGCGTCGCCAAATTCCACCGCCGCTCCCGACATGGCGATCTGTGTCATGGCGCGATCATCCCTGCACCCAGGATCGCCATTCGTCGTCGGCGAGGCCGATGGTCAGTCGGTTGGCGAAGCGTATGAGGGGCATCTTCAACAGCATCGGATTGTCAGCGAGCTTCTCGAGCCAGCGCTCGTCGCTCAGGTGCGCGTGTGCGAGGCCGAGTTCTTGAAAGCGCCGGGAATCGCGATCGACGAGTTTGAGGACACCGAATTTCTGCGAGAACCGTTTCAGCTCACCGAGGGAAGCGGCTCGCTCAGTCAGGTCGACGAAATGCGTCTTTACCCTGCGCTCGGCGAAGAAGCGGAGCGCCTTCCGAGTATCCGCGCTTTTCTTGATGCCGAAGATTTGGACTTCCACGAGTAACCCAGGGACCGACGTTCGCACGGCCTCGCGCGTCGCACGGGTAGCGCACGCCGTGTTGGTGCGCGGAAATCTACCGCGATGACGGAGCCGGCCTACTCCCCGGCGTGGTGGCTGCCGGGGCCTCACGCCAAAACGATCTGGGGGCGATTCTTCCGGCGCACGTCACCGCTCCTCACCCGGACCGAGCGCTGGAGCACGCCTGACGATGACTTCGTCGACATCGTCCGCCTGGACGCGCCAGCCGGCAGCCCACGGCTCCTCGTTTTGCACGGCCTCGAGGGCGCTCCGCGCTCGCACTACGCCCGTGGGTTGTTCCGCGAGGCTGCGCGCCGTGGGTGGGCAGCAGACCTGCTGATATTCCGTGGATGCGGCGGTGAGCTGAATCGCGCACCACGGTTCTACCACTCCGGCGAGACCGGTGACCTGGACGTCGTGGCGCACCGTCTCATCACCACTGATCCCGACCGCCCACTGTTGCTTGCAGGCGTGTCCCTCGGCGGGAACGTGTTGCTCAAGTGGCTCGGGGAACTCGGTGACGCGGTGCCGGATCGCGTGGTGGCCGCCGCGGCCGTCTCGGTGCCGTATGATCTCGCCCGCGCTTCGCGACACATCGGCCGCGGGTTCTCGCGGGTCTATGAGCGTCACTTTCTCCAGTCGCTTCGCCGGAAGGCGCTGGCGAAGCTCGCACACTACCCGACGCTGGTGTCGCGGGCAAAGGTGGATGCCGCCCGAACGCTCTACGATTTCGATGACGTCGTTACCGCACCCGTACACGGTTTTTCGAGTGCCGATGACTACTACACACGGTCGAGCTCCATACACTTTCTACCGCGCATTCGCGTGCCGACGCTCCTGCTGAGCGCATTCGACGATCCATTTCTGCCGGCGGACGTCCTCGAGCACGTGCATCGGATTGCTGCGGGGAATGACCTTCTGGAGCCGGAGTTTCCACGTCTCGGCGGTCACGTCGGCTTTGTCTCGGGCGCGAACCCATGGCGCCCGTTCTACTACGCTGAGTGGCGTGTCACGGAATTCCTCGCAGGCGCGCTGCACCGCAGTGTCGGGCACGCGGTTCGCGATGACGGCTTGTCGCAACGTCGCTGAGGTGAGCGGCGTTTGTCATGCACGAGCACCCGTTCTCTTGTCGTAGCGAGGTTCCTCATGAGTCAGCGTGCCTCGTCACACCTGTTGTTGCCGCGTCGATTGTCCTGGCCGGATGTGCGTGGCCGCTTACGGTGGCGTGGTTCCGAAGACACCTTGGTGCGTAATTCGGCGTGACGGTCACGCCGTCATATCGCTTCCGACGATACCTCTCTGTGTAATCGAATGCAGCTCGTCTACTTACTCGCGTTTCTCGCAGGACTGGTCCTCGGCGTCTACGCCATGATCCGCGGCGTGGAGCGGATAGGAACGCGTGGGCGATCGCCCGAACTAGATGCGATGGGTCGTCCCGTCGGGACGCCGCGTCTCGCGTTCACGGCTCCGACCACCGGCGCGTTCGCCACGGCTTTCGGTATCACCGGATATTTGCTTTGGCGTTACACAGCGTTGTCAGTCGGCACACAGGTGATGATTGGATTCGCGGCGGGGCTTGTTGGCGCCGTACTCGCGACGACAGCAGTAGCACGGTGGGCCACGCAGGCGGCTGAACACGATGTGGTGGACGAGCGCTACCTTCTTCAGGGCCATCCTGCGCAAGTCGTATCGGCCATTGCCGCGACGCAGACCGGTGAGATCGCGTACCTCGTTGGTGGGAAACGCTATGAGGTTACCGCCCAGAGTCTCGACGGCACTCCTGTTGACGTCGGCACGGAAGTCGTGATCGACCGCGTCGAGAACGGCGTCGCTTACGTCGAGCCATGGGCACAGGTGGAGCAGCGGTTGTAGCCGCATCGGGGCGGTTGACGCGCCCGCGCGGGTCATGCGGAGACGACGGCGCGCGGAGTGCAGCGACAGCAGGGTGAGAGCAACGAGGGGCGGCAATGTCAGACGCGGCGATTTTCGCGATCGTGTTCGTATCGATCTTTGTGCTGCGGATCATTGCCGCGACACTCGTGTTTTGCTGGATCCTTCCGGAAGGCGATCGCTGCCCCAACTGCAACGCCGTCACACTCCACATGCAATCGCGCGGCCTCATGCGCTGGCTGCCGTGGTTCCGGTCGAGCTGGTGCCTCACGTGTGGGTGGCACGGAATGCTGCGCCGCGGACCTACCACAAGCTCACCGGTCGTTGCGGAGCGAACACTCACGAATAAACGTTAGCGTCGTCAGAGTTGCGACGTGACGCCCCGCGATGACGCGTTCGCTCAGCCGCCGCTGACATAGAGCCGAATCCACGGCGGCCAGTTCCCGCTGAGCTCGAAGTACTCATCGAAGTAGACGAGCCCGGCATCTTCCAACGCGTCGAGCATCTCACGTAGCGCTGTGTCTTCGGGCAGCGGGCCAATCACGACGATTCGGCCGTCGACCTGAAACTCGTCTGCGGTCAGGTTCAACCGTCGGTCGACCGCCTCCCGCGTGATTCCTGCGCGCTCGTACGCGTCGCGCTTGATGAACAACACCGAATGCCCAGCGGGAATCTCTTGCGTCATGGTGTTCGCCTCTCTGCGTGAAGAGCGCGTGTACAGTACTATTTCAGCATGTCGCCGCTTTTTTCCTCGACGCTCGAGGCGGAGTTCGACGTCATTGTCGTGGGCGCTGGTCACGCGGGCACCGAAGCAGCGGTCGCCGCCGCTCGTGTCGGTGCGTCCGTCGGCCTCATAACGAGCGCGCTCGAGAGCATTGGGCAGATGTCCTGCAACCCAGCCATTGGCGGGGTGGCTAAAGGTACGGTCGTTCGAGAGGTCGACGCGCTCGGCGGTCTCATGGGACGCGCCACGGACATGGCCACGCTCCAGTTCCGGATGCTGAATCGGGGGAAGGGCGCCGCCGTGTGGGCGCCTCGCGCGCAATGCGATCGCGGCATGTACCGGCGAGCGGTGCGGTCTCTCCTCGAGCGCCATATGGCGCTGCACACGATTCAGGGGACGGTAGCCCGATTGCTTCTGGACGCCGAGGCGCGCAGCGGCCAGGCGGCCGTCGTTGGTATCGAAACGCTCGAAGGCCGGAGATTCGGCGCGCGTGCGGTCGTAATCACTACGGGCACCTTTCTTCGCGGGCGGATTCACATCGGCACGACAACGCGAATGTCGGGCGGACGCGCTGGGGAGGCGTCGACGACACACCTCGCTGAGCAGATCGAAGAAGCGGGGCTCGCTGTCGAGCGTTTCAAGACGGGTACCCCTCCCCGTATCGATGGTCGAACAGTGGACTATGCGTCCCTCGAGCGACAGGAAAGCGAAATCGAGCAGTTTTCGTACCGATGGTCGCATTACTGGCATGATGGTGATCCAGGAGTGGCGGCTCCGGAAGACCTTCCACTGAGGCCCGCCCGACTGCCTCAGCAACCGTGCTGGATCACGTTTCTCGACGACAAGGGGAAGCAGATCATCGCGGACAACCTCAGGTCGTCGGCGATGTACGGTGGTGCCATCGGTTCGCGCGGCCCACGTTACTGTCCGTCCGTTGAAGACAAGGTGGTGAGATTTCCGGACGTAGAGCGACACCAAATTTTCCTCGAGCCTGAGGGACTGGACACGAGCGAGCTCTACGTCAACGGGCTGTCCACGTCGCTACCGGCGCCGGTTCAACTCGAGGTGCTTCGAACGATACCCGGGCTCGGTTCCGTTCGTATGACCCGAGCCGGGTACGCTATCGAGTACGATTATTTCCCGCCTACCCAACTCGATCCGTTCTTTCAGGTCAAGGCACTTCGTGGGTTGTACTTTGCCGGCCAGATCAATGGGACCACTGGCTACGAAGAAGCGGCAGGGCAGGGCGTCGTCGCCGGCCTGAACGCCGGGCTCGCGGCGCTGAAGCGCGCGCCCGTTCGTCTCGGTCGCGAGACGTCATACGTCGGCGTGTTGGCGGACGACCTCGTTACTCGTGGCGTCGATGAGCCCTATCGGCTGTTCACTTCGCGCTCGGAGTTCCGGCTGACCGTCCGTCAGGACAACGCCCTACGGCGCCTCGCGCCGATCGGCCTGGATCTCGGCCTGTACGATGCTGCGGAACAGCGACGTATTCACGAGCGCCTCGATGGCGAAGACAACGCACTGGTATTGGCTCGTACGACGAGCATTCGCCCCGAGGCTGCGGCACGGTTGCTCGCGGCCGCAGGAAGCGCTCCGTTGCCGCACGCGATGCGCATAGCGGACGTGGTGAAGCGGCAAGGTGTGTCGCTCGCGGAGCTCTTTGCCGCGGCAGGCGTTGGTGGTGACTCGACGCCCGAGGCCATGATCACCACGGAGCTCGAGCTCAAATACGGGGGCTATTTCGAGCGCGAACGCTCCCAGGCCGAGAAGCTCCGGCGTATGGGTGATTTCATGCTCGACGAGGCGCTTCCCTACGCGGAGATGCGCTCGCTTTCCACCGAAGCGCGGCAGAAGTTGGCGACGATACGCCCTCGTACGCTGGCGCAAGCATCGCGTATTCCAGGCGTGAGTGCGAGCGACCTGCAGAACCTCGTGGTCGAGGTCGAGCGACAACGCCGAGTTGCCGTGCGAAACGCCGAGGCGTCCTAGGCCTGTCTGGCCTTGGCGCTGTGCGCGCCGTAGTAGTGCACAGTGGTGCGGAGGCCGGTTCGTCGCCGACCGCGTGACCTTGGCTGCCGCTTCGGCCGCGCGGCCGAAGCTCAGGTTCCTTCGGCCCCGCTCTCACGCGTGAGTGCCTCCAATTCGTCTCCCCCGCCGTCGAATCGAGCGGTTGCCCTCGCCGCCGCGGTCGTGGTCGCGGTGTTGGGGCTGCTGCCCCTTGCGAACTGGGTGTCGTCCGGCCACGCGGCGCCGTGGTATTCCATCGTTGCCGCCGAGTGGTTGAGCGGGAGCGCCATCGTGCTGGGCGCCGCTGTAGTTGCGGCGATCATATCCCGGCGAGTGAACGGGGTCTGGCGCCCGGGTGCAGCTGATTCATTCATCGCCCGCGCGCACGAGCATCCTGTGGCGTTCGCGGTCTCGCTGGCGCTCGTCTGCGGTGCCGTCTACGCTTTCGTCGCCGCAACGGTCTTTTCGCGCGTGCCGATTACGATCGACGAGTTGGTGCAGCTGGTTCAGGCCCGCATGTACGCGAACGGAAGGCTCTGGGAACCGGTCGGGCCCGTGCCGGAGCACTTTAGTCTGCTGAACATCGTCGACGTCGACGGCCGGTACTATGGGCAGTTTCCGCCGGGTTGGCCGGCCCTGCTCATGGTCGGCGTTTGGGCCGGCGTCCCGTGGCTCGTTGGTCCGCTGTGTGGTGCGGTCGCCGTAGCCGCGTTCTGGTTTTACCTGCGCGTCGCCGAGCCGCGGCGCGGGGTTGCGGTCGGTGCGGTCGTCCTTTTCGGGCTGTCACCGTTCGTGCTGTTCATGGCCGGGTCGCACATGAACCACGTACCGGCGCTGATGTGGCTCGTCACTGGCATGGCTGCCATGGCCCGCGTGATGTCTGCGGACGGCCCTCGCCCGTGGGCAGCCGTCGTCAATGGCCTTGCTCTCGGATGCGCGGCCACTGTCCGACCGGTCGATGCGTTCGCGTTCGCCTTGCCTGCTGGCGCGTGGTACCTCATGAACGCGGCCCGCGATCGCGCGCGATGGCGTGACGTACTTGCCGCTGGGGTGGGCGTCGCGATTCCGGTCGCGGCGATGATGTGGGTGAACGCCGCTACGACGGGTGATCCGTTGTTGTTCGGCTATCAGGTCCTCTGGGGCCGCAGTCATGATCTGGGGTTCCATCGCGCGCCGTGGGGGTTCGCCCATACGCCGGCGCGCGGCCTCGAGCTCGTGAACCTCTATTTCCTCAGGCTACAGACGTACCTGTTCGAGAGCTCGGTGCCATCGCTCGCGCCCTGTGTCGTCGCGTTAGGCCTAACGCGACGACTGGATCGGTTCGATCGCTACCTGCTGGTCAGCGCCCTGCTCGTCGTCGGGTTCTACTTCGCCTACTGGCACGACGGGTTCATCTTCGGGCCCCGGTTCGTGTTCGCGCTGGTGCCGATGCTCGCGCTGTGGACGGCGCGGCTGCCTGGACTCGTGCGCGACCGCGTGGGCGATGGCCTGCCCTACCGCGCGACCTGGTACGCGTACGGCGCCGCGGCAGTCCTGGCGCTCGCGGTCTCGATCCCCGCGCGCGCGCGCGACTACGCCCAGGCGTTCGTGCCGATGCGGCTCGATCACGTCGCGTCGGCGCGCGAGGCGGGCATCGACAACGCCATCATCTTCGTCCGCGAGAGCTGGGGCACGCAGATCATGGCGCGGCTCTGGGCGCTTGGCGTCCCGCGAAGCGAGGCGGAGCTACTTTACGGAAAGGTAGATGCGTGTGTGCTCGAGCAACGCATCGGCGCGCTCGAGCGCGCCGGCATCCGTGACTCGGCCGCGCTTCGGGCGCTCGCGCCAGCGCTCGCCGACTCGGCGCGGGTCGTGAAGTCACCGTTCTCGCCCGATCTGACGGAGCGCTACCTACCCGGGACCGCGTATTCCCCACTCTGCGTGCAGCGCATCGAAGACGATCGGGGCGGCTTCACCATTCTCGCGCCCCTGCTCGCCGCCGACTGGGGGCGCAACGTGTACGCGCGCGACATGCACGAGCGGAATATCACGCTTCTGCAGCAGCATCCTGAACGCCCAGCCTATCTGATGCGGCCCCTCACCAATGACCTCGGCGCGCCCGTGCGGTTCATTCCGTTGCGTCGCGATTCCGTCCTGGCGGTGTGGATGCGGGCCGAATGACCTCGCGTTAGGCGGATAGCAGGCGCGGCACAGGGCGACGGTCGACACGCGGCCGCCGCGGCCGCGTGTCCGCTACTCGTCGCGGGGCTCGGTTGGAGGCACGGATTCTGGTGTGCAAGGTGCAGCGCCCGATACGTCTCCAGTGTTGGGGGCGAGAAGCACGTCGGCGCTGGGCCGAGTCAATTCTATTTAGTATCATAGTCATACTTATTATCTGCGTGTCGGCGCGATGTAGCTTGTCGGCACGGACGTGCACAAGGAGAATTCGACATGAAGTGGGGATTAGCGGTGGGCGCTCTTACGGCCGCCCAGGCGCTGGCGGCGCAGCCGCCTACAACGCAGTCGCAGTCGCTGGTTCCACAGATCTCGACGAGCGCGAACGGCGAGGCTCGTGTTCAGCCGGATCGGGCGACGATTTTGTTCGCGGTGGAGACCCGCGCCTCGACCGCCGCGCGTGCCGGGGCAGACAACGCGCAGCGACAGCGTGCGGTGCTGGATACGCTGCGGAAATCCGGGCTCGCCGAAGGCCAACTGTCGACAACCGGGTATTCGGTTACGCCCGAGATGCGGCATGATGGTAAGGAAGCACGGGTGATCGGATATGTCGCGCGGAACATGGTTCAGGCCGAGGTGCGAAGAATCGATCAGGTTGGCACGTTGATCGATGCGGCGTTGGGGGCGGGGGCGAATGTGGTCAGTTCGCTCCGGTTCTACAGTTCACGGGGAGACGAAGCTCGTCGGTTGGCGCTCGCTGATGCGGTGGCGAAGGCTCGTGCGGACGCCGAGGCTATCGCGCGCGCCGCTGGCGGTTCTCTGGGGGAGTTGGTCGAGGTGAATACCTCTGGACCTGTTCGCCCGTTCTACGGCGAAGAAGTAGCGATGCGAGCGTCGATGGCGGACGCAACTACTCCGATCGAGCCTGGAGAACAGACCATATCAGTGTTCGTGTCGGCGCGGTGGCGGTTTGTGGCAACGCCACGGTAACCAACGAGCTTACCTCGTAAGTCCGGTTTCGTCAGCTCCGTCAGCGCGTACAAGACCGCCGAGTCTTACGACTCGGCGGTCTTGTTTCACGTGAAACACCGTGCTGTTCGTTACGGACCGACGGCTCCCGGACGGCTGAGGCTCCGGCCTGCCGAGCTCGGCCGACCGTTGATATCGCAGCGTCCTGCCCGGTACCCGCAAAGGAAGCTCTCGTCCCCCGGTACGAGCTCGCGATATCCGGAGCCGGACTGGGCTAACGTCTCGGTGTAAGCCGACGGGTGTATTGGCTCGAGGCGCCTGGCACGCGCCCGGCACGAGGCAGACAACCTTACGCGCGACCGACTCGGCGACCTGACCCCTAGGCGCCAGCGCCACGCGTTTCAACTCCGTCATCCCAAGGCGCGCGTTGCAGCGGCCTAATCCCCCGGAAAAGCAACGTCCGAGCCGACTCCCAACCGAAAGCGGCTCTAACGTTTCACGTGAAACATCTCTGCTGCCGCGTTGGGTCGGCTGTCCCTATATTTCGCGCCCGCGAGCCCCTCGGCACCCGCACCGACAATGAGCAGTGGCTAAAGTCGTCGCAATCGCAAACCAAAAGGGCGGGGTAGGCAAGACCACGACTGCCGTCAACCTCGCCGCGAGCCTCGCCGTCGCCGAACAACGAACGCTCCTGGTCGACGGCGACCCGCAAGGTAATGCCTCGAGCGGTATCGGACTCGCCCGGGAAGCCCTGACGAAGACGGTATACGATGTCCTGATCGGATCTGCGACTATGGACGAGGTGATCCAGCCAGCCGTCCAGTTCAAGCACCTCGACGTCGCCCCTGCAACGGCGGACCTCGCTGCTGCGGAAGTCGAGATGGTGGACCAACCAAATCGCGAGCGCGCTATGCGCGCCGCGCTCGATCCCGTCAGAGACCGCTACGACTATATCCTGATCGACTGCCCCCCGTCACTCGGGTTGATCACGGTTAACATGCTCGCGGCTGCGGATTCCATCCTCATTCCCGTGCAATGCGAGTACTACGCCCTCGAAGGGCTGTCCCAGCTGTTGAACACCGTCCACTTGGTACAGCGGAGCCTCAACGAATCGCTCGCCGTCGAAGGCGTACTGCTCACGATGTACGACGCTCGGCTCAACCTGTCGCGTCAGGTCGCCGCCGATGCCCGTGAGTATTTCACCAACCAGGTCTTCGAGACCGTCATACCACGCAACATCCGCCTCGCGGAAGCGCCAAGCTTCGGAAAGCCAATCATCCTGTACGACGTGGCGTCCATCGGAGCCCAGTCCTACCTGAACGTGGCGAAGGAGCTCATCGCCAGAAACTCGCCGGCGCCGACCCCGCCGCCAATCCTGGCCAGCCCTTAATTCACAGGTCCCGCGTCAGCGGGACTGTCCACTCCACGACCTCATGGCTGACAAACCACGGCGCCTCGGCCGCGGACTGGAAGCGCTGATCGGGGCGACGCCGACCTCCAGCGCCGCCGTCGTTCCGCCTACCGCTCCAGACTCTCCGCTCCAGAACGTCTCGATCGCACGCATTCGACCGAATCCGTTCCAACCACGGCGCGAGTTCCGCGAAGCGGAGTTGGCACAACTCGAGGCAAGCCTCCGAGAGAACGGGCTCCTGCAGCCCATCAGCGTTCGCGCGGTCGGGGATCACTACGAGCTCATTGCAGGCGAGCGACGCCTTCGCGCCGCGACACGGCTCGGCTGGACGGAGATACCTGCGATTATCAAAGACTTCGACGACCGGGCGCTTCTCACGCTCGCGCTCGTTGAGAACCTGCAGCGCGCGGACCTCAATCCTATCGAGGAGGCGGAAGGGTACAGTCGGCTGATCGCCGAATTTGGGTTGACGCAGCAAGACGCCGCGAATGTCGTCGGCAAAGACCGGTCGACCATAGCTAACTCGTTGCGGCTCTTGAACTTACCTGCATCTGTCCGTCGCATGCTCCAGGACGGACAGCTCACGGTGGGACACGCGAGGGCGCTTCTGGCGCTCCCGAACGAACGTGTCATGGTCGATGTCGCGCGTGAAACCGTCGCGAAGAACCTTTCCGTGCGCGAGGTCGAGCGTCTAGTGAAACAGGCGACCACCCCGGCGCGTCAACCCAATGTCGCTTCGCCAGAGAAACCGTCTGCGGCACGGGCGGCCGAGGTGCGCCGGCTGACTGACCGCCTGCGGCGGCGCCTTCAGACCGACGTGACCCTCGATATCGACGAGAAGGATCGCGGCGCGCTCCGGATCGCGTTTTACTCCGCCGACGACTTGAATCGCCTCATCGAGCTGATAACGGGACATAACGAGGACTTGTGATGCGACAAGGATTCATGAACCGCCTACGACACGGCTACGGCAACATCTACACGCCGCACGCGGGCTCCATGATCATCCAAGTCCAGCGCGAGACGGGGCTCGCCAACCGAACGATCGTTCTCACTGAGCGCCAGGTCGCGCTTCTCCGAGTGTTAGGCTCGCGTGTGGGACTCATCATCGCGACTGTGTTTTTCGGCACGTGGCTCCTGTTCGCCGCGCAGAGTATTCGTGTGCCGGTCCTGTCCGACCGCATCGCGGAGCTCGAACGAGATAACCGGCGCATCGACTCGCTGCAGGTCGCGCTCTCGCGAATGCATGGGCGCTACGAGCAGGTGCGACAGATGCTCGCCGCAGGGACCGCGACCCCGCGCGGAACCACCGAGCCAACTCCGACACGATCCGCTCCGGCGGCCCCGCAGACGGTGCCGCCGGTGCCTAACGTGAACCAGCCTGCGTCCCCGGCGACGTCTACCCCGCCCGCGGACACCACTCCCGCCCGTGATACGACCGCCGCGACGGCGCGCTAGCGTCTCGTCGCGTCCTGTCGCCCTGCCGGCGACTTCCTGCCCGCCCGTCACCCGCTGTAGGTACACGCAATGTCGATCTTCACGAAGCCGACAACAGAGAAGGTTCCGATGCGCACTGATTCGCCGCCTCCCGAAGCTGGTTTGTCCGTGATCGCCGCGGGCATGAAGATCGTTGGCGACATCGAGAGTACGGGCGTCGTGAAAATCGAGGGGATGGTCGAAGGGGCCATCCGCGGAGCGCGCCAGCTGTTGCTCGGCCGTCAGGGGACCGTGCACGGTGATATCCGCGCACAGGAGGTAGTGATTGGAGGCGTCGTCGTCGGCACGATCGTCGCGGACGAGCGCGTCGAGATTCAGGGGACGTCGAGCGTCCAGGGCGACATCCACACGAAATCCATCGTCGTTCTCGAAGGCGGCGTGATTAACGGCGCGGTCCGCATGGGCGAAGACGCGGTTCGGAGCGCTGGCCAACTGGGCCGCGACGGAGTTCGTGAGCCTCGCGAGAGCGGTAGCGAATCGGCCGCTCTTCGCGCGTTGCCCTGACGCGTTAGCCGAGTCTCGCGCCGGCGGGGTGGCGCGAGACTCGTCGGTGCGGTTAGTTAGGGCAATCGACCCGTGAACTGACCGCCACGACATATGAGTTCGAAGTCCACGCGACGACGCGCCTCGCAGTCGCTTTGCCTGCTCGCGCTTTGTGGTGCCATCGGCTGTGGTGCTGGATCGGACAACGGCGGCACGGATTCGGCGAGCGCCGCCGGCCGGTTTCGCGTGGCACTCTTGACGCCGGGACCGATCTCGGACCGCTCGTGGAACGGCGGGGCGTACGATGGCCTCATGGCCATCCGCGATTCGCTCGGCGCGCAGGTGAGCCACGTGCAAACGAAGACACCCGCCGAGTTCGAGGAGAACTTTCGTCAATACGGCGCACAGGGGTACGACCTCGTCATCGGCCACGGGTTCGAGTTTCAGGACGCCGCGGTGCGGGTTGGTCCCGAGTTCCCGAAGACGATCTACGTGACCACGTCGGGCAACACCGTGGGCGCGAACGTGGCAGGCATCCAGTTCGCATTCGAGGAGGCGTCCTACCTCGCCGGTATTCTGGCGGCCGGAATGACGAAGACCGCCAACATCGGCGCGATCGGCGGCACCGAGCTCCCGCCGGTGAAGCGGAGCTTCGAGGCGTATACGGCGGGCGCGCGATCGGTGAACCCGCGCATCAACGTTGTCGTGTCGTACGTCGGCAACTGGGATGACCTGAGCGCGGGAAAAGAGCAGGCGTTGGCCCAGATCGGACGGCGTACGGATGTCATCTTCCAGAACGCGGACGCCGCGGGACTCGGTGTGTTTCAGGCAGCCAAGGAGGCCGGCTCCGCGTACGTGATCGGGGCGAACGCGGATCAGAACGCCATCGCCCCCGAGGTGACGCTTGGTAGTGTGGTTATCGACCTCCGGCACGCGTTTCTTCTCGTCGCCCGGGAGGTCCGGAGCGGGCAGTTCCAGCCGCGTGTGGTGTCACTCGGTGTTCGGGACGATGTCGTTAGGCTCGTCTTGAACCCGGTCCTCGAGTCTCGCGTCCCCGCGCCCGTGCGCGCCACGATCGATTCCGTCCAGCGCCGGTTGGACGACGGGTCGATTCGGCTCGTCGATTCGACGGGCGCGTTCGTGGCCCCATGAGCGACCTGGCGACGCTTGCCGCGCATCTCGACGCACTTCTCGGCACCGACGGTTTCCCGGATTACCCGGGCGCACTGAACGGTATTCAGTTGGCGAACCGATCTCCCGTTCATCGGGTCGCAGCGTCGGTCGACATCTCGCGCCGCGTTATCGAAGCTGCGATTAGCGAGCACGCGAACCTGCTGCTTGTCCATCACGGGATGTTCTGGGGCGGCGTCCAGCGGTTGACCGGTGCGGCATACGAACGACTCCGTCTCCTGATCGCGCATGACATCGCGGTCTACGCCTCGCACCTGCCGCTCGACGCGCACCCCGCGTTAGGAAACAACGTGTTGCTGGCGAAGGAGCTGGGCCTGGAGCCCGGCGGCGGGTTCGCTCGCTTCAAAACGATCGACATCGGCGTGCGCGGTGAGTGCGACATCGAGACGGCGGACCTGATGCGTCGGATCGACACCTTTGTACGGCGCCACGGTGGGACCGCGCACGGCACTCCCATGCCAACAGGACATCGAACGAGGCGTTGGGGCATCTGTACGGGCGCGGGCGCGTCTCCCGAGACGCTCCAGGAGGCACACGCGCTCGGGCTCGATACGCTCATCGTCGGGGAGGGCCCGCACCACACCGCCGTCACCGCCGACGACCTCGGTGTCGTGGTGATCTACGCGGGTCATTACGCTACGGAGACGTTAGGCGTGCAGGCATTGGCGGCAAACCTCACCGCGACGTTCGCGCTACCGTCGATCTTCATTCCGGCGCCAACGGGACTGTGACCGAGCCGGCGTTGGCGCTCGATCGCGTCGCCAAGCGCTTCGGGGCCGTTGACGCACTCAGTGACGCCTCGCTGACGGTCGGGGTCGGAACGGTTCACGCGCTGCTCGGCGAGAACGGTGCGGGGAAGACGACGCTCATGCGGATCGCATACGGGATGGAACGACCCGATGCAGGCTCGGTCCGGGTAGGCGGTGCGGTCGCGCGATTCGGGTCCCCGGCAGACGCCATCGCCGCGGGTATCGGCATGGTGCACCAGCACTTCACGCTTGTCCCGGCAATGACCGTCGCGGAGAACGTCGCGCTGGGAGGCCACGGGCGCTTCGACCCGAGCGGTGCGATTGAGCGCGTGCGCTCGCTCGGCACCTCGACCGGGCTCGGAATCGACCCGGCGAGGCGCGTCGCGGAGCTGTCTGTGAGCGCGCAGCAGCGCGTAGAATTGCTCAAGGCGCTGGGACGCGACGCGCGCGTTCTTATCCTCGACGAGCCGACAGCACTCCTAGCGCCGCCAGAGGCGGAAGAACTGCTGCGGACAATTCGGCGCCTGGCCGCCGAGGGACGTGCGGTCGTGTTGATCACGCACAAGCTACGAGAGGCGCTGGCTGTCGCGGATGCGATCACCGTACTCCGTCGGGGCCGTACTACGCTCTCCACAGCCTCGAGCGAAACCGACGAGGGCCGCCTGATCGCTGCCATGCTGGGAGCAGACCGGCCACGTTCACCGGCGTCGCCCGGCGCCCCGATCGTTGATCGTCGAATCGTCATTCAGGCCGACGACGTCGAGGTAGCTGACGAGCGCGGAGTCGCGAGAATCCGTGGGGCCACGTTCGCGGTGACAAGTGGTGAGATCCTCGGCGTCGCTGGCGTCGAAGGCTCGGGGCAGCGTGAGCTACTGCGAGCCCTCGCGAGACGCCTGCCTGTGTCGAGCGGGCGCCTCGTCCTCCCGCCGGCGGTTGGCTTCGTCCCGGACGACCGGCACCGCGAAGGGCTGATCCTCGAGATGTCGCTCGTCGAGAACTTCGCGCTCCGCGGCATTGGTGAACGCCGTGGCCCCATGCGGTGGTCGCAGGTTGCGGCGGCGGCCGCGCTAGCGATCGAGCGGTTCGATGTCCGCGCCGCCGGCCCAACCGTTCGCGTGAGCACGCTATCCGGCGGCAATCAGCAGAAGTTCGTACTGGCACGTGAGCTCCAAGGTCCACCACCCGCACTTGTGGTAGAAAACCCCGGCCGCGGCCTCGACGTCAGGGCATTAGCTGACATACAGCAGGAACTGATCGATGCACGCGGTGATGGTGTCGCGATAGTGGCTTATTCATCGGATATAGATGAGACGCTCGCGATCGCGGACCGAATGCTCGTTGTGTTTGCCGGGTCCGTCCGTGAGGTGCCCGTGGACCGATCGGCTGTTGGCCGAGCCATGCTTGGCGTAGCGTGATGGTGGGTACGGTACCGGGGGCGACCTGGCAACTCGTCGCCCTTTCCGTGGCCATGATCCTCGGAATGACGCCATGGTTCAGCGCCACGGTCGCGGCGCCGGGGATGATAGCCGAATGGGGGAGCGCTCCGGCCACGGCGGCGTGGCTGACCATCATGGTGCAGCTCGGGTTTGTCGCCGGGACATTCATCAGCGCCGTATTGCTCCTGAGTGACCGTTGGAGCGCGAAACGGTTCGCCACCGCGTCGGCGGTGGCTGCGGGCGTGGCTACCATGCTTCTCGCCTTACCTTCCACTCGCCCTCGTGAGGCGGTCGCCCTCCGGTTCGTCACCGGTATGGCGCTGGCCGGGGTGTACCCCCCCGGAATCAAGATCGCGGCCGGGTGGTGGCGCGCCGGGCGCGGGATGGCCATCGGGGTTCTGGTCGGCGCGCTCACGATCGGCTCGGCGGCGCCGAACCTGTTCCGGCTCGTCGTCTCGGGGCCCGAGTGGAGAGGGATCGTCCTCACTGCGGGTCTGGCGGCCATAGGGTCGGGACTGTTGTTCTGGTTCGTAATCAGGGAGGGGCCGCACCAAGCACCCTCGGCTCCTTTCGATGTGGCGGCACTGGCTATGATCTTACGTGATCGTGGCGTCATGCTGGCTACAGGAGGGTATCTGGGACATATGTGGGAGCTCTACGCAATGTGGAGCTCGATCGGTGTATTCTGGACATACGTCGCCGCTGATCGCGACCTCGGGTTGGGGGTCGCGGCCAGCCTCGCGTTCCTCACCATCGCGTCCGGAACGCTCGGCTGTGTCGTGGCGGGCGTCGCCGCCGATCGCGTCGGGCGGTCGCGCGTGACAGTGGTCGCGATGGTTTTGAGCGGCACCTGCGCGTTGATGATCGGATCGCTCGTCCGGGCGCCACTCACCGTGTTGAGCTTCGTGGCCGTCGTATGGGGGATCTCCATCGTTGCCGACTCGGCCCAGTTCTCGGCGCTGGTTACTGAGCTGGCGCCAAGCCGCTACGTCGGCACCGCGGTCACGCTTCAGACGTGCGTCGGATTTCTCCTCACGATCGTCACCATCCGGCTCGTGCCTGTCTGGGTGGGTTGGTGGGGATGGGAACGCGCCTACATGCCGTTGGCGCTGGGTCCTGCCCTCGGCGTGATCGCCATGTGGCGGTTGTCGAGATACGGCCGCGCCGTCGGCCTGCGCACGTAGAGCGCGCTGCACGTGCTTGGACTGCGTTGGAACGGGGCGTGGCAGCGGGCAACACGCACGGTGATCGCGGCCTCCGTGCTCGCCCTTGCTGCCGCCGGTCTCGTGGCATTCTTGGCCATGCTTGGCGGCCATGACCCGATCCGAGCGCTGGACGCGTTGTGGCGCGGCTCGTTAGGCTCCCAGTACGCCATTTTTTCGGGCACGCTCGTGCGCGCCACCCCGCTCATCTTGACCGGCCTTGCCGTGGCCGTTGCGTTCACAGCGGGAGTGATGAACATCGGCGCGGAGGGCCAATTGCTCGTGGGGGGCGCTGCCGCGACGGCCACAGGCCTGACATTGGGCGAAAACCTTGGCTGGCTCGTCATCCCGTGTGCCTTGGGGTGTGGCGCACTCGCAGGAGCGGCATGGGCGGGCGTTCCCGGGTGGCTCCGTCGACGCTACGGCGTTCTCGAGGTCATCAGCACGATCATGATGAACTTCGTTGCTCTGTACCTCATCGGTTACCTCGTTCGCGGACCGCTGCAGGAACCGCTACGCATATACCCCCAGAGCCCACCGATTCCGGACGCGGCGATGCTACCTCTCCTGGGCGGTACGCGGCTTCACGTCGGATTCCCGCTCGCTCTCCTGTGCGCTCTTGGAGCTTGGTGGGCCCTCCGCGCGACCGCGGCCGGATTTCGCGTCCGGGTGGTGGGCTTTAGCCCCGCAGCCGCGCACAGTGCCGGACTCGTCGACGTCCGCGCGACGACTTTTCGTGCGTTTCTCGTCAGCGGGGGGCTCGCCGGGCTGGCTGGCGCCGTAGAGGTGATGGGCGTGACGTACTCACTATACGAGAACCTGTCACCAGGCTACGGGTACACTGCGATCGCGGTAGCGCTGGTCGGGGCACTCAATCCGCTTCTGACGGCGATGAGCGGCATATTCTTCGGGGCTCTCGAGGCCGGGGCCGCGGCCATGCAGCGTGACGCCGGGGTCCCGTCGGTTCTCGCCACGATCGTGGAGGCTTCGCTCATTCTCCTCGTGCTCGCTGCATCGGTCAGCCGGCTTGGGTTCCTCCGCCGTCGTGCAGCGGGACCGGTCCCACCACCCGCGCTGCACCTCGATACGGGAGACCGGCGATGACCGAGGCGCTGGTTGCGTTTCTCGAGGCAACAGTGCGCACGGCAACGCCACTCGCGCTCGCGGCGCTCGGGGAGATGATCGTGGAGCGAAGTGGCGTCATCAACATTGGTGTGGAGGGGACGATACTCGTTGGCGCCCTTGCCGGCGTCGCGGTTGCCAGTTCCTCCGGCGTCGAGCTCGCGTTCCTTGGCTCGGCACTGGCTGGCGTACTGGCCGCGGCCGTGCTGGCGTTCTTCGTCGTCGTGTTGCGGGCGAATCAGATCGTGACCGGCACGGCGGTCACGCTTCTGTCCTTCGGTGTGACCGGTCTGCTTTACCGCGGCATTTTCGGGTCGGCCGGGGCAGCCTTGACCATCCCGACAGCCGGGCCGATCGCGATCCCTCTACTCTCGTCCCTTCCAATCCTCGGTCGACCTCTCTTTTCGCAGCCGGCGACGACCTACGCGGTCTACCTGCTCGTTCCGCTCCTCGCCTGGTGGCTCTCCCGGACGCACGCGGGTCTCGCGCTCCGCGCGGTGGGAGAGAACGCCGACGCCGCGGCCGCTTCGGGCATTTCTCCGAGTCGGGTGCGCTGGGCTGCGCTCCTGTTCGGTGGTGCGCTTGGCGGGTTGAGTGGTGGGTCGCTGGCCGTGGCACAGGTCGGAACGTTCGCCGAAGGCATGTCCGCCGGCCGCGGTTTCATCGCCATTGCCATCGTGGCGCTTGGCCGCTGGACGCCGGTTGGTGTCGCGCTTGCCGCCGTGCTGTTCGGCGCGGCCAGTGCGCTCCAGTTCGCCGCGCAATCGTTAGGCCGCGCGGTACCGTATCACGTGTTCCTCGCCTTGCCGTACGTGCTGACACTCCTGGCGCTCTCCGGCGCGGCAGGGCGCATTGTGCCACCTGCGGGGCTTGGCCGGAATTGACCGTCCGCCAAGGGCCGGGACCGGCGCATGCGTAACCGCGGGGCGGTGACGACACCGACCCCGTTAGGCGGGCGCTCCCGTTAGGCGGGCGCTCCCGTTAGGCAGGCACTGCACTTACCATGTCGTTGATGGAGCGGATCGCCGCGATGATCGGCGCCGCCGGTGCCCGGCTGGTCGAGGCCGCGCGCTGGTCGCGTGCGGAGATCGTGACGCGCGAGCTCGCGATCGGCGACCTCGGGAAGGAGTTCGACGGCTACACCATCGTCGCGCTCTCCGACTTTCACCATCCGCCAACGCTGGATGCGCGTTGGATCGGTAGGCTGGTCGACACGGCGAACGCGATCGGCCCCGACCTCGTCGCGTTGCTCGGCGACTACGGGACGTCGTTCAAGCATCTGCCGGCGATGTCACGCGCGTGGTACCGAACCGCGCTCGCGGCGATGGCACCGGAGTGCGCACGACTCGACGCTCGCGACGGCGTTGTAGCGGTGCTGGGGAATCACGACTACTACGCCGGTGCCGATGAGGTGCGCGCCTGGTTACGGGGGTTCGGCGCGGAGGTACTCGTGAACCGCGCCCGGGTGATTCGGCGCGGTCACGCTCGTTTACGAGTCGCGGGGATGGACGACATTGCCGAAGGAACGGTCAACCCGTGGGTCGGATGCGAGGCGGGCCCGATGCATCCGACGCTGGTCCTGTCGCATAACCCGGACAGCGTCCTACATCTCGCGCGGGATGTCCGCGCCGATGCGATGCTGGCCGGCCACACGCACGGGGGCCAGGTGGTCCTTCCGTGGTACGGCGCGCCCTTGAGAATGGCGAGCGTCTGCGGACGTCAATCGGCGAGTGGCTGGGTGGCGCAGGACCGGACCGCGTTGTACGTGATGCGAGGCGTCGGCGCGCAACTGCCGATCCCGGTTCGTGTCAACTGCCCGCCCGAGATTCTCGTGCTACGTCTGCGGTCCGGTGATCAGCAGCCAGCGTAGGTGCTCGTCCAGCGACGCTGCCACCGCCCGCCGATGCGCTCGATGAGGGCGTACGAGGATCCGCTCGCGCCGTCCCGTGTCACGACCACCGTGGGCCGACGCTCCGCGCCAAGAAGCACCAGTCCGATGAGGTCGGCCGTTACGATCGTTTCTTCGAGTCCGGTCACGCGCTCGTAGTACGCGGCCGTATACCGCGCAGTCGGCGTTGTCGTGTCGCGCTCGGCGATCAGCAGCAGTTGTTCCTGACGCGGGTTCGCTTCCTGATTCACGTTCCGCACGACGATGGCGGCGAGTACTTGTGGCTGCAGGTCGCGCGACCGCCACGCTTTCTTGACGACGAAGGGGAGCCCGCGGAAGATCGCCGCCGTGTCTCCAGGAAGCGCCGAAGCGACACGAGCGACGTCCACCGCGAGCCGAGACGAGTCGGCGGTGGACAGTGCCTCGATGGAGTCGATGGCCACCTCTCGCGCGTGTCCGGACTCGAACGCGACCGTCCACGACTGAAACGCGGTACTGTCGGTGACCGTCGGAAGCAGGCTTACGACAGGCCAGCTGTTGCAGGAGTCGGAGCGCACGGGTGGTGCGACGGTAGTCACGCGTGCGGTCCCTGCTCGGCGTCCGCCGGCGAAGAGCTCTACCTGCATGGTTCGCAGCCGGTCGACATCGATCGTCGTCGTGTCGAGTGACGTGCTGTCCGTGTACGCCGCGACGATGACGACTGCCTCGGCCGGTGAAGACCCCACGATGAACAGCGCCGGGCCGGCCGACGAATCCCATGCGGACGGAGCAGGCGTGGGGACTGGATCGCTGTCTGGTGGCGGCACTACCACAATCGCCGTATCCTTTCGCCCCGGAGCAGGCTCCGGCTGATCGCACGCCGCTGCGAGGACCACGAGCGCCGCGAGCACGCGCATCGCCACGCAATCGATGCGCCCGACGTATCGAGGCCCTAACTGTCGCATGCAGCGAAATCTGCACACTCCGCTCACATCGTCAATCGACCGCGGGCGGGCCCGGCGTTGCGTCGCTACGTCAACCGACGTATGGGAGGGCATCTCGCCGCCGCCTATTCTGCTCCCACTCCACGGCTAGCTCATTCAATGAGCGGACCACCCACGCCCTTCCCCCCGCCAATGGCGGACTCTCCGCGACCCGGGAAACCGGACTCCTCGCCCGGCGTGTTGGCTCGCGTCGGGCTGGATCGGCCCGAACTACGGGCCTGGGCCATGTACGATTGGGCCGTGTCGGCTGTACAGACGACCATCATGGTCGCGGTCTTCCCGGTCTACTTCGTGAACATCGCGCGCAGCAGCCTCCCGGAAAGTCGAGCGACACAGGCGATCGCGACGGCTAACACGATCGTCGCGATTGTGCTGGCGGTGCTCTCACCAGTACTTGGCGCGGTGTCGGACTACGTGGCCGCCAAGAAAAGGATGCTCGGCGCGTCGATGCTCGTTGGCGCCGCCGCCGTGGCCGGCATGTTCTTCGTCCAGCAGGGCGACCACCAGCTGGCACTTGTGCTGTTCGTCATCTCACTCATCGGCGCCACGGCGAGCACCGTCTTCTACGACGCGCTGTTGCCACACATTGCAAAAGAGGGTGAGATCGATCGCGTCTCGAGCGCTGGGTACGCTATCGGGTACATCGGCGGCGGAGTCCTTCTCGCGCTGAACCTCGCGTGGATACTCAGGCCTGAGTGGTTCGGTCTGCCTGCGGGACCCGACCTTTCGGACGCCGCACGAACGTTGCCGACGCGGCTTGCGTTTCTGTCCGTTGCCGTCTGGTGGGTCGTCTTCTCGATTCCCCTCTTCCTGCGCGTTCCTGAACCGCCGCGGACGAGAGAGCCGGACGAGGTCGCCGGACAGAATGCATTCGTCGCTCCGTTCGTTCGAGTCGCCGAGACGTTCCGAGCGTTGCGCGGCTACCGGCAGGCTTTCCTGATGTTGCTCGCCTTCATGATCTACAACGACGGCATCCAGACGATCCAGAAGATGGCGTCGACCTATGGAAAGGAGCTCGGCATCGCGGACTCCGTGCTCATTTCGTCGATCCTCATCGTTCAGTTTCTGGGATTCCCGTTCGCATTTCTGTTCGGGGCCATCGCCCAGCGCATCGGCGCGAAGCGCACGATCTTCATTGGCCTCCTGGTGTACGGCGGCATCAGTATCCTGGGCTACTATATGCGGAGCGCCACGCATTTCATGTTGCTGGCGGCAATGGTCGCGACGGTACAGGGCGGTACACAAGCATTGAGTCGGTCGCTGTTCGCGAGCCTGATCCCCGCGCACAAGTCCGGGGAGTTCTTCGGCTTCTACAGCGTGTTCGAGAAGTTCGCCAGCATTTTTGGTCCGCTGCTGTTCTGGGTCACTATCGCGACGACCGGTAACAGCCGCAACGCCATCCTGTCCGTCATCGCGTTCTTCATACTCGGGGCGATGGTCCTCAGTCGCGTGAAAGTCGCCGAAGGCCAGCGGGCGGCGCGGGCGGGCGAGGCGGGCCTGGTCTCCTCGCCGGCGACATAGCGCCGTGGCCAATACCCGTGGCCGGGTACATCCAACCAGTAGTCGTTAGGCACCACATGCTCGTCTATCGCGTGCTCCGTGCGCTTGGGCGTTTGGCGCTCCGCTGGTTCTATCGCGACGTCGAGGTCGTCGGCATCGAGCGCCTCCCGCGTACCGGACCGGTGCTCCTGGCGAGCAACCATCCGAACGCGCTGGTCGACGCGCTCGTCATTGCCTGTACGCTCGAGCGGCCCGTCACGCTCACCGCCAAGGCGACACTCCTGGATCACCCCGTCACGCGGGTGTTGATGCGGGCCGTCGGCGTGGTGCCGCTTCGTCGCGCGAGCGACGAGCGTACCCGGCGCGCGAACGAGGCGGAGCACGGAACCACGTCGCCCGACTTATCGCGGAACGAGCGCGCATTCGGGGCCGTGCTGGACGTGCTCCAGGGGGGCGGGGTGGTGGTGCTGTTCCCGGAGGGGAAGAGTCACAGCGAGCCATCCCTGGCGCCGCTGAAGACGGGGCTCGCGCGCATGGCGCTCATGGCCCGCGACGAACGCCGGATCGATGACTTGCCGATCGTCCCGATCGGACTGACGTTCGAGGAAAAGTGGGAGCCGCGGTCGCGGGTGCTCATGCGGGTGGGCACGCCAGTTGTTACGGCCCCCCACTTACCTAACGACGCAGCCGGTGTCGCCCGCCTGACCGACCGCATCGACGTCGGCTTACGCCAGGTGACACTGAACTTCGAGACGGAGGATGAAGCACGCCGGATCCTTGCGATCTCGGGCGTGCTGGCGAGGGTCCTCGGCGGGTTTCGGCCGCTCCACGCTCCCGACCCGCCGCTCGCCGAGCATGTCCGGCTCGCACAGCGGATCGATGTCTTGGCGTCCCGGCTTCCGCGATTGGACCGCCCGCTCGCGGCACGAGTCGACACGTTCGTCGCGCGTCTCACCGCTTTCGAAGATCGCGCGCACGCCAGCGGCGTTGCCGCGAGCGATGTAGAGATGCCGGTCGGTATTGGCCGCGGCGCGCGGTTCGTTACCCGCGAACTGCTCATCGCTGTGGTCGCCGGCCCCCTGGCGCTCTGGGGGCGGGTAAACCATTGGCTGCCCTTGCGGCTCGCCCGGGCGCTCGCACGTCGCACGAGCCGAACGCCAGACGAGCCAGCGATGCATACCATTGTTGGTGGCCTAGTGCTCGTGCTCGCGTTCTACGCCGTTCAGATCACGGCAGTGGTGCTATTGGCCGGCTGGCCCGCCGGGCTTCTGTATGGGGTGAGCTTGCCCATCTCGGCGACGTGGGACATCAGGTACGCCGATCGTCGTCGGCGCGGCGGCGCGCGCGTTCGGACCTATCTCCGGCTTCGCCGGGACCCGGTACTCCAGCGGGCGCTCGTAGGCGACGTCACGTGGCTTCGGGCGGAAGCACTGGTGCTCGACGACCTGCTCGAGCGCGAACTCGCAACCATTCCCACAGACTCCGCCGGTCAACAGCTCGCGATGTAGGGTAGCTACGTCGGTCAGCTATCGGTCGGCGCGGGATTCTCGAGGAACCGCGTGAAGAGTCGGGCTGGCGGGCGGCAAGTACCGACCGACCAGATCCCAATGCCAGGCGTTCCGGCGAACGCCGGTCCGCGGGTCCTTCAATGGCTTGAACTGGAGTCGGTCCGGTGGTAAGCCGACGTCGCGTCCGTACGCGAGCAGGCGATCCTTGTCCGTCGAAACGAGGTGCGCCATCTGGTGCCCCTTCCAGCGATGGCGGTGCAGCCAGAGCCCCCCGTTCATTGCGAAGATCATCCCATCACGCCGGCGGGTGAACTCCCGGTATAGCGGCGCGTTGGTGTCGCTCTCGTGTGTCAGATATGCCACCTCTCTCGGACAAAAGCTCAGCACCACGCACGCGGTCTACTGACAGGCGATCAGCCCCTCCGCAGTCGCGGGCGACAACGCTGGCGCGCTTCCGAAGAATACAGCGCACTCGATAGGCCACGCCATCGGATGCGTGACCTTGGCAGACCACCCACCAGCGGTAGCTGTTCCGAACGTCACCGTCACGCCGGTCGTGACGCGGAGGTTGAGATCCGTCAGAGCCGTGGTGTAGGCCGAGTTGTCGTAAAAGTACGCTTCCTGGGCGGTAATCAGGTTCCGGAGGTCGGCGCGTAGGGATGCGGCGTTTGCCTTTCCCTTCGTGTTCTGGAACTTGGGGACGGCAATGGCGGCCAGGACGCCGATGATCACGACGACGATCAAGAGCTCGATGAGCGTGAAACCGCGGCGGGGCGAAGGCATGACTCTTCTCACGTAGAGGTGTCTCGATCGTGCCAGTCAGTATGATCGGCAAGCACGCGAGTCCGGAATTACCGGGACTGGAGAAAGCAATGCCGGGGCCGCCGTGGTCCGATATCGTAACTGGTTGTCCAGTAAGCTCTTAGAGCCGTGGTATCGAAGGCAGGGGGCATGACTCGCGGCCTCACAACGCGTGGCATGGCGCAGTCTGCAAGACTTGCACTTTGTGATGCCTATCGCTTAAGGCCAATGGATATATCGCCTTAGCGCAGCTTCGTCGTGAGCCAGCTGTCTCCGATTCCGACGTCGACGACGAGCGGCACCGACAACTCCGCAGCGTGTTCCATCTCGTGCTGTACGAGGGCGGAGAGGTCGTCCCGCTCTTGCGGGGGAAACTCGAAGACGAGTTCGTCGTGAACCTGCAGGATCATGCGGCTCTGGAGTCGCCGCTTCCGCAATGCCGCGTCGATTCGGATCATCGCGATCTTGATCAGGTCAGCGGCCGATCCCTGGATCGGTGAATTCGCCGCGGTGCGCTCGCCGAATGCCCGCACGTTGAAGTTGCGGTCCCGGAGCTCCGGGATGTAGCGGCGGCGTCGGAAGATTGTCTCGACGTACCCATGGTCTCTCGCGAACTGGATCATCGAGTCCAGATATTCGCGGATGCCGCGGAATCGTTCGAAGTACGTCGCAATGAACGCCTTCGCTTCGGCGTTCGAGATCTTGAGCTGCCGCGAGAGCGCGTGTGCCCCCTGTCCGTAGATCGTGGCAAAGTTGATCGTCTTCGCCCGCGCGCGCATTTCCGCCGTTACGTCGTCCGCCGGGACGCCGAAGATGATCGACGCGGTCTGACGGTGAATGTCTCCACCCGACTTGAAGGCGTCGACGAACGCAGGGTCACTGGAGAGGTGGGCCAGCAGGCGAAGCTCGATCTGGGAATAATCAGCAGCGAGCAACAGCCATCCCTTCCTCGGGATGAACCCTCGTCGAATATCGCGTCCGAGTTCGCGACGAATGGGGATGTTCTGCAGGTTCGGATCGCTCGACGACAGGCGTCCGGTGGACGCGACCGTTTGATTGAACGACGTGTGCAGACGGCCGTCGTCAGGGTGGATCAGTGAAGGGAGCGTGTCGAGGTATGTGCTCTCGAGCTTCGAGAGCTCCCGGTACTCCATCAACAGCTCCGGCAGGGTGTGCCCGGCATCCGCGAGCTCCTGCAAGACACTGGCATCGGTGGACGGCCCTGTGGACGTTCGCTTGCGCACCGGGAGCTGCAGCTTATCAAAGAGAATGGTGCGCAGCTGGATGTTGGAATTGATGTTGAACTGCTCACCGGCCTCCGTGTAGATCTCTTTCTCCACCCGCTCGCGCTCGCGGCGAAAGCGTTCCTTGAGGGACGCGAACCAGGCGAGGTCAATGGAAACGCCGACCCATTCCATGTCCGCGAGGACACGGAGGAGCGGAATCTCGATCTCGTGAAACAGGGAGGTCAGTCCGTGGGCGTCGAGCTGGGCCTCGAACCTCCCTCGCAGCCGGAACGCAATGTCCGCTTCCTCACAGGAGTAATCCCGTGCGGCGTCTACCGGACAGGCGTCGAACGGGATTTCGTTCTTCCCCTTGCCGCAGAGCTCCTCGTACGACGCCATCGTGTGATCGAGAAATTCGAGCGCGAGGACGTCGAGGCCGTGGGACCGTCGGCCTGGATCCAGCACGTAGCTCGCGAGCATGGTGTCGAAATCCAGTCCGCGGAGCGTGACGCCCACTCGGCGCAGCGCGAGAAGGTCGTACTTCGCGTTCTGCGCGGTCTTCCGTACGGATTCGTCCTCGAGCAGCTGACGCAAGGGTGTCATGGCATCGCTCTCGAGCGGCGGCAGGTTCCTCACCACTTGCGGCCCCTCCGCGAGCAGCCGAGCGGCGATGCTCGTTGGCTGCGACGCTGTTGTCTTCTTCGCCTTCGCGCGCGGGCGTGGTGTTGTCGCGTTAGGGTCGCCGGCGGGGGTGATGGTCCCCGCGTCATCACCGCCGCGAATGAACGCACGGTCCTCCGGCGCATCCGTCGGAGCGCGGTCCCCGGATGCGTCGATCAGCAGCTCGCCCTGCGCCGGATGCCATTCACGATGCGCGAACGGGAGGTAATAGGCTTCGCCGTCACCGACCGCAACTGCCATCGCCACCAGTCGGGATCGCAGCGGGTCGGCCGTCGTTAGGCTTCCCGACTCGAGGATCGTCTGCGTATCGATCGCGATGTACGGTGCTCGCCGCGCGCGCGTGATGAGTCGCTCGAGGGCCTGCATCGAGTCGATCGTGGTGTATGTTGCCCGAGTCGCTTCGCTCGGGGCGGGGGTGGGCGCGACATCCTTGACGAGCGACGTGAACTCCAGCTCGACGTACAGCTGTCGGAGACGGGCCGCGTCGGGCGGTTGCACCCTGAGACGCTCGACCTCCAGTTCGATCGCCAGGTCGTCCCGAATGGTCACGAGCTGTTTCGAGAGGCGCGCCCGGGCCGCGTGTTCGAGGAGGGCTTCTCGTGGCCGCTTCTTGGCTATTCGCTCGGCCGCCTCGAGGATCGTTTCCAGCGGTCCGAACTCGTTCACCAACTCACGCGCCGTTTTGTCGCCGATGCCGGGTACTCCCGGAACATTGTCCGACGAATCACCCACCAGGGCGAGGTAATCGACGACCCGGTCTGGCGGCACTCCCAAACGGTCAGACGCGTTCTCGACCCCGACCCATTGCTCTTCGACGCTGGCCGGACCACCGCGCCCGGGATTGAGCAGCCAGACGCGCGGTCGGACGAGCTGCTGAAAATCCTTGTCGCCGGAAACGATCACGACGTTCAACTCGGCGTCTGCTCCCTGTTTCGCGAGCGTCCCGATGACGTCGTCGGCCTCGTATCCGCGAAGGGAAAGCACCGGAACCCGATGGGCAGCGAGGATCTCACTGATTCGCTCCATCCCACGATCGAAGTCCGCCTGCAGCTCTTCGGTCAGCTTCTCGCGTGTCGCCTTGTAGGCCGGGTAGGTCTCATGCCGGAATGAGAGCCCCGAATCGTTGACCCAGCCGATGTAGTCGGGGTGATGATTCGCGACGAGTCGCTGGAGGAAGTTCGCGACGCCCCACGCCGCGGAGGTGTTCTCGCCCTTACTCGTCGTTAGGGGACGAGAGATCAGTGCGAAGAACGCGCGGTAGATGAGGGCGTAGCCGTCGATGAGGAACAAACGAGGCGACGGCGGGGGCGAGACATCGGCCACGGACGTTGGAGCAGTGAGTTTGCGAGGCGACGGAAGCAGTCGGGAAACGCGGCTCGAGGCGGGGATTGAGGAAACTATTCGCCATCGCCTCGGGGCGGGGAAGCCGCCGGCGCGCCGCTCGACGTGCCCGCTCCCGAAAAAACCACCGCCTGCCGGTTGAGGGCAGGCGGAGGCAGACTTGGACAGCCTGAGATGTGTGGTGCTGCTAGACGCGCTGGACGTTGGTCGCGTGGAGTCCCTTGGCACCGGTCTGGATCTCGAACTCGACCTCCTGCCCTTCAGCGAGCGTCTTGAAGCCATCCATCATGATCGCCGAGAAATGGACAAACACATCTTCGCCGCCTTCCTGTTCAATGAACCCGTAGCCCTTCGCGTCATTGAACCACTTCACTTTCCCTCTGGCCATGCAAGCTGCCTCCTGCGGGGTGAACCGAGCCCATGCGAAAATGCATGAGGCAAACCGACCCCGGTTTGCGGGCACCTATATAGATGCACCATGCAAATTTGTCAAGAGAACGCTATGTCCCGCAACAAGATACCTTACCAGTCTCTACCGTAATCGTCTGTAAACATGCGGAGTGGCCAGACGAGCTAATGTGACGCACATCACAGTCTTACGTTCATTGTCATCGACTCAGCTCGCGCCTCACCACCGCCTCGAATTCGGCCTCACTGGACACCGTCATTCGCCAACGCCCGAAACCTGTTTGGTCGATGAATACCACCTGCAGCCGTTGCCGTCGGTAGTCCCAGATCTGGGCGCGCCCCCGTTGATTCAGGTCGCTCGTGTTCGGCTCGTAGAACTGATCCGGTGGCCCCAACGCGACGAATACCCGACCTCGATCCGTGAGCCACCCACTTCCGCCCTCTTCTCGAAAGCGCGCGTTCGCCTGGGCAATTCGGCCAAAGTAGTCACGGAGCGCCTCGTTCACCGGCGTGGCCGGGTCCGGATCAGTGTCGCGCATGAAGGCGGACCACGCGGCGGCACGAGCATCCGGAGGCGCGTCGCGCAGTTTTTCCAGATCGCCCGTCGATCCAAAGTACCGGAGGTAATTGACCATCTCCGTGAACGTGGCAACCGGAAGGTCTTCCCCAAATGTCACGAACAGAGGTGCCTTTGTCGCGCTGGTTGTATCCCCTCCGCTCGCGGACGACACAGCGAGGGTGAGTGCGCCGACACTGAGACGCGACACCGGAACGTTGACAACGGTGCTGAGCACGGCGCCATGGCGAGTCAGTGACACCGTGTCGGACCAAACGGCGGTCGAGGCATTCTCACTGTAAACGGCGGCACGGACTGGGAGCGTCGCGGCGTCAGCATACGCTTCCACGTACACAGGGAGGACCGTGTCCTGCCCGAGTGTCAGAGTGGCACGGGGGGTGGGGAGGATCCGCGGCAGTGAATCCAGCGAGCTGCGTGGAGTGGCTTGATAGACAGGAATAGGTGACGAAAGGGATCCCACACTCACAGCTGGGATGTTCACCGTGGCCTCGATCGAACTCCCTTTACCCCCCGCGTCATCACGAAGGGAAAAGCTCAGATCATACAGGCCGGGGCGAGCCTGTACGGCTTGCTGGTAGAGAACACTTTCGTCGGTGCGTGTGGTCTCCTTGAATGTCGTAACGCGGACGATCTGATGCGTTTCGAACCGCCGCGCTGCTTCGCTGGATCGCGTCAGGGTCAGTGTTGCCGAATACGACGCGCGGTATCGATCGCTTTCGCGGACGAACGTCAGAGCGCGGGTTGGAATGGAGACCGTCAACAGGAAGACAGTCGAATCGGGGCTCTTCCCGGCGAGGAACGAAACGCTGCCAACGAACGGTGTTTCGCCCCCTTCGGCGAGGAGCCCCATCTGACGATAGAGGCGAACGGCGTCCGGCTGCGAAGGCGTCGTCGCTGTACGCCGAGGTGCCGAGACGTCCGCAGTCGCAGGCTGCGGTGCTCGTCGACTGCCGCCGCACGCAATCAGCAGGTGCTGGCATGCAAGCAGGACGACAACAGCATTCGCGATTCGGTGAGTGCGAAACATAGAGAACGACTCAGAAGGATTCTGCTGAGGATTCCGTCAGGAACGGCACGCGAGACGATGACGATTCGCTTGCCGACACGGACCCGCGGGATTAGGTTCGCCGCGTGTCGCGCGATACACTGGTAGGGACGACGCTAGCCGGGTACAGCATCAAGGATATGGTCGGGGAGGGTGGAACCTCGGCCGTCTATCGTGCTGACCATCCTGAACATGGTGTGGTCGCGCTAAAGGTGTTGCGCGAGAAGCTGCGCCAGGATCGGACAGCCGTCGCTCGTTTTCTTCGCGAAGCGAAATTCGGTACGCGAGTGCAGCACCCCAACGTGGTGCGCACCATCGAGACGGGTGAGTCCGGGCCTGGGCTCCATTACCTAGCCATCGAGTGGGCCGCCGGAGAGATTCTCGAGCGGTATGCGAAGCGCAACGCGCCGCTGCCCCGAGAGGAAGTAGCACGCATCATCATGCAAATCGGGGACGCGGTACAGGCTGCCCACGCAGCGGGCATCGTACATCGCGATCTGAAGCCTGACAACGTGATGTACGATCCGGAATCGCACCAGGTCAAGCTGCTCGATTTCGGGATCGCCGCTGCCACCGATACTGCTCCGGACGAGCGGCTCACACGAGCTGGCTTCTTCGTTGGTACGCTCATGTATGTAGCGCCCGAGGCGCTCAGCGGAGAACTCGTTACACCCGCCGCCGATCAATACAGCCTCGCTACGATCGCCTACTTCCTGCTCACGGGGTGCTTGCCGTACCTGGCGAAGACTCCGCGCGAGATGTTCACCCAGCTTCTGTCTCAGCCGCCCATTCCGCTGAATCGAGCTCGTCCCAACCTGCAGTTCAGCCCGCAGGTGGAAGGCGTCATCATGCGGGGACTTGCCAAGCAGCCCAGCGACCGGTACCCGGATGTGTTGACCTTCGGAACCGAACTCCGCAAGGCACTGCTGACAACGACATCCGAAGACAGCGGGTTCCTCGCAAAGATGAAGGGGTTGTTCCGGCAGAAGTAGCGTCGCGGTGGCACTCCGCCGTGTTGCATCGTCAGCCGCAGTTATGCAGCACGATCCCCTCGAAGGTCTGCCGGATCCACGGGCAACCAGATCGTGAACACAGACCCGCGACCGAGCTCGCTCTCGACGGTGATGTCACCACCGATCAGGCGCGCGAGCCGTCGAGAGATCGACAAGCCGAGTCCGGTCCCGCGACGCATCGAGTCACCCCGCGGCCCCGCGTTGACCTGCTCGAACTCATCGAAGATCCGTTCTCGATCCTGCTCCGCGATACCGATTCCGCTATCAACCACCTGCAGCGCAATCCAGAGTCCGTCGGGCCGCGGAGAACGCAGCAGCAGCGCCGTTGCGGCATTCAATACAGACGGGAGACCCGAGCGTGTTTCGGCGCCGATGAGCTTCCCACGAACGGATATTCCGCCGGTCGTCGTAAACTTCACGGCGTTTCCCAGCAGGTTGATCAGGATCTGCCGGAGGTGAGTCGGGTCGGTGCGGACTCGTGGGAGTGTCGCACCTACCGTCAACGAGAAGCTGAGCCCTTTCTCGGTAATGAGGGGCTCGACCTCACTGGCAACATCGAAGACGAACGGCCGCAGTTCGAGCGGCTCCGTGTGTACCTCGAGCCTCCCCGCCGCCATTTTTGCCAGGTCGAGTACCTGGTCGACCAAGTGGCGAAGATGATTCGCTGATGCCTCGATCCGTTCAACCGGTCCGACCTGGCGCGTGTTCAGCGCGCCATACACACCATCGCGGAGCAGATCAACGAATCCGACGATCGCATTGAGGGGCGTCCGCAGCTCGTGGGACACGTTCGCCAGGAACTCGCTTTTCGCGCGATTCGCACGCAGCAGTTCCGTCGAGAGATGCTCGAGCTCACTCGAGCGGTCCGCGATCCGATTCGCTTCGCGGCGTTCGAGAAGCAGTCCAATTCCCAAGCCGATTACCGCGCCCAACCCAACGACCCAGAGAGCGATCCGTACTCCACGCCCGGATGGCGAGTAGGCCATGACCAAGGTCCAATCACCCGCGAAAGGCGTGCTGATCGTGGCGTGAACGCTTTGTGCCCGCGGATTGCGCTGGTCGGCGAACTGCCGCACGATGGTGCCCGTGGTAGAGCGAATGGTGAGTGCTGACGTTGTGGGAGTTTGTCGCCGCCGAAGCAGCGCGATCAGCGAATCGGTGGGTAAGACGCCAACGGCGAACGTCCCGGGCGATGCGCGGAGCGGCAAGACGAACAGAAGCTGCTGGCGAGCGCTGTCGGTGGACACCACCATATCCGGGCTCTCGCTACCGCGTCGCACAACGGCCAGGAGCTCAGAACCCGGTACTCGGAGCTCCGGTTGGAGAATGGATTTGCCTACGACCGGAATCGGCGCGTTCTGGTTTAGTGTCGACGCCACCCGAACAACGCCGGTCGAGTCGACTACCCATACCGCATCGAAATCCGCATCGGTTCGCGTGCGGACCTTGCTGCGCGGCAAAATGTCGGGCGCTGTGGCACGCGCCGATGTGTCGAGAAGCGTTGGGCCAACGGCGCGCAACCAATCCGCGTGTCTGAACAGGAACGCCTCCGCGAGTGCGGCACTTTCCGACGCTCGGAGTGTCGCTCGATCCCGCTCGGCACGTGTCATTTCTCGGTCGGCGCGCAAGAAGCCGATGACGACGAAACCGAACACAATAGCCAGGGCGACAGGCGCAATCCGAGCACGAATCGGGAGACGAGTCATCCGGCCGGCGACATCCACTCAACCATGATTTCGAGACGGGTTCGCTTCGCCAAGCGCGCAGCGCGATTGACGCGCCGATTAGCTCGTTCTATCCTCCCGCGCCATGAACTCACTCGATGATCTCCACCAGTTGCTCGCTGAGCGGTCTGCGCGGCGAGGTCGGTTCACACTCTCGTCCGGGCGTGAATCAAGCTTATACATCGACGCGCGGCTGACAACAATGAGCCCGGAAGGCCTGGTGCTCATTGGAGAGCTCGGGCTGCGTGCACTAGAGGAAACCGGGTGGGGGGTCCAAGCAGTCGGAGGTTTGACGCTCGGCGCGGATCCCGTCGCGTACGCGATCTCCTACGCCAGTGCGCTTGCCGGTCGTCCTATCCGGGCATTCACCGTACGGAAGGAACCGAAGGGACACGGCACGCAGCGAATCATCGAGGGCCCGTTCAGCAAGGGAGATCGAGTGGTGGTTGTCGAGGACGTGATCACCACCGGGGCCTCGGCACTACGTGCCGCTGCGGCGGTCAGGGAGCAGGGGGGGGAGGTGTGCGGGGCATTCGCGGTCGTAGATCGTGACGAGGGAGGGCGCGCCGCGCTCGAGCAAGAGGGAATCGCCGTGATCACGCTCACACGGCTCACGGACATCGTTTCCAAGATGGCGTAACTCAGTTACGGAACACACGAGCGCGCGAGCTTGGCACTACGTGCGTTGGCGGACTGGCAGCGAGTGGGAGCGGGATGAACGTCCGCAGTATCCCTCGATGTGGTAGCACCAGCTCCTCACGGAATCGTTGCAGCATTCCCTCGCCGTCGTAGGTTTGTCGAAACTCGACTGCCGTCATTCGTAACAGCCCGCGGATGTGGCGCCCGAAACTTTGGGGCGACGAGTAATCGAGTCGGTTCGCGACATTCGCTACGGACAGGCCTGGGTTTTCGAACAACTGAGCCGCGCGAACTAGTCGTGCCGTCGCAAGATACCGTTTAGGCGCTGGCAGTTTTGCTCGGAAGAAGCGGCTCATGAGCGTGCTCGGGACGACGCCCAGATACCGTGAGAGTGATCGCACAGTCACAATGCTTCCCGAAGGCTGGAAGAGTGCTTCAAAGAAGCGCCAGCAGTCGGGATGTGCGCCGATGAGGTCCCCGGATAGCTGCGCGAGAGCAAGCCGGTTGATGTCACGCGACTGGTCGTCAAGCAGAACGTCGCGCAAGCGTCGCCAGCCGGCGGGTTCGCGGACGTCGACCAATGTCTGTACGCCACTTCTGCCCAACGTGAGTACCGCGCTTGGAACGGTAGTCTCGAGCTCGGTGAGCAGCGCGACTGTCGGGACGCGTGGGAACTCCCGGACAAGAAGCGCCACCCGGCTCGCGTCCCGATGACTGCATCGCGTCACCGAAACAAGAACCGCACTTGCCCGCCGTTCCTTCACATCGCGAATCACGTCATCAATCGAATCCCGGTGGAACGCGGTATAGAGGCCTTCCCCCGCTGCGTCGACGCGAGTACGCTCGGCCGGTGTGAGGATCGTGGTGACGGGCGCGAGCTTCGGGCCGAGATCGGAATGGCTAGGGTAGCTAGACATGGACACGCGTCGACCTCCAGCTGGGCGTGAGGGGTGTGTTGGCAATGCCGAGCTGGTATCGTACGCGGGGCTGTCAGTCAGGCGTCATTTAGGTAGGAGGACGAAGGTAATCATGGTATTTTTCGTATGCGGGTGACGAGGTTCGGCTAGGTAGCCGGACGGTCGCGGCAGAGTTCGCTTTGCCGAGGAAAGTCCGGACTCCATGGACAGACTGCCAGGTAACACCTGGGCGCGGTAGATCGCATGGGTAGCTCGACACCATGGCGGTACGCCGCGACGGCCAGTGCCACAGAAAACAAACCGCCCGGCGTGTTAACTGCACGACGGGTAAGGGTGAAAAGGTGGGGTAAGAGCCCACCGCACTCGTGGTAACACGGGTGGCTCGGTAAACCCCAGTCGGAGCAAGGCCAAATAGGCGGCGAGGGACAGTCCTTCCCGACCAAGACGCCGCGGGTAGGCTGCTAGAGGGTGCGGGTGACTGCACTCGGAGAGAAATGACCGTCCAGATACAGCTTGTCGTATCTGACAGAATCCGGCTTACAGGCTACCTACCGACCTCGTTCCAAAGGAGAATAGTCCATTGCCCCGGTTCCTGGGGTAATGGACTGTTTTCTTTCGTCGGTTACTCGGTCAGCACGCGGCGATGCGTGCGCATTTGGTCACTCTTCCACGCTTCCGGCTGGTATGCCTAACGTCACGAGCCGAGCTCGCAGTACATCAAGCTGCCAGCAACTACCACGAGTGATTCTCCTCTGTCTCGCTACGTCGGCTACGAGCGAAGGATGTGCCGCACGTACTAGTCTGCCTCCCGACGCAGGCGCAGGACCGGTAGTAGTGGAGCCGAGGCCGCCTGCATATTCCGTGGATCTCGCCATGCCCACGATTTTCCAACACGGCGCCGCCATCTACGATCTCACAGTAACGTCCACCATCGAGGCAACAGCAGGAGACTCACTGCCACGGATAGACTCGTCATTTGTCACGGTAACGATATCGGCCTTTTTCACTCCGCTTACCGATCAGACAACTCGGGTTGATCTGCGGATTGATTCGATCAGTACGGTGGCATCGGGAGCCACGACTCACTCGCCGGGGGTTATTCACACCTACCAGATCAGAATCGGTTCCGACCGGCGTCTCTCGATTCAACGACCTAGCGTAGCGACTCCCTGTACGCTCGAGCGGCCAACAGTGCTGTCTGGTGAAGAAATTCTTCCGGTAGTCCCACCGATGCGTGCGATTCCTCAGTCCTGGTCTGATACCGCGCGCCTCGAGCTGTGCCGCGGGGGGATCCACCTGAACGTCGCCCGTGTTTCCGACTACAGGCGCATGCCAGCTATGTCTTCACAAGACACTATGTCAGTTCACATCATCCGGTCGACACGCACGACTTTCGAAGGACAAGGCAGTCAATGGCAGCAACCCGTCGAGGTGACAGGGAAAGCCACGACCGTGGATACGTTAGTCCTGGACAGTTCCCGGCTGCTGAGCACCTCGGGAGAGACATACCTCGACCTTACGTTCCGATCACAGTTTCGCACCCAAGAATTTCGCCAAGTATCACGTAGTCAACTTCGGCTTCGAAAGTAGCCGTCCCAAAATTGTTCAGTCCATAAGCCGCAACGGCATGACGAGACAGAGATAGGACGCGGAGTCATTCCAACCTTCAGGCTCCAGCGTTGCCGCACGTTCCGGGGCCTTGAGCGTGATCCGGACTTCGTCGGTAGGCATGTAACGAAGAATCTCCAAGAGATAGTTCGCGTTGAACCCGATATCGATCGGATCACCGGTAAATCGAATGGGTAACTCGTCCTGCGCTTCACCCAAGTCTGGCGTCTGAACGCTGAAGCGCAGCAGACCTGCATTGAAGGACAACCGAATTCGGTGCGTCTGATCAGAGGCAATGACGGACATGCGCTTCAGAGCGCTCGTAAGCGCCACTTTATCACTGATCGCGATACGATCATTGTCGCGCGGAATGACTTGCTCATAATTCGGATACGGTCCCTCGATCAGTCGTGTGAATACCACAGTAAATGGCGAGCGAAAGCCGAGGTGGTTATCACCTTGGGCGATCTCAAGCTCTTCTTCGGCAGGGAATAGACGCCGGACCTGTTCAAGAGCTTTTGGCGGCACGATCAAGTCGCCAGCAGTGCCCGAGGAGGAAATGGGCAGATCCATACGCGTGAGGCGATGTCCGTTCGTCGCTACCATTCGCATGCGATCTGGCCGGAGCTCCCACAATACACCATTGAGAATCGGCCGACTTTCTTCGGTAGATACCGCAAATGCCGTATGAGAAATCAGCTTCTGCAAGTCACCCGACCGGACTCGCCAGCTCTCGTTGAACCGAACCTGGGGGAAGGTAGGGAATTCGTCGCGGGGTAAGCCTAAAAGCTTGAACTTCGACCGTCCGCACTCGAGCGTGACACGTTGCTCTCCGACTGCGGCGACCTTAACAGGAGCCGGCGGCAGTTCCCGGGCGATCTCTGTGAGCTTCTTGGCTGGGATCGTGATTGCCCCTGCGCTCTCGACATCAGCACTGACTTCGGTGCTCACCGCGATGTCGAGGTCTGTTCCCGAGAGCCGTATCCCGCGCTCAGTCGTTTCGAGAAGAAGGTTCGCGAGAACGGGGAGCGTCGTTTTGTTAGGCACACTCGGACCGACAGCTGTGAGGCCTTCCTGCAGTTTCTCCCGTGAGATCGTGAAGCGCATTCCCGGCTCCTCTGTTGACACAGCTGTGGTCTAGTAGTTCTAGAACTTTAAGTAACTAAAGAACAGTACTAACAGCAGGCGTTGTTGGGATGTTGATGACCTACGTAAGATGATTTATTCGCAATGGGTTAGATAACCACGCCTCATGTAGGATCGCTGTTGAAACCTGGTGATAACGAGCTCCTCGTCCACAATGCAAGAGTTCGTGTCGGATCAGGATGTTGAATCGAGGACTACTTCCGGGTGGATTCCAACATTCGCTTCACGCTTTCCACGCGTGTTCTGAAGTCGGTATCCGTGTCCAGGAGGGTCGAAGCACGCTCGAGGCTGTGGATTACAGTCGAATGATCACGGCCGCCGAATGCGTTACCAATCTCGACGAGCTGGAGGCCAAGAACCTCACGGCAGAGATACATCGCGGCCTGACGTGGGATGGTCAGTGTCTTCGTGCGTGTCTTGGACTTGAGACCCTCTACCGTAATGCTCCATGCGCTAGCCACAGCATGCTGAATCGTGTCGACGGACAGGCTGGTAGAGACCGGAGACGCCACGCTCTCAGACGCAGTACGCAACTTATCGCGTAATGCTTCGCGGGCGAGATCGACAGTAATATCGCGATGCTTCAGCGAGGCATAGGCAAGAAGCTTGATGACTGACCCCTCCAACTCTCGAACACTGGAACGGACATTCTCGGCGACGAATCGGATCACTGCATCCGGGACTGTATGCTCCAAGTGGTCCAGGTGAGCTTTGTGTTGTAAGATCGCGATCCTGTGTTCAAGATCAGGCAGCTCAATGTCTGCTACCATCCCCCACTGAAACCGGCTGACAAGGCGGGACTCGATTCCAGGAATCTCAGATGGAGCCCGGTCACTCGTCATAATGATTTGCCGACCAGCCTCGTAGAGTGCGTTAAAGGTATGGAAGAACTCTTCCTGGGTTGCTTCCTTTCCTTTCAGAAAATGAACGTCATCGACGAGTAGGAGATCAGTCTCTCGGTAGCGCCGACGAAAATCTTGAGTTGTGCGGCTCTGAATTGCAGCGACGTACTCGTTCGTGAACTGCTCGGTTCCGATGTACAGTACCCTAGTAGATGGTTGGTGTCGGAGAATCTCATGTGCTACCGCCTGCATGAGATGGGTCTTCCCTAGCCCAGTGTCCCCGTAAATGAACAATGGGTTGTACACACGTCCTGGGGCCTGTGCGACGGCATCCGCGGCAGCATACGCGAGCTCGTTGGATTTTCCGATAACGAAATGCTCGAATGTGTATCGAGCACTGAGTGGCGCAGTCGATGTTGAGGTTCCGACTGTCGCACGATCTACCTTGGGGATCGCCTGACTTGGTGGTGCGACGAACAAGTCCATTTGAGATCGCTGTTTCCGTTCTTCGTGGACACGGAAAATGATCTGGAGTGGATGTCCGAGAGCAATCGGCGCGAGATTGGACAACAGCTGGGAGTGTTTCGAGTCATTCCAGTCTGCAGCGAACTGGTCCGGTGTGCCGACATAGACCGTCTTGCCGTCGAACTCCAGCGCCTCAGTTGGCTCGAGCCAGGTCCGAAAGGTCTGTTCCGGGATCTCTCGACGTGCTTGGTCGAGGATCCTCGACCAGACTTCGGCAGCTGACAGGCTCATGCGATGTGGATAAACGAGGGGCGGGCGAAGCTACGGGCCCAATGTGGAAAAGTCAACCAACGCCATCCGTTATCATCAGCGTCGATGACTTGATCCAAGTTCAACAGTAGACTACATTTGCACTTCTTTTCCCGATTTGTTTCTCATTGGACTTGCTGCCGTCTGCAGCGGTAATTGGATCGGAGTAGATCATGGGCAAGCCTACCTATCGACCCCGTAACACGCGGCGAATCCGGACTCACGGGTTTCGTACGCGGATGGCCACCAAATGGGGTCGTCAAGTTCTTAGTCGTCGGCGCAAGAAGGGACGCCGTCGCTTGACCGTCAAACTCCCGTCGAAGTACGCCGCCGCGTAATCGGCTCACTTTCCCTCGAGACTATAGGCTCTCGAGGGATGCGGAGCTTCGGGAGATTGGGAAACAGGGGAAGCGTATTCGGATGAAGCGCCTCGAGATCCGAATGACTGCTTCCCCTCTGCGTCATGTGCGGGTGGGAATCATCGTGCCGAAATACGGCCATTCGTCGGTCGAGCGAAATCGCTTGAAGCGCCAACTTCGCAGCATCGTGCGCACGGAGTTGCTCGGAACCTTGCCGGCCGTAGACGTCGTAGTCAAAGCGTTGCCCGCGTCGTACAACGCCAAGTACGCAACGCTCATGGATGAGCTTCGGAAGGGAGCTCTCGCCGTCACCGCGTCCGTCTCATGATTCGCTCTATTCTCGTCGCCTTGGTGCGCGGTTATCAGCTTGCGCTCTCGCCGCTGCTACCAGCGGCATGTCGCTATTTTCCGTCATGTTCAGCCTACGCGATCGAAGCATTGGAACGACACGGTGCATTACGTGGCAGCTGGCTGACCATTCGGCGCATTGCACGGTGCCATCCACTTCACGCTGGCGGCTACGATCCCGTTCCCTGATCGTGCCCTGATAGCACATGGACAAACGGTTTTTCCTCGCACTCGCTCTTACGGCCGTGGTGGTCATCGTGACACCATGGCTGTTTGGAACGCCGCGTGTCAGAACGAATCCAGCTGACACGGTCTCGAGCCGAGTACCTGATAGTCTGGAGGCGCGTGCAACCCCGGAATCGACTACTCGGGCAGTTAGCCCTGCCCCCGCAGTCGCAGCAACACCCGCCGACTCTGCGCGCCTGGCCGATACGCTCGCCCGTTCGGGTTCTTCAGCTGTGGCAGGACCGGTCGACACGGCGGTCGTCGCAACGCGTCTCGCGGACTTCCGGTTCTCGAGTTTGGGGGCAAGTCCGGTGTCGGTCGTGCTGAACACGTATCGTGCACTCGACGGCTCGAGCGAGAACGTCGACTTGGCGAGCAGTTCCGGACCACTCCTGTCGTATCGACTTTTCCTTCCGGGCGATACGATTGATTTGAGTCGGGTCGTCTTCGCTACGGAGCAACGGCGATCACCGGAGGGCTCTGGTGAGCTGACGTACCGTGCGGTAGCCGAAGGCGCGGACGTTCTAATCCGTTACGCGTTCGTCCCGGACAGCTACCTTGTTCGTGTGAGTGGAACGGTCAGGCATCCTAACGCGGGTAGCGAGGCGTTCATCGGCGTCTCGCTCCCGACGAATTTACAATCTGCTGAAGCAGATTCGCTCGATGATCAGCAACACCTCGCGTACGCGATAAAACCACAGCGCGAGAACGCGATCGGAATTCCGTTCGGAAAGCTGGATCCGGGAGAGCGCCGGTTCGAGTCGGGTCCTATCACATGGGTCGCGGCGAAGAACAAGTACTTCATCCTTGGGCTGCTGACGCCGGAGAACGACGCGCCGTTCGCCGAGATCACCGTCACGGGCGGCCCGCGAACCGGGCGAAATGCGACGCGGGCTTCCGCGGTTGTTGTGGAGCCCATTCGCGGGGACACGTTCGCATTCGAATTGTATGCCGGGCCACAAGAGTGGCGGCGTCTTCTCGCCCTCGGGCGCGATTTCGAGAACTCCAACCCGTACGGCGGCTTCCTCCAGGGCGTCGTCCAGCCGTTCGCGACAATCGTCATGCGCATTCTCTTGTGGATGCGTGAGACGACGAACCTCAGCTATGGGTGGGTATTGGTGATCTTCGGCGTCCTCGTGCGCCTTCTCCTCTGGCCACTGAATCAGAAGGCCATGAGAACAAGCATGCAGATGAGCCGACTGCAGCCGGAGCTGTCGGAGATCCAAAAGCGGTACAAGTCCGATCCTCAGCGCATGCAGACCGAAATCATGAGCGTTTACAAGTCTCATGGGCTCAGTCCGTTCAGCTCTCTCTCGGGCTGCCTGCCGATGCTGCTCCCAATGCCGATTCTCTTCGCCCTGTTCTTCGTGTTCCAGAACACGATCGAGTTCCGAGGCGTGCCGTTCCTGTGGTTGGCCGACATCTCGCTCAAGGATCCGTACTACATCGTTCCCATACTCATGGGACTTTCGATGTTCGTGCTGTCGATCATCGGTATGCGGAACTCGCCGCCGAACCCACAGGCGAAGATGATGGCGTACGTGCTCCCGGTCATGATGACGGTGTTCTTCCTGGGGCTCGCCTCTGGCCTCAACCTCTACTACGCCGTGCAGAACCTGACAGCCATTCCGCAACAATGGCTGATCTCGAACGAGCGTGGTAAAGTAGCAGCATCACCGGCTGCCTCACGCACATAGCCATCGGTCGGTCACAGACCAAATCGGGTCAGATCGTCTTTCGCCCCTCGGTTGGTGTTGGACGTGCAATGGGGTCGGTCCATGCGCGTGACGTACATTGGTCATGCCACGCTTCTCGTCGAAATTGGTAGCCAGCGGCTACTAACTGATCCAAACTTCGACGATACGCTCGGCCGGTTTCTGCCGCGTGTCAGTCGACCAGGAATTCCGCTCGGTGAGTTGCCGAAGCTCGACGCGGTTCTGCTCACGCATGCGCACGCCGACCACCTGTCGTTCGCGACACTCGATCGGCTGCCGCGGGACATCCCGTTATTCGCGCCCCCGGCAGTCGCAACTTGGCTGGTGCGGCTGGGCTACGCCCACGCGCTTCCCTTGCCTGCGGACAGTCAGGTCCGCGTCGGCGACGTCGTCATTCATGCCGCCACCGCGCGCCACCGTGGGAGTCGGTACTCGATCGACCGATGGCGCAGCGCGACGAACATGTACCTTATGGATGCCGGCCGCGAGTCGTGCTTTTTCGCGGGCGATACTGCGCTGACGCCCGATACGCATCGGATCGTGGCGGAAACGCTTCACAGAGACCGCCGCAGACTCGACGTTGCCCTGTTGCCGATTGGGCATGCACCGTGGTGGAAGCCAGGATTTCGACGCGGCCATCTCAGCGCTGACGACGCACTTCACTTGTTCGACAGGCTCGAAGCGCGGTATCTCGTGCCGTACCATTGGGGAACCTTCGAGCACGTGACTTCCGGCGCGTTCGACGCGATCAACCGGCTCAGGTCGTTGCTCCCTCAGTACAGCAAGCGTGGCGATGTACGCATCCTCGAACCCGGACACGTCCTCGAGCACAGCACCGGATGAGTCAACGGCGCCTTCGGATCTCCAGCTCCCCGGGGCGGATGAGTCGATCACTGCGCTCGCTACACCGCCGGGTCGGAGTGCGCTCGCCGTCATCCGCCTCTCAGGCCGTGACGCGCTGACCATTGCCGGTCGGCTCATTCGTCCGTGGCCGATCAGGCCACGAGAGGCCGTTCTGTGTCACGCATACGACCCGGTCGACGGCTCGGTCATCGATCGACTCGTGGTGTCCTGCTACGTTGCGCCGCGATCGTATACGGGCGAGGACATGGTGGAGTTCTCGAGTCACGGTGGTCACGCCGTACCAGGAGCGCTACTCGCAGCCCTGCTGCGGGCGGGCGCACGTGAAGCTCTGCCTGGAGAGTTCACGCGGCGGGCGGTGTTGAACGCGAAGCTCGATTTAGTGCAGGCCGAAGCGGTCGGAGACCTGATCGACGCCTCATCGGACGCGATGCGTCGTGTGGTGCTCCATCAGCTCGACGGTGGGCTGTCCAAGCAGATCGAAGATCTGCGACACGGGATGTTAGAGATCGAGGCGCTGTTGGCGTACGAGATCGACTTTCCCGAGGAAGACGATGGACCGATCAGCCGCGCGCGTGTTTCGGATGCGACACGCACCGTCCTGCAAACGCTCGATGCCTTACTGGAAACAGCACCGGCAACGGAGCTCGTCCGAGACGGCGCCATCGTCGTGATCGCGGGCCGCCCGAACGTCGGCAAATCGTCGCTCTTCAATGCGTTAATTGGTGAGTCCCGGGCGATAGTCACGGACGTTCCGGGGACGACCCGCGACGCGATCGAAGCGCGCGTCCAATTCGATCGCTGGCCTGTGCGCGTCATCGACACCGCAGGATTACGATCGACAGATGAAGTAGTGGAACGGCTCGGGATCGAGGTCAGCCAGCGCTACCTCGCGAACGCCCACGTGATCATTGCGTGTGATGATGACCCCGATCGCCTGGGCGAGACGGCGTCGCTTGTGGCGGTGCTCTCGCCTTCACCGGTGATCGCCGTCGTGACGAAGAGTGACCGTCGCGGAGAACACGGCGGCGTATTCCATGAACCGGCCGTCGCCGACGATACACTCGCCGTAAGTGCTCATGACCGCTCGGGACTATCCGAGTTGATGCGTCGTGTGAGCGAGGTTCTCGACGCCCGGTACGGTACCGTACCTGTGAGCCGCCCGGCGCTGACGCGGGCCCGCCAGCAGGCTGCAGTCCGAGCCGCCCGGGCCGAACTAGCCCTGTTCCTGGCGCAATGGGAGGAAAACAGCCTTCCCGCTATGATCAACGCCGTACACATCCGACACGCGGTGGGCGCGCTCGATGAGCTCATCGGCGCCGTCGACATCGAAGATGTTCTGGAGCGTGTTTTCTCGACGTTCTGCGTGGGGAAGTAAAGGCCCGCAATTATGCAGGCTCGGCGTTACGCAGTCGCTGCGGCAGACTGGGCAATTGCGGTGATCTCCGTCGCGCTCGCTCGTACAGCCCAGTCAGCTCCGCGCGTCGAAAACGCGGTCTCGGTCATCTGAGCGCCGAGATAGTACCCGCTCCGCTCGGGCATGACGTAGCGCTCGATCGTCCGCGCCTCATCGCTCATGCCGCCTGACAAGTAGCGAAGGCGGAGTCCCAGGCCGGCTCGGTCGAGGTCGTCGGTAACTGCACGCGTAATCACCGGCTCGAGTTCGCGGATGCGTGCGAACTGGCGGCGTCCGTAGCCGAAGTACTCCCACGCAGCGTGTCCCGGGCTGATCACGCGCGACGTCTGGACGGCGAGCCCTTCGTTGATCAGCAACTCGCGCAGCGTTGCTCGGCGACCGGTCTCCCAGTAGGAGTAGTAGCCGTTCGCCTCCTCGACGAGACGGCGCATTTCACTCCGGCTCCGGGGCGATGTGTACCGCACTGCGTGGGTTATCTCGTGCGCGAGCCAGAGCGGGATGAGCTCGGGTTCGAGCCCGAGCCCCTGAGTCTCGGGGTTCGTGACGCTCGTAAAGTGCTCGAGGCAGACGAAGGCAACGCCGCGACCGTCAACCACAAGCTCGCCAGCATTCGCCGCGCCGACGCCGACCATGAGGACGACGTCGATGTCGGCGTCGTAGTCGAGCAGGGCACCGCACTGTTCGTCGGTCGACCGTGCGAGCGACACGACGTCGGTGCGCTCGAGCATGGTCCGAAGGTCGGAGCGGTCCGCCAGCGCCGCCAGTTGGACTACGTCTCGAAAGTGCGGGCCGTCCGGGTCGAGGACGTAGTTATGCCAATAGGCTTCCAGGAGGCGCCGGTGAGTCTCGAAGTACCGGTGGTAGGCTGCGACGCGATCAGTGCTATTCAGTACGGCGAAGAAGTCAGGTAGCAGATTGATCAGCATCTCGGCCGGAGCGCAGGGAAGCGGCGCAATCGTTCATGCCTGGACGGGCGGCAAGATAGTGGCGGCTGATTACGCGAACAAGAGAGAACGTGCTGCGCACGTGGCACAGAATTTCCTTAACTGAGGGTCGTGCCTCCACGCGTCAGGCAAGCAGAGGCGAGAAAGCAGGGGCGTAGGCGAGGTGCAGTACGATGACGACGCTACAACAGATTGAACTCCACTGCCCGATCTGTGACTCGACATTCCGTTCGCAAGCAGTGGTGTCGACAAACTCATTCGGCGGGAAGCGTACGGATTTTCACGAGCGCGCCGCAGGCACGCAACCGCTTCCGTACCTCGTTCATACCTGCAACCGGTGTGGGTACTCGGGCGCGGAGCGTGACTTCAGTGAGGAGGCGGAGGTCACGCCCACACTGCGGGAGCACGTATGGAACGAGCTGACTCCGCGACTACCTACAGAGGCGCTGTCGGGTTCCGAGAAGTATGAGCTCGCCGCGAAGATTGCCGAGTGGCAGTCGATGGAGCCGCGGCACATTGCGGACCTGTTACTGCGTGCGGCGTGGTGCTGTGTAGATGAAGCGGACATCGAGGCCGAGCGCTTTTTCCGGCGTAAGGCCGCCTGGATGCTCGAGCGAGCGCTCGCGAGCTACGACGGCGTCGTAGCGGAGGAGCGCGCGGTGCTCACCTATCTCGTAGGCGAGTTATGGCGCCGTGTGGGTGACGGGGCGCTGGCGACATCGTGGTTCGACCGCGTACCGTCGGAGATCACTGACGCGCAAAGCCAGCAGTGGATTCTGGACGCCGCGCGCCAACAGCGTGACAGCCCCCGGGAGTGGTTCGGCTAGCGCAACGAGGCGGCCGAACTACCGAGTGCCGAACAACCGGTCGCCGGCGTCGCCGAGTCCCGGGAGAATGTAGCCTTGCGGGTTGAGCTCTCGGTCGAGGGCGGCGCAGTAGATCGGAACATCCGGGTGTGCGCCCGCCAGGCGACGCACGCCCTCCGGGGCGGCGACGAGACATAGAAACCGGATTCGAGCGCCCCCCGCTCGCTTGAGCGAGCTGACCGCCGACACGGCACTTCCACCCGTCGCGAGCATGGGATCGAGTACGAAAAAATCCCGCTCGCTCGCGTCGCTCGGAACTTTGAAGTAGTAATCGACGGGTTCGAGCGTATCGTGGTCGCGGTAGAGCCCAATGTGGCCGACACGCGCCGCCGGGACGAGGCGAAGAATTCCTTCGACCATGCCGAGTCCGGCGCGGAGGATGGGAACGAGCGTGAGCTTCTTGCCGCTCACCTGAGTTCCCGCTGCCTGCTCGAGTGGTGTTTGAACGGTGACCGACTCGAGCGGCAAGTCCGCCGTCGCCTCGTATGCCATCAGCATCGCGATCTCGTCGACGAGCTCCTTGAAGATCTTCGTCGGAGTCCGCCGATCGCGCAGGAGCGTGATCTTGTGCTGCACGAGCGGGTGACGAACGATCGTGAGGTTCGCGGATGCGGGAACCATGGCGGGGGTGGTGGCCATGGGCGGGAAGCTACTATCTTCGCGCGCATGAAAGAATACCAAGCTGTCATCCATCGCCTGACGCGGCACACGCGTGAGGATGAGGATGCCCTCACCGACCTGCTGAACGAGCGAATGCGCAGCGGGTGGGAGCCGGCCATGATGTCGCAAGACGAACAGCGCCTGACGATCATCTTCCAGCGGTTGGCGGATCCGCACCGAGCATAGTGGCCTGCCGCACATGAGGCGTCCACTCGACGCGTCGTCCGCCGCGACAGCCCCGCGCTGACTCGGTCACGGCGTACCCTAACGTCACCGTCTGCACCGAGTCGAATCGTGGAGATCGAGTTTGCCGGCGCCGCGCGCGAGGTTACCGGTTCGTGTCACATCCTGCGCGTGTCGGGGAAGACCATCGTCCTGGACTGCGGGTTGTTCCAGGGGCGCCGACGTGAGAGCAACGAGAAGAACGTCAAGCTTCCACTTCCGGTCGAGGAGATCGATGCGATCGTGCTCTCGCACGCACACATCGATCATGCGGGGCGTCTGCCCTTCCTCGTTCGTCAGGGCTACGCGGGATCCATCTGGTGCACCCCGGCCACGCGCGACCTGTGCGCGGTGATGCTCGCTGACTCCGCGCACATTCAGGAGAAGGACGCGGAGTTTCTCGCTCGCCGAGGGAAGGAGCACGCTGAGCCGCTCTACTCGATGCGCCATGCGACGCGCACGATCGAGCTCATGATCGGCGTGCCGTACCATCGGGCGTTCGATGTCGTTCCGGGTGTGCGCGCAACCTTCGTCGATGCGGGGCACATCCTCGGCTCCGCGTCGGTGGTGCTGGATTGCATCGAGGGGAGCAGGACGCGACGGCTCGTGTTCTCGGGCGACGTCGGCCGCTCGGGCCTTCCCATTATCCGCGATCCGGAGCCACCGGAAGGGGCGCACGGCGTCATCATGGAATCGACGTACGGTAACCGTACGCACGAGTCCGTCGACGGCGCGCGTGCTCGTCTCGCTGCGGTAATCCGTGACACAGCTGCACGCGGGGGCCGAGTGCTCATTCCAGCGTTCGCGGTGGGACGCACCCAGGAGCTCGTGTACGACCTCCACGTGCTCGCAGCAGCAGGCGCGATCCCGAAGATCCCGATCTACATCGACAGCCCGCTCGCAATCGACACGACGTCAGTGTTCGAGCTCCACCCGGATGTGTTCGATCACGGCGAGGACCTCGTACGAAGGGTGCGCGATCTCTTTCGCTTCGAGCTCGTGCACTACACCCGGGATGTCGAGGAGTCGAAAGCGCTAGCGAGGATGCACGGTCCGATGGTAATCATTGCAGCGTCAGGAATGGCCGAGAGTGGTCGAATCCTGCACCACCTGGCGCAAGGAGCACCAAGTCCGCAGAACACTGTGCTCATCGTCGGGTTCCAGGCCGAGCACACGCTCGGTAGACGCATCGTGGAGCAGCGTCCGATGCTGACGATTTTCGGTGACGAAGTGCCGCTTCGTGCGCGGGTCGAGATCCTGAATGGGTACAGCGCCCATGCGGACCGGGCCGAGCTAGGCACGTGGATCGACCGCGTTCGGGACCGCTCCCCGCACCTCGAGCAGGTCTGGCTCGTGCACGGCGAGCCGCCCGCGCAGGACGAGCTCGCGACGACATTGGCCGCAAAGGGACTGATCGTAGGATGTCCCGACCCGCGGGAGCGGCGGACGCTTTGAGCTCACCGACTCGCTCGAGTCAGCCAGGTGGGGAACGCCGGCTGTCAACGCCGGAACGGATCCTCCATGCGGCCGCGGCGCGGATCGTGGCGGCAGGCACCGCAAATCTCAGCATGCAAGATGTGGCGGACGCGGCAGGCGTCAGCAAAGGCCTGATCCATTACCACTTCCACGACAAGGAAACGCTGCTGACGCGTCTCATCGAGTGGATGACACGCGAATCCATCGAGCGTGAATCGGCCACACTCGCGCGTAGCGTACCGAAGACCGCGGTCGATGATCTATGGACGTGGGTAGCAGGTGAAATCGAACGCGGGCATCTCCGCGTGCTGAACGAGCTCGCGCAGGAGCGGGGTCCGCTCATCAGCGATGCGATCCGCCGCTCCGCGCGCGCGCGCCGCGAGGCTGCGGCACTGACGGTGGACCGGCTGTTCGCGCTCCTCGAGCTTCGCCCACGTGTGCCGGTGCCGCTGCTCGCGGACGTGATCGTCGCCTTCATCGATGGCCTGGCGATTCATGCGTCGCTCGCGCCCGAGGCGAATCACCGCGTCGCGTTCGACGTGTTGTGGCTGTCGCTTCTGAGCCTTGCCGAGTAGAGGGCTAGCGGAAAGCGTCGAGCGGCGCGAGTTACGGTGGCTGCCCACTCCCGTGGGCTCTGTCGTCTGCACGCATTGGCCGCTTAGTTTCGCCGCATGAAGTCGTCGTCACGCCTCCCTCGACTCATTCTCGTCTGGACACTGGTCCTCGTACTCGCGGCGTGGGCGGTATCGGCAGTTGCGGTGGTGATGTGGGGATCGCGGGACGGCGCGCGGGCATCCGACGCCATCGTCGTCCTTGGAGCGGCACAGTACGTGGGCCGACCGTCACCCGTCCTGCGCGCACGACTCGATCACGCGCTCGGGCTCTGGAAGCGTGGATTGGCGCCACGACTCATCTTCACGGGTGGTACGGGTGCCGGCGACACGACGAGCGAAGCAGCGGTAAGCCGCGTGTACGCGCTCAAGCACGGCGTGCCCGACACGGCGATTCTGCTCGAGAACGAGGGACGAACAACACGGGAGTCGCTCGCCGCGGTATCGAGCATCATGCGCGCGAGGCAGTTGCGGACGGCGATCCTCGTCAGCGACCCGTTTCACATGCTCCGGCTTCGTATCCTGTCGCGACACTACGGTGTCGACGCGTACACGTCGCCGACGCAGACCAGTCCGATTTCGGCGAACCGGGCGCAGGCGCTCAGCTACGTAATCAGCGAATCGGTCAAGGTTCCGATGATGATCGTCGCGAATACGTTCTCGCTCGATGGCCCGTAGGCGCTGCTCCCGGAAGCGAGCAGGCGCACGGACACCGCCGGCCGAACTGGCCGCGGTGCGCGATTCGTTCGTCGTCGGCCGCACATTCGGCCTCGTTGCGTTGTGCCTGTGCGGCGTGAGCGCGGGTGCCGGCGGGCAGATGCTGCAGGCACCGAGGTTCGTCTTCGAGCCCGGCGTTATTACCGTCAACGCCGTTTCGGCTCCCGTCAGTACGGGATCGTCGACCGGGCTCAATCTGCGGTTCGTCGCGATCGTGCCGACCAGAGTTCCATGGCTCACCGTCGCGCTCGGGACGAGCTTCGCTCCGCTCGGACTATCGAACGGGCTACGCGCCTTCAACGAGCCGACATTCTTCTACGGTCCCGTCACACTGCTCCTCCCTCGGGACCGCACGTCGAACTGGCTGGAGCTGACGCTGCCGCTCCTCGGCGCCTACCGACTCGATGAAACGGGTGAGGAAGACCGACTCTACGTGAACGACCTCATCGTTCAGGGCGTGGCGACCATACCTGTGGGAGAGAAGCTGATGGCCGACATGGGCTCGTTCTGGTCTCGTGTCGCGTTCTACGCGATCGTCGAGCAGAACCTGACGCCATCGCGCCACGTCACCACGGGGCGGGTGGATCGGTTCAACCCGACGTTCCAGTATGGCGTCTCGATTCCCATCGGGCGGCGGACGCCGAGTGAGCCGTGACCGCCTCGGCAAGCCCGTCGGCGAGCCACTGCCAATAGGCCGCGCCGCCGTGCTCCTCCACGTCATTGTGGCCCGCCTCTCCGACGAGGAGTAGTCGGCCAGGGCGACGCGCGATGCGGTGGAGCTCGCGCCCCATTGCGACCGGCACCAACCAATCCCGCTCCCCGTGTGCGATCCACACCGGCGCGTCGAGCATCACGAGCTTGTCGCGAGTGTCGTAATTGATGCGCGTGATGAGCTTCCACACGAGCTGGACGGGCCGGTTGGACACGATGCGCGCCATGTCCCGCGCCGACGTGAACGGCGACTGCAGCAGTAACAGCGGCGGCGATTCCCCTGACAGCTCGGCCGCCAACTCGACGGCGACCGCGCTTCCGAGCGAGTGGCCGAAGAGCGCGGTTGCCCGTGACACGACAGCGAGTGAGTCTCGTGTGTACTCCCAGGCCGCGCGCGCATCGCGCCGGAGCCCCTCGTAGGTCGGCATGCCGGTGAGCCCGCCGTAGCCCCGGTACTCGGCGAGCAGAACGTGCCACCCGGTGCGTCGGGCGATTTCGCGTCCCCACCCGACCTGCCAGACGGCCAGGTCCGCGTTGCCGTGAAACGCGACGAGTGTGCCGGGCGAGGTGTCGCCGGAGGGCGGTTCAATGAGGTACGCGTATAGTCGCTGGCCGTCGCTCGCCGTGTAGTCGACGCGAACGACTCCGGCCGGCGGCATCGCGGTCACGGCGGGCGGCTGGTACGCGATACGCTCCTGACGCAGCCACACGGTGGCCACGATCATCGCGAGAAACAACAGCCCGCCGAGCGCGACGGTCGCGAGCGTCACTCCTACTGCGTTCACGCCTGCATGAGTCGGGGTTCCTCTCCCATCTGGCGAGGTGCAATTTACGCCCATGCGTTTACCCATCGACACCTTTCGATTGCCGAACGGGTTGTTCGTCACGCTGTCCGAAGACCACACGGCGCCCATCGTCGCCGTGAACGTGTGGTATCACGTCGGGTCAGCCAACGAGCGTGCCGGCCGGACCGGGTTCGCGCACCTGTTCGAGCACATGCTATTCCAGGGCTCGGCGAACGTCGCGGCGAACGAGCATTTCGAACTCGTTCAGCGGGCGGGCGGGACGCTCAACGGCTCGACCTGGCTCGACCGCACCAACTACTTCGAGACGGTACCGTCCAATCAGCTCGCCCTCGCCCTGTGGCTCGAGGCGGATCGCATGGGGCGGCTGCTGCCGGCGATGACGCAGCAGAAGCTGGACACGCAGCGCGACGTCGTAAAGAACGAGCGACGCTGGTCGGTGGACAACCAGCCTTACGGTACGTGGTGGGAGAAGCTGCCAGCGCTCGCGTTTCCCGAGGAGCATCCATTCCATCACTCGCTCATCGGGTCGATGGAGGACCTCACGGCGGCGAGCCTCGAAGACGTCGCGCAGTTCTTCGCCACCTACTACACACCGGACAACGCGGTACTCTCGATTGCCGGCGACTTCGACCCGGACGAGGCGCGGCGACTCGTACAGGAGTACTACGGGCCGATCGCGCGCGGCACGGGTCGCCCGCCGCTGCCCGCCATGGACCTGCCGCCAACGTTCGGTGAGTGGCGGCGCGAAGCCGTGCCCGACGCGGTGATGCTGCCGCGGCTGTACCTCGCGTTCCGCTCGCCAGTGTTCGGCAGCGACGCGTACTACGCGGCGAGCGTGGCGGGGGCGATACTCGGGATGCGCCGTGGCAGTCGTCTCCATCGGTCGCTCGTGCGGGAGCGACAGGTCGCGGCCGACGCGACGGCGTTCACGTTCGACCTCCCCAAGGGGAGTGACCTTCTCGTCATCGACGTCACGGCGCGACCGGGTGTCGAGGCGGACATCCTGGAGCAGGAGGTTGTTCGCGAGGTCGACCTGTTGCGTGAGAACGGTGTGACCCCCGCGGAAGTCGAACGCGCCGTCGCCTTGATCGAGACCGACTTCGTCGCGTCCATGCAAGTCGCCGGGGAGCGAGCCGACAAGCTGTCGATGTTCGCGACGTACTTCGGCAACCCGGATCTCGTGAACGAGCAGGTGGAACGGTACCGCAACGTGGAGGCGGGAGATGTGAACGCGTTCGTGCGTGAGCGCCTCGGCCCGGACAACCGTGTGAGCCTGCTATACGTGCCGCGGGACGAGGACCCCGAAGCCGCGACCCACGCCGACCTCGCGGCGGTGACTACATGAGCGCGATCGCCGCACCGCCGCGCCCGAGTCCCGGGCCGAGCCGCGCCTATCAGTTCCCGCCGTTCGAGCGCCTAACGATGAGCAACGGGCTCTCGATCGTCATCGTGCCCGTCGCGAAACTTCCGATCGTCACCACGCTCGCGGTGATCGACGCTGGCGCCGCCGCCGACCCACGAGGACAGGAAGGCGTTGCGCTCGTCACGGCGCGGGCGCTCGCCGAGGGCACCGAGCGGAGCGACGGGGCAGCGCTGGCCGAGCGGTTCGAGCGACTCGGGTCGGCGCTGGACACCGCCGCCGACTGGGATGCCGCATCGGTCCGCATGACCGTCATGTCGTCCAGACTCGCCGAGGCGATGGCGCTGTTCGCGGAGGTGCTGCGGACGCCCGCATTCCCGGTGCGGGAAGTCGAGCGAATCCGGCAGGAACGGCTCGCCGAGCTGCTCCAGCAGCGCGCCGAACCCCGCGGCCTCGCGGACGACATGTTCGATCGGTTCGTGTACGTGGCCGGTTCGCGATACGCGCTTCCGGACGGTGGCGTGGAAACGACGGTCGGGGCGCTCACGCGGGACGCGGTCGAGGCGTTCTATCGAAGTCGGTACACGCCGGGCGCGACAACGTTGATCATTGCGGGTGACGTGGCGCCCGAGACGGCTCGCGCGATCGTGTCGGAAGCGTTCGAGTCCTGGGCCGGGCCACGCGTCGAGGCCGTGCGAGTGTCCGACCGACCCGCGCGGGCGACCCGTGCTGTTCATATCGTGGACAAGCCGGACGCACCGCAGTCGGAGCTCCGGGTCGGACACGTGGGCGTGCCACGCCCCCACCCGGACTACTTTTCGATCACGGTCATGAACGCGATCCTCGGCGGACTCTTCTCGTCGCGGATCAACCTGAACCTGCGCGAGGCGAACGCGTTCACCTACGGGGCGTTCTCGTCGTTCGACTGGCGGCGAGCTGCGGGCCCGTTCGCGGTGTCGACCGCAGTGCGCAGCGACGTCACCGATGCGGCCGTTCGTGAAATCCTGAGCGAGATCGATCGCATGCGGGCGGCCGAGGTCAGCGACGGCGAGCTCTCGCTGGCGACGAGCTACCTGGACGGCGTCTTCCCCATCCGTTTCGAGTCGACCGCGGCGATCGCGAGCGCGCTGGCCAGCCTCGTGTCGTACGGGTTACCGGACGACTACTTCGACCGCTACCGGGAGAACATTCGATCGGTCACTGGCGCCGAGGTGCTGCGGGTAGCGCGCGCGCAGGTACGCCCCGAGGAGCTTCAGATCGTGGCGGTTGGAGACGCCGCGGCAGTGCGGGGGCCACTCGAACAGCTGGGGCTCGGGCCGGCGCAGGTCTACGACGCGGAAGGCAACCCGGTCGCCTGAGTCGTTCCGTCCGGGGCGGTGTCGGCGCGCGGCGCCTAACGCGACGAGCGCGTCGCGCCGATCATCAGGCCCGATTGTAACCGGCCGTGTTGCGTCGAGGTTCAGCTCCTTGGGGCAAGCCTCTCGGCGCATTGTTCCGTGCCGCGAGCGTCCCGGGCGCTCGGGCGCACCCACCGACCGACGGAGCTCTGGCAGTGAGTGACAGTGCGCGGATTGCGTCGAGACGCGTGTACGACGGGCGCGTGATCGACCTGGATGTGGATACGGTGCGCTTCCCGAACGGGACGGTGGGGGACCTGGAGATGATCCGGCACCCTGGCGCGAGCGCCGTGGTGCCGTTCCTGAGCGACCCAGCCGGTGGCGACCCCGAAATTCTCCTGATCCGCCAGTACCGGTACGCGGCCGAGCAATACCTCTACGAGGTTCCGGCGGGGCGCCTGGATCCCGGGGAGGAGCCGGCTGCCTGCGCACGACGTGAGCTGCGCGAGGAAACGGGATGCGAGGCGGAGCGTGTCGAACACCTAATTACCATCTTCACGACGCCGGGCTTCACGGACGAACGGATCCATTTGTTTATGGCTGTGGGTCTCACACGCGGCGAGGTGGCTCGCGAGGCCGACGAGTTCATCGAGGTCGAGACGATGCCTCTGTCGCAGGCACTCAGTCTCATCGAGCGCGGGGTCATTCAGGACGCCAAGACGGCGCTGGCGGTGTTGTACGCGGCGGGGTTTCGGGCGGGGAGGTAGCGGCTAACAGGTTGGTTCGAACGAGCTCGAGAGTACCGGGCCGTGCGCTGGTGTGCAAAAAGTGTCCTCCAAGACGTCGCCATAAGTGGACACCCTGATGCCGGAACTCGACACGGCGCCAGCGGGTTTGTCAAAATAAGTCGTTGATTGTGAATGGGTTGCAAACTGTCTGGACGCGGTGTTGTGCGGGGCACACCGCGTGCTTTACTACTGAACCGAAAGCGACTGGAGGTGCGCAATCGAATCCAGTTTGGTCAGAATCGCGAACAGTTCTTCGAAGCTTTCCCCACGGAGTGGACCATGACTGACGTCGCAATCAAGCGAGCGGTTTCGCTGCCTGGCGCGGCTGTCAGAGAAAAGCTGCGCACGCTGGACGACTCGGCGGTAGTTACTGCGTTTCTCGGCGGCGAGGAGCGGGCCTTTCAGGAACTGGTCGAGCGCTATCAGACTCGGCTGATGAATTTCGTCTATCGGACGATCGGTGATCGGGAGAAGGCGGAGGACCTCGTACAGGAAGTTTTCATCCGGGTTCACCGACATCTCCATCGGTTCGATCGGTCGAAGAAGTTCTCGACGTGGATCTACACCATCGCGTCGAACCTGGCGAAGAACGAGCTGCGCAATCGGTCGCGTAACCCGTTGGTCCTTTTTCAGACGATCAAGAAGAATTGGCAGGACGAGGAGCGGCCCCTGCAGTTCGAGGACAGTAACTCGCGTCCCGATGACCTCTACCGGAAGCGTCATCTCCGGGAGCTGGTGGAGGAGTCGGTGGAGCGGCTGCCCGAGCACCACAAGCAGGTGTTCATCCTCCGCGAGCTGGAGGGGAAGTCGTACGAGGAGATCGCGGAGATTACGGCCTGCAATCTCGGGACGGTCAAATCGCGGCTGAACCGCGCGCGGAACTCGTTCGCGGAGATCATCGCGCCAGCACTGGACTGACAGGGAACCGGGAACGGGGAACCGAAACACCCCGGGGTGCTCCTTCCGAGGAAGCATCCCGGGGGTGTTTTGTTCCATCCCGTCCTCCCCTTCCATCGCAGGGACCCCGTCCGTATCCTGGAACCCCGCCCCCAGGGGCGGGTACCGTTACGCGGATCGAAATCGTGGGGACCTTGCCGCCGATGGACTGTCGCAGTTTTCGCAAACAACACGTCGCGTTCGTAGACGACCTGCTTCCGGGAGAAGACGTCGTCGCCATGCAGCGACATCTGCTCGAGTGCGAGCGGTGCGCGGCGCATGACGCGAAGGTGCGGCGAGCGCTTCTCGTCGTGAGGAACCTGCCATCCGTCGAGCCGTCGCCGGACTTTTACGCCCGGCTGAAGGCGCGGATCGACTCCGAGCAACGCGTGGCGACGCAACCGGTCGTCGCGGCGCGCGGGCCCGGGATCGGAACGTTCATGGGAGTGGCCGCGGGTCTGGTCGCGGCAGGCTACCTCACGGCGACCTCGCTGAACTGGACCGCGCCTCGCGGCGAGCTCGCGCTCGCGCCGGTCGTCGCCACGGAGCCCGCGCTGCCGCCACCGTCGGTAGCGAACGAGGCGCTCGTCGCCTCGGTATCGGCAGGGATGCCGCTGTGGCCGATGGTGTACTTCGCTCAGCAGGCCCCCATGCGGTTCGCGCAGGTGCAGTTCACGCAAGCGAGCTGGGGGCGGTAGGTCCCTATATTAGGGGCCATGGCCGCGTCGAGAGCCGAGAAGGAACTGCACAAGGCGATTCAGCGTCGCGCGTTCGCGCCGGCGTACTATTTCCATGGCGACGACGAGTACCTGAAGGACGAGCGCGCGCGTGAGCTGGCCGATGCCGTCGTCGATCCGGCAACGCGCGACTTCAATCTCGATGTGCGGCGCGGCGGTGCCCTCGACGCCGAATCGCTGGCGTCGCTCGTGGCGACGCCGCCCATGATGGCGGAGCGGCGGATGGTCGTCGTGCGCGAGGTCAACGCGCTCAAGAAGGACGCGCGTGCGGCGCTCGACCGCTATCTCGCGAGTCCGTCGCCTGACGTGGTGGTGCTGCTCGTCGCGCCCGCCGGGGTCAAGAGCGACGCGGAGCTCGCCGAGACGGCGGTCGCGGTGGAGTTCGCGCCGCTCGGCGGCGATCGCGTTCCCAAGTGGGTGGTGCACCACGCGACGACCGTGCTCAAGGCGACCATCACGCCAGGCGCGGTCGATCTCCTCATCAGCGCCGTCGGCAACGACCTTCCGCAGCTCGCTGCTGAGCTGGACAAGCTCGCGAGTTACGCGAACGGCGCGACCATCGACGAGGATGCCGTGGGCGCCGTGGTGGGCATTCGCCGCGGAGAGACGTTAGGCGATCTGCTCGACCGGGTGCTCGCGCACGACGCGCCGGGCGCGCTCGCGATGATCGACCAGGTGCTCGCGCAGCCCAAGACCACCGCCGTCACCGTCGTCATGGCGCTGACCACGCAGACGCTGGCGCTCGCGTGGGCGCGTGCCGCGCGCGACCGCGGGTTCCCCGCCGTCGGGATCGAGCGCGAGCTCTTTTCGCTGTTGAAGGAGGGCAACGCGTTTCCCGGGCGTCCGTGGGGCGAGGCTGTCAGCGCGTGGAGCCGCGCGGTGTCGAGCTGGAGCTCCGTGGAGCTCGAGGCGGCAATCGATGCGCTGCTCGCCGCCGACTTCGCGCTCAAGGAAAGCCGACTCTCGTCGGACGAGCAGGTGATCGCGTCGCTCGTGCTCACGCTCTGCGGGACGGCGCGCCGCGCCGCCGCGTAGAGACGCCTCCGTTCGCACGGGGTTATCTTCACCCGCTACATCACGAGTCAGAACCGGGTCGCTCTCGATGGATCGTGTCGTCAATTACTCGCTCGCGCTCGGAGCGCTCGTCTGCCTGATGCTCGTTGGCGGGGCGTCGCACGTCGGCGCCCAGGCTGCGGGGGCCCCGGCCCCGGCCGCGGATCCGGTGTTCCAGCGCGCGCAACAGCTGGTCGCGTCCGGCCAGGATTCGGCGGGTCGCGCGGTCGTCGACTCCGTGCTCTCCATGCGAGCGGAAGGCACGCCGCTCTACGCCGAGGCGCTGTTCTGGCGCGCGCGGCTCGCCAGAACGGCGGCCGCGGCGGAACGGGACTACCGGCGGATCGCCGTGGAGTACCCGCTGTCACCACGGGCGGCTGAATCGCTGCTCCTGCTCGCGCAGCTCGAGATGACGCGCGGCGACCGCGCGGGTGCCCGTGTGCACCTCGCGCGCCTGCAGCGTGAGCATCCCACGGGGGCCATCAGCACGCGCGCGAGCGTGACGCTCGCACGGCTCGCGTTCGACGACGGTGACATCGCCACCGGCTGTGCCGCGGTGGCGGCGGCGCTCGCGGGGCTGTCGGCGAGCGACGTCGAAGTCCGGAACCAGCTCGAGTACCATCGGCCGCGGTGCGCGGGTGTCGCTGCGGGCGGGGATAGTGTTGCGAGCCCGGCCGCGGCGCCCGCGCGCGAGTTCAGCGTGCAGGTAGCGGCGTACGACACGCGCGCCTCGGCCGACGCGCTGGCGCAGCGTCTCACGGCGCGTGGATACGTCGCGCGTGTGATGGGGGAGACCCGCCCCTTCCGCGTGCGTGTGGGGCGGTACCCCACGCGTGAGCGGGCGGCGGAGGTCGTCCGAGAGCTGAGCCGGGTGAACGTGCGCGGGATCGTGGTGGAGGCCGAGCGTCCGTGAGCCGCGATGCCACGCCGCTCATGCAGCAGTACCGCGAGATCAAGTCGCGGCATCAGGATGCCATCCTGTTCTTCCGGATGGGTGACTTCTACGAGATGTTCTACGACGACGCGGAGATCGCGTCGCGGCATCTCGGCCTAACGCTGACGGCGCGGAACAACGGTGGCGCCGCGGAGGTCCCGCTCGCGGGCGTCCCGGTGAAGGCCGTGGGCGAGTACCTCCGCCGGCTCGTGCAGCAGGGCTTCCGCGTCGCGATCTGCGAGCAGGTGGAGGACCCGAAGCTCGCGAAGGGGATCGTGCGCCGCGAGGTCGT
>DAINRQ010000006.1:0-119528 GCA_036741775.1 Gemmatimonadaceae bacterium | reverse complement strand
CAGCGCGCGAGCACGCTTCAGCGTGGCCCCGGCCCGCGTGAGCTACTGACGACGAGTGGCGTGGAAAGCATCGAGCGATACGCCAGCCAGTTCCTCAAGCCGGAAGTCGCGGGGGACCTCGCGGCGTATGGGCACCGGCTCTCGGCCTACGTCGACGCGGCGCGAGGACGGTTCCTGAGCGCGCTGCGGCACCTCGACCAGGCGCAGGAATCGGATGTCGACTCGGACATGGAAGTGCGATCGCTCATCGTCGTCGCGGGAGCGGACGCCGTCGACACCACCATCGTCGCCCGGACGCGGACGGCCATCGAACGCTGGAAGCCTGCGTACCTGCACAACCCGGATCCTTCGGCCGACGCGATCGAGCGGGCGCGGGTGCATTCCCTACTGCGACAGCATCGGCTGGCGCTGATCGCGCTACGGGCAGGGGATGCGGCTACTGCGACATCGATTGCCTCCCGTCTCGAGGGAGACCCAGACACGGATGACTCCGCGACTGCCCGCGTACTCGCGACGAGCATCCGCGCGCGGGTCGCGGCCGCTGCTGGCGACTCGACAACGGCGCTGCGGCTTCTCTCTGGCGTGCACTGGGGCGATGCGCGTCGCGCCGCGGCGGCGGAGCCACTCGATCGGTTGCTGCGCGCCGACCTGCTCGCGGCAACCGGACGCCATGGCGAAGCGGTACGTTGGTACGCGACGTTAGGCGAGGGCGCGCCCGACGAGCTCCCCGTGCTCGGGTTCGCGGCGCTCGGCCTGGCTCGCGCGCACGAACGGCTGAATGACGTCCCCGCCGCGCTTCGATACTATCGCCGCGTCGCGGAGCTGTGGAAGGACGCTGACCCGGCCCTGCGCGGCCTCGCCGACTCTGCCGCGGCGCGTGTCAGGGCCCTCGAGCCGGCGTCACGTTAGGCTCGAAGACGAGCCGGCCGCCGACGACAGTCAGCACGACGCGCGCCTCGCGAATCCGCTCGGGCGGGATCCGCGTCAGATCCTGATCGATCATCGCGAAATCGGCGAGCGCGCCGGGCTTCAGGACACCCCGCTCGGCGTCGTCGAAGCCCGCATAGGCGCTACCGTACGTGTACGCCCGCAACGCGTCCTCGACCGTGACCTTCTGCTCCGGGACCCAGCCGCCCGGATTCTTGTCGTCGAGCGTGCGCCGCGTCACGGCCGCGTAGATGCCCTCCAGCGGCGTCGGCGGCGCGACGAACCAGTCGCTCCCGAATGCGAGAGTGGCGCCCGCATCGCGCAACGATCGGAACGCGTAGGTGCCCTTCGCGCGCTCCGCGCCGATCACCTTATCGGCCCATCGGCCATCATCGATTGCATGGTAGGGCTGCATGCTGGCAACCACGCCGAGTTGCCCGAAGCGCGGGACGTCGGCAGGCGCGATGTGCTGGGCGTGCTCGATTCGGAACCGACGATCCCGGGGCCCATTTTCCTTTGCCACGCGCTCGAAGATGTCGAGCTGGGTGCGAATCGCGCGGTCGCCGATGGCGTGCACCATCACGTGGAGCCCGGCCTTGTCGGCGCCGGCGACCCACCGGTAGAGGTCCTCCGGAGTGTTCACGAACAGGCCGGTGTCGGCGGGCGCGTCGGTGAATGGCTCGAGCATCGCTGCGGTGTGCGAGCCTAACGATCCGTCGACGAACCCCTTGAGCGCGCCGAAGCGGAGCCAGGCGTCGCCGCGGCCGCGTGCCGCCACCGTGTCGCGCAGCCGCTCCCAGCTCGCGAGCGGGACGGCGGCGTAGATTCGCGTCTTCAATCGGTTCGCGGCATGCGCGCGCTCGAAGATGGCGAGGTCGCGCCACGATCCCATGTTGTGCACGGTCGTGACGCCCTGCTCCGCGACGTAGGCCATTGCCGCGTCGAGCGCGCGGTCCTCGAGCTCCGGTGCCGGGTCAGGAACGACCGCGGCCACGGCGTCCATCGCGTTGTCCTTGAGGACGCCGGTCGGTTCGCCGCTCGCGTCACGCACGATCGTGCCGCCGGCAACGTCGCGGGAATCGCGCGTCACGTTCGCCCCGCGGAGTGCCGCCGAGTTCGCGAGGGCCATGTGCCCATCGAGACGGTTGACCCAGACGGGATTGTTGGGGGTGACCGAATCGATCCAGTCACGACGAGGGAGTTCCCCGCCCCATTGCTCGTGATCCCAGTCGCCGCCAGTGATCCATGCGCCCGCGGGAACCGAAGCGGCAAAGCTCTTGATTCTCGCGATGAACTCGGCGGGCGTTTTTGCGTCGCGCAACTGGACCGACGAGAGCCTGAAGCCGCCGGTCACGAAATGGACGTGCGAGTCGATGAAGCCGGGGACGACCATCTGCCCGCGAGCGTCGATGACGCGCGCGTCACCGGCCATCTTTCTGATGGCCGCGCTCGAGCCTACCGATGCGATGCGTTCGCCGCGAACCGCGATCGCGTCCGCCCATGGGCGCGTGGAGTCGCCGGTCCAAACGCGTGCGTTGACGACGGCGAGGGTAACGGGTCCCGTCTGGGCCGAATCGGTCGCGGCGGTTCCGCCGGTGTCAGCACCGCGCATCTGGCAGCCGAGTGTCGAGGTCAGTGCGGCGACCAGCGCAGCCGCGGGGAGGGGACGCACCGGTCACCGGCGCTCGAGGGCGTCACGCACGTCGAGCAGAATCTCGAAGTAGAGCTGCTCGCGCCGGTACGCGAAGTCGAGCGTCGCCATCTGCGCGGCGTCGCCGCTGGCCTTGGCGCGCTCGAAGGCTTCGCGATACATCTCATCGAGGTTGGCGAGGATGCGATCTCTGGAGCGGGACATGCGCGTATTCTGGATGGCTCGTGGGGTGAGGCGCGGGGGCTCGTCGACGGGCTCGTCGCGGTCCCGATCGATCGAGTCCAGTAGATACCGCCGAGCGGCGCCCATCATGAGACGGCGCGAGCTGAGAGGGTCGGTCATTGAAGCGTGAGGAAGTCTTCGCGCGCGACGGGCATCGGTGCGTCTACTGCGGCGAGGTGTTCCCGGCCGACGAGCTGACGCTCGACCATGTGCAGCCGCGGGTGAAAGGGGGGGACCGATCGGGTGGCAACTTAGTGACGGCCTGCGGGGGGTGCAACGTGCTCAAGGGGCACCGTCGGCTCGCGGAGTTCCTGCGATCCAGTCCATCGGCGTATGCCAACTTTCGGCGGTACGCGGTGCACGTGTGGGGGCGGCACCTACGGACGCTGGAGGAGGAGATCAGGCGCGGCTAGCCGGGCGCGGGGAGCTCCGAGCGGGAGGCCAGCTGGGAGCTGGCGGGTTGCTAGCTGCAACTCCGAGCTGGAAGGCTACTGAGAGCGGCTGGGTGCTGGCAGCCAAGCGCGCAGCCAAGCTCGCAGCCCACAGACCGCACGCAGCCCTCAGAACGCAGACTGCGGGCGCCGGAAGTTCTCGCTCGCGCTCAGCGCGAGATCGATCGGCCTCCCAGTTTTCGACCGCTCTCAGCCGACTTTGGAACTCGGGTGAGTGCGTGTGTATTATTCAGCCAGCAAAGGGGAGTAGCTACGCGGGCTTCGGCTCGCGCGACCGGGTCGTCAGGACTGCGCCGAAAGCACAATGGCGCACGGGCCGGTTGGGTCGAATCGATCAGGCGAGACCTTCGCGAACGGCGGGCCCAAACTCGGGGCCCGGCGCGCGAAGGGCTCGCCTTTCGCACATCTGGACCCAGACCTAAGGGAGACGAGGAGCAACGCATGAACAACGTCAAAGTGTTCGTTCTAATGGCCGGGCTCACCTCGCTGTTCGTCGCCATTGGCGGCTACTTCGGGGGGCAGAGCGGGATGGTCATGGCGTTCCTGTTTGCCGGCCTCATGAATTTCGTCATGTATTACGGCTCATCGAAGATGGTCCTGCGCATGTATGGTGCGCGGGTCGTCACCGAGCGTGAGGCGCCGGAGCTGTACGCCATGGTGGACCGGCTGCGCCAGCGAGCCGGCTTGCCGATGCCTACCCTCGCGATCGCGCCACATGCCCAGCCCAACGCGTTTGCGACGGGGCGGAACCCGGAGAACGCCGTAGTGGCCGTCACCGAGGGGATTCTCAAGCTCGTGTCGCGCGAGGAGCTCGAAGGAGTGCTGGCGCACGAGCTTGCGCACATCAAGAACCGCGACATGCTGCTGCAGACGTTCACGGCGACCATGGCCGGCGCGATCAGCAACCTGGCGCACTTCGGGCTGTTCTTCGGCGGGCGTGACGACGAGGGCTCGAGCCCGGTGGCGGGATTGCTCATGGCGATCCTCGCGCCGATCGCGGCGATGCTGATTCAGTTCGCGATCAGTCGCCAGCGCGAGTTCAAAGCGGACGCGGTCGGCGCGCAGATCAGTGGACGCCCACAGGCGCTCGCGAACGCGCTTCGCAAACTCGAGACGGCCGCCCATCGGATTCCGATGAACGTTGCACCGGCCGTTGCCCCGTTGGCGCAGGTCAACCCGCTCGCGGCATACGGCGGTGGAGTGGCGAAGCTGTTCTCGACGCACCCGCCAACCGAGGAGCGCGTTGCTCGCCTGATGCAGCTCGCCGCGTAAGCACGACCCGTCATTCCGAGCCGCCGGGCGAGGGATCCTCGTCGTCCCGTCCGAGGGCCCCTCGATTAGCCACCCGAGGATCCCTCGGTGCGCTCGGGATGACATCGCCTGGGGGCTCGGGATGCCTGGCGAGGCGGTGAAAAACCGCCTCTTCGACTATCCGCCCCTGCTTCAGATGCTCGACGACTATGCGCTCGAGCATCGCGGGGGTAACGCCGGCGTACCAGATCCCCTCGGGATACACCACCACGATCGGACCGCCAGCGCACACGCCGAGGCACGGCGTCTCACCGCGCTTCACGCGCGTCGACCCGAAGAGCAGGTCCTCGCGCTCGAGCAGTGACGCCAGAAGGCTGTACAGCGCCCGCCCGCGACGGTCCGGAGAGCAGAAGCCTCCAGTGCAGACGAGGACATGGCGCGAGTACGCCTCCATCCGTGCGACGGGACGACTGGCGTCCACTACCGACCGTCCCCAGTATCGATCGACGGTATGGCCGTCAGGCACAACCCGCCGAACGTGCTCACGCGTACCGGATGCTCGTACTGACCCATGGCCACATAAGCTAGCCGAGGCGGCAATTCGGGGTGGAGCGTGGACCATTAGAGCACTATCATACAGCGCTCATGGCTACCCCCGAGGATTTCTTCGCGATCGATCTTCGAGTCGGTACCGTGACGCGGGCGGAAGCGTTTCCCGAAGCGCGTAAGCCATCGATCCGCCTCTGGATCGACTTCGGCGCGGAACTCGGCGAACGTCGCTCGAGCGCTCAGCTCACGCACCGCTATACGCCGGAGTCGTTGGTCGGGCGGCAGGTCGTCGCCGCCGTCAACCTCGGTGACCGGCGCGTTGCCGGTTTCGTGAGTCAGGCGCTCGTGCTCGGCGCGATGCCAGCGTCCCACGACGTCGTGCTGCTCCGGTTGGAGTGGCCGGTAGAGAACGGGACGCGCATCGGCTGACCGCTTGGAAATGTCAGGCGTGCGACGCGGCCTCCGTGTCGCGCGCGTACTACTCCATCATCAGGGAGGCATCCATGACCGCCGCCGCAACTCCCGCTAGCTTGCCCGCCATCGATCAGAAGGGGTACGCGCACCCCGAGATGCTTGTCAGCACGGACTGGCTCGCTGCGCACCTCAACGATGCGAATGTCCGCGTCATCGAGAGCGACGAGGACGTGCTGCTCTATGACATGGGGCATATCCCGAACGCACAGAAGATCGATTGGCATGCCGACCTCAACGACCCGGTCGTTCGCGACTACGTGAACCGCGAGCAGTTCCAGGAGCTGCTCCGGTCGAAGGGGATCGACGAGAACACGACCGTGGTATTCTACGGTGACAAGAACAACTGGTGGGCGACGTACGCCTTCTGGGTATTCCAGCTGTTCGGCTTCAAGAACGCGCGCGTACTCGACGGCGGCCGCATGAAATGGGAGCAGGAGGGCCGCCAGATGGTGACCGACGTGCCCAGCTTCCAGCGCACCAACTACACGGCGCCGGAGCGAGACGACTCGAAGATCCGGGCGTTCAAGGAGCAGGTGCTGGAGCACATGAAGAGTGGCGGCAAGCTCGTGGACGTGCGGTCGCCGGACGAGTTCTCCGGCAAGAAAACGCACATGCCCGAATACCCGCAGGAAGGCGTGCTACGCGGCGGGCACATCCCTGGGGCGCGAAGCGTCCCGTGGGCGAAAGCCGCGAATCCAGACGGGTCGTTCAAGTCTGCCGAGGAGCTCCGGACCATCTACGAGAAGGAACAGGGGCTGAAATCGAACGACGATGTGATCGCGTACTGCCGTATCGGCGAGCGCTCGTCGCACACGTGGTTCGTGCTCACCTACCTGCTCGGCTACGAGCAGGTTCGTAACTACGATGGCAGTTGGACGGAGTGGGGGAACAGCGTCCGCGTGCCTATCGAGACCGGGCCTGGCGGGACAGTGTGAGTGTGAGTCGCAGCTGTTAGTCGTTGGCCGATCGCACGCGCTACACTTCGCCAACGACTAACAGCTACGATCCGACAATGACTGAGAAGCTCACGACACTGGAGCACGCCCTGCCGTCGCCTCCCCCGGGTGGCAAGCCACCTTCCCGAGTGACGGTGCAGTGGCAGGGCGAGGGGACGATGGCATTCGCGGGCGGCAACACGGCTGGCGGGCCGACAATCCTGCTCGACAACAAGGGGAAGGCGGGCCCTGGCCCGGTAGGCACGCTGCTCATTGCGTTGGCGGCGTGTACCACCGAGGATGTGCTGACGATCCTCGAAAAACGGCGGACGCCTGCGAGCGCACTCCGCATCGAGGTCGAGGGCAAACGCGCGAATGCCGTCCCTGCGCGGCTGACCCACGTCCACCTGCACTACGTCATCGACGGCCGAGGGATCGACCGACCGAACACCCTTCGAGCGATCGAGCTCGCGATCACCAAGTACTGCTCGGTCCGGGACTCGCTGGACAAGTCGATCGAGATCGAATGGTCGCTGACGCTCAATGGGGAGAATGACCCTACTGGCTGAGGCACCGGCCGTGCTAGCGTGAACGGTCTCGCGAAAGGCAGAGCCGTGCGCCTCGGTGCGAGGGTATATTTGCGAGAGGCGCTGCCGGCCAGTCGAAACGTCACGTCGGACCACTGCACGAAGCCGCATGAACCGTCGGTTGTGGAGTCGGGCTCTCTACGTCGCACTGACGCTCTGGATGTCGCTCTTCATGAGCGAGTCGGAGTGGCTCGTGCGTTGCCCGAGCCACGGTGGATCGGACGCAGCGCCAAGCGCGTCGATTGCAGGGAACGATACGGACAGCGGAGCCGCGGCCGCCCACCATGCCGGCGCGCGCGCGCATGCCGCTGGCGCCCACGACACGTCCCAGGACGCTGACCGTCCGGCGCACACCTGCTCGTGCCCCGGGCCGGGATGTTGCCCCCCGGCGGTAGCGGCGATCCCCCAGGGCGACCTCCCACCCGCCCACGTTGTCGCCGTACATGCAGCCATTGCTGCGGCCACGCTCGAGCATTTCGCTGAGTCGAGCGAGTATCTCCATCCGCCCGCCACTGCCCCGCCCACCGTGGGGCTCGCGCCGCTCGGCTGATTCCGTTCTGCGAGCCTAACGACAGGCTGCGGAGCATGACCCACCGTTCAGTCCGCCCGGTCCGGCGCGGACGCCGGCGCGAGCGATTCTCGGACCCATCTCCGGTCAGCTCCCAGCACGACCTCGTGCCGTGGGGCTGCCGAAATCGGCCAACGGGAACACTCCACGGTGAACCACCATGCCATTCTTGTACTGTAGTGGTCGCGGCCTTCGCACCGCGGTCGCGGCGATGCTCGTCATCGGCGCGCGGGATCTCTCGGCGCAGGGCGTAGGGACCATCGAAGGGACCGTTCGCGCGACCGGAAGCGGAGTGCCGCTCTCCGACGTCGTGGTTGCAGTTCAGGGGACGCAACGCGGCGCGATGACGGACGCCGAGGGTCGCTACCGGATCTCGGCGGTTCCCACGGGCGAGCGCGTCGTCATGGCGCAGCTCGTGGGGCGCGATCGGAGCGCGCGGACCGTTCAGGTCGTGGCGGACAGCATCGTCCGCGTCGATTTCTCGCTCGCGGAGGCTGCAGTGGTCATCGCGCCGACGGTCGTGAGCGCCACACGCGAGGTGCAACGTCGCACAGACCAGTCGACGACGATCGACGTGCTCGAGGGCGCGGCGATTCGCGAAGTGCGCGCTGCGCATCCGTCGGGCATTCTGCAGCGGTTACCCGGTGTGCACGCGACACAGCTCTCCGGCGAAGGGCTGAGCATGGCGATTCGGCAGCCGATCACCACGAAGCCCATGTATCTCTACCTCGAGGACGGTGTGCCGACACGGTCCACGGGATTCTTCAACCACAACGCCCTGTACGAGGTGAACCTCCCGCAGTCCGGGGGGCTCGAGGTGTTGAAGGGACCCGGTACGGCGCTCTACGGCAGCGATGCCATTGGCGGCGTCGTGAACGTGCTCACCCGGGCGGCGCCGGTCGCACCGACGATCGATGCCGGCCTCGAGGGCGGGACGCACGGCTACCTCCGCCTGTTGGCAACGGGCGGCTTCACGAAGGGCACGAACGGGGTCAGGGCGGACCTCAACGTCACTCGGTCGGATGGGTGGCGCGATCGTGCACCCTACGAGCGGCAGAGCGCCACGATCCGTTGGGACGGCACGTTCGGCAACGTCACCAGCCGAACGGTCGTGGCGGCATCGAACATCGACCAGAGTGAGACGGCCGCGCTGACGGAGGCACAGTTCGACGCGCGGCCGGAGATCAACCCGTCGCCGATCGCGTTCCGGAAGGTGCAGGCGTTACGCCTCTCCTCGGCGATCGAGCGAGACAATGGCGCCTCGCTCCTCAGCCTAACGCCGTATGCTCGCCACAACGTGCTGGAGATCCTGCCCCCGTGGCAACTGACGTTCAACCCGCAGCTCTGGGACACGCGCAACAGCTCGGTCGGGTTACTGGCGAAATACCGCCGTGATTTCGATCTCATGCGTACGCGCGTGATCGTCGGCGCCGATCTGGATTACAGTCCGGGATCGTTCGCGGCGAACCGTGTCGCATCGACGCCGAGTGGGGGGATCTTCAGCACGTACACGACGGCGGAGCGCCAGTACGACTACGACGTCACGTACCGGCAGGCGTCGCCGTACCTGCACGCCGAGGTTTCGCCCGTCGAGCGGCTGCGCATCGACGCGGGCCTTCGCTACGACGCTTCGGGGTACGTGTACGACACGAAGCTCGAGCCGCTCGCTACGGGGCGCTGGCGCCGGCCGGCTGATACGACGGTGAGCTACACGCGTCTCAGCCCGAAGCTCGGCGCAACGTATGATGTCTCTCCCGGGCTCAACCTGTTCGCGTCATACCGCGAAGGATTCCGTGCGCCGGGGCAGAACCAGCTTTTCCAGCAGGGTTCGAACGCTCGGAGCACTGTGGGGCTCGAGCCCGTCATGGCGACGAGCGTCGAGGGTGGCGTGCGCGGTCAGCTTGCCGGGCGTGTCATCTACTCGGTGTCCGCGTACGACATGCGTGTCGAGAACGACATCCTCACGCGGCTCGACGCGCAGGGCACACAGACGACCTCGAACGCCGGGGAGACGCGGCACCGCGGAGTGGAAGTGAGCGCGGGCGCGATGCTGCTTGCTGCGCTGCGTCTCGATGTCGCGTACTCCAGTGCGACGCAGACGTACGAGGAGTGGGTGATCCCGGTCGGCGGTCAGAACGTGAGCTATGCCGGCAAGACGATCGAGACGGCGCCACACACGCTCACGAACGTGCTGCTGACGTACTCGCCGGTGGGGCTCAACGGTGGACGCGTAGCAGCGGAGTGGTCGATGACGGGAAGGTATTACGCCGACCCGGAGAACACGCGCACATACAATGGGTTCGATCTCGTGTCACTCCACGGCAACTACCTGCTGCGTGACGTGGGCGAGTTGTTCGTGCGTGTGACCAACCTGACGAACGAGAAGTACGCTGAACTCGCGACGTACAACGCGTTCAACGGATGGCAGTACACGCCCGGGACGCCGCGGTCGGTGTTCATGGGACTCCGGTATCACTGGAGGAAGTGAAGCCATGCGACCACATCATCTCGTTCTAGGTAGCGCGCTCCTGGCGTCGGTCGGTGGGTGCCGAGACGCCGATGCGCGGGCGACGCTCGACGCTCCCGAGACCGTGAGCGCGCTGACGTCGGTAGGCGCGGCGCCGATGTTCGCGCTGGCGCCGACCGGCAAGCGTGCCGTCGCGTGGATTTCCGCACCCGGCGGCGGCACGGACGGACGGCTGTACGTGTCGACGGGCGGCTCGCCGTCCGAGCTTCGCGACTCGTTAGGCCCGATCGAGCCACACGGCGAGGCGCCGCCGAAGATTTCCTATGGCCCCGACGGTACCCTGTACGCGCTGTACGCCGTCGCCAAAATAGTCCCGGGCCGACGATTCCCCATGAGCTCACTCCGCCTCGCCAGGTCGAAGGACGACGGCGTGACCTGGCGTACGCCTGTGACGATCGCGTCGGACAGTGCGTTCGGGACGCGCAACTTCCACGCGCTGCACGTCGGTGCGGACGGCGACCTGTACGTGGCGTGGCTCGAGTCGAGCCAGGGCAGGTCGAAAACGTTCCTGACGCGGTCCACCGACGGCGGCACCACGTGGACTCCGCCGGCACTCGCCGACACGACGCAATCGTGCCCGTGTTGCCGCACCGCCATCGCGACGGCCCGTGACGGGACGCTGTACCTCGCGTGGCGCACCGTCCTGGCCGGCAACGTTCGCGATGTCGTGGTGGCGAAGTCGCGGGACCGTGGCGCCACGTGGAGTGCGCCGGTACGGGTGCGTGCGGACAACTGGGTATTCGATGGCTGTCCACATGCGGGGCCATCGATGCAGGTCGATTCCGCCGGTACCGTGCACATCGCGTGGTGGACCGGCGTCGAGGGAAAGGCCGGTGTGTACTATGCACGCTCGACCGACAACGGCGCGACGTTCGAGGCCCCCGTTGCCCTCGGTGTGAGCGAGTTCTCGGCGCCAGCGCACGCTCAGCTTGCGATTGGCGACGGCAAGGTCGTGGTAGTCTGGGACGATGGGACGGTGAAGACGCCGCGCGTCGTGATGCGCGTCTCGGCTGACGGTGGAGCGACGTTCTCGCCACCCACGCTCGTGAGTACCGAAGGGCGCGCGGCGACGTTCCCTGTGCTCGCGCTTCGCGGCCGCAGTCTCACGATTGCTTGGTCCGAGCAGTCCGAGGCCGAGCACGATCACGTTCGCGCGAGTGCTCCGAACATGAAGGACCCGAAGGCGGTAAAAGGGTTGTCTCGCGTGGGAGCGTCCGTGGTGCGCGTCCGGGGCGGGAGGCTGCAATGAGCCTCCGTCGAGCCGAGTACTCGGTGCGCCGCGCGGCCGCGGCGTGCACGGTCGCGCTCCTCGGCCTAACGATGGGGTGTTCCGGTGACGGAGGGGACGAGGCCTTCCGGCCGCTCGCCGTCGGGGCGCGCGTGCCCGACCTCACGGTGCGCACGCTAGCGGGTGACACGGCGCGCGTTCAGCCCGGCCAGCCGGTGACGTTGCTCAACGTGTGGGCAACGTGGTGCGGCCCGTGCGAGAAGGAGTTCCCGGAGATCGAGGCGCTGCAGCGAGAATTCGGCCCACGGGGGCTTCGCATCCTCGCGGTGAGCGTCGACGAAGGGGATGACGCTGGGGTCCGGGATTTCGTGACGGCGAAGGGCGCGACGTTCCAGATCGGTCGAGATCCCGAGGGCGTCGTGCGCCGGTTGTACCAGGGCATCGGCGTCCCGGAGAGCTATCTCATTGCGTCAGACGGCACGCTGCTGATGCGGCAGTTCGGCGCCGTCCCCGACGGCGCAACCGCGATGCGCGCGGCGATCGCGGACGCGTTGTCGCCGGAAGCCGAGAGTGACTGACAGACATCAACCAGGGCTGGTCGCTGTTAGCTGGTGCTGGTAGCTACGGGGTGAAACGGCCTGCGCGCGTAGGCCCCGGCGCGCGCGGGTCGGTCGGTACGGCGATGACGCGGATGAGGCAGAAACGGCCGGATGACGGCGCCGCACTGACCCGACGGCGCGTACCGAGCCGGCCCTGCGTGCCTCGGTGCGGGGCTCATCCCAAGCGCATGTCGATCGGGGGCGGGGTGGCTGTCAGCAATACGGTCGCACCCAGGACCAGCACGGCGAACAGGAGCTCGACGATCATGACGGTGCGGATGTGTGTGACCCCCCCGGCGGTCGCGAGACGCGGGGTCGCCACGCGCCAGTTATACGCACCAGCGGCGGCAACCAGCGCGACCAGCGCGAGCTTCACCATCAGCACGCGACCGTACGGCGACGTCCACAGTGCCGAGAGCGACCGCAGCTCGAGCCACGCCGACACGATGCCGGTCGCGAGAATCGCCGCAACGCACACCAGCGCGAGCTTCGAGAACGTCGTGACGATGTCGCGTGCCAGCCGCGCGCGGGAATCCGGCTCAGCGGCGTTCGTGGCGGGGATCCCTGCGAACGCGACGTACGCGAGCGTGCCAAGCCAACCCCCGACAGCAAGCAAGTGAACGGCATCCGACGCCACCGCGAGGGACGCGGGACTCGCCGTTACCGCGTGGCCGGAGACCGCGGCGGATACCACCAGCGTCAGCAGCACGAGCCCTCCGATGATCTCGATCGGACCGACCCGCCCGTCGCCGCGGGGACGAGTAGGGCGCCGCGCGACGAGACCTAGCGCCACAGCCGCCGCGCACACCTGGGCGATCCATCCCCTGCCCCACGCCGTGCCAGTAAGCAATGGTGAGATCGTCGCCGCGTCGAGCGTGAGCTCGCCGAATACCGCTCGTACCTGGGCAAGAAGGCGAAGCGCAGAGGCGAGCAACAGCACGGTGCCGGCACCAATCGCACCGACTCGCGCACGTGCGATTGCTCGCTCGAGCGCCGGCCTGGTGGCGGCGTCGGCCGGCACAATCCGGCGTTGTACGCTCGGGATGACACCGACGCCAAAGAACAGGGCGCCAACGATGCCCAGTATCGCGACATAGGTGAGCCCGCGGATGGCCGCGTACCCGGGAGAGCGGGCGTCGAACTCGGGGCTCGAGCCGAGGTCCGCGGTGGTACCAGGCGCAGTCGCGGGGACGGTATCGGCATCCATCGCGGCGACGACCGTCGTGTCTACGGCGGGTGCGAGCACCGTGAAGAGGAAGTCACCGCGAATCGTGTGCGAATCGCGCGACGTGACGGTCCAGTGCACCCGGTACGTGCCCGCGCCGAGTGTCGAGGGCACGTCGGTGACGATCGCGCGATCGGTGGCATCCACAGCGCGAACCGGCGCGAGTGCGATGCTCACGGAGTCAGCGCCAGACAGCTCGATCCGAGCGAGAGCGACCTCGATCGCCTGTGTGAAGTCGAGACGGATGAGCTGCGGGGCCGTCATCAACGTGTCGTTTGCCGCCGGGGTCGAAGACCGCAGCGCAACGTGCAAGGGCTCGCCGCGGGACGCCACCGCCGTCGCGGACGCCGTAGCAGCAATCGCCGCGAGCGCGCTCAGGCAGAGGGCCGACCACGCGGCGGAATGGCGCACGTGGTTCGATAGCGGACCACGCCGTCGCGGATTCACGGCGTGCGTTGTCCGGGCGAGTGGGGGTTACTGGGCGAGTGATCAGGAACACCCGGCGTCACCGGAGCGCCTAACAGCTCGAGCAGATGATCGCGATGATCGGGAGGCAACGCGCGGATCGCCTGCTCCATGGCCCGACGAAGAGCGGGAGTTCCCGCAATGCGCGCTCGAATCACCGGGTCCTCCAGAAGCACCATGAGCATCTCGACGGTCGCATCGGCGGCAGCGGCGCCCGCGGGTGCGCCGGTAGAGTCGCGCTGTGATATCGAATCCGCTCGCGGCTGCGCGTGCCCGGCGTGGCCACCGGCTGATGGAGCCGACGGCGCCCGAGCTGGCGCGTCGATGAGCCCGACCGCCGGTCCGCCCTGCTCTCGCACACCCATGGCAATCGCCATCTCGCGCCACTCCGCTTCGCTCATCACGGCTGTCGTGTCGTCGCGATACCGTGCGGCGGCACGCAGAATCTCGGCGCGCTTCCGGTCGCGCGGAATCGTCGTGTCGGCGAGCACATCGGAGATGACATCATGCATCGCGTGCAGGTTGTCGAAAATGATGGCGACCTGTGGATATCGGCGCGAGAACTCCGGCGCAATCGCGGCAGTCATCGGCATGACCTGTGGCATCCCCGCCGGCGGCCGCTCCAGCATCTGGCGGAAACGCGTGACCGCCGCCTGGACACCGGTCTGCCGTGCCTCGCGTGTGGAAGCCGTCACGAGCGGTTCGTACAGTCCCACCTGCAGCCAGTGGTAGGCCCAGATCAGTCCGTTGAACTTGGGGAAGCGCCGCCGGAACGACAACGAGTACGGCTGCCCCTCCATGAGCTCCATGGCCTTCGGCGTCGTGCTGAACGCGATGTCGCGTCGCGAACGGTAATAGGTCAGGAGGCGGTTCACCTCGGCGTCCTTACGCGCGAGTGGGATGCGCTCGTCCGCCCAGACGTCGTAGACCTGACGATGGAGTACGTGCGCCCACTCGAACATCTGCTTCGCCTCAGGAACGAGCTTCGCATACTCGACCTCGATGGCCGCCTCCTCGAGCGGAACTCGCGGCGGGTCGACGAGCAGCCGCCGCGTGATGAAATCATACTCGCGTTCCTCGAGGAGGGCCGCCGGTGCACCGGGCTTCGTCAGCAACCGCTCGTAGAGGATCGCGTGCCCGTAATCGAACGCGTTGAACAGTCGGTCGGCGGCCGGGTAGTTCCGCCGGAACTGCCAGTTGTGCGACGCCTGGCGGTAAAACTGCTCGTGGGTAGTCGTCCACTGTGCGTGTGCCAGGGGCGCGGAAAGCAACCACGCCGCAGCGGCGATGGCGCCCGAGCGTGTGATCACTCGGCGACGGTGCTCGAAGTGGCTGCGCATTGACCGCGCAGGAAGTTGCAATTGTTGCATCACGGAACTCCAATAACGAACGCCGATCCGAACGTTACGTACCAGGTGCGGTCGTCTCCCGTGAATCGGCGACCGATGCCCGCGTCGACGGCCCACCGCGGGGACAGCTGATAGCGCGCACCCGCACCTGCGCTCCACGCGACCGATGCGCTTTCGATGATGGGCTGCTCGGCGAACACTTCAGCACCCAGCAGCAGCGACTGCAGCGGGAACGGCTTATCCACGGCGACGCCGGCGAGCCATCGCGAAGCGTCGACGTGCACAGCCTCGTCCTGCGCACCGGCGTCCGGGATCGGTTCGGATCCCGCCGTCACTTCCGCGTTGATGTGAAAACGCGCCCACGGGAGCGTGCGCGTCACGATTCCCTTGAGCGTCGCATAAATCTCATCGCCCCCGAGGGCGCCGACGGGCATGAACACGTCCGCTGCGACCGCCAGCGCGGGAATCCTGGTCTCCGCGTTGAGCGAGTGCAAAACGGACAGCTCCATGCCAGCAAGGCCGCGCTCGCGACGCCCGGGTGTGTCCACGTACGCGAGCGGAAGCCCGAGCTGCAGCTGCGTGCGCGGCAACACTCCCACTTCCACTTCGGGGTGGACAGACCATCGATAAGAGCCCGCGCGCGCGCGCTCCAGTCGGAGCGGCGCGACGTCGAACTCGATCGCGCGGAACTCGACCGACTGGGCATCCTCGATCCTGAGCGGACGGCCGGCGCTCGTGTTGTAGTAGTCGGTCTGGGCGCGGAGCGGAGCGGCGGCGCCCGCGACGAGCGCGACGACGGCGATGACCACCCGGTGACGATGCACCGGCGTCAGTCGCGGACGATTCTCGTAATTAGGCATCAGCGCGCGTGCGTGTACATGAGCTCCAGGAGCTCGTCGTACATCGCGTCCGCCTTTTCGGCGCCGGCTGAGATAGCCGCGGTCGCGCAGTGCTTGAGGTGATTGCGCATCAGCTCACGCCCCACCGATCGCAGCGCCTCGTGCACCGAGGAGATCTGCGTCATGATGTCCGCGCAATAGCGATCGTCCTCGACCATCTTCTGCAAACCGCGGATCTGTCCCTCGATGCGCCGCAGGCGGCGAACGTTGCGCGCCTTGATCTCGGGATCGACCGCGACGGCATGCCGCGTTCCGTCACCTTCTCCTGCGACGGCGCATCCGCACCCGACGACGGTCGGCTCGTGCACCTGCCCCTGTGCCATGGCTTGCTCCCCCTCCGAAGAAGATCGGCTACCCCGCGGAGCGACGCGCGAGCCTGCTCGACGCACACTCACGCAGCGCGCGGGTCGTAGCGGCGTAGCCGCAGACTGTTCGTGACCACACTCACCGAGCTGAACGCCATCGCGCCGCTCGCGAGAATTGGGCTCAACAGCAGCCCGGTGACCGGATAGAGAACGCCGGCCGCGATCGGAATACCGATCACGTTGTAAATGAACGCCCAGAAGAGATTCTGCTTCGTCGTTCGCATCGTTCGGCGGGACAGCGCGATGGCCTGAACCACGCCGCGCAGGTCGCCACGCATCAGTGTGATGTCGCTCGCCTCGACGGCGACGTCGGTGCCCGATCCGATGGCGATGCCGATATCCGCCTGGGCGAGTGCCGGCGCGTCGTTCACACCGTCGCCGACCATCGCGACCGTGCGTCCCTGGCCCTGCAGCCGCTTGACCTCATCGACCTTCCCTTCCGGAAGCACGCCAGCGACAACGCGCTCGACGCCTATCGCGCGCGCGATTGCCATGGCGACGCGTTCGTTGTCGCCTGTCAGCAACACGACATCGAGTCCCATGCGTCGCAGCACACGAACCGCGTCGCGTGACCCGTCCTTGATGGGGTCGGCGACGGCGAGCAGCCCGGCCAAGCGGCCATCGATCGCGACGAACACGACGGTCTTCCCCTCGCTCATGAGACGCTCGGCATCGCCGGTGAGCGGTGAGACGTCCACCGCCCACTCGCTCATGAGACGCTCGTTCCCGACAGCAACAGCTACCCCGTCCACGAGACCGGTAACGCCGCGCCCCGTATGTGACTGAAATCCGGTCGGCGACCCTAACGAGTAGCCGCGGTCGCGGGCGGTAGTGACAATGGCGTGGGCAAGCGGGTGCTCCGACATACGCTCGAGCGTCCCGGTTCGCGCGAGCAGCTCGTCCTCGGAGCTCGCCGCGTCTCGCACGACGATGTCGGTCACGGTGGGACGACCCTCGGTCACGGTACCGGTCTTGTCGAGCACCACCGTGTCGAGCGCCCCGGCTCGCTGCAGCGCCTCGCCGCCCTTGATTAGAACACCCAGCTCGGCGCCCTTCCCCGTGGCAACCATTACCGCGGTCGGTACAGCCAGCCCCATGGCGCACGGACACGCAATGATGAGCACCGCCACGGCCGCAGCGAACGCACGCACCGCCGGGGCGGTGTCCGCGACGACGTACCACGTGGCGAACGTCGCCATCGCGATCGCGATCACGACGGGAACGAAGACTCCGCTGATCCGATCCGCGAGCCGCTGAATCGGCGCCCGCGAGCCCTGCGCCTCGCGCATCAGCGTGATGATCTGCGCGAGCACGCTATCCGCTCCGACCGCCGTCGCCTGGTAGCGGAACGCGCCGGTGCGGTTGAGCGTGGCACCGATGACGCGGTCACCCGACTGCTTCTTCACAGGCTCGGACTCGCCGGTAAGCATGGACTCATCGACGGCGCTCGACCCATCGAGGACGTCGCCGTCGACCGGCAGCCGTTCGCCCGGACGCACCGTCACGATGTCTCCTCGCCGGACCTGCTCCACGGGGACCTCGACCTCGGCACCATCGCGCTCGATGCGAGCCGTGCGCGGCTGCAACCCGGCGAGACCGCGAAGGGCCTTCGCGGTCTGGCGCTTTGCGCGGGCCTCGAGCGTGTTGCCGACGAGCACGAGCGCGATGATGAAGATCACGGCCTCGTAGTACGTGTCGGCCGAGACCCCCCGGTTCGCGAAGAAGTCGGGCGCAACCGTCGCTAGGGCCGAGAACACGAATGCAGCGCCAGTCCCGACGGCAATGAGCGTATTCATGTCGGCCGAGCGGTGCCGCAGCGCGGCCCAGGCGCGAGTGTAGAAGTGTCGTCCCGCCCAGGTCATCACGCCGATGGTCAGCATCAGCAACGTGTACGAGAGCACCCGCGGATCGATCGCGTACAACCAAGGCATCGCGGCGCGCAACGTAGGTCCGAACGCGTCGGCTGCCCATCGCATGAATGGGTCGGTCGTGCCGAGATGATCACCGGAGACCATCAGTGGCATGGAGATGATGCCCGCGACCAGGCCGGCGACGAGGCTCGTGATCGCCTTGCGGCGAAGCGTCACGAACTCTTCGGCCTGCGCGCGGTCCTGGGCCTCCTGTGCCTCGAGGACGCTTTCCGCCGGGTTCGGCAGCTCGGCGCCGTAGCCCGTCGCGCGAATGACGTCGACGAGAGCTTCGGGCGACGCCGTCTCGGGATCGAACGTGACGCTCGCGGTGCGCGTCATGAGATTCACCGACGCGTCACGAACGCCGGGTTGCCGCGCCAACACGCGTTGCACGCGCGCCTGACAGGCGGCACACGTCATTCCCGAGACGGGAATGTCGATGCGCTCGCCAGCCGCGGGCGATGCGTCAGGCGCGAGCTGCGTCGTCATTTCGCCTGCGCCGCGTAGCCGGCATCCTCGACGGCGAGCATGATGTCGTCGACCGAGACCTTCTCGGGCTCGTAGGAGAGCGCGGCCGATCCAATGCCGACGCGCTCGACGGTGACTCCGGGCAGCTCTTTCAGCGCGTCCGAAACGGCGGCGACGCAATGCCCGCAGGACATTCCTTCGATCGCCAACTCGAGCTTACTCATTGTGCCTCCAGGTTCGATAGGTCCTGGGGGTATAAGCTATATACCCCCCGCCCCTATGTCAACCATGATCCGCGGTGGTGGTGTCAAACGCTTCGTCTCGGTGCACTTGCATACGTTCCGGCACACCGCGTACTGCGATCGCAGTCAGTCGCTTACTTTCCGCGTTCACCCGATCCTCGAGGACGTCTCCGTGAGCATACCTCGGACACGTATGTCGTTTCTGCCGCATCATGGTGCGGCCAACGTAGTTGGTGGTGCCGTGCGACTGGCGTGGTCACGTGCCATCCGGTCAGGTGCCGTCCTCGTGGTAATGGCGGGACCGATCGTGGCTGGGGCGCAAGCGGTCCCACCGATCACGCATGAGAAGTACACGCTGCCCAATGGGCTCGAGGTGATTCTCCACGAGGACCACTCGGTGCCCGTCGTCGCGGTCAACACGTGGTACAAGGTCGGGTCCGGTGATGAACAACGCGGCCGCACCGGGTTCGCACACCTGTTCGAGCACATCATGTTCATGGGGTCGGAGAACGTCCCGGTCGGGAAGTTCGATCAGTGGCTCGAGGCGGCCGGCGCGAACAATAACGGGTCGACGAACGGCGATCGGACCAACTATTACGAGTGGATGCCATCGAACGCGCTCCCGCTGGCGCTGTGGCTCGACGCGGACCGGATGGGACGGCTGCTGCCCACCATGGACCAGGCGAAGCTCGATCTCCAGCGCGACGTGGTGAAGAACGAGCGCCGTCAGGGGACGGACAACGTGCCGTACGGCCGAGCGAGCGAGACGATCGTCGCCGCGCTCTACCCGGCGGGTCACCCCTACGCGCACTCGACCATTGGCTCGATGGTGGACCTGAGCGCGGCGTCGCTCGAGGACGTGAAGAATTTCTTCCGGACGTATTACGCGCCTAACAACGCTACCATCTCGATTGTCGGCGATTTCCAGCCCGATTCGGTCAAGAAGCTGATTCAGCTGTACTTCGGCAACATTCCACGCGGGCCGGCGCTGCCGCCGCGCCCGCAGGTTGCGTCACAGCCCGTCCCGCGAGACACGTTCCTCGTCCTCGAGGACAAGGTGCAGCTTCCGCGATTGTATTACGCGTGGCGCACGGTGAAGGCGTTTCACGATGATGATGCGGCGCTCGACATGCTCGCCTACGTGCTCGCGGGCGACAAGAACTCGCGGCTCTACAAACGCCTCGTGTACGACATGCAGGTGGCTCAGGATGTCAGCGCATTCCAGGGCGGCCAGCGTGTGGATGGGAGCTTCCGGATCACGGTCACGCCGAAACCCGGACACACACCGTCCGAGATGGCGAAGCTCGTGAACGAGGAGATCGAGACGCTCGTGCGCGAAGGCGTCACGGAGCGCGAGCTCGCACGTGCGCAGAACACCACACGCGCCCAGTTCCTCGACCAGCTGGCGAGCGTTCTCGGGAAAGCGGATCAGCTCAACTACTACAACTACTTCGTCGGGACGCCGGACTACGCCAGCCGGGACGCCGCGCGCTACGACAAAGTGACGGCGGCCGACGTCAGGCGCGTGGCAGCGACGTACCTCGGAAAGCCACGCGTGACCTTGACGGTAGTGCCGGAGGGCAAACGCGAGTTGATGGTGACGGGGGTGGTCCAATGACATCACTGCCCATAGGGATTCGCGTCTCGCGCGCCGCAATGGTGGTGGCGCCGCTCGTGCTCATTGCCGCGTGCGCCCCGGCGACAGGGGGGACGGGGACGGCGACGAGCCGCGCGCCTGCCGCGAGCTCCACGGCGTCGATCGACCTCACGAAGCCGCCGGTACTCCCGCCGCCGGCGCCGCTGCGGTTGCCCGCTGTCACGACACGCGAGCTGCCGAACGGGCTTCGCCTCATGATCGTGGAGCATCACGAGCTCCCACTCGCGGACTTCGTGCTGATCGTCAAGAACGGTGGCGAGACGGACGAACCCGGCAAGCTCGGAACGGCGACGCTCGCGACGTCTCTTCTGAGAGAGGGGACGACGACTCGGAGCTCGCTTCAGATCGCCGATCAGGCTGCGTTCCTGGGAGTGGGGCTGTTCTCCGGCAGCGGTTGGGACGCGACGACGCTCCAGCTCCACACGCCCACCGCCCAGCTCGATAGCGCGCTGGCACTGTTCGCGGATGTCGCGCTCCATCCGGCGTTCCCCGAGACGGAGCTCGAGCGGCTGCGCAAGACGCGCCTAACGAGCCTGCTTCAGGTGAAGGACCGGGCGCCGGAGATCGCGAACCGTGCGTATGCGGCCATCGTATTCGGCCCGGCCGCGTACGGCCGGCCCCTCAGCGGCGACGAATCGAGCACGAACGCCATCCAGCAGGCGGACGTGCGGCGGTTCTACGAGACGTACTTCCGGCCCAACAACGCGACGCTGCTCGTGGTGGGCGACGTTCGCCCGGATGACATCGAGCGGCGCGTCCGGGCGCTCTTCGGCGGATGGGAACGACGCCCGGTGCTTCCCGCGAATTACGGCCAGCCGCCTGCGGCGAAGGGCACCACGATCTACCTCGTAGACAAACCAGGCGCGGCGCAGTCGTCGTTCCGCATCGGCACCGTTGGGGTGCCGCGCAGTACGGCGGACTACTTTCCGCTCGTCGTGCTGAACACCGTCCTCGGCGGCTCGTTCACGAGCCGACTCAACGCCAACCTTCGCGAGACGAAGGGCTACACCTACGGGGCGGGTTCGAGCTTCGCGATGCGGCGCGCGCCGGGACCGTTCACCGCGAACGCGGAGGTCGTCGCGGCCAAGACGGATTCCGCGCTCATCGAATTCATGAAGGAGCTGCGCGCGATTCGCGACACGGTGCCAACGGAGGAGCTGGAGAAGGCGAAGCGCTACCTCCAGCTGCAGTTCCCGGGCAACTTCGAGACGACGGGGGGGATCGCGGGCCAGCTGTCGCAGCTCGTGACGCACGACATCCCGCTCAGCTTCTACGACAACTACATGCAGAGCGTCGCCGCGGTCACGCAGGCTGACGTGCAGCGGGTGGCGCGGCAGTACATCGATCCGGAGCGTCTGGCGATCGTCATCGTGGGGGATCGGGCGACGATCGAGCCCGCGTTGAAGGCGACGGGTGTCGGGCCGGTGACGGTGGTCGACATCACGGGGAAACCCGCGATGTAGAGTCGCGAGAGCGCTGGCGCCGTCTCGGCAACGTCGGCCCCTCCCGGAGGCACGACACCTTGCCGCTCCGCCAGCACAGGCCTCTCACGCCCGGAACCCTGCCGCCCGAAGGCTGTCCAGCACGCGACGTCGGAGGAGGTCGGGGGCCTTCACGTCGTTCTCTCGTGCCTCCGACAGCGCGGACAGGAAGGTACGCCCGTAGTCGTGGTGAGGAAGGCATTGCCCGCACCGCTCGAGGTGCCGGCGCACTTCCGCCATGCGCTCCGGGGTCAGCTCGTGATCGAGATAGTCCCAGAGTTGTTGCACCGCCGTGCGGCAGTCTAGCTCGCGATTGCAGTCAGTCATGCTTGTGTCCGCGTTCGCTACGCTGCGCGGTGCTGAAACCGGCGTCGCTAGCGTAGGTGATGAGCTTCTCCTGGAGGATGCGCCGCCCACGGAAGAGCCGGGAGCGAACAGTTCCGATCGGCACGCCGAGGATCTCGGACGCTGCCTCGTAGGACTGGTCCTCGAGGTCCACGAGCACCACCGCCGACTTGAACGGCTCGTCGAGCTCGGCGATTGCGCGTCGTAGCGCGGGTCCGAGGTCGATCCGGGACAGGATCTGGTCGGTTCCATCCCGGACCATCTGGCCATGTGCTACGAATGTGTTCAGTGCCTCGACGTCGCCGTCCTCGATGTCGACGAACCGCCGTTCGCGCTCCCGCGCGCGGAGGAACACGTTCCGCGTGATCGTGAACAACCAGCGGCGCGCGTCACTCCCCGGTTGAAATGTGTGCCACGACCGGTACGCCCGGAGATACGTCTCCTGGACCACGTCGTCGGCATCGGCGGCGTCGCGGGTGAGCGACAGCGCGAACCGATAGACGTCGTCCATCCAGGGGAGCGCTTCGGCCTCGAACCGAAGATCGCTCTCCGTCGGCACAGCCGTCGGGACGGTCATTTCCGGCACTAACCGGTCGGCCGCGTCGTTGGTTCCCGGCCCCGGCGGCGCGGCAGGGGTCGCCCCGACCTCCGGGGCGTCGGCACCACCGCGCTCGTCGTCGGCCCCTCCCGCGGGCGTGCTCGACCGCGTATCAATTGCCATCGTCTGTCCAACCTCCGGAGTGATCGCCTGATCCTCGTTTCGCCCGCGCTGGTCGCTGCGGCCGCGTCCGCTGTCGCTGTTGGAGCAGCCATCGTTGTCATCGTGGAGCACGTTCGGCGCCGCCGGTTGGCGGGCGAGCTGCGTCGCCGCGATGACACCATAGCACGCCTGACCAGCGACACCGCCTCGCTGCGCGCCATGCTGCAGCACTACATCCACCATCGCGAGGCAGCGGAGGAGGTGCTGAGGCATGGCGAGGAGCGATACCGCGTTCTCGTAGATAATCTGACGACCATCGTGTTCCAGGTCGACCGCGAGTTGCGGTGGACGTTTCTGAACGCTGCCTGGGAAACGATCACGGGACGCGCTCCGGCCGACTGCCTCGGCCGTCCGGTGGTGGAGCACATGGTCGACGAGGACGGCGCGAAGTGCACGGCGTTGCTCGAGTCGTTGCTCGCGGGGACGGAAATTCTTGGCGAGCAGCTCGTCCGGTTCCGATGTGTTGCCGGCAACGTGCATTGGCTCGAGCTCCGTGCGATCCCGATGCTCGATCGCGCCGGTGGCGTTGCGGGCGTGAGCGGTACGCTCAACGACGTGACGTCGCGCGTCGCCGTGGAGGTCGAGCTCCGGCGCCAGGAAGCGCTCTACCGCCTGATCGCCGAGAACTCGAGCGACGTGATCGCCCTCGTCGCGCTACACGGCGGGCAGCTGACATACGTGAGCCCATCCTGTGAACACGTTCTCGGGTACGCCCCCGAGGAGATCATCGACCGCGAATGGTGGACCCTGCTCCACGAGTCCGATCACGAGCGCGTTGCCCGGTCGGTGCAGTCGGTACGCGAGCGTGAGCCCGTTACAGAGACAGCGCGTGTCCGCAAGAAGGACGGGACGTGGATCTGGCTCGAGGCTCGCGTCGACGCCGTGCTCGACGACGACGGCGCAGTCGTGGGATATCGGATTACGGCGCGGGACTCCACGGAGCACCGCGCCGCGGCGCTCGCGCTGATGGAGAGCGAAGCGAAGTACCGGCTGCTCGCCGAATCCATCGACGACATCGTATGCCTCCAGGACCTCGATGGGACGGCGCTGTACTACTCGGCCTCGACGGAAAAGGCGCTCGGATTCACGCCCGCAGAGCTGGTGGGCAAGGACGTGTTCGCGCTCACGCACCCCGACGACCTCGCGCGGCTCGCGGGAGACGCATACCTCGCCGTGCTGCGCGGCGAGACGCCGCTCGTCGAGTGGCGCTGCCTGCGGAAGGATGGCACGTACATCTGGGTCGAGACGCACACGACGCTTCTCCGCAATGACTCCAGCGTTCCTGACAGGCTGCTCAGCGTTACGCGTGACATCGAGGCGAGGAAGCAGGCGGAGGAGGCGCTCCGGCAGTCGGAAGAGCGGATGAGCGCACTGATCGATCGAGCCGCGTATGGCATCTTCCGGGCGACGCCGGCGGGGCGGTTCCTCGACGTGAACCCGGCGCTTGTCTCGATGCTCGGGTACGAGTCGGCGCACCAGTTGATGGCGATCGATATTGGACGGGACCTCTACGCCGATCCCGAGGAACGCGATCGCATCATTGCGGCGATCGACAGCGGGACCCATCCGGAGTGGTTCGACGTCACGTGGCGACGAAAGGACGGTGCAGCGATCGTGGTGCGCCTCTCCTCGCGCGCCGCGCGCGAATCCAATGGCGGCGTGATGTGGTACGAGGGGATCGCGGAGAACGTCACGGAGCGGTTGCGTCGCGAAGCGGTCGTCAGGCGCGCGGAGCGTATGGCGAGCCTCGGACACACGCTCGCCGGTGTGGCGCACGAGCTCAACAACCCGCTCGCGGCGATCTCGGGTTTCGCGCAGATCCTTCTCAAAACGCATCTACCGAAGGACGACCGCAGCGCGATCGAGACGATCCATCGCGAGGCGAAGCGTGCCGCCAAGATCGTGAAGGATCTCCTCACGTTCGCGCGGCGTCAGGAATCGTCGGAGCGCTATCGCGTCGATCTCAACGACATCGTGCGTTACATCGCCGACACGCAGCGATACGCGATGGAGACGCATGGCGTCCTGTGCGAGCTCGTGCTGACTGACGAGCCGGCAGTGGTCGCGGCAGACCCGGCGCAGCTCGAGCAGGTCGTGCTCAACCTGCTCGTGAACGCGCGGCAGGCGCTGGAGGCGATGGCCACCCTGGTCGCCGCCGGCCGTGCGGGCGTGGGAACGGTTCGCACACCGATGATCGTGATCCGGACGTCGGTGCGCGGCAACAACGTATGGCTCGAGATCAGCGACAACGGACCGGGAATTCCCGCGCGCGAGCTCCCGCGGATCTGGGATCCGTTCTGGACCACGAAGGAAGAGGGCGAAGGCACTGGACTCGGCCTGTCGGTGGTGCATGGCATCGTCACGGGGCATGGCGGCTCGATCGACGTCGATTCGCGGGTCGGTGCGGGGACCACGTTCGCGATTTCCCTTCCCGCGTTCGGGGCCGTCGATGGCGCGCTGGGGACGGTCGAAACAGACTCGGTAGCCCCGGCCAGCCAGCGCGCCGATCGGCCGCTGGACATCCTCGTGGTGGACGACGAGCAGGTGATCGTGAGCCTGCTCGTTCGCTATTTCTCCTCGCGTGGCCACGCCGTCGTGCCGGCCTACGAGGGCGCGCAGGCGCTGCGCCTTGCGGAGCGCTCGAGCTTCGATGTCGTCATCTGCGACCTCCGGATGCCTGGCATGGACGGCACCGAAGTGATCCGTCGCCTTCAGGCTCTGCCGACGTGTGCGTCAGCGCGGTTCGTGCTCTCCACCGGCGATACGGCGACGCCCGCGGTACGGCAGCAGATCGACGGCCTCGCGCTGAGTGCCGTGGTGGACAAGCCATACGAGGTGGAGGCACTCCGCCGGATCGTCGAGGAAGGCTGAGGTGGGAAGCGATGCGTCTCGATTCGCATGCGATGCCATCCTGGCGGCGCGCGCCCTCCTGTGCGAGGCGGCGCAGGTAGTCGTGCTCACCGGCGCGGGGATCAGCGCGGAGTCGGGAGTGCCCACGTTTCGTGGGGCGGATGGGCTCTGGAAGACGCACCGCGCCGAGGACCTCGCGACGCCCGAGGCGTTCGCGCGCGACCCACGGCTCGTGTGGGAGTGGTACGGGTGGCGGCGCGAGCTCGTCGCGGCGTGCGCGCCTAACGCGGCACATTCCGCCCTCGCCGCCGCGGCGCGCGAGCGACCCGGCCGGCACATTATCACACAGAACGTGGATGGGCTCCACGCCATGGTCGCCGGTGACGACGGCGCGCAGCCCCTCGAGCTGCACGGCTCGCTCTTCCGAACGCAGTGTACGCGGTGCGGCGCGAGCTGGGACGATCGCCAGCCGGTAGACGCGACCTCGGGGGCGACGTTGCCGCGCTGCATGGAGTGCCGAGCGCTCGCGCGGCCCGGCGTCGTCTGGTTCGGCGAATCGCTCGACCCGCGCGTCCTCGGTAACGCCGTACGCCTGGCGTCGGCGGCCGACGCCTGCCTGGTGGTCGGGACGAGCGCCGTGGTGTATCCCGCGGCGGGGCTCGCCGAACTCACGCGTCGCGCGGGCGGTTCGATCATCGAGGTGAACGTCACCCCGACGCCGCTCACGAGCAGTGCGACGGTCGCGATCCGTGGGACCGCGGTGAGTGTCATCCCGTTGCTTTTCGCCGCCGACTCGACCCCTGCCCCGCCATTGTGATGACCAGCCTCGACCTCGCCGCGCTCCGTCGCGATTACGCGCTGGCTTCGCTGAGCGAAACCCAGGTCCATCCCGACCCGATCCGGCAGTTCGAGGCGTGGTTCGCGGACGCGCTCGCGGCTCAGGTGCTCGAGCCTAACGCGATGACACTCGCGACGGCGACGAGTGACGGCGTCCCGTCCGCGCGCGTCGTGCTGCTCAAGGGCGTCGATGCGGGCGGGTTCGTCTTCTTCACCGACTACCGGAGCCGCAAGGGCGCGGAGCTCGCGGAGAACCCGCTTGCGGCGCTCGTGTTCCTGTGGAAGGAGATCGAGCGGCAAGTGCGGGTGTCGGGAGCGGTGTCGCGGGTGACGGCGGCCGAGTCCGAGGCCTACTACCGATCTCGGCCCCTTGGGAGCCGGCTTGGCGCGTGGGTGTCGCACCAGAGCAGTGTCCTCGCGAGTCGTGCCGAGATCGAGGAGCGATGGCAGTCGGTGAGTCAGCGCTTCGCGGACGGCGATGTTCCGTTGCCGCCACATTGGGGCGGATATCGCGTCATGCCGGATGAGATCGAGTTCTGGCAGGGGCGGCCGAACCGGTTGCACGATCGCCTGCGGTACGAGCGGACGTCGTCTGGATGGACGATCTCCCGGCTGTCTCCGTAGGCTCCGAGCTTCTGTCCGATGCCGGGATCGCGGCTCCGAGCATCGCGACGGGTCCGGGAACGGCAGGAGACAGGATGGGCAGGATGACGAAAATGACTCGCGCGACAGCACGGTCGCTCGCGCCAGCGGCCCTGAGGAGAAGAGGGGAACGGCCGCCCAGAAACGGTGGCGTACCGGGCGGCCTCGCCCATGTTCCGCGGTCTCGAATCACGACGACTCATCCGGCCGTTTCGGCCCTTTCCGCGTCGTAGTTCCGAGCGGCCCGCCACGAGGCGCCCTGGTCGCGCGAGGTGTTCTCCGCGGCCCTTTCCGCGCCGCCGTTGCCGCGTCTTCCGCGTTCTGCCCGATGGCGCGATGAAACGATGCGTTAGGACTCCGACCCCTAACGCCGACCCCTAACGCCGACCCTTAACGCCCGTGCCCGATCGCCTACCAGAGGTGCGCCGCTTCGGTCAGGTCTTGTCGGAGACGCACGTAGCTCTCGTGCCGGGCAGCGCTGATCTCGCGACGCGAGAGCGCGTCGAGTACCGCGCAGCCGGGTTCGACCGTGTGCGTGCAGTCGCCGAACCGGCAGTTGGGTGTCAGCGGACGGAATTCCGGGAAGCAGTCGTCGAGCTCCGACGGGTCAAGCCCCCACATGCCGATCTCGCGGAGGCCCGGGGTGTCGGCCACGAAGCCGCCATCCGGCAGCGGGTGCAGCAATGCGCCCACGGTCGTGTGGCGTCCCTTGTTCACCGACTCGCTGATCTCGCCCACGCGGAGCCGGAGCCCGGGATACAGCGCGTTGAGCAGGGACGACTTCCCGACGCCCGACGGGCCCGTGAGCACCGAGGTTCGCCCGTGCAATGCGGCGTGCAACGACTCGAGACCCGTACCGCCGTCCTTCGTGCTCGTGAAGTGCATCGGGTATCCGGCGGCGGGATAGTCCGCGAAGATCGCGGCCGCTTCAGCCTCGCCCGCGAGGTCGACCTTGTTCACGACAATCCGTGCAGCGAGCTCGTTCGCCTCGGCGATGACGAGGAAGCGATCGAGCATCCGCGTGTGCGCCACCGGCTTCACCATCGCGAACACGACGACGACCTGATCGACGTTCGCAGCGACGATCCGTTCACCGTGCCCACCGCCCGGCGCGCGCCGCGCGAGCTGAGATTTCCTCGGCAGAATCTCGGCGATGGCGTGCGCATCGCCATGCTCGGCGCGCTCCAGTTCCACCAGATCGCCAACGGCGAGCTTCACGCTGCCTTGCTTTACGCGGCCCCGAAGCGCGCAGTCGTAGGTGACACCGTCGTCGGCGAGCACCTGCCAAACGCCCCCGGTCCCTGAGAGCACGGTACCGCGCATCAGCTCGCGGGATGCGTGCTGGTCATTCGTCCCTCATCGCGTCCCACCACCGTCGCGCCGGGCGATTCACCAACTGTTCGCGAACCAGGTCATCGAGGAGGCGCTTCACCGCGTCGAGCGTCAGGCGCCCCACCGCGTCGCGGGCGGTGTCCTCGGTATCGCCGTGCGCAAGGTAATCCGTCTCGAGATGCCCCTCGATTCCCTGCGTGCCCACGCGGCGCCAGCGAAGGAACAGGAGGTAGGCGCCGAATGGTCGATCGGGAATGCCAGTCTCGTCGACAACGATCTCGACGCTGTACGACATCCCGTCTGCTCCCTCGAACGCCGCCGGCCGAGCGTGCACCGCGGCATATCCGCCTATCGTGTTCGCGTCGCCACGCGAATGGTCGGGAGGGAGGAATCGGCCCGACATCACGTTCGTCCGCGCAGCATCTCTTTCAGGATGTTGCCGGTCATGAAGGCCACGTTTGCGGGGCGCTCAGCGAGGCGGCGCATGAGGTATGGGTACCATTGCGTGCCGAACGGCACGTAGACGCGGAGACGGTATCCCTCGCGCACGAGCTGTTCCTGAAGATCGCGGCGCACGCCGTAGAGCATCTGAAACTCATAGCGGTCGGTCGCGACGTCATTGCGCGCCGCAAACTGTTTCGCCTCGACGATGATGCGCTCGTCGTGCGTGGCGATGCCCGGATAGTTCCCGTGCGTCATCAGCGCGTGCATGCAACGTACGTAATTCGCGTCGACGTCGCGCTTGTCGGGGAACGCGACGGACACGGGTTCCTGGTACGCGCCCTTGCACAGCCGAACACGGCAGCGAAGGCGGTTCGCCTGCTCGACGTCGGCGGCCGTACGTCGCAGGTAACTCTGCAGCACAATGCCCACGTTCCTGGGAAACGACGGGTAGAGCCGATGCTCGAAGAGGTGGAGCGTTCGTTCCGTGTACTGGCTGCTCTCCATGTCGATGCGCACGAACGTGTCGTACTGGCAGGCGCGCTCGAGCACCATCTGCATGTTGGCGACGCAGAGCTCCTCGGAGACATCGAGTCCCATCGCGGTGAGCTTGAGCGATACGTTCGCGTCGAGCCCTTCCTGCTTGATGCGGTCGAGGAGGCGCAGGTACTCACCTGCCGCGGCGCGCGCCTCCTCTTCGTGATGCACGCTCTCCCCGAGCAGATCAAGTGACACCGTCATGCCACGCGCGTTCAGCGCGCGCACGGCCGGTAGTGCCTCCTCGATCGTCTCTCCGGCAACGAACCGGCTCGCCATGCGCTTCGCGAGCCGGTTGCGTCGAACGAACGTGAATATGCGTTGCTGATTCGAGAGGTAGAGCAGCGTCTTCCGCAGCATGCAGGCTCGGGTTCGTTATGAGACGGTTCCGTCAACGCCGAGACGTCGGTGCGCGCCCTGCTTCAGCGGCGGGCGAAATATACCGGAGCGTCGGAGAAGCGCTAAGCAGGACCCAGGCCGCAGGCTGCAGGTAACGGAGAGACGAGTCGCGTTGGCGCGAGGTCCAACCGGCCGCTCGCGACGCGGTTGCCGACATTCCACGCGACGAGACCGTCATCGCTTCGCGGATCGAGCAGGTACGTTGTCACGACGCCAAGGGGTTGTGCGAGCGCGACAACGTACGTCCCGCGCTCGAGGCGCGTGTCGGCGCGCTGCCATCGCCCGTTCACGCGAACTTCCCGGCGGCCCTGGAATGCCGTTGGCGACACGATGACCGTATCGGCGGCGAACGCTTCACCCGTGAGCGCACATGGCGTGGTGACGCGCTGCAAAACCACCCCGTGAAGTCCGAGGATGCGAATCGCACTCGAGTCCGTGGCGCTCAGGGCGAAACCCCAGGACGGTGTAGTCGTGAGCGTGGGCGCGAAACGATCGTAGATCGGCATGCGGACGCGGCGATAGGTGCCGGTTCGGCGCATGCCGCGGCGAACGCCGGGCTCGGTGCGCGTTGTGTCGCCCGTCGCGACGAGGTCCTCGACGATGACGTCGCCGGAGTGTGGGGTCGTCGTCAGGCTCGCGCGGATGGGAATGTCGGGCCCCGCCCCGCGCGTGCCCCACGCGACAACCGCCGAGTCGGCACCGGCGGCAATGGCGCGCACTCGCGAGCCACGTTCCGCAATGAGGGAGAGCAGCTCGCTCACGAACGCGTACGTGGACGCCACGCGTCGAGGGAACGGGTCGTGGGAGTACGCCTCGCTGAGGACGCCCACCCGGCCACGCAGGCCGTAGTAGTTCGTGCCGAATCGCGGGCGATGGTCGTAGGTGAACCATCCACGTTCCACGGAGTCCTGCGATGCGAAGTTTCCGTAGTCGAACGTCTCGTAGCCTCGGCGCGTCCGTACGCGTTGGCGGAGCTCGGGAAGAATCGAGTCTCGCGTGTACCCGCCAGCGATGAACGCGGGGGCGATGTTCGCTGCCGGGTTGAGCGGCGGCGCGTAGGTGAGCGCGTACCCGTGGTAGCTGCCGTTGGTCGTGTGCAGGTCGACGAACACGTGCGGGTTCCACGCGTTGAACATCGCGAGCGAGCTCGAAGTTTCCGGGGCGTCGACCTTCATGTAGTCGCGATTCAGATCGAGTCCCTGCGCGTTCGGCCGCTGGCCGACGAGTTCTGGCCCGTTCTGCGACCCCCGATTTCGCGCCTGGTCGGCGAATCGCTCGTTGCCGTCGGCGTTGTAGATCGGGACCGCAATGAGGACGATCGAGTCGAGAACGTTCGGGCGCGTCTGAAACACGAGGTCACGCACCAGCGCCTGCAGCGCTTCTTTGCCCTCGACCTCGCCGGCGTGGATGTTCCCCTGCACATAGACGATCGGCTTGCCCGAGCTCCGAGCGGCCGCGGGCGTCGAGACCAGCGGACGCGACGCGATCACGTAGGGGAGCGAGCGTTTCTCGTTCGTCACGCCGATGGTGCCGACCGCGATCGGAGCGTCGATACGCCTCAGCGCATCGATGAACGCGACGACATCGGCGTAATGCGACGTCTCGGTGTAATTCGATCGCTCGGCGCGCGTGCGCGGCAGCCGCGGGTCCGTGACGGCGGGCGGCACGAACGCGGTGGTTACGGCGTTAGGCGCGGCGGACGTGCTGCTGGGGCCCGGGGTACCGCTGCAGGCGAGTGTTACGGCGACGGTAGCGACGACGGCGGCCGCATGCAATGAGAAGGACGGATGCGAGAACACGGTTCCGGGGTGATGAGAATCGCTCGGCGTCATCCCGAGCGCAGCGTAGCGCAGCGAGGGATCCGCGGGTTGCTGGCGGTGCGGACCCTCGAACGGGACGCGAGGATCCCTCGCTGCGCTCGGGATGACAAGGTCAACGCACGAGGATGAGGCCGACCACCCCGCCAAACTCGTCGGTGACGCGCGCGACGTTCGTCGGGACCACCCAGTCGCCGCCATCGAGTCGGACGTTGATGCGATGCTGCCCCCGCGGAATATCGACATTGGCCTCCCACGTCCCCGCAGGGGTACGAACGAGCGGGATCGGTTCCCAGTCGGTGAAGTCCGCCATCATCTCCACGCGGTCCGATGCGGGCGCGCGGACACGGACCACGCGCCCGCCCTTCACCGAGTCGGCAGTCGTGATGCCGAAGATCACCCCGTCTGTCGCAACAGGAGGGTGCGCCGTCGCGACTACGCGATCGTCGTCGCGACGCTGGAACCTCGTGCGCGACGGAAGCCGGATACTGAGCGAGATGAACCGCGCTCCTGGCAACTGCTGCAGCAGGTCTGCCGGGTAGTTGCCCACAGCCGCGGTGGCGAGGAGCCGCCGATTGATGGGGAACGTGGCACCGACAGAGACCCACCCCACGTCGACGCGCCTCGCCTGTCCGACGCGCGCGCCGAGCGTCCCCGAAAGCGAGACGCCGCGGAACGTCTTCTCGATCGTCGCCCCGGCGTCGCTCATGAGGTCACCGTTCTGCAGCTGCTGCGGATGAACACTCGCGCTCACCACGGTGCCGCCGCGTCGAATCCACCCGCCGATGTCACCGAGCAGTGTCGTCCTCCAGGCCTCCCCGTCGAACGTGCGCGCAAAGCCGCCTCCGGCCCACATCCCTCGCTCGAGATCGAGGAAGTGCACCCGCGCCTGCGGGAGCGCGTGAATCGTGGGCATGAGTCCCTGCTGCGCTGACCCGGTGAGCCCGAGGCTCATCTCGCCGCGCATCGCCCGGAAGAAGGGGATGTAGTAGTCGCGGGCAAACGGAATGACGAGCTCGGGGATGCTGATGGGCTTGGAGTACCGCGTGCCGCTGAGCTGCCCCTGCATGCTCCAGTGACCGTCGTCGAACACGGACAAGACCGCGTCGGCGAGCGTGCTGGAGCGCTCGCGTGTGATGTAACGCGACTGATTGACCGTCAGCGCCGAGGCGAAACGGCCATCCTCGTACTCGACTGCCGAGAAGCTAGCGTCTCGCGTCCGAACCGGCTGGGCGGCCGCGGACGTGGCAGCGAGGACGGGGTAGGATAGACGGAGCGCGGCTCGGGCGAGTGCCCGGCCGCGCGTCGGCAAGCGCAGAATACGTCTGGGGTGTTACGGAAGACGCTTTCGCTGTGAGACGGGCGGTTTGGCTGGCGCCTCCGCCGGCGATCGGATCCCCCGTGCCTGAGCTGGCGGGGTAAGGGGGCCGGTACCATCGCCCGCGCGGTTGGTGCCGGAGGGCGAAGGTAATGTCCCAGGCGACCCGGCGCCATGAGGCGGCATCTCGGCGAGGGTTTGCTCGAGCGCCAGACCGCGCGACGAGGCGGCGACAGCAGGGGGCTTCCCGGCGAGGATGTCGGTCTCGATGTCGGCGCGCACAGACAGTAGCTGCTCGTCAGATGCGAACGCACGGACGAGCCCGCTAACGATCGCGATTGCCGTGTCCACCGGCACCTCGCGCGCAACGAGGTCCGACGCCACTGTCAGCGCGGTGGCGATCTGCACGTTCTCTCGGCTTCTCCGCAGACGCTGCAACTGATTCGTCGAGATCCCCGCACGAATGGCCTGGGCCCCGCTCAACACCTCGGACGGCGTCGAGCCGGTCCCGAGTGCGTCGCGTGCCTGCCCGAGCTGCACCGCGAAGTTGCGAACCGCGGTGACGATGAGCGCGCTCGGTGCCTTCTTGGACGCCCCTTCGAGTGCCTTCTCGATCAGCGGTTCGGTTGGGAGGCCCGCGATTCGTGCGGAGTCCACGATGGCGGCGACCGCTCCGCGCGTGCGCGGATCGAGCCGTTCCACGAGACGCCGATCGACGCCCTGCGCCGGGAGGGAAACCCCGATCAGGGAAAGCGACAGGAGCAGCGAGCGAGCCGTGCGGCGCATTTATCGGGGTACCGGGGACACGATCATGACCGAGTTCGTACCGCCGAACTCGGAGTGTGCCGAGTGCTGCGCGCCAGGATCGGCAATCCACTTCCCGTCGACCACGAGCTGGTACTCGTAACGGCCGGGGGCGAGCTTGATGTTGCCGCTCCAGACGCTATCGCCGATCAACGTGAGAACGTTCTTGGTGGCGTCCCAGTCGTTGAAGTTGCCGACGACCGCTACCGTCCGGGCGGAGCGATCGATGTAGGTCACGGGCGTCGCGACGAGCGCAACGCGAGCAGGATCGAACGAGACCGGCGTGACGGGCATGCTTATCGGCTCGGGGGCGGCCGGGGTAGCGGCCAGGTCCGAGGAAGGCAGGGTTCGCAGCACGCTCATCGTGATGATCGCGACAAGCCCGGCCGCGACGGCGAGCCCGGCGAGTGGCGACACGTAGAACGTGCGTGGTCGAAGGATCCACGGCGTCGAGCCCCTGCGCCCGTCGGAGGGCGCGTCGATCGCCGGTTCGATGGCGGCCATGACGCGCGACTCGAACGTCGAGTCGAAGCGTACGGGCCGCTTCAGCTCCTCCGCGATCTCTTCGATGAAAGGGTCGTGCTCTCGCTCAGACACCGTGAACCTCCTGAAGGAGCACCCGCAGCCGCTCGCAGGCGCGCTTCACGCGCATTTTCAGCGCCGATACCCCGACGCCGGTCAGCTCGGACATCTCCTCGTATCCCATCTCTTCGACGTGCTTCAGCAGAAACGCTTCGCGCTGATCGTCGTCCAACTGACAGAGCGCGAGTTGAATCTCCTCCCGCCATGCGGCCCGATCTTCCGGGTGGTCCTCGGACGCGTCGAGTAACGCGATCTCGTCGCGAACGAAGGTCTTCTCGCGTCGGCCGCGACGCGCTCCGGATGTTCGGCAGCGATTGGCCAGAATTCGGAAGAGCCAGGAACCGAACCGCGCCGGATCGTCACACTTGGCGAGGGATCGGTAGGCCCGAACGAACGAATCCTGTAACGCCTCCTCGGCATCCTCGCGGTTGCCGAGCATGCGCGCTGCGAATCGTGCGTACTGCGCCTTGTACCTGGTGACGAGGGCCGAATAGGCCGCCGTATCCCCGGCCAGGACGCGGGCGACGATCGCCGCATCGCTGTCGTTCTGTAAGGGTAGACCCCGTGAGTTGAGCATCGGTCAACCGAGCCTTTACAGACCGTGCGGGGCGATCCGGAGGGAACGGCGAACCGCCGGGCCGTTCAGCGAGTTCTGCCGGTGGAGCGACCGCCCATTGTAGCCTACGGACGAGGCAGGGAGCAACCGGAAACGTACCGGGGCCGCAGAACCCAGCGAATGCACGAGTTCGCTAAGTACTTGTATCGAGTTGACTTGGCCGTGTACTGCGGAAATGGCGCACGACCTCGAAGGGCGCAGGGCACAGACGGCGCAGGGCCCATACGGCGCAGGGCCCAGACGGCGCAGGGCCCAGACAGCGCAGGCAGTCACGGCGCACGGCCCGAACTACGCCGGGACCAAACTACGCAGAGCCCGAACTACGCAAGACCCAAACGACAAGGGCGCAGGCCTGAACGGCGTGGAACGGCTCGGAACGGCTCGGAACGGCTGAAGAGCGACGGGAAACCCCGAGGTCAGCAAGGCAGGGGTCAAACTGGAGTGAAAATGGTCACGCTCAGTGACTGCCTCGGTTGCAACGTGGGCCATGCCACCCCGAGACCTCAAGCTGCTCGACGCCGCCGAGCGGGCGGCGCGGCTGATCAACGAGCTGATCGACCGATCGCCGCGCGGTCGATTGCTGCACGTCTCGCAGATGAGAGATTCCGTGCAGGCGATCGGCGCGAACTTCAGTGACGGATTCGGCCGCGGAGAGCGTCAGGATCGGGACCGGTCCCCGGAAATCGGTCGCGGGGAGACGGAAGAGACGATTCGGCACCTGAGCGCAAACTTTCACTCCAAACGTATTACGCCGAAGGAGTACTGGCCGCGCCACAACTTGCTCGTCGTGATCGTGAAGATGGTGACCTCGTTTCTCCGTTGAAGGGGAGACGGGAGACGGAGAGGAGGTTGGACGCGGTGCGCGCCGCGCACCGCGTCCGCCGCTCTTGTCGTCTGGGTCCTGCGTAGTTCGGGCCGTGCGCCGTTCGGGCCCCGCGCCGTTAAAGGTCCTGCGCGCTTCAGCGTGCTGCGCCGCTAGATGCCGAGCGGATGGCCGCGTTCCGGGTAGAATCGTCTGCCCTCGCGCGCCATCTCGATCAACAGCTGCGCCGGGGCGAAGCGCGGGGCGCGGTCGGCGTTCAGGCCCTCCAGCGCACGCACCACCCGCTCGGCGCCTAACGTGTCGATGTACCGGAACGGGCCGCCGCGAAACGGTGGAAAGCCGATGCCGAATACCGCGCCCACGTCGCCGTCGCGTGGGGATCGGAGGACGTTCTCGTGGAGACAGCGCACGGCCTCGTTCACCATCGCGAGCACGCATCGCCGCTGAATCTCATCGGCGGGCATCTCCACCCGCCGGACACCGGTGGGCAGGAGCTCGTAGACTGACGGGTCCACGCCGCTCTTTTTCCCCTTGTCGTCGTACCGATAGAAACCGCGCCGCCCTTTTCGGCCGGTTCTCCCCGCCGACACGACGCTCTGCAGCGATTGGGACGGCGCCAAGCGGCTGCCGAACGCCTCCAGCATGATCGCGCCCGACTTGCCCGCGATGTCGAGCCCCACCTCATCGAGCAGGGTGATTGGGCCCACCGGGAAGCCGAACTCCACGAGCGCGCGGTCCACCGCGTCGATGGCCACCCCCTCATCGAGCAGAAGACCCGCCTCGTTGACGTACGGCGCGAGAATGCGGTTCGCATAGAAGCCGGGCGCGTCGTTCACCACGATGACCGTCTTCCCGAGCGTCTTGCCGTACGCGACGACGGTGGCGGTCGCCTCGCGGCTCGTTCGCGGCGTGACGATCACCTCGAGCAGCGGCATCTTGTGCACGGGGGAAAAGAAGTGCATGCCGATCACCCGCTCCGGCCGCGACGACGCCTCGGCGATCTGCGCGATGGGGATCGTGCTCGTATTCGACGCGAAGATCGTTTGCGGCCGCGTGACCTGCTCGCTCTCGCGCAGCACACGCTGCTTCACGGTGAGGTCCTCGAACACCGCTTCGATCACGAGATCCACGTTCCCGAAGCCCGAGTAGTCGACGGTGCCGCCGATGAGCGACATCGCGTCCTCGAGCTGCAGACGGGTCATCTGCTTCTTCGTCAGGCGCTCCCTGAGGACCTCGCGCACGCCCGCCAGTCCCTTCCCCACGCGGGCGTGATCGGCGTCCTTGAGACGCACGAGCGTCCCCTGTGGCGCCGCGATCCCGGCGATGCCCGCGCCCATGAAGCCCGCACCCACGATCGCGATCTTGCGCACAGGCAACGGTGCCGGCGCCGGCTCGGGCAAGCCCGGGTCTTTCTTGAGCGCCGACGTGGCGAAGAAGAGGAAGACCAACTGCCGCGACACCTCGCTCACCGCGAGCTCGCCGAACAGGCGCGCCTCCTCGCGCAACCCGCGATCGACCCCGTGCGCGAAGCCTGTCGCCACGACATCGAGCGCGGCGAGAGGCGCGGGATACTGCCCGCGCGTCCGCGCCAGGACGCGTTCGCGCGCCTGTCGCAGCACCACCGCTCGGCCGACCCGGTTGTCGTCGAGGAGCATGCTCCGCGCGCCGTGCGGCCGGCGCGCGCTGTCCCGCCGGATCGCCCCATCGGCCAGGGCGCGCGCCCGCGCGACCGCGATCTCGTCGAGAATCGCGGGGTGGACGAGCTCGTGGATGAGCCCGATCTGCAGGGCCTTTCGCGCGCGAACGTTCTTCCCCGTGAGGATCATATCGAGCGCGGACTCGAGCCCGACGAGCCGGGGAAGTCGCTGCGTTCCCCCGGCACCCGGAATCAATCCGAGCTGAACCTCCGGCAGCGCGAACACGGTCTTGGGCGCATCGGTTGCGATGCGGTACGAGCACGCGAGCGCGGCCTCGAGCCCACCGCCAAGGCACGCGCCATTGATGGCCGCGACAACGGGAACCCTCAACCTCTCGAGACGGTCGAGCAGCGCATGCCCGTCGCGACTCATCGCCTCGGCCTGCGACGCCGTCTCGATCTCCAGGAACTCCTCGATGTCTGCCCCGGCCACCCATACGTCCGGCTTTCCGCTGCGGATCAGGGCCGCGCGGATCGTCCCGTCACGCTCGATGCGATCGAGCAGCGCCTCGAACTCCTCGCGCACCGGTCGTGCGAACGTGTTGACGAGCGCGTTAGGCACGTCCAGCGTGACGACGGCGATCCCATCACGCAGATCCGTCGTCAGCGCGCCCGCGGGGCGCCCGTTGACTGTCGCCGTTGCCGTCATCGAGGCTCCCGAGTCACTGACGTTCGACGACCATCGCGAATCCCATTCCTCCGGCGGCACACACTGTCATGAGGCCGAACTGGCCTCCGCGCCGACCGAGCTCGTTCAAGAGCGTCGTCGTGATGCGGGCGCCAGTCGCCCCGAACGGGTGGCCGATCGCGATCGAGCCACCCATGACGTTGAGCCGAGCACGATCCACTTCGCCGACCGGTTCCGAGAAACCGGCGCGCGCCGCCCACTCGCGCGACTCGAAGCCACGCAGGTTCGAGAGCACCTGCGCCGCAAACGCCTCATGCATCTCGACGAGGTCGATGTCGCGCAACGCCAGCCCGGCGCGGCGGAGCGCCACCGGGGCCGAGAGCACGGGCGCCTGAAGCAGCTGCTCACCCGGGTCGAGCGCCGCGTACGCGTAGGAGCGGATGTATCCCAACGGCTCGTAGCCGAGCGCGCGAGCGCGCTCCTCACTCATGAGCAGAACCGCAGCGCCGCCATCAGTGAGCGGCGACGAGTTGCCCGCGGTGACCGATCCGTACCTCCGATCGAACACGGGCTTGAGCGCGGCAAGCTGCTCGATGCTGGTGTCGTCGCGAATCCCGTTGTCGCTCGTGAGCACGGTGTCGTACTTCGGTGGGACATAGGCCGGCGCGATCTCGGCCGTGAGGCGGCCGTCTTTCGTCCCGGCAGATGCGAGCCGATGCGATCGCAGCGCGAGCTGGTCCTGCTCCTCGCGCGGGATGTGATTCAGCTTCGCCATCTTCTCGGCCGACTGGCCCATCGTCTCCCCCGTCGATGGCTCCGCGATGGCGGGGGTGATGGGAACCAGGTCCTTCGGCCGGATGCGCGAGATGGCCTTCACACGACCCGTGATGCTCTTGGCTCGCGACGCCGACACGACGGCGTCGGCGAAGCCGCGCGAATGGAGGATGGGAACGTTCGACAGGGACTCGGCTCCACCGGCGATGACTACCGAGGCATGCCCGAGCGCGATCTGATCCGCGCCATCGGTGATAGCCTGGTTTGCCGAGGCGCACGCTCTGCTTACCGTGACGGCTTGTACGCCCTTCGGCAGAATCGGGAGCAGCGAGACTTCGCGAGCGATGTTCGGCGCTTGAACCGACGGCACGACCGTGCCGAAGACGACCGCATCGACCTCCTTCCCGTCGAGGTTCGTACGCTGAACGAGCTCGGCGACGCACGCTTTGCCGAGCTCGATAGCCGACAGATTCTTGAGGACGGTTCCCGCGCGCGCGAACGGCGTCCGAACGCCCGCGATGATCGCGACCCTGCGACCGTTACCGTAGGTTGTTGCCATGCCGTGAAAAGCTATCCGCTCGTGTGACCTGGCGCTTCCCCAGCCTGACATACGCAAACTCGTGGCCGGGCATGTTCTTACTGCCAGCCTGGACTAAACTTTGATCGCGACGACCCGCGCGACATGCCGTTCTCCCGCCGCGTCGGCGACCAGACCCTCGGCGTACTCGCGGATTTCGAGCGGGGCGACCAGTCTTCCAAGCTCTCCCTCGCCGAGCAGGAACCTCGCAGTTCGCGGCCCGTGGGCGCGTCCCGTCTCGACGAGCTGCAGATGATGGCGAGTAAACGTCTCGTACACGAGCACCCCACCGTGGTACAGGGCGCCAACCAACGACGGGAATACGGAACGATCGAGGAAGTTCACGGCGACAATGGCGCCCACCGACCGTTCCCGGAGCGGCAACACCGACACGTCCGCGACGACGGCGAGGATCGATGGGTGGGTCGCTCGTGCTGCCCGCACGGCGCGGAGGATGAAGTCCACCACGACCACCGTGCGGCCGGATCGTGCGAGCGGAGCGGCATGACGGCCGACCCCTCCCGCCACGTCGACAATGATGGTGTCGGCCGGGAGTGCGAGGCATTGCTGGATGACCCAATCGGACGGTGGGTGGCCGGCCTCACCCTCGCGGGTGGCATACCGTGCCTCCCAGCGCGCGCGCTCATCGGGCAAGGCAGGCTCGACGCTCATCAATGAACGAGCTCGACACGCTCGCACCTGGCCCGAACGCGGGACGGCCGGTGGCCACGGCACCACGCGAACGTGACGCCCGGCTCGCGCGGCTTGGCGCCGAGCAGTTCGACGTTCTCATTGTCGGCGGCGGTATCAACGGAGCCGGCATTGCCCGCGACGCGGCGATGCGAGGATTGCGCACCGCCCTCGTCGAACGCAACGACTTTGCGAGCGGCACGTCGAGCCGGTCGTCGCGCCTCGTGCATGGTGGAGTCCGCTACCTCGAGCATGGGCATCTGCGTCTCGTCTTCGAGTCGAGCCGCGAGCGACGCACGCTGCTGCGCCTGGCGCCGCACCTCGTGCGTCCGCTGCGATTCACCTGGCCGGTCTATCGCGGCGCCCGCCTGCCTCGATGGAAGCTCCTCGCGGGCCTGTTCATGTACGACGCGCTCGCGGTCTTTCGCAACGTCGCGGGCCACGAAGCACTCGACGCGCGCGAAGTCGCGGCGCGCGAGCCGTCGTTGCTGCGAGAAGGTCTCGTCGGCGGCGCCCAATACTACGACGCGGCGACCGACGACGCCCGTCTCACCCTCGCGAACGTCATCGCAGCCCATGAGCGAGGGGCGGCCGTCGTGAATCATGCCGAGGCAGTGCGCTTTCTGCGGGACGCGGGGCGCATTGTCGGAGCGGTCGTTCGGCCCGCGGACGAGGAGCGCGAGATCGAGGTGCGTGCGTCGGTCGTCGTCAACGCCGCCGGTCCGTGGAGCGATGACGTCCGCGCGCTCGACACGCCGGTCGCGCGCCACTCCGTCCGCGCCACGAAAGGTGTGCACGTCGCGGTCTCGAGAGAGCGGCTTTCCACGTACGGCGCGATCACGCTGCTCTCCCCGACCGACGGGCGCGTGATGTTCGTGCTCCCGTCCACGGCGACGACGATCATCGGCACGACGGACACGCCGACCGAGGAACGTCCCGAGGAAGTTCGAGCGTCCGAGGAGGATATCGAATATCTGCTCGGGTCGGTGAACGCGTTCTTCCCGTCAGCGAAGCTCGGTGCAGGCGACGTGATCGCGAGTTGGGCGGGGATTCGCCCGCTCATTGCCGCGGGCTACTCGAACGGCCCGGCGAGCGCCTCACGCGAGCACCGGATTGACCGGAGTCCCTCGGGGCTCGTATCCGTCACCGGGGGAAAGCTGACGACGTACCGTGCAATGGCGGCGGAAGTCGTGACCGTCATAGAGCGCGCGCTGGAGCGCACGCCGACACGGTCCCGCACTGATCGCGAGCCCCTGCCTGGAGGCGATCTTCGCTCCCTGGATGAGGCGCTTCGCGCCGCCGAGCTCGAGGTGGGTGACGCCGTCGTCGCGAAGCGACTCGTCGAGGCACACGGGTCGCGATGGCGGGAGGTCGCGTCGCTCACGGTGGCGGAGCCGGCACTCGCGCGCCGCATCGTTCGTGAACTGCCGTACCTCCTGGCGGAGGTCGTGTACGCGGTGGAGCGCGAGATGGCGCTGACGTTAGGGGATCTGCTCGTCAGGCGGCTTCACATCGCGTACGAGACCGCGGATCAGGGCCGCGCGGCGGCCCGCGTCGCGACCGCGGTGCTGGCGGGGCGACTCGGATGGGACAACGCGCGAGCCCGGACGGAGCTCGCGCGTTATGAAGCCGAGGTCGGGAGGATCTTCGGGAGCTGACTAGTCGAGCCGACCCGTCAGACGAGGGATCCTCGGTGTTCCCGTCCGCGGGCCCCCTGACAGCGAGCCGAAGATTCCTCGCAGCGCTCGGAATGACGCCATTAGTCCAGCGCGCCCTGATGGATCGTTACGAGCTCCACGATTTTGAGGCGGCGCGTCTTGGCCGGCAGCTTGAGCACGACCTCGTCGCCGACGCCCTTGCCCACGAGCGCGCGGCCAATCAGGGAGCCCATGCTCACATGGCCCTCCTCGAACTCGACGGAGTCGCCGAACACGAGGCTGTACGTCTCGTGCGCCTTGGTCTGCTCGTCCTCGACGACGACACGGGACCCGAGCCCGACCTTGTCGGCCGGAATCTGATTCATGTCGATCTGGGAGAGCTTGCTCAGGCGCTGGCGGAGCTGCCCGAGCCGTGCCTGCACGAACTGCTGGCGTTCGAGCGCGGCCTTGTACTCGCTGTTCTCACGGAGGTCACCGAGCTCCACCGCCTTCCGGATCTCGGCCGGGAGGACGACGTTGAGCTCGTGTTGCAGCTTTTCGACCTCCGCACCGAGCTTCTGCTTCAGCTCTTCGATCATCGGGGGCTCCACTGACTTCACTGACACAAAAAAAGTGGAGCGCCCGGCCTATCGAGCCGGGCGCTGCGCCTGTCGTAAAGCTAAGCCCCGCTCCCTCGGCAAGCAACGAAGTCCCCTGCGCGACGTGATCCGGACCGAGCGGTACGGCGACGTCACCCGCTTCGAGATGGCCAGCGTGATGAGCCGATGCATCGGCTACTCGGCGAGCGCGTTCCTCACGCGCGGGGTCTTGATCGACTGTGGGTTTCCCCGCGTTGCCCGAGCCGTCGCGGCGTTGGTCGTTCGCGAGCGACCGAGCGGCGTAATGTTGACGCACCACCACGAGGATCACGCCGGCAACGCCGAGCTCGTGGCGCGTGCGGAGATCCCGATGGCGGCGTCGCCAGCAACACTCGCCGCGTTGCGATCACCGACGTCGATTCGGCTGTACCGGCGTGTCACGTGGGGCACACCGCCACCGCTTCGTACGCCGGTTGTCCCGTTCGCGCACGATGACTTTCGGTTGATCCCGGCGCCGGGCCATTCGCACGACCACCACGTGGTGTGGGATGCGTCCACCGGCACGCTCTTCGGCGGTGATCTGTACCTCGGCGTGAAGGTGCGCATCGCGCACCCGGGAGAGGACCCTCGCCTCCTCGCCCGGACGCTCCGCGCCATCGCCTCGTTAGGACCCGTCCGGCTCTTCGACGCGCACCGCGGTTTCGTGGGCGCGCCGGCATCGTTGCTCGAGTCGAAGGCGGACTGGATCGACGAGACGATTCACGCGATCGAGCAGCGCATCGCCGCGGGTGCGTCGGACGCCGGGATCGTGCGCGAACTCTTCGGTGGCGAATCAGTCCCTGGGTACCTGTCGCACGGGGACTACTCCCGGACGAATTTCGTACGCGCGGTGCGGCGGCGCGTGGCGGGATAATCGCCACCCGCCGCCGACCAGTCACGGCACAGGCGTCTTCGGTCGCCCGTCGGCATCGAGAAATCGGACGGGCCCGAGGTTCAACTCGCGTACGCCAGATTCGATCTTTGCTCGATCGCCGATGAGCACGAACACCTGGCGATCCGGGCGCAGCACGTCGCCAACCGCCGCTTTCACGTCGTCGAGGGTGACCGCCATCGCGCGCTCGGCGTAGGTCGCGAAGTGGTCGTCCGGCAGCTCGTACGTGACGATCTCCGCCAGAGACCCGAGCACCGCGCCGCCAGTTTCCCAGCGGCCAGCCAGAGTTCGCGTCTGCCGATCCTTTGCCTCCTGGAGTTCCTCGGCGGCGATCGGACGCGGACCGGTGACTTCCCTGACCTCCTTCACGACTTCCTGGAGCGACTCCTTCGTCTTGTCGGTCTGCACGGGTGCGTAAACGAACCAGAGCCGCTGCCCACGGGCGTCGAAGGGGAACGCGCCGGCACCGTAAGACCAGTGCTTGTCTTCGCGAAGGTTCATGTTCACGCGCGATCCGAACGCGCCGCCGAACGCGTCGTTGAACATCTGGAATGCCGTCTCGTGCCGATACTTCTTCGGCGGAGCGAGTTGCGCGGACAGGATGAGGGTCTGCTCGGCGCCTGGCCGGTCGAGGATGAACACCTCGCTCGACTGGCGCGGGGCGACTTCCGCGATTGCCTTTGGCGGCACGTCGCCGCGTTGCCAGCCGGAGAGCGCGCGCTCGAGCTTGGGGCGGAGCTCGCTCATCGTCACGTCGCCGACGACGAGGAGCGTCGCGTTGTTCGGCCGGAACCACGTGCGGTGAAAGCGCTGCAACTGGTCGCGCGTCATCGCCTTGACGGTTTCCTCCGTTCCGGAGCCAGTGAGCGGCGTGCCGTACGCGTGGCCGGGCCCGTAGACCAACAGCGGCAGCACGCGCAGCGCCATCGAGATGGGCTGGACCTTCTCCTGCTGGATCGAGGCGATCGTGTTCTGCTTGATTCGGTCGAGGTCCTGCTGCGGGAACGACGGGTTGCGAATGACGTCGGCGTAGATGTCGAGGGCCGGATCGAGGCGGTCCTTCAGGACATCGAGCTGGACGAACGACGCATCGAGTTGAGAGTAGGATGAGAGGTTGGCGCCGAGCGCTGCGAGCGCCGCGGAGATCTGCTCCGATGAGCGTGTCGTCGTTCCCTCATCGAGCATCCCTAGCGTGAGGTTCGCGGTGCCCGGAGTCGCCGATTTGTCGGCAGCGAAGCCGGCGTCGACCACGAGCGACATCTCGACCTTGGGGACAGCGGTCCGGCGAACGAGCTGCACGTCGAGGCCGTTGGACAGCGTTGCCTTCTCGGCCGTCGGGAAACCGACGGGCGGTGGTGCGCCGGGGTCCGGCATCTTCGACCGGTCGACAGTCGAGGCCACGGTCGTGTACTCCGGGAACGGGTTCACCTGGAGCACGTACTGGCCGTCGCCCAGCCACTTCCTGGCGGCAGCGAGAATCTCGGCGGCGGTGGCGCGCTGCGCCCTGTCGACCCTCTTCGGGATCAGATCCGGGTCGTTGCCGTAGACGTAGCCCTGGGCGAGAATGTCGGACTTGCCACCGAAGCCACCGATGCGCTCGATGCCGCGCACGTAGTTCGCGCGGAGGCGGACTCGCGCCTCCTCCACTTCCGCGGGTGTCGGACCGTCGCGCAGGAAGCGCGCGAGCTCTTCATCCAGCGCCTGCTCGACCTTCGCCGCGTCGCCGCCAGGCTGAACGTCGGCCCACATCCAGACCTGCCCGCCGATCTCGCCCGGGTCAATGAATCCGGCGATGCCCGACGCGGTGCGATCGCGGTACACGAGCCGCTTGTACAAACGCGATGTCTTCCCGGTGGAGAGGATGTCTTGTGCCATCTCCAGCGGCACACTCTCCATGTTCGTGATGCCCGGGACGTTCCAGACCTTGACGATGCGTGTCTGCGGGACGCGGTCCTGCATTGCCTGGCGGTGCGTGCCGGTGCGCTTGGCAATCCATTCCTCGTGTTTCACGATCGGCGGCCCGGCGGGGATGTCGCCGAAGTACCGCTCGACTCGTGCGCGAACGTCATCCGGCTTCACGTCACCCGCGATGACCAGCACCGCGTTGGCCGCGCCATAATACGTGCGGAACCACTCCTTGACGTCATCGAGCGATGCCGCGTTCAAGTCCTCCATCGACCCGATCGTGCTCCACGAGTACGGGTGCCCTCGCGGGTACGTGTTCTCGGTAACGGTGATCCACATCTTGCCGTACGGCTCATTTTCTCCCTGCCGCTTCTCGTTCTGGACGACCCCGCGCTGCTCGTCGAGCACCTTTTGGTCGATGGCGCCCAGCAGGTGTCCCATGCGATCGGATTCGAGCCAGAGGATGCGGTCGAGCGCCGGCACCGGGACGTTCTGGAAGTAGTTCGTGCGATCGGGGTTCGTCGTTCCGTTGAGGTCGGTGGCCCCGACGGGCTCGACGGCCTTGAAGTAGTCGTCCTTGAAGTTCTCCGAGCCGTTGAACATGAGGTGCTCGAAGAGATGGGCGAAGCCGGTCTTCCCCACTTTTTCGTTCTTGGAACCGACGTGATACCACACGTTCACGGCGACGATGGGCGCCTTGTGGTCCTCGTGCACCAGCAGCGTCAGGCCGTTGGGAAGGACGTACTTCGTGTGGGGAATGCGCGGGACGTTAGGCGCTGCCGCGGCGCGAGCGGCCGGAGCCTGGGCGGGCGCGGCCAAGGGGAGTGCCGCGCTCAGCGCGGCAACGAGGCCAAGAACTGAACGGGCGGTCATCGCGATGCTCCACGAGTGGGGCCGGCGCCCGCTCCGGCGCCGGTCGTTCCATCATAACGCGTGGACATGCGAACAGCGAACAGTTGTCTAACGAGCTCGGCGGCTATCGCTACCGATGCATCGGGAGTACCGCGTCCGTATCCTCGGCGGCCGCCGGCTCTCCACCCACGCGTTGATACTCGCTCCGAAGCAAGTTCATGAGCTCCTCACGCCGCTCGTATAGGCGCCGCAGCGAGCGCTTCCCGCGCGTCGCCAGCGCATACGACGTCAGCAAGGGGAGCGCGACCGTCGAATCGAGGTAACACACCACCGCGTCGGGCAGGCGGTCCGGGTCGATCTTGCCCCAGCTGACCGCCTCGGCCGGTGTGGCACCGGAGAGGCCACCCGTATCCGGACGCGCATCCGTGATCTGGAGGAAGAAGTCGTGGCCCTTCTCGTCGATGCCGAGGACTTCCTGGATCTGCGGCTCCGTCTGGAGCATGAAATTCTTCGGGCTCCCGCCGCCCGCGATCAACACGCCACTGCGGCCGCCCGGTCGCTTCGCGCCGAGTACGATGGCGGCGGTCTCGTTGACGTCGGCGTTCGGGTCGATCACGCACTTGTTTCCGTCCAGCGACAACGCCGCGATGTTCATCCCGATGGACGAGTCGCCGGGCGACGACGTGTAGATCGGGACGCCGCACGCGTACGCCGCCGAGAGCAGCGACTTCTGCCCGATGCCTAACGCGCGCTCGCGCTCGCGGACGTACTTCCCACACAGGTAGTGGAACTCCGCGCTCGACATCGCGCGCTGGAATTCCGGCCCCTGGATGACCTTGCGGAAGAACGCGTCCGTGGACAGCAGGACGTCGTAGTCGAAGAAGATGTCGTAGATGCGCACCACGCCTTCCTCGCGCAACACCACGTCCGACTCCTGCGCGTTGCCGCGATGCATCGCGAGCCCGAGGCCGAAATGCGTGTCGTGATACAGGTTCGCCCCGGTCGAGATGATCCAGTCCACGAACCCGGCCTCGATGAGCGGGATGAGCGCGGCCATTCCGAGACCGGCCGGTGTGAGTGCGCCAGTCAGCGTCATGCCGACGGTCACGTCCGGCTCGAGCATCTTCTGCGTGAAGAGCTGACATGCCTCGCGCAGCCGGGCGGCGTTGTACGCGAGAAACGTCCCGTCGATCAACTCGCTGACGGTCTCGGTCCCGTCGATGCGTCGCGGGTCGATCCGCTGCCCGCGAAGGAAGCGGCTGGTCTCGTGCGCCGTGTGCTGCTGGCCGGCGCGTTCGCGCTCCTCTGCCGCGCGCTTCTGGTCGGCCTTGGGCCCTGCGGGAGATGACCGCTTGTTGGGGGTGCCCTTCTTCCCGGTTCCCTTTTTCTTCATTCTCCCTCCAACCGCGACCGCGCGGTGTTGACCTGTGCCTCATACGCCGAGATGACGGCCTGCGTCGCTTCCGCGGGATCGTCGGTGAGCAGCATGAGATCGATGTCGCCCGGCGAGATCTTGCCCTCACCGAGGACGCGCGTTTGCAGCCAGCGAACGAGACCGGCCCAGTAATGGCGACCGAACAGAATCACCGGGAACTGGTAGATCTTCCCCGTCTGAATCAGCGTGAGGGCCTCGAACAGCTCATCCAGGGTACCAAAGCCACCGGGGAAGATGATGAACGCGACCGAGTACTTGATGAACATCGTCTTCCGCACGAAGAAGTAGCGGAAGTTGACGAGGGTATCGACGTACGGGTTCGCGCCCTGCTCGAAGGGGAGCTCGATGTTGCAGCCGATGGAACGCCCGCCACCATCGCGCGCGCCCTTGTTCGCCGCTTCCATGATGCCAGGGCCCGCGCCCGTGATGATGCCGAATCCGGCTTCGGCGAGAAGCCGCGAGACTTCCTGCGCCGCACGGTACTGCGGGTCGTCAGGCCCAGTGCGCGCCGAGCCGAACACGGTCACGGCCTTCTGAATCGAGGCCAGCGTGTCGAACCCTTCTATGAACTCACTCGTGATGCGAAGGACGCGCCAGGGATCCGTCTTCGTGAAGTCATCGAACCGCCCGGGCCGCTGCAGCAGCTTCTCGTCCTCGGTGATGATCGCGTATGGGCTTCGAATGGCGTCGTCCACCTCTCGCGTCGCTCCACTGCTGCGAGGTGTGGGCGTTTGCGACGGCGGCGTTCTGCCCGCTTTGAGGTGACCTTCTTCGGTTCGCCCGCGCAGACCGTCGAGGGCGTTCTGCGCTGCATCCGCCATCAACGCTGGGTCCGCCTTCTTTCCGGACGCCGTGCGCGGGCCACGACGCGAAGAGCGGCGCGGTTGCTGCTTTGCCGTCTTGGTCTCCGGGGTAGAGCCTTCTTTGAGCGAAAGACGCGACGCGGCTGCGTTTGTTCCTGTCGTGCGCGGGTTTCGTTTGGCCATTGGACCTGGTTTGGCGTAAGCTGGCGCCCGGTGCGCCGAGCGGTTGAGTTTATCCACGTCGGGACGCGGTGCGCCACTGAATGACGAAATGAACCATCGATCGACGTCCGTGATCGTACTCCTCGCCGACGGCGCGCGCCCGGATACGCTGAGGCGCGCGATAGACGAGGGCTCGCTGCCGGCACTCGCGACGCTTCGCGACGAGGGCGCGATGTACACCGTGTCCACGTCGTTCCCGTCCGTCACGGGTCCGGCGTACACGCCGTTCCTCGTCGGGCGGTATCCGGGGCCGCTCGGGCTCCCCGGATTGCGCTGGTTCGACCGCAGTCGACATACGGTGCGCAGTTTCGGTAACTGCCGCAGCTACGTCGGCGCGGAGATGCGCTACGTGGACAGCGATCTCGACGCCGCTGCACCAACGATGTTCGAGCTCGCCCCCCCGTCGATCGGTGCGCTCAGCGTGATTCGGCGAGGCTTGAGGCCGCGGCAGTGCATCGGTCGCGGGACGGTATTTGCCGCCCGCACCGCACGCACCCACTTTCGCGGCAACGTGGCTGGCTGGCTGGCAATCGACCGCGAGGTTGCGAATGACCTCGCGCGACGCATCCGCGTGCAGCAACCGAGATTCGTATTCGCCGCGTTCACCGGCATCGACAAGTCGTCGCACGCGGCAGGCCATGACTCCGACCTCGTCCGCGACGCGATGCGCATCGTGGATGACGCGGCCGCGGAGATCCGCCGCGACGCCGAGCGCGACGGACGATGGGAGTCGATGCACGTGTGGGTGGCGAGCGATCACGGGCACTCGCCGGTCACCGCCCACGACGACCTCGCGGACGTTCTGCGAGAGTGGGGGCACGGCGTCCGGGCACACCCGTGGACGTTCGCGGGAGGGAGTGACGTTGCCGTGATGGTGAGTGGCAACGCCATGGCGCACCTCTACCTCGAGCTCGAACGGCCGACGCGGCCCTGGTGGCCGGATCTGCGCGAGCGGTGGTCGAGCACCGCCGCCGCACTGCTCGAACGACCGGCCGTGGATCTCCTGCTGCTGCCACACTCACCGCACGAGGTGGAGGTGCGGAGCGCTCGAGCAGGATCGGCGATGATCGTCGCGGCGGGCGATCGGCTCAGCTACCGACCGTCGACGGGCGACCCACTCGGCATCGGCGCTCACGAGTCGCTCGACGACCGGGAGGCGTACGACGTGTGCGCCGAGTCGGATTACCCGGACGGCCTCGTCCAGATCGCGCGGCTCTCCGGCTCGCCGCGCTCGGGAGAGATGATCCTCTCGGCCGCCCGCGACTGGGATTTCCGTGGGCACTACGAGCCCATCCCGCACGTGTCGTCGCATGGCGCGCTGCATCGAGAGCATATGCTCGTGCCGCTGATCGTGAACCGTCCGGTGGCACGAGCGCCCCGCCGCACGGTGGACGTCATGCGAAGCGCGCTCGGTGTGCTGGGCCTCGCGGCGCCCGGCAACCTGGATGGCGCGAGCTACGTCACCGAAGACGCAGACCATTCGTCCGGTGACGAGAGCACCGGACTTGCGCGCGGTCGTCCCGACGACGACCCTGATGCCGAGTCCGCTGTCGCCTGACGGCGGCGTTCATTCGTCGGAGGTCGAGACATGCGAACTGGGAAATGGATCACCATCGCCGCGTTGCTCGTTGCGGGCGTGGCCTGCGCGAGCAGTGGGGCGTCGAGCGAATCGCGGCCCACCACCGACCGCGACCTCATCACGGAACCGGAGATTCAGTCCCGTGCGTCCGAGGCGGCGAACGCCTTCCAGATCATTCAGAAGCTGCGGCCACAGATGTTGCGAAGTCGTGGGCTCGCGTCACCCTCGGACCGAACCGGTGAATCGGTGCAGCCGAAGGTCTACGTTGACAATGTCGAGTACGGTACCATGGGACAGCTCTCGAACGTCAACGCGAGCCAGATTCGCGAGATCCGGTTTGTGAACGCGCGCGACGCCACGACCCGGTGGGGAACCGGACATATGGGTGGGGTAATTCTCATCACCACGAAGCGGTAATAATCAGCTATCAGCTATCAGCTATCGCGCTCCACCAGCACACGTTGGCGGTCGCCCAATGCCCCTCCCCAGACACATTCGCGAAGAGATGGAGCTGAAGCGCGCCGACGAACATCGGCGCGCCGCGCGCGACGCGTTCTGGGCGCACGTCCGTACGGCGCTCATGTGCGTCGCCTGGTCAGTCGCCGGCCTGGTCGTGATGGGGTGGGGCCTTCACACCACGGATCGTGAGCTCGGCGAGATCGCGTGGCGCGGCGGGATGGTCCTCGGGTACGCCGGCATTCTGTTCACGCTTGTCCGCGCGTACTCGAAGGCTAAGGAGCGTGGGGATTTCTGAGCGTGAGGTGATGCGGCCAGAGCCCGTCCTCGATTTCCACGAGAAATCGCGGGTCCAGCGTTAACCCTCCGGCTCGGCCGACGTCGAGCTTCGCGACCCACCCGCGGAGCCCGTTGGGATAGAATCGCGCGTCCCAGGCCGCTGACAATGAATTGGCGACGTAGACACGACGCCCATCGCGGCTCACGGCGAGCATCTGCGGCCCCCCACTCAAGGAGCGGAGCGGCATTGCCGGGTGCGGCGCGCGCGTGACGATGCCGCCGAGGCGCACGGCGCCGGTAAGTACCGGGTTGAACGGATCACTCACATCGTACTGGCGTAGCTCGCCGGTTCCCCAGCAGGACACGTAGAGGAAGCGATCGTCCTCCGACAGGTCGATGTGCGTGATGAATGGGGGCACCGTCTCGAAGCGCCGCAGCGCCGGCGGCAGCGCGCTCTGCTCCGCGAACTCCGCCTGCACGCCGATGACACGACGCGCTTTCCACTCGCCGGCGACGCCACTGGTGCCGCGGTCGAGGTACCAGAGGAATACCGAGGACGACAGGTCCGCGAGCGAGAGGAGAGTGCTCGCGAACCCGTACGCACGCGTCGGATTGTGCGCGGCGCGCAAGTCGAGGACGAGCTGCTGCTCGATCCCGAGGTCGATCGTGTTCACGTGCCGGCGCGCGCGGGCGTCCCAGACCTGGAGGCGGCTCCCGTACTTGCCCGCCAGTAGCAGGTCGACGTTCGGTCCGTCACGAACGATGCTCGACGCGTCCCACTCGCTCGTGAGCAGCGTGTCGTGAGCGCGGTGCCAGGCGAAGTCGGGGCGACGAGGCACGCGTTGCCCGTCCATGACGGACGTGATCGTACCGTAGCTCGCCGACGTGGGATCCGTGTCGATGACGGCGACCGCGTCGAGGTCGGTCGGTGCGCGTGCCGACCGAAGCACCACGTAGGCACGCTCCTCGGGCGGCGTCTCCACCGCCAGCCCGGACGGCGTGGCGGAGGACGCACGGTCGGGAAAGATGCGTATCATGATGCAGGAGCCTCGATGCGAGTGGGTCTCACATCGGCTCTACGGAATGTCACCACGACGCAGGACACGCCGTGGGTCAGCGTCCGGCGCTCTCTCCCCTCGCGAGCACGTGGTAGCGCTCGGCGTCCTTGGGGCGGCCGTGTGTCGCGTAGAGGTCAGCGAGGCGGCGATAGATGTCGCGGACGTCGGAGTGCGTTGGCATCGCGTACTCGCCGACAATCTCGATCGCGCGGCGATAGAGGGAGTCCGCCGTCGCGAAGTCGTTGCGGCGCGTGCTCACGTCACCGAGACCGGCCACCGCGAGGCCGACGACCCCGACCTCCCCGCCGAGCGCGCGGCGGCGGATCTCGATGGATTGCCGATATGCAGTCTCGGCCTCGTCGAGGCGACCGGCCGCCACGAGAATGTCGGCGAGCCCGCTGAGCGCACCGGCGTAGCTGTTGTGGCGAGTTCCGAGGACTCGGCCACTCACGCGAACCGATTCGCGCTGCGAACGTTCGGCGGCGTCGAGCCGCCCGGCTCGGAGTTGAATACGCGCGCGCGCGGCCAGCGCAAAGGCCACGGCCAGATTCTCGTCACCGGTCGCCTGGCGCTGAATCTCGATCACACGGGTAATGAGGCGTTCGGCGTCGGCGTGCTGGCCTTGTGCCGACCGCAGCTCGGCGAGACTGCCGAGCGCGTTCCCGGTCTGCGGGTGGTTAGGCCCCAGCACGCGTTCACGAATGGACACGGCACGCGCGAGGAGGGGCTCGGCTTCTGCGAGGCGGTGCGGTTCGGTGCTGCGATACTCGCCAAGCCGCAAGAGTGGGGTCGTCAGGGTGAGGTCGTCTGGACCGAGGCGGCGCTCGTACAGCGCGATCGCTTCCTCCAGCCGTTGCTCGGCTTCGTCGCGTTCACCCCGGCGGCGCAGCGTCGCGCTGAGGAGCTCGAGCCCGCCCGCGATTCGCGGATCATCAGGCTCGAGCGTCGCGCGTCGCAGTGCGAGCGCGTCGCGCGCGAGAGACTCGGCTTCGGCGAGAGCACCGCGGTACACGGCCAGCCCGGCGAGTTGCGCGATCACGTCAGCGTTGGTCGGATGATCGTCACCGAGCACGTCGCGCCGGAGCGACAATGCGGCATGCGAGAGCGACTCGGCTGCGGGGTACAGTCCCTGGAGGCGAAGCACGTCGGCGAGCTGTACCATGGTGGTTGCCGTTTCGGCCGTGCGCTCACCGCCATTCGCCCGCCGGAGCACGAGGGACCGCTCGAGCGCAATCCGCGCGTCGGGGAAACGACCGACGGCGCGATAGACGCGGCCCATGGCGTCGAGCATCCGCGCCTGCGCGAGCGGCTGGCTGTTGAACCGTTCGATCTGCAGCGCGCCGCGGCGGAGGAAGTCGTCCATCGGGCCGGGGAGGCCGCCTAACGGCGCGAGGGCGTTCACGTCGAACAGCCCCACGAGGAATCCGGCCATCTCCTCGGACTCCTGCAACGTCTGCTCGACGCGCTCGAGGGCGGCCGTGGCTCGGTCACGTTCGCGGCTGGCCGTCGCTGCCTCACGCATGGCCACGGCCGTCGCGGCGGCGAGCGTGCCCGCGGCGAGCAGGCTCGCCGTCACGGCCGCGCGGTGGCGTGCCGCGAACTTCCGGACGTGATACGCGCGGCTCTGGCGTTGCGCCACCACGGGCATCTCGTCCAGGTAGCGCGCAATATCCTCCCGCAGCAGCTCCGCGGACCCGTAGCGCGCGCGCGGCTCCTTGCGGAGCGCCATCATCACGATGGCATCGAGATCGCCGCGCAGCTGGCGCCGGAGTCGCTCGACGCTCACGCCACGGGCGGCCGCGAGCGCGTCGCCGTCGTCCGCCGGGCCGTCAGGGGATCTGTCGCCCCGGGTGACGGCAACGCTTGGCGGGTCGTGCGCGCGCTCGCAGACCTGCTCGTGGAGCTCGCGTGGTGCGTACGTGCGAAACTCGTAGGGTCGACGGCCTGCGAGCAACTCGTACAGCACGACGCCAAGCGCATACACGTCGCTCGCCGTGGTGAGGGACTCCCCGCGCACCTGCTCGGGGCTCGCATACTCCGGCGTCATGACGCGAAACGTGGGGCGCGTGTGCGGTGCGTCGAACGTGCCGGCCGCGTCGCTGACGAGCTTCGCGATCCCGAAATCGAGGAGCTTCACCTGGCCCGACCCGACGACGAGGACGTTCCCCGGCTTGATGTCGCGGTGGATGATCAGATTCTGGTGCGCGGCGTGTACCGCCTCGCACACGTCCATGAACAGGCGCAACCGCGCGGGGACGTCGAGGCGATGGCGGTCGCAGTACGTCGTGATGGGCACGCCGTCCACGTACTCCATGACCAGGTACGGGAGCTGCCCATCGGTCGTCCCGCCGTCGAGGAGCTGCGCGATGTTCGCGTGACCTAACGACGCCAGGATCTGTCGCTCGGCGAGAAAGCGGCGATGCAGCTCGTCGGCATCGGGACTGTCGCGCAAGAGCTTGATGGCAACGCGCCGCCGAAACTCGCCGTCCGCGCGCTCGGCGAGGTAGACGACGCCCATCCCGCCGCGTCCGAGCTCGCGGATCACGCGGTAGGGGCCGATGCGCCGGTCTCGCACCGGATCGAGATCCCCGGCTTCGCTGACACCGGTGTGGACCGGCGGCGGGCGGTCGAGGATTCCGTCCGAGCGGGCGTGGGCCGCGAGGAGCGCGGCGACCTCCGACCGCAACGACGCGTCGGCGCCGCAGCGCGCCGCCAGCCACGTCTCGCGCACGCCGGTGGGCTGGTCGAGTGCGTCCTCGAACACCGCCTCGATCTCCTCGCGTCGCGACGGCGAGAGCGACCGACCTGCGTTAGGCATGCGCGCGAGCGGGGCGGTCGTCGTTCGGCCGTTCCTCGAGCGCACGGTACAACCACGCCCGCGCTTTCACCCAGTCGCGGCGGACGGTTCGCTCGGTCACGCCAAGCGCGGCCGCGATCTCGCTCTCCTCCATGCCGCCGAAGAATCGGCATTCGACCACCTGGCGCTGTCGCGGCTCCAGCCGGTCGAGCGCGTCGTTGAGCGCGAGGAGCTCGTCCGGGCCGACGTCCGCTACCCACCCGACGTCGGACAGCGTCGCACGCTCCCAACCGGCGCCGCGCTTCGCCGCCCCGTGATGCCGCGCCGAGTCGACCATGACCTGGCGCATCGCGCGCGCCGCGATCGCGAGGAAATGCGAGCGGTCGACAGCGGCCGCCGCGGCACCGGTGGTGAGTTTCACGTACGCCTCGTGCACCAGCTCCGTCGGGCGAAGCGTGTCCTGATACCCCGCGCGACGTAGCTGCCGCCGGGCGAGGTCGCGGAGGTCGTGATAGAGCAGCGGAACGATCTGGTCGATGGCGCCCGCATCACCGCCGCGGGCAGCGACGAGGAGCCGGGTGACTTCGCCCGGATCTGGCGTGACTTCAGCTGGCATGACGCCGCTCCAGCGGAACTGAAGGAGGTCGCGCCGGCCACGCCGACACGCGAGGCCGACCGGTCATCAATCTGGACGCCGAGCATGGCCGGATCAACAGCCGTCCGTGCCTTGACCTACGGAATCGGGCGGCGGGAGCGGACATGGCTTGGTACGACCCCTCCCGACCCTCAGATTTCAGCGATCATGTGGCCCGGCCTCACCTTCCGTCTCGCGTTTCGCGCGCTTCGAGACCCCACGCTCGCCGCGGATCTCCTGCGCGTCGCGTGGCGCTTCCGGGCACGCGCGTGGTACAGGAGGTTTCCCTTCCTTCCGCTTCCGTCACGGAAATACGTCCAGTGGCGGATGCACACGGCCTACGGCGACTACGACGCGAGGCCGCCCATCGAGGATGTCATCCGCTACGCGCGGTGGGTCGGGCGGGGGAAATGAGCGTGCCTTCGGCGTTGCGTGCCGCGACGCCCCAGCCGACACCAGCTCCCGAGCTCGCAGCAACGCTCGAGCAACGCATCAAGGCGCAGGCGTACGGGCTCGGCTTCGATCTCGTGGGGCTCGCGACGCTCGGTCGCGCGCGCACGGCCGAGCAGTTCGACGCCTGGCTCGCCCGCGGCCACGCCGGCGAGATGAGCTACCTCGAGCGTGGGGCCGAGAAGCGACGCGATACGAGACGGCCGGTCGACGGGGCGCGAAGCGCGGTCGTGGTGGGCATGAACTACGGGGGACGCGAACGGAGTGGACCTGTCGCTCGTTATGCACGTGGCGATGACTACCATGGCGTGATGGAGTCGCGCCTACGCGAACTGCACCGCGCGATCGACGGCTGGGTGGGCATACCGGTTCGCGGCAAGGCGTACGTGGACACCGGGCCCATCCTCGAGCGCGACCTCGCCCGGCAGGCGGCGCTCGGGTGGTTCGGCAAGAACACCATGCTCATCAACCCAGGGCTCGGGTCGTTCTTCTTTCTGGGGGCATTGCTGCTCGACCTCGAGCTCGCGCCGGACGCCCCGTTCGAGACGGAGCATTGTGGGACGTGCACCCGGTGTCTCGATGCCTGCCCGACCGATGCGCTGGTCGAGCCGGGCGTGCTCGACGCGCGGCGATGCATCTCGTATCTCACGATCGAGCTCCGTGGGCCGATTCCGGAGGACCTGCGGGAGTCGATGGGCGGGTTGATCTACGGCTGCGACATCTGCCAGGACGTGTGTCCGTGGAACGGCAAGTTCTCGGCAGCGTTGCCTAACGATTCGCCATACGCGCCGCGCGAGGTGCTCGCGGACAAGGATGCGCGCGCGCTCGCCCGCGAGCTGTTAGGCATGACACAGCCTGAATTCTCGGCAGCGTTCAAGAGTTCGCCCATGAAGCGCGCGAAGCTGCGCGGGCTCAAGCGCAACGCGGCCGTGGTGTTAGGCAACGTCGGTACGGCGGACGACGCCGACGTCCTCCAGCGCGCGCTCGACGACGACGAGCCGCTCGTGCGCGAGCACGCGGCTTGGGCGCTCGCCGGGATCGTCGCACGTCGTCAACGGGGCACCCCGTAGAGCCCGCCGGACCGGGACCAAGCGCCCGGCGGGAGAAATCCGCCACGGGTCCTCACGGTGCGCACGTCGAGTCGGGAAGCCGAAGGAACCGCGCGGCGTTGCCACAGAGAATGTCGGCCTGCTGCGCGGCCGTGAGATACGAGGCCTCGCGGATCGCGGCGATTCCTGGCGCGAGCGCGTCGGGAAAGTCGGACCCGAACATGATGCGACGACCGAAGCCCGCGTCGACCAACGTGCGCAGGTAGCGATCGAATTCCGCCCGCGTCGTGATCAGGGGGGAGTGGAGGCCCGCAAGATCGACGTGCACCGTCGGATGCGCCTGGAGCAGGGCGAGCATCGCGTCCAGGCGCGGCCAGCCGGCGTGCATCACGAAGAGCCGGAGCCTTGGGTGTCGGACCAGCACCTTCTCGAGGAGCAGCGGGTCGCCGAGGGCGGCGCGGTAGTGCGGTGAGCGCCGCGGCACGGGCAGCGTCTCGTAGACCACCCCTGCCGGGCCCGGGCCGAGGTGAATACCGACCGGCAGCCCGAACTCCTCAGCGATCTGCCAGTACGGCTCGAGCCGCACATCGTTTGGCTCGAGCCCCATGAACTGCGGCAGTAGTTCCCCGAACCCGCGCACCCGGCCGGCGATGATCTCGGCGCGCAGCCACGCGGGGTCGGGAAACTCCGCCGTGGGCTCGAAGCAGGGGCGCCCGGTGATCACGGCGCGCCCACCCTCGCAGGGAAAGACGAGCGCAGTCAGGACGCGTGCCGAATCGGCGCCTCGCCACGCGGGGAGGTCGGTGGCCAGGGCTCCGAGAAAGACGAAGCGCACCCCAAGGGAGTCGAGCCGCGCGAGCCCGGCGGGGGTCGTCGTGGTGCTGTGCGCGTGCATGTCGATCACCGGCGGCCGCTCCGCGCTCGGTTGCGCGGCCGCGGTCCCAGCCATCCCGAGCGCGAGGCAGACGGGTGTCGCGCGCCGGAACATCCCGGACCCAGATGTCGCGCGTCTCATCGCCGGCCGCGATCGCTCGCGTCGTAGTCGACCCAGCCATCGTACCGGGAGCTGCCGGTGCCGTTCACGTTGTCGGCCGTGCCGCTGACGGCCAGCGTCCCACTCGCGTTTGCGAAGCGCCCGGTACCCCCGCCAATCGTTACCGTACCCGTGAAGGCAACGGTGCCGGGACCGGTGGCCGTGCCCTGTCCAACACTCGTGGCGCGAACGACGTCGCCTGAGGCAGTCGTCCACACCACCTCCGCCCGAGCCACCAAGGTCGCGAGATCGACGCGCTGAACCATGCTACTGGCAGTGCGGCCGAGATGCGTCAGCCGGCAGTCCGCGGTGCTGAACTGCGTGAGTACGCCCTCCTGGACGCCGAGGGCGACAACAGATGTGATCTTGCAGTCGCCGGTGATCCGTTGCTGCGCGTTGGTGGCGAGGGCGACGTGACTGGACGGCGTGGACAGGGTGCCCGTAGGCTCTGAACCGCACCCGCTGAGGACGAGCGCGGCGACGACGACGAGGGCGGTGTGGTGGTGCGCGTGCATGCGATGCCTCCAGAGAAGTGGTAAGTGCTGGCCGGCCGGTAACCGGAGGCGTATGTTCGCCCGCTCGGATCGGCTGCCCATCGGCTGCGCATCGGTTGCACGTCGGCAAACCCCGCGATGCTATCCCTCGAGCTGCTCGGACCGGTTTCCCTGACCCGCCACGGCACTCCCGTCGCCGGACCGGCGGCGCAGCGCCGGCGCCTCGCCCTCCTCGCGGTGCTCGCCGCCGCTCCTGCAGCGGTGCCGCGCGAGAAGCTCGTCTGGTACCTGTGGCCAGACGCAGATCCGGAGACCGCTCGGCGATTTCTCGCGGACTCGGTGTACGCGCTGCGAAAGGCGCTGGGGAGCGAAGCGATCGTCGCCGTCGGGGACAGTCTCCAGCTCGATCCCCTCGTGGTTCGCACCGACGTCGCCGAGTTTCGCGACGCGGCGGCCCGCGGCGATTGGCGCACGTCGGCAGCGCTGTACCGCGGCCCTTTCCTCGACGGGTTCGTCGTGCCGGACACGCCCGAGTTCGAGCGATGGGCGGAGGAGACGCGCGCGGATCTCGCGCGCGTGTACGCCGGAGCGCTCGAGCAGCTGGCGCGAGGCGCCGAGGCGTCCGGGGACCACGCCGGAGCGGCGGAGTGGTGGCGACGCCTGCAGGCAGCCGATCCGTACAGCGGTCGCGTGGCGCTCGCGCTCATCTCCGCACTCGCCGCAGCTGGCGATCGGGCGGCGGCACTCCGCCACGCACAGGCACACGAGGCGCTGCTCCGCGCGGAGCTCGACATCGCTCCCGATCCTGCCGTGCTCGCGGCGGTCGAGCAGCTGCGCGCGTCCGAGGTGACGCGGGTCGCGCCGACGACGGATCGCACGACGGACCCGCCGCGAACGGCGCGGCCGCCCGCATCGGCCATCGACGCCCCCAACGTCCGCGGCGAGCTTCGAGCACCTGCGACTACGCCGCCGATGGCGAGCGACGGAGCCCCGGTGGGCCGGATCCGACGGACCGCGGTCGTGACAGGTGGGCTCGCGGCCCTGCTGTTCCTCGGATGGGGGGCGGTCGCGTCATGGCCCACTCGGCGCGACGATCGCGAGCGCGTGCTCGTCGCTGTGTTCCAGAACCGAACCGGCGACCCGTCGCTCGATCCGATCGGCGACCTGGCGGCGGACTGGATGTCGAGGGGTTTGCTCGCGACGGGCGCAGTGGAAGTGGTATCGCCAAGCTGGGTGACGTACGGCCGCGGCGACACGACGCTGCCCGCGCTGCGTGCGCTTGCTGCGCGCGCTGCGGCAACGATGGTGATCTCCGGAGACTACTCGCGGATCGGCGATTCCCTCCGGCTGCAGGCGCACCTTCACCAGGCGGCACGCGGCACGCTCTTGCACTCACTCGATCCCCTCACCGTCCACCGCGATAGCGCTCTCGTCGCGATCGACCAGCTCCTCCAGCGGCTCGCGACGAGCCTCGCCGCGCGACGTGTCGCCGCCGACGAACTTCGCGAGGTGACGATCCGGGCGCAGCCGCCAACGTACGCCGCGTACCTGAAATACCTGGAAGGGGTCCGGCTCTTTTCCGGGTTCCGCGTGCGCGAAGCAGAGGCGAGCTTCGAGCGCGCGTGGACGCTCGACACGACGTTCGACCTGGCGCGGCTTTACTCCGCGCTGGTCGCGCTGAACATGGGACGGCGGCTGCGAGCGGATTCGCTACTGCGGCATCTCGCCGGACGGCGCGAGCACATGGGACGGTTCGACCGCGCGCTCCTCGACGCGTTCGAAGCGGAGCAACGGGGAGACCGGATTGGGGGGCTGCGAGCCATGCGAGCTGTCGCGGACATGACGCCCGGGTCGCAGTTCACGATCGGATACGCCGTCATGGCCGTTGAGGCGAACCGGCCGCGCGAGGCGCTGGCCGCGCTCAGCCGCCTCGATCCGTCGACCGGGCTGCTGCGGGAGAACCCGCGCCTCTGGGACTGGCTGACGATCAGCCATCATCTCCTGGGGCAGCACAAGCGCGAGCTCGAGGAAGCTCGCCGCGCTCGACGCACGTTCCCCCACCTGCCGAACCTGCTCGCGATGGAGATCCGTGCGCTCGTCGCACTCGGGCGCGTCTCCGAGGTGGAGCGGCTGCTCGGCGATAACGCCTTACACCGACCGAGCTCGGACCAGACGCCCGCCGACGTGTTCCGGCTCGCCGCAGCCGAGCTGCGCGCACACGGCCACGAGGCTGCGGCGATGCGCAGCTGGGAGAAGGCCATCGCCTGGTACCACGCGCAACCCGAGTCGAACATATCGCGGTACGAGCGCGCCCTCGTCCTGACGTTGTACGAGGCCGGGCGCTGGGACGAGGCGCACGTCCTGCTCGAGCGTCACCGCGCGCACGCGGCGAACGGCGAGGCACTGTGGATCACCGGCCTGCGAGGGACGCTCGCCGCGCGGCGCGGGGATCATGACGGTGCGCGGCTGATCGAGGCGTCGCTGCCCTCGTCGAGCGCGGCCGACGCACGTGGCGCAGCCGACCTGTGGAGGGCGCGCATCGCGGCGCAGCTCGGTGAGCCGCGGCGCGCCGTGCAGCTGTTCCGCGAGGCGCTCGAGAAGGGCGCCGGGTTCGGTATGTGGGTCCACCTCGATCAGGACCTGGCTCCCATCCAGCGCGACCCCGCCTTCGCCGCACTCGCGCGACCGATCGAGTAACGGGGCGGAGACGGCGGCGCCGGCGATGGCGTGTCGGCGTGGTGCACCGCCGTAGCGCCGGCTCGATCGCGAGGAGCGGGTTCGGCTCGAACGCCGCCAGGTGGCGATTCAGCTGCGTCCTCCGCAGTGGCGACGACACCAGCGGCCGGAAGTAGTACTCGAGCGCCTCGTCCGTCAGGTTCGCCGGGTCGACGTCGGCGGATCCGCCGATGCCCTGGGGCGAGCGCGCGTAAACGCCATCATCGAGATGGCGGGCCATCTTCAGGTCGTACTGGCCTGCCCGCGCCGACGCGATCGAATTGCGCATCTGCGCCGGCGGACTGTTCTTGTGCACGTCGCGGTTCGTGAGGAGCATGGTGCGGACACGGGCCGGGTGCTGCACCACGAAGAGCTGCGCGATCGTCCCGCCGCTGTCGTTGGCGATGAGGTCTGCCGCGGGGATCGAGAGCTCATCGAGGAACGCCGCGAGCATATCGGTCTGCGCCTGCGGGGAGAGGTCCTGCTGCTCGGGCACTTCGGTGTAACCCAACCCCATAAGCAGTGCTACCGCGCGGCACGATTGGTCCGCAACCGTTCCCGGAACCGCGCGTGACACGACACGCAACCGCGCTGCACGTCGCCCAGCCGCTCCACAACCAGCCCGGGCTGGCGCGCCCGTGCCGCTTCGTGCAAGCGCACCGACGCCACGTGAACCGACTCGTCCACGGCCTCGAAGGCCGCCATGTCGGGTCCCAACGTGGTCTGGATGCGCGCGAGGTCGTCGGCCGCGATCGGCGCGTGCTCGGCGATCTCGGCGGCGCTCCGTGCCACTGTCTCGTGGTCGTCCGTCATCAGCGCGTAGGTCAGCGCAGTCATGTCGCTGCCGAGCTTCTGCATGATCGGGAGCAGTGCCTGGCCGTCACCCGCAGCGGCGTGGCTGGTGGCCGAATGTCCGCCGGTCGTGTCGGCACCAGATGCGGAGTCGGTGGCGGGAGCCATCGCGTCCGCTCCACGCGCCGCGACGGAATCCCGTTCTCCGTCGGCCGGGTTCGCGGAGCGCTCGCAGGCGGTGGCGACGAGCAGCAGGGGTGTGAGTAGAAAGCCCGAGAGAGAACGCCGCATGTCGCCTCCTGGATGGATCGTGCAGAGCGCGGGATTGGAGCTCACCCGGCACGTCGACGCGCGGGCTGACTGGGAGTCGCATGAACCGTGCACGATGACGTGAAAGGGGTGCACGATGGAATAGGCCAGCGCCCCGTGATTCAGCCGGCAGTCACCCGGGCCAACCCTGCCACGTATTCACGCGCTTCGGCGTCGAACCATGGCGGGTCGCCGGCGCCCGCGTTTTCCTGCGCGCGCTCCGGACGGCTCGTCGCCGGAAGCACGCAATGCACGCGCGGGTCGCTCGCGATCCACTTGAGCAGTGCCTGCGCCCACGTGCGCACGCCAAAGCTCTCGAGCCGCTCCAGGTCGCGGGCGCGTGGCCCATGGCGTACCAAACGGCCGGTGCCGAGGGGCTGCATAACGAGCACGCCGAGTCCGAGCTCGTGAGCAAGCGGGAGCACCTCACGCTCGACCACGCGGTCCGCCGCACTGTACGGGATCTGGACCATCTGTACGCGTCCCGTGTTCATCACCGACATGAGCTCGCTCAGCGCCGAGTGCTGGTAATGTGTGGCGCCTAGAACACGCACCTGCCCCTGGTTGCGAAGCTCTTCGAGCATGGGCAGGTGGTCGCGCCACTTGACGAGGTTGTGGACTTGGTAGATCTCCACCCTGCCCTCGTACCACTCGAGGGCACGGCGCACCTGCTCCCGCCCCTCGCGCGCCGAAGACGTCCATACCTTGTCGGCGATGATCGCCTGGTCGCGCCGGCCGCTCAGCGCTCGCGCGAGAACGCGCTCGGCCTCGCCGTACATCGGTGAGGTGTCGAAAAGCGACGTGCCGGCCGACAGCGCGTTGTCCACGACGAGGCGGCGTTCGGCGGTATCCCGCTCACCGTGGACGTCGAACGTTCGCCACGTGCCCATACCAATCACCGGTACCCTGAGACCGGACCGTCCGAGCACTCGCTGTTCCATGTACGCTCACCTCGCTCGAGACAGGAGATCGGTCGGGGCCGCTGCAATTCGATCGCGCGCGACGCGGTCCTCGGGGTTATGTTGCCGGTTCAATGGCACGAGCGCGCCGCTCCACCCGGTTCGCTCGACCCGAACCCGCATCCCTCGGCTGGCCCGCTTCCGGTCTGCCGAGCCGTTTCTGGTTTGCTGTATGTCGTCTCGCCTCGCCGCCTCGATCGCCGCCCGCCGACCACGGTTGACCCGCGCCAATCTTTCGGAATTCGCGCGCCGAGTCGCGCACTTCTGGGTTGTCTGGTCTGCCCTGCTGCTCGTTCATGAAGTCGGCCACGCCGTGGGTGCGTGGCGCCAGGGGCTGAGCGTGCGTCGCGTTACCGCTGGCGCCGGACCCGTGCTGTGGCGGACGCAACGCGGCGATACGGAGATCGTGCTGCGCCTCGTTCCGATCGCCGGCGTTACCACGTTCGGCCGCCCGAGCGCGGCGGTGGCGGAATCGGCGCGGCACGGAGGCTGGGCCGCGTGGGGGCGCGAGCTGACCACGATCGCGGGCGGAGTGCTGGCGACGCTCGCGTTCGCCGTGGTCGTCGCTGGCGGGGTCGCGGTGCGCGAACGCGCGACCCGCAGGCGATGGCGCTGGGGTCGCTACGTCGTGGCGGACGCCATCGTGCTGACGCTGTTCAATTTCCTGCCGGTGCCGCCGCTCGACGGCGGCCGCGCAGTGATTGGCGCAGTGAACGCGTGGGGCGGGATGCAGCTGACGTCGGATGCACTGTTCTGGGTGCAGGTTGGGGGGCTCGCGCTCGCGATCGTTCCCATGGCATTGTGGACGCGCTGGACCGAGCGAATCGACGCCGCCGCGTTGCGTTGGGGGGCGCCGCCACCCATGGCGCGCTGACGTAAGCACCGAGCGGAACGACCGAGCCCCGGGCGATGTAGCTGCCCGGGGCTCGACGTTCCCGCCTAACACAAGCGCGGGTTATGGCCGGCGCGTCGTGGTGTCGACGTGGTCGTGTCGGTCGCGGCGGCGAAGGCCCAGAAGTCCCGCGAGGCCGAGCAATCCGACCCAGCCCCAATTCTGGTCGTCATCGTCGTCGTAGTTGGGCATCGTTTGCGTCGTGGCCGGGTCGCTCGGCGTCTGAGCCTGGACCGCGGCTGGTACAGCCGCGCCCGCAACCGCTAATCCCGCTACCAGCGCCGCGCCCTGGAAAACCCTTCGAAATTCAGACTCTCGCATACCGCTACTCCGGTCATTGGTTGTGGCCCCATCCACCCTTCTTTAATGGGCCGCACCCGTTGGTTCGCATGGACCGCGCCGCGAGTTCGCGGCGACTCTGCATATTCCTGTTAGGCAGCGCGCGGCGCCGCTCGGTACGGCTGACATCGCACGTTAGGCCCGTCCATCGAGCGGCAGTCCTTCCGTGCCGGGACGCCGAGCGGAGCCGTCGGCGAGTGCGAGACTCTGCCGTGCACGATCATCGACGCACGAGACTTGCGGCAAGCGGGCCCGTGACTCCGCTCGCGCTGCATCCAGCGCGGGGTCATCCGTGAATCACCGTGACAGCACTACAGGAGGCGGCAGTGATCCCGTCGTCGGTCCCCGTCATCATCGCCACAGCAGCGCTGACGCTTCTCGCTGCCGTCGTGCTCGCTTGGGGCTACTGGCGCGGGTACTTCCGCGACCTCGACGCGCAGTCGCGCGTGATCTTCGAGCCGCAGGACCTCCGACTCGAGCGACCGTGGGAGTCGCCGGTCGAGCGCCTCGAGCGCGAAACGATGCACGGCGAGCTCGTGGCGCCACGCCCCGGAGAATGGGGCGGCGCGTCATGAGCGCCCCCGTAACGAGCGGCGCGCCGGCGGGCGAAACCGTCCTGGATCGCGAGAACGTCCGAGCGGTCGCGGCCGCGCGTGGGCTCGCGCCGGAAGACCTGGAGATTCGGCTTCGCGCGGATGCGTCCAGCGCGCTCGTCGTGCTCGTGCTGTTCAGCGCCGCGATCGTGTGGCTCCTCATCGGGTCGATTTTCGGTGACATCGCGAGCCTCAAGCTGCACTGGCCGGATTTCCTCACGCGCCAGGGCTGGCTCACGTTCGGCCGCGTGCGCACGGCCCACCTCCATGCCGTGAACTACGGGTGGGCGACCGCGGCGCTCATCGGCACGTCGGTGTGGTTACTCCCGCGCCTCATTCATAACGAGTTGAAGCTGCCCTTCTCCGCGCTCGTGGGCGGCGTGCTGTTCACCCTCGGCATCGCGGTCGGCATTGTCGGGGTGCTACTCGGATACAACGACGGAATGGAGTGGCTCGAGGCGAACCGCTATACGGCCGGACCGTTACTTGTCGTCGGCGGGGGGCTCGTGGGGTTGAGCCTGTTCGCCACCGTCGCGGCGCGACGCTCCGAGCACCTCTATGTGTCCGTGTGGTACATCCTCGGCGCGTTCATCTGGTTCCCGATGCTCTACGTCACCGGGAAGTGGCCCACGTGGACCGGCGTGGAGAGCGCGGCGGCCAACTGGTTCTTCGCGCATAACGTACTCGGGTTCTGGCTCACGGCCATGAGCGTCGGGGCCGCGTACTACTTCATCCCGAAGGTGCTCGGCCGGCCGATCTACAGCTATCAGCTGTCGGTCGTGGGATTCTGGTCGCTGGCGATGTTCTACTCGCTGAACGGCATGCATCATCTCGTCGGCGGACCGCTGCCCACGTGGATGATCACGACGTCCATCGTTGCGAGCGTGTTCATGTTCATCCCCGTGGTGGCTACCGGAATCAACTTGCACATGACCGTCGTTGGCCGCTTCGGGGCGCTCCGGTACAGCCCGACGTTGCGGTTCGTGGTCCTTGGCGCGATCGCGTACACGGCCGTGTCGCTCCAGGGGTCGTTCACGGCACTGCGCGAGGTGAATCGGGTGACACACTTCACGCACTGGACGGTCGCGCACTCGCACGTGGGGGGCTACGCGTTCGTCACGTTCGTCGCGTTCGGGGCGATGTACTACATCGTTCCGCGCGTCGTCGGGCACGAGTGGCCGAGTGCGAGGCTCGTGCGATGGCACTTCAACACCGTGCTCGCGGGCATCGCGATCTACGTGATCTCGTTGACGTGGGCCGGGGTCGCGCAGGGGCTCGCCCTGCTCGACGCGCGGTTGCCGTTCCAGGTCTCCGTGGAGCGATCGTTGCCCGGTCTCTACGGACGAAGCCTGGGCGGACTGATCCTCACGGTGGGACATTTCATCTTCGCGTGGCACTTCCTTCGGATGATCCGAATGCCCAAAGGCGCGACACCCGCGCGCCCCCCGTTCCACGAGGCGCAACCGGTGCTGTACACGGACGAAGCCGAGGCGGCGCGACCGCGTGCGACCGCGTCGGCGAGCCGCATGGTGCGTGGGCCTGGTGCCGGTGAGGCGCCGGCGGTGGAGGGCACGCCATGACGCGCATCTCGCTCATTGCGCTCGGCGCGTTCGCGATCATGGCGAGCGCGATCTGCCTGCTGGTGATCGTGCCGCAGGCGATGTTGTACGACGGCACGCCGCCCCCCCAGCTCCAGCCCTACACCGAGCGCCAACTCGTGGGGCGCGGCGTCTACATCGCGAACGGGTGCGTGTATTGTCACTCGCAGCAGGTCCGCGATCCCTCGTTCACGACGGATGTAGACCGCGGTTGGGGAAGCCGCGCGACTGTCCCTGCCGATTACGCGTACGATCGCCCGCACCTGCTGGGGACGATGCGGACCGGTCCGGATCTCATCAACGTGGGCCAACGGCTCCCGGACCCCGACTGGCAGCTCATCCATCTCTACGACCCGAGATCGGTCGTGGACTGGTCGCTGATGCCGGCGTTTCCCTTTCTCTTCGAGGAGAAGCCCCCTAACGAGGTTCGCCCGGAGGATCGGGTCGTCAGGATTCCCGGCCCGCGCGCGCCGCGCGGCGTAACGGTGGTCGCCAAGCCCGAAGCCCTCGCGCTCGTCGACTATCTCATCTCGCTCAAGCGCCAGTACCCCGTATCCGATACGGCGGCCGCGGGCATGCGCATGGTGTCGCGAGGACAGAATGGAACCCGCTGACCGCCACCCGCCTCACGCGAGCGTGCCTGACGGCGGTAGCTCACTGCCGCGGTCGGTGGGCGACGGCGGCGTCCCCGAGGCTGGCGGCGTGGATCTCCAGCCCGACGTCGAGCGGATTCATCGAACCATTCAGCGTGAACCGCGCGATCCGATCGAGGGACGTGAACCGGTACCATGGTTCTTCACCGCGGCGATCGCGCTCTCGCTCTTCTGGGGCGGGTGGTACCTTGGCCGGTTCGGCGGCGAGTTCGGGACCGAGACACACACGGCGTTCGGCAGCCGGCAGCCGGGGATCGCCGCGGCGGCGGCCGGACGCGAGGCAGGTGCCGTGTCCGACCCCATCGTCGCGGGCAAGGCCGTGTACGAGAAGAACTGCCAGGTGTGTCACCAGGCTGCAGGCCAGGGCGTGCCGGGGGCGTTTCCTCCGCTCGTGGGGTCGGAGTGGGTCACGGGGCCGCCGGAACTCCTCGTCCGGATCATCCTGCACGGATTGCAGGGTCCGGTCGAGGTCGCGGGCGCGACGTACAATGGCGCGATGCCGGCGTGGATGGACGTCCTCGCGAACGAGGAGATTGCGGCGGTGGCAACATACGTCCGCCAGCTCGAAGCCAACGAGGCATCCGCGATCTCGGTGGAGGACGTCGTCACGATCCGGGACGCGGCGCCGCGGACCACCCCGTGGACGGCGCCGGAACTCCGGGCCGCGGGATCCGGGGGAGGATCGTCATGACACCGCCCATCCCGCCTAACGCGGAGCGCGCCGCCACCCACGGCGAGGTGGTCGCGACGGGGCTCGCGAGCGGCCAGACGCTGCGCGAGCCGATCGATGTGACCGCGCTCTTCGATGACCCCGCGTCGGTAGAGCGCGCGCTCGACGCGCTGTACACCGCCGGGACGCCGCGCGACCTCATCGAGGTCGTGGTGTCGCGCGACGCCGCCGCGCGGTATTACGCGAGCGCGCCACCGCATGCGGCCCCTCGCGCGCTCGGCCGCGAGACGTGGAGCTACGCCGGCGGCGGCGCGCTCATCGGCTTCGCGGCCGGTGTCCTGATCTCGCTCGTCATGGTCGCGTGGCCGGGGATCGATGCGCCCGGCGGACTCGCGCTCGTGCAGCTGGCCGGCCCGAACATTGGCACCGTGGCCGGCGCGGCGATCGGTGCGATGATCGGCGCGCTCCGCCGGCAGAAGCCGAAGGCTCGGCATGCGCGCGCGGCAGAAGCGGCGAACGCGGTCGTGGTGGCCGTCGCCGCGCGGAGTGAGCGCGAGGCCAACCTGCTGGGGCAACTCCTGGCCGGGTATGGGGGCCGAGACGTGCAGATGAGATAGCCGCCGTCACGTCGAGCGGCTGGCCGGTCACGGCAAGCCCGTTCGCGATTCCCCGTCCTCGGTGTCCTCGGTCGTCCGATCGACGACGTTAGGCGCTCCGTCGCGTGCCGCTGGTACGGCGCGACCGCGGATGGTGACGATGCGGCGCCCGTCGGTCCGCACGACCTCGTAGCGCCAGCCGTCTACCTCGACGCTCTCGCCCACCGATGCGAGTCGGCCGAGCGTCGCGATGATCAACCCCGCAACCGTGTGGTAATTCCGCCGGTCATCCGGAGGCTGCGGATCGAGATCGAGCGCCGCGTCGAGGTCCTCGATGGCGGTGGCCCCATCGACGAGCCAGCTCCCGTCCTTCTGCCGCATGACCTCCAAGGGCTCGGTTTCGCCTGGTTCCGGCAGCGGACCAACGAGCGCTTCGAGGATATCGTCCACCGTCGCGATCCCCTGCACACCACCGTATTCGTCCAGTGCTATCGGCGTCAGTTCGCCGGTTCGCCGAAATTCCTCCAGAAGCCGCAGCGCGGGCATCGTCACCGGAACAAACAAGGGCGGGTTGAGCGCGGCGCGGAGATCGAACGGCTCGCCGGCAAGACTGCGCCGGAGCAACTGCTCGGGGCGCGCGATGCCGAGGATGCGATCGACGTCGCCATCGCACACCACGAGCGGACGTTCGCGTGCCAGCGCAGCGCGTTGCAACACCTCATCCCTATCCGCGTCCACGTCGATCCATGGCATATCCGTGCGTGGCGTCATTACGGAGCCCACCTGACGGTCGCCAAGGCGGAACGTGTTCTCGATGATGTAGTGTTCCGCCTTGTCCAGGACGCCAGCCTCGGCGCCCTGCTCCACCGTCGCGCGGATGTCGTGCTCGGTGAGCCTGGGGTCTACCGTCGCGCGAATCCCAAAGACGCGGAAGACGAGGTTCGTCGATCCCGTCAGCAGCCGCACGAGCGGGCCGCCGACGCGGGACACGAACCGCATTGGTCGCGATGAGCGACGCGACGCGTTCCGGGTTGCTGAGCGCGATCTGCTTCGGAACCAGCTCTCCGATGACAAGTGAGAGATAGGTGATGACCGCGACGACGATGCCTAGGGCCAGCGCGTCCGCGTACCCCTCCAGCGCCGGGATCAGCGCGAGCCGGGCGGCGATCCGCTCCGGGATCCCGCCCCCCCGAACGCGCCGGCCATGACGCCAACGAGCGTGATGCCGATCTGGACGGTGGACAGGAAGTTGCTCGGGCTCGCCGCGAGTGAGAGCGCCGCTCGTGCCCCGGCGTTGCCGTCCTCCGCCTTTCGCTCGAGGCGGATCTTGCGCGCCGCCACGAGCGCCATCTCGGCCATCGAGAACACGCCGTTGACGACAAGAAGGAACAGGATGACTGTGATCTCGAGCAGGATCGCGGACATGTCGGCTTCGTTCACGGGTTGGGCGTTCATTCAGAACCGACCGCTGCACTCGGACTGATGGCGGGTCACGCGAAAACTGCCCTCTGTCACCGCAGGCCGTGATCCCACGCCGCGTCCGGCCCCGGCCGATTTCTCCGTAGTTAGTATTCGCTGAGCGTTGACTCCCCATTCCGAGGGCGCGGTTACCCATGACGAAGTTTGCGAACATTCTCGAGACCGTCGGCAACACGCCGGTCGTCAAAGTCGCGAAGCTCGCCCCCCAGGGCGTCGACCTGTACGTGAAGATCGAAGCGTTCAATCCCCTCGGCTCCGTGAAGGACCGCCTTGCCCTGGGCGTGATCGAAGACGCCGAGCGGCGCGGAGTACTCAAACCCGGCCAAACGGTGGTCGAGGCGACGAGCGGGAACACCGGCATCGGTCTCGCGATGGTCTGCGCGCAGAAGGGCTACCCGCTCGTCGTGACCATGGCGGATTCGTTCAGCGTCGAGCGCCGGAAGCTCATGCGGTTCCTCGGCGCCAAGGTGGTCCTGACGCCGGCTGCGGCCGGCGGCACCGGGATGGTCAAGAAAGCGGTGGAGCTTGCCGAGACGCATGGCTGGTTCCTGACCAGGCAGTTCGAGAACGAAGCGAACGCGGACTTTCACTCGCGCACCACCGCGCGCGAGATCGTTGCCGACTTCGCCGGTGAGCGGCTCGACTATTGGGTCACCGGTTTCGGCACCGGCGGCACGTTGAAAGGCGTCGCGCGCGTGCTCGCGAAGGAACGGCCCGAGACGAAGATCGTGCTCTCGGAGCCGGCTGACGCGCCGATGGTGTCGAGCGGAACGAAGCAGGACCGGAACGCCGACGGCTCGCCGGCCGTTAGGCACCCGGCCTGGAAGCCTCACCCGATTCAGGGGTGGAGCCCCGACTTCATCCCGAAGCTCACGGGCGACGCGGTCGATGGCGGTATGGTCCACCGCGTGATCACCGTGACGCCGCCCGAGGCGATGCGCTGGAGCAAACAGCTCGCGGCGAAGGAAGGGATCTTCGTTGGCATCTCGGCCGGCGGGACGTTCGCGGCCGCCATGCGCGTCGCCGAGGAGGCGGCGAAGGGGTCGACCGTCCTGTGCATGCTGCCGGATACGGGCGAGCGGTACCTCACGACGCCACTGTTCGCGGACGTTCCGGTCGATATGACGGAGGACGAGCTGGCGGTGTTGCGGTCGACACCGTCGTATGCGGAGGGTGCGCCGGTTCCGGTAACGACCGCCATCTGACCAGCAGGACCATCCAAGCCCCCGGCTGACCCCGGGGGCAACGTTTTGCGTACTCCTGTTGTCTATTTACAGGAAGCGGCTCGATCTGTAATCTGGTTACGGGTCGGACGGCGAGCACCGCTCCGGTCCGCCCGTCATGAGCAACCCAGCGCGACGGGTCAGCGAGCTTCGACCCGGACCCGAGACCCGACCGGAGGACGAGTGGCCGAGACACGCGAACTGATCCAGGGAACACTCGAGCTTCTCGTGCTCGCCTCGCTTCGCGCTGGTCCGATGCACGGCTGGGGGATCGCGCAGCGCATCAAGGAGCGCTCCGGTGAAGTCGTGCTCGTGACGACTGGCGCGCTCTACCCCGCCCTGCACCGCCTCGAGCGACGCCGGCTCGTGCGCGCCGAGTGGCGCGCCAGCGACAATAACCGGCGCGCGAAGTACTACGAGCTCACGGCCGCCGGGCGGCGTGTGCTCGGCGAGGAGCTGGCGTGGTGGGAGCGGTTCGTTGGCGGCGTCGCTGGCGTCGTGTCGCCGGCGTGACCAGTATCCAATCGACGGAGGTGTCGCGTGTGGGACCGGTTGCTTGCAACGATGCGTTCTCTTCTGCGTCGCCGCACGTTCGAGGCGGACCTCGATGCCGAGCTCCAGGATCATCTCACCCGGGACATCGAACATCGCGTTGCGCGCGGCGTCCTACCCGCTGAGGCGCGGCGCGCGGCCCTCGCGGAGCTCGGCGGCGTGGGCCGGGTGAAAGACGACGTGCGCGAGGCCCACGCCATCGACAGCGTCGACGGGTTCCTGCGGGACCTGCGCTTCGCGGTTCGGCGCGTTAGGCGCTCGCCGCATTACAGCAGCCTCGTGGTGTTGACCATCGGGCTGGGTATCGGTGCCACGACGGCCGTCTTCAGCGCCGTGGACGGCGTGCTCCTCAAGCCGCTCCCGTACGAGGACGCGGACGCGCTCGTCACCGTCTGGCAGACGAAGCCGGCCGAAGGGATCACGCGTGATGACGTGTCCCCCGCGAACTTCTACGACCTGCGCGAGCGGGCCCGAAGCTTCAGCGGGCTCGCGGCGGCGAACCCGTACGGGGTCGCGCTGCGCTCCGCGTCATCGACGGACTACATCGACGCGTGGATGGTCACCGCGGACTTCCTCGACCTCGTGGGCGTCACCCCGATCCTCGGACGGTCGTTCCAGCCCGACGATTTCCGGCCTAACGCCGCTCCGGTGACCCTCGTCGATCATGGGTTCTGGCAACAGCGGCTCGGAGGGAACCCGAAGGTCATCGGCACGTCGATGACGCTCGACGGCCGGCCCGTTACGATCATCGGGGTGATGCCCTCGAACTTCGTCCTGCCCGAGCGGACGTCGCTGTGGTTCCCGTGGGCGTTGAACGAGGACTGGCTTGCGGACCGGTTCGGCACGTACCTCAAGCTGTTCGGGCGGCTCAAGCCCGGCGTTACGCTTGCGTCGGCGCAGGCGGAGCTGAACGGCATCGCCCTCCAGCTCGAGCGCGAGTACACACGCTCGAACTCGGGCGTTGGCGTCGTCGCGATCCCGCTCATCGACGTCCTCGTGGGCGCGCAGCGGCCACTGCTCTGGGCGCTCCTCGGCGCTTCGGGCGCATTGTTACTTCTCACCGTCGCAAACGTCTCGGCGCTCCATCTCACGCGGCTCGCGCGGCAGCGACGCGAAGCGTCGGTCCGGGCGGCACTCGGGGCGAGCCGAATGCGTCTCGCCCGCCCACTCGTCGCCGAAGCCCTCGTGCTCGCGTCGCTCGGTGCCGCTGCCGGCATCGGGCTGGGATGGGGAGCCGTGCGTGTGTTGCACGCGATCGGTCCACAGGATCTGCCTCGGCTCGGTGACATCAGCCTCGACCTCCGCGCAGTGGCCGTCGCCTGTAGTCTCGCTTTCCTCACAGCGGTGCTGCTCGCCGCACTCTCGGTCGGGCGGGTCAGTGGTGCGAGCGGAGTGGGCGCGTTTGGTATGCGGTCTGTTGTCGGGAGCCGCGCGTCGTTGCGCTCGCGCCGCCTCGCGGTCGCGGCACAGCTCGCGCTCGCGCTCGTGCTCCTCACGGGCACGAGTCTGCTCGTGAACAGCTTCCTGCGAGTGCTGTCCGCCGAGCGAGGCTACAGAACGGATCAGATCCTGTCGTTCTCCACCTGGGTGTACGATGAATTTCCGGACGCGGTCGGCCGCTATCGCTTCGTGACCGAGACGCTCGATCGGCTCGCGACCATTCCGGGGGTTCGTTCGGTGGCCGCCGGGTCAGCGCTTCCGCTCGCCGACGAAATCACCGGAGAAAACGCCGACGTGATTCCCGAGGGGATGGCCGTGACACCCGGACAGGAGCCGCAGGCGCGAGCAACCGTGGTAACGCCGAGCTACTTTCCGACGTTAGGCATCGCTCTGAAGCGCGGGCGACTCCTGGCGGACACGGACGACGGCCGAGTGCAGCGCGTCGTCGTGGTGAACGAGAGCTTCGTCCGCCGGTTCTTTCCGGGGGCCGATCCCATCGGCCGCACTGTGCAGGTCGGGCTGATGGGACGGGCTACGCCCAGAACCATCGTCGGAGTCGTCGGCGACACGCGGCATGCGCGGCTCGACGCGCCGCCGGAGCCCGGCGTCTTCATCCCGTGGGCGCAGCAGCCGCTGCCTTCGGTGACGTTCGTCCTTCGGGCCGACGTCGAACCTGCGTCGCTCGGACAGCAGGTCTCGAAAGCCATGTTTGCGCTGGACCCGCGCGTGGCGATTGCGCGTCTCTCCACCCTGGACGCGCTTCTCGATCAGCGACTTCGCGAGCGGCAATTCCTGCTCCTTCTGCTCGGCGGCTTCGCCACGATCGCAGTGGCGCTCGCGTGTGTCGGCGTGTTCGGGGTCATGAGCCAGACGGTCGTGGACCGCGCCCGCGAGATTGGGTTGCGAATGGCGTTAGGGGCAGCGCCGGGGACGATCCTCTCGCAGTTCATCCGCGAGGCGCTGGGGATGACCGCGGCCGGGGTGGTGGCCGGTCTCGCGATGGCCGTGTTGGCGACTCAGGGCATCTCGCGGTTCCTGTACGAGGTAACGCGCTTCGATCCGCTGTCGCTGTCGGCCGCCGCGGGGCTGGTCGTCCTGCTGGCCTTGCTTGCCGCGACCATGCCGACGCTCCGCGCCGCGAGAACGAACCCCGCGCGCGTGCTCGGGGAGGACGCCTCGTAGCCGCGTCCCGAGAGCGCGGCCAGGCCTCTCCGGGACGGGCCGCGACACGGCGATGAAACGCCGGCGGCACGCCCCTGACACGCGTGCCCAGTAGCCTGGGTGGACAGGGCCGCACTTGCCTTTTCGAGGGTGCGCGGCCGCATCCACTGGAGCTATGGAGAATCCAATGCCAGCCATCGACAATCGAGGCACCGCGCGTGCCTCCCGACCCCGGCGCCGCGTCGCGCTGGGCCTTCGCCTCGCGATCACCGCGACCCTGGCCACGATCATTGCGAGCGGGTGCGTGGGGACCGGTGACGCGGAACAGGTCACGGCATCGGACGCGCCGCGCGGCGCGGTCGACGCGTCGCCGTCGCAGGTGGTGCCGCACGGCGCCGCGAAGGATCCGGAGGCCGTGAAATGGGGACCAGCCCCGGCCGTGTTCCCACCGGGCGCCGAGTTCGCCGTCATGCAAGGGGACCCGGCGGAAGCCGGCGCGATCTTCACCGTCCGCCTCCGCTTGCCTAACGACTACGTCATCCCGCCACATTTCCACCCCGCCGACGAATACGTCACGGTGGTTCAGGGAACGCTCGTCGTGGGCATGGGCAACGTGGCCGACGAGGCCAAGGCGGCCGCCAGGCTGCAGCGGGGCGGGTTCATCACCGCGCCGAAGGACGCGCGGCACTGGTCGAAGGCGAAGGGTCTCACGGTGGTGCAGGTGCACGGCACCGGGCCGTTCCAGATCACGTACGTGGACGAGACGGGCCAGCCTTTGCCCCGGTAACGAGGCGACGAGCGCACACGGAGCGGTCCGTTTGCGCACCCGCGCCGTGCAAGGTACGTTGGATCCTTGCACAGGCGCGGCGGTCGAATCCACGATGCGGTCGCGCCGCGCCGCGCCACCACGGGCGGCTCGCCGATCCACCGTGCCGTGGCGGTGAAGAGCGTGGACGCGTAGCGCCGGGCAGCCTGGCGTAAGCGCTCTTGCCGGCGCCGTGCGCCACCACAGGTATGCGATGCAGTGCTGCGTGCTCGGCCCGCTCCACATCGTCACCGAACGTGGTGAGGTGCGGCGGCCGAAGGGAGAGAAGCAGCGCGTCCTGCTCGCGACCCTCCTGCTTCACGCGCCGCGGGTCGCGTCCGCCGACCGCCTCGTCCAGACCTTGTGGGGCGACCAGCCGCCTAACGACCCAGCGGCTGCCCTCCGGACGCAGATCTCTCGACTGCGGGCGATGCTCGCCGATGGCGCCGCCGATCACCATCCGCTGCGCAGCGAGCCGCACGGCTACCGACTTGCCGTCGACGTCCAGGACGTGGATGCCGGACGCTTCGACGCCCTGCAGCGGGCGGCTCGCGACACGGCCAGCGCATCGCGGTCGCTGGCGCTCCTCGACGAGGGGCTCGCCCTCTGGCGCGGCGAGCCGTTCGAGGAATGCACCGACCTTCCTCCATTCCTCGGCGAGATCGTGCGGCTGAAGGAGCTCCGGACCGGAGCTGCCGAGCAGCGCATCGAGTGTCTGCTCGCGCTCGGGCGGACCAGCGAGGCGCTCGCCGCGGCCGAAGTCCTCGTGCACGCTGATCCCCTGCGCGAGCGCCCCCGCGCCCTCTGCATGGAGGCGCTGCACCGGGCGGGGCGCGCCCACGAGGCGCTCTCGCTCTTCCAGGCGTTCCGACGACTGCTGGCCGAGGAACTGGGACTCGACCCGTCGCCAGCACTTCGTGACCTCGAGGCCAGGATCCTTCGGCATCGAGGCCCGGCAACCCATTCGCCCGACGCTCCGGGGACGCTCGCACCGCTGTCGGCACGGTCGCGGCTACCAGCGCCCCTCACGCGGATGATCGGTCGCGCGAACGAACAGGCCAGCATTCTTCGATTGCTGCAGTCGACGCGGCTGCTCACGCTCACCGGCGCCGGCGGCAGCGGGAAGACCCGCCTGGCGCTCGCCGTATCGCATCAACTACAGGAAAACGCAGCCGACACACTGATCTGGGCTCCCCTCGATGCCACCGCGGATCCCGCCTTCGTGGCCCACGAGGTGGCCGCCGCAGCCGGCGCGCGCGAGCATCCCGGTCGCTCCGCCATCGAGACGCTCTGCGAGCTGTTCGCGCGTCGCGAGATCTTCGTTGTGCTGGACAACTGCGAGCACGTCCTCGACGCGTGCGCATCGCTCGTGGAAGCGGTGCTCGGCGCGTGTCCCGGAGTCTCGGTGATGGCAACGAGCCGCGAGCCGCTCGGGATCACCGGGGAAGTAACGTTGCCGGTTCCCCCGCTGCGCGTGCCTGACGCAGACGCACGGCTGGCAGCACTTGGCCGGTACGAGTCCGTGCAGTTGTTCGTCGAGCGCGCACGAGCGGCCGTGCCCGCGTTCGAGCTCACCGAGGAAAACGCGTCGGCGGTGGCGCGCATCTGTCGCCAACTCGACGGCATTCCGCTCGCTCTCGAGCTCGCCGCGGCGCGCGTGCGAGTGCTCTCGCCGATGGAGATCAGCACGCGCCTCGAGGACAGTCTCGAGTTGCTCTCGGGCGGCAGCCGATCGACGCTCGCACGACACCAGACACTCCCGGCGGCGATCGACTGGAGCTACCAACTCCTCCCCCACCCGGAACGCATTCTCCTCGAGCGCCTCTCAGTGTTCTCGGGTGGCTTCAGTCTGGACGCGGTGGAAGCAGTCTGCTCCGACGACCATGTCGTGGAGCGCGCCAGGGTACTGGACGTGTTGAGCGGGCTCGTTGCCAAATCGCTGGTGATCGCGAACCCGCGTGATGGAGGAACTCGTTATCGCCTGCTCGAAGTCGTCCGCAGCTGTGCGCGCGAGCGTCTCGGGGTTCGGGGTGAGGACACGTCGTTCCGCCGTCGCCATGCCGAGCACTTTGCCGCGGTCGCCGAGCATGCCGAGCCGCTCCTCCTGAGCCCCCGACGCGCTGATACTGGCCGTCGCCTCCTGGGCGACTACGAGAACGTACGTGCTGCCCTCGCGTGGGCGGTTTCGGATCCCCGCGAGAACGAGACGGCATATCGGCTGGTCGGGTCGCTGTGGTGGTTCTGGCACTACGTCGGCCGCTTTGGCGAGGCGAGGCACTGGGCGGAGGCAACCCTCGCACTCTCGACGTCCAACGTACCTCGTCGCCTGCGCGCGCGTGCGCTTTACACGGCGGCGATGGCGTGCTGGCTGGTCGGTGACCCCGTTGCGGCCCAGCCGTACGGGGAGGAGAGTACGCGCATCGCGCGTGAGCTCGCCGAGCCGTCACTGCTCGTGCGCGCCATCAGCGCTTATGCGTTCGCGCTGCGCGACGTGGGCGAGTTGGAACGGGCGAAGCGGCTGGCCAGCGAGTGCGTTGCGGTCGCGCGTCGGGCGGGGTTCCCGCCAACCGAGATGGGGTTCGCGCTCTGGATCCAGTGCACCGCGCTCCTGGATGCCGGCGACGTCGGGCCTGCAGAGACCGCCGCGAAAGAAGCCGAGATGCTCTGGCGAGCCACCGGAGACCGATGGGGATTGTCGATGGTCCTTCACGGTCTCGCCATGGCGAGACTTGGTGTCGGTGAGCTCGACGAGGCCGCGGGGCATTTTCGAGAAGCGGTCGAGCTCCTGCGCGGCGACGGAGAACCGTACTTCATCACGCGCTGCATCGAGGGACTCGCGATCGTTCGCGTGCACCAGGGCCGGGCGGACGCCGCCTCGCGGTTGTTCGGCGCGGCTGAAGCGATCCGCGCGACGATCGAGGCTCCGCTCCTTGGGTTCGAGGAGGCACGCTATCGGCGTACGGTCGAGATTCTGGTGCCGCTGCTGGAATCGCAGAAGCGCGCCGAAGCGTGGGCCCAGGGCCGCGCGATGACCCTGGACGAGGCGATCGGCTACGCGCTCGGTGACGGGTAGGGGAAGCGTTAGGCATGGCGGATGGAGGCCCCGGACACGAGCCTTCCACCGCGGGTCAGCGCGGCTTCGCGCGCTCCGCGTACCGGCGCGCGTCATCGGGCCTGCCCCACGCCTCGTACAGCGCCGCCATCCCGGCGTAGATGTGTCGCATGTCGCGATGGTCCTCCGTCTGATGGCGACGGAGGATCGCCAGTGCCGCGCGGTAGAGCGAATCCGCAGCGCCGTACTCGCCGCGGGCCGCGCGGATCCGTGCCAGTTGGCCTAACGCGCTCGCACCCAGCGGCGTCTCGGCCCCGTCGGTGGCCTCGAGCACGGCTACCCGGCGGCGCAACACCGCCTCCGCTTCATCGAGCCGCCCGCGTGCGATCAGCACGTCGCCGAGGCGCCGCAACGTGTTGGACACCACGCGATGCGTGCGTCCGTACACTCGCTCGTTCATGACGAGCTCGAGCCGCGCGAGTGAATCCGCCTCGCGAAGCCGCCCGGCGAGCAGCTGCACCTCGACGTAGCTGCCGAGCGCGGCGGCGACCGCGCCGCTCATCTCGCCATACCGGTGACGCCGCAACTCGAGCACCTGCAGCATCAGTGATTCGGCTTCGGCGTACGCCCCCTGGTGAGCCCGGAGCAGCGCGAAATCCTGTGTGCCGTTGATAGTGATCGGGTGCTCAGCGCCACGCGCCTCCCGGAACGTGGCCAGCGAGCGCCGATACAGCGATTCCGCTTCGTCGTACTGCCCGAAGTCCCCGTAGAGAATATCGGCGAGTCGGATCGAGGCGTAGGCCACCGACGGATCGTTCGGCCCCTGCACGCGAGTCCGCATGGCGATGCCGTCGCGGTAGCTCTGCACTGCGCGACGCAACTTCCCCGTGTGACGGGCGACCGCGCCGACGTACTCCAGACTGTACGCCACGAGCGTGTCATCCCCGCGGCGCGTTGCTATGCGGCTCTCCAACGCGCGCTGGGCCAGGTGCTCGGCTTCGTCGAGCTCGCCGACGTAGACGAGGAGACCGGCCACGCGGATCATCGTGGCGCCGGGATCGGGGAACTCGTCACCCGGCAACCGGGCGCGGATCGCCAACGCTTCGCGCGCGAGCACGAGGGCATCGCGAAACCGCGCCTGGGCGCGAAGGACGTCGGACAGATGATACATGGCGCTGACGACGTCGATGTGCGACGGGCCGAGGGCGGCGCGACGGAGGTCCAACGCCTGCCGCAGCGCGGCCTCGGCGGCATCGTACTCACGGAAGCTGCGGTGGACGAGCCCGATGGCCTCGAGCATCCGCGCCTGCAGCAATGGTTGGCCGGCGAGTCGCCTGGCGCGCTCGGTGCCAAGGCGAAGGAGGTCCCTGCTCGTGACGATGCTCGCGGCGGTCTCCTCGGGATCGACGGACTCGAACAGCTCGGTCAGCATCGTGACGACGGCGTCCGACCGTTCGCGCGCCGCCTCCGCGCGGATTCGCTCGCCCTCAGCCCGCTGTGCCTGGCGCAGCGCCAGCCCGGCGCCGCCGAGCACGGAGAGCAGGACCGCCGCGGCCGCGATCGCCTCGATGCGATGATGCGCGATCAGCTTTCTCGCGCGGTACCATCGGCTGCCGCGATGCGCGAGCACCGGGAGCCCCTGCAGGTGTCGGTGGAGGTCTTCCGCGAGCATGTCCGCCGATCCATATCGGCGGCTCGCCTCTTTGCGCAGTGCCATCATGACGATGGCGTCGAGGTCTCCGCGGAGCTGTCGGCGGAGTCGTTCGGGCGTCGTCCCTCGCGTTAGCCCGACGTCGGTAGCCGTCCGGGTCCGGGCCACATCATCGAGGTGGGGCACGGCCTCCTGGCTCGTCACGCGCGAGCTCGGCCGCTCCGGCTCGCGCTCGCAGATCACCTGGGCAATCTCGTGCGGGGACGCCGTCGCCAGGCGATACGGGAGACTGCCGGCCAGCAGTTCGTAGAGCACCACGCCTAACGCGTAGACGTCACTCGCCGTCGTCACCGCGTCGCCGCGCACCTGTTCCGGGCTCGCATACTCCGGCGTCATGATGCGGAATCCGGTGCGCGTCTCGTGGGGATCGACACCGGCTAACGCCGGGCCGAGTACCTTCGCGATGCCGAAGTCGAGCAGCTTCACCTGCCCGTCGCGCGTGACGAAAATGTTCGACGGCTTGAGGTCACGGTGCACGATCAGGTTCTGGTGCGCGTGGTGCACCGCGGCGCAGACATCGCAAAACAGCCGGATGCGCGCCTCGACATCGAGCCGGCGCTCGTCACAGTATCGGGCAATAGGCACCCCGTCCACGTACTCCATCACGAGGTACGGGAGGTCTCCGTCCGTTACGCCGCCGTCGAGCAGCTGGGCGATGTTCGGATGGTCGAGCGACGCGAGGATCTGCCGCTCGGCGATGAAGCGCCGGTAAAGCTCATCCGCGTGCGGACCGTAGCGCAGCAACTTCACCGCGACGCGTCGGCGGAAGTGGCCGTCGTCGCGCTCTGCCAGGTAGACGACGCCCATCCCACCACGTCCCAGCTCGCGCAGCACCCGGTAGGGACCGAACCGCCCCTCAGGCTGAACCTCGGCGACCGAGGCCCGCACGGGAATTGGAGGCCAGCGGTCAAGGATCCCGCTCGTGCGCGCGTGAGCGTCGAGCAGCTTCTCGACCTCCCGCAGAAGTCCGCGGTCGTCGCCGCATCGCTCCACCAGCCACGCCATCCGTTCGGCGGTCGGGCGATCCAGCGCGGCGTCGAACACGGCGTCGATCAGCTCGCGCCGTTCGGACGTGGTCACCGCGCGGTGCCCTCTCCGCTGAGCAGTCCCACCCCTCGGATTCTCACGGGTCACGTTCTCCTGACAGCCTTCGGCGGGCGACCTCGTGCGTGCCGCCGACCGCCGTGGCGTCCCGCATAGTGGCGTGCCTCGCGCCATCGTGCAACCAATCACGTCGAGCGACGGGTGAGCGGGCCATGTCAGGCGTTCTCCGCTCCAACAGACGGTGACACTTCCGCGCAGCATAGGGGTGCCCCTGACGACGCCGGCGGCAGATGCTCGACATCGTTAACGTATCGGACGGTCGCGGCACCGCGCGTGCCGTGTCATACGCTACCGACCCGTCAGGGTCGCGCCGGGCCTCACCGATCGACGTACCGGCAACGACTGGAGGACGAACGTCATGGGCAAGCAAGTCTATTTCTTCGGAAACGGTCGCGCCGAGGGCACCAAGGAGATGCGCCTCATCCTCGGCGGCAAGGGTGCCAACCTCGCCGAGATGACCAACATCGGCGTCCCCGTCCCGCCCGGCTTCACCATCGCGTGCCCGGTCTGCATGCAGTACCTGAGCGGCGGCGGCGTGGATGACGCGCTTCGCGCCGAGGTCTCCGCGAACATCGCCAAACTCGAAGCCGCGATGGGGAAGCGATTCGGTGACCCCGCCGATCCGCTGCTCGTGTCGGTGCGCTCCGGCGCGCCGGCGTCGATGCCGGGAATGATGGAGACGATCCTCAACCTCGGACTCAACGACACGACCGTCCTCGGCCTCGCCAACAAGAGCGGTGACGCGCGGTTCGCGTACGACTCGTACCGGCGCTTCATCCAGATGTACGGCGACGTCGTGCTCGATGTCCCTCATCACGCGTTCGAGGCGTTGCTCACCGCGAGGCGGACGCTGTACGGGGTGGAAACCGACGCCGAGCTTCCGGCCGAAGCGCTCAGTGCGCTCGTCGAGCAATACAAGCAGCTCGTCGAGCGACGGACCGGGCAACCCTTCCCCGCCGACCCACAGGAGCAGCTCTGGGGCGCGATCGAGGCGGTGTGGAAGAGCTGGATGCTGAAGAAAGCCATCGACTATCGCCGCGTGAACAACGTGCCCGAGAGCTGGGGCACGGCGGTCAACATCATGGCGATGGTTTACGGCAACCTTGGTGACGATTCGGGAACCGGCGTGGCGTTCACGCGCAACCCGAGCACCGGCGAGAACCGCTTCTACGGCGAATTCCTCGTCAACGCGCAGGGCGAAGACGTCGTCGCCGGCATCCGCACGCCGCTGCCGATCGACGAGATGGCCACGCGGTTGCCGGACGCGCACAAGCAGCTGCTCATCGTGCAGAAGACGCTCGAGCGGCACTTCACCGACATGCAGGACCTCGAGTTCACCGTCGAACGCGGCACGCTTTACCTCCTCCAGACGCGCACCGGCAAACGAACCGCCGAGGCCGCACTGCGCATCGCGGTGGACATGGTGGACGAGGGGTTGATCGACTCCGCCGAAGCGGTGCGCCGCGTCACGCCGGAGCAGCTCGACCATCTGTTGCACCCGACGATCGACCCTAACGTCACGGCGACCCCGCTCACGCTCGGCTTGCCGGCGAGCCCGGGAGCGGCGAGCGGGCGCGCCGTCTTCGACCCCGACGTCGCCGAGGAGCGCGCGAAGGCGGGGGACGCGGTGATCCTCGTTCGCGAAGAGACGACCCCTGAGGACTTCCACGGAATCGTCGCGGCGAAGGCCGTGGTCACCGCGCGCGGCGGGATGACGAGCCACGCCGCGGTCGTATGCCGCGGCATGGGTAAGCCGGCGGTGGTCGGCTGCAAGGCAATGGCGGTGGAAACCAGCGCGCGACGCTTCACGGTGGAAACGACGACCGTTGCGGCCGGCGATTGGCTCACGGTCGACGGCGCGACCGGGCGTGTGTTCACCGGGGCGCTGCCCACAGTGCCGAGTGAGGTCGTGCGCGTGCTCGAGGGGTCGCTCCCGGCCGCCGAGTCCACGCTGTACACCTATTACGCTCGGCTCCTCGGCTGGGCGGACGAGGTGCGCTCGTTAGGCGTGCGCGCCAACGCCGATACCCCCGCCGACGCGCGCGTGGCACGCGCGCTCGGTGCCGAAGGCATCGGGCTGTGCCGAACCGAGCACATGTTCTTCGAGGGCGACCGCATCACGCCCATGCGCGAGATGATCGTCGCCCGTGACTCGGAGGGCCGGCGGCGGGCGCTCGCGAAGCTGCTGCCGATCCAGCGCGAGGACTTCGAGGGGCTGTTCGTGGCGATGGACGGTCTGCCCGTGACGATCCGTCTGCTCGACCCGCCGCTCCACGAGTTCCTGCCACACGGTGAGGCGGAGACCCGCGCGCTCGCCGACGAGCTGCACGCGCCGGTCGCGGAGCTCACGCGAATCATCGCATCGCTTCGCGAAACCAACCCGATGCTCGGCCATCGCGGCTGTCGTCTCGGGATCACGTTTCCCGAGATCACCGAGATGCAGGCCCGGGCGATCTTCGAGGCGGCGGCATCGTGCGCCGCGCGCGGCATCACCGTCATTCCCGAAGTGATGGTGCCGCTCGTCGCGTCCCGGGCCGAGTTCGATGACCAGCGCGCGATCATCGTGCGGGTAGCGACCGAGGTGCTCGACGCCGCGGGTGCGGACCTCTCGTATCACGTGGGCACGATGATCGAGCTCCCCGGGGCGGCGCTGACCGCCGGCGAGATCGCGGAGTCGGCCGAGTTCTTCAGCTTCGGCACGAACGACCTCACGCAGACGACCCTCGGTCTCTCGCGCGACGATGCCGGCCGCTTCCTCCCGCAGTACGTGGAGCGCGGCATCTTCGAGGCGGATCCGTTCCAGGTCATCGACCCGCTGCGCGTCGGCCGCCTGATTCGCATTGGAACCGAGGAAGGGCGAGCCGCGCGGCCGGGGCTCAAGGTCGGGATCTGCGGAGAGCACGGCGGGGAGCCGAAGTCGATCGCGTTCTGTCACGAACATGGGCTCGATTACGTGAGCTGCTCGCCGTATCGAGTGCCGGTGGCGCGCCTCGCAGCGGGGCGGGCCGCGCTCGCCGCACCGCGCGAGCGGGCGAGGCCGGAGGCGCCGGCGGAGGCGCTCGCCGGGAGTGCGGCCTGACTAGCGATGGAGCGAAGGGCGAACGGCGAAGCGCGATCGTCCATAATCGTATCCATGATGAGGCCCCCAACCGTCACCGAGGTCGACGACATCGCCGCGATCGGCGACCCCGTCGTGCGCAACCTGCGCATCACGCAGTGCTACCACGAGCTGTCCCACGCGATCGCGGCGCGGGTGTCGCCAGGCGCGAACTGGTGCACGTTCGCCACCTGGGCATCTCGTCAGGCGGGACAGACCATTCGCGGCGAGGACGTCACACAGGCCGCGACTGATATCCTCGGCTCGCGCGAGGTCGCGGAGCGCATCGAGCGCCTCGTGCGCCTCACCGCGCGCGGGATGGGCGACGCGAGCGCGACGATCCGCCGCGTTCTCGACGTCGAAGGTGCGCTCCGCCGGTCGGCGGAGGCGGTTGCGGTAGGCAATCGCAAGGTCTTCATGGAGATCGGCCGCGAGTTCGCCCGCTGGCTCTCGACCGCGGCGGCGTCGGGCGCGCCCGATGCGACAGCAACCCATGCGTTCTGCGAAGAGCTCCGAGTGGGCGAGCCGCCCAATGGCCAGCGGCTGCTCCGCGACGCGTTCGCCGCGTATGGCGAGGCATGCGGCGCACCTAACGAGAGAGAGCGTGCCGCACGGCTGTTCCTCGGGAACCTGCTCGTTGGCCTGCACGAGCAGACGCGGCTTCAGCCCGAGATCCAGGCGTCGCTCGATGCCGCGATCGACGTTGACGCCGTCCGCGCGCAGCTCCTGGCGCTCGTGTTTCCCGGTGCCTGGCTCCGCGCTCGCGCGCACGTCGCCCGGCTCACCGGGCGCCCCATGCCTGCCGACGTCGCCATCGACGCTCTGCTGGCCGCAGTCCGCCACCGCATCCGGCTCGTACTCACCGAAATGCTCATGACGCTCCGGCTTCCCGGCATGGTGGTCCGGCTCGCGAGTGACGTGCACGGTGCGTTCGCACCGGAGCTCCGAACGATCGAGCACGAGCCGCTCCGCGCTCTCCTCTCGCGCATCGACCCGACGCCTGACGCGACAGCCCGGAGCGGCGCCACCGATTGGGCCGACCTCGCCGAGCGCATGCACTTCATTGCCGATCTGTTCCGATGCTGGCACGCGCGTGCGGAGCTGTTCACGCCCCCGTACGACGCGGTGCAGATCGCCGCCATGCGCGATGGTCGTCGGCCGAGCGGAGTGCTGTAGCAGTCCGTCACGGTCCGGGGCGTTAGGCGTGCCACTTCCCTACGCCACGAGGGTCGGAACTGCAGGCTGACAGTCGGCAGGTCTTCAGTCGGCAGTCATCAGTTCTGAGGAGGTCGGTCCTGAGTCGTGAGTATCGTCGACTCGCAACTGACGACTGATGGACTCACAACTGATGACTGGCGACTGATGACTGGCAGCTGAACACTACTTACCCCCAACGCGAGCTCTCCCGGTCCGCCGGTTCACCGCGCCGAAAGCGGAGAGAGAACCGCCGCGGTGAGCTCGTACGACCGCAGCCGAGCCGCGTGGTCGAAGATCTGCGACACTACCATGAGCTCGTCGGCACCCGTGCGCGTGACGATGCCCTCGAGGCCAGCGGCCACATCACTCGCCGTTCCAACGACCGCGTACGCCAGCATGTCATCGAGCATCGCGCGCTCGAATGGCTGAAGCGTCTCGGCGAACCCCTCCACTGGCGGGCGGAGCGGACCGGGCCTCCCGCGCCGCAGGTTGATGAACGCCTGCTGGAGCGATGTGAAGAGATGCCGTGCCTCACTCGCGCTGTCGGCCGCGAAGACGTTGACGCCGAGCATCACGTACGGGCGCTCGAGTTGCGGCGATGGTCGGAACCCCGTGCGGTACAGATCGAGTGCGCGCTCGAGCATCGCCGGCGCGAAGTGCGACGCGAACGCAAACGGGAGCCCGAACGCCGCGGCGAGCTGCGCGCCGAACGTGCTCGAGCCGAGGATCCAGATCGGTACATCGAGTCCCGCGCCGGGGACCGCACGCACGGCCTGTCCCGGCTGCGCCGGCTCGAAGTACGACATGAGCTCGAGGACGTCGTCGGGGAACGCGTCGCCCGCGTCAGGCGAACGCCGCAGCGCTTGCGCAGTGAGCTGGTCCGATCCGGGCGCACGACCGAGCCCGAGATCGATCCGCCCGGGATAGAGTGACACGAGCGTGCCGAACTGCTCGGCAATCACGAGCGGCGGATGGTTCGGGAGCATGATGCCCCCGGCACCAACGCGAATGGTGGACGTCCCGCCCGCGACGTACGCGATGAGCACCGACGTCGCCGCGCTGGCCACGCTCGGAATGTTGTGGTGCTCGGCGAGCCAGAACCGACGGTATCCCCACCGCTCGACATGCTGCGCGAGGTGGAGCGTGTTCCGAAACGACGCGGCCGCGTCGCCACCCTCGACGATCGGCGCGAGATCCAGCACAGAAAGTGGAACGAACTCAGCTTCCATCTCGATTCCCGATTCCCGATTCCCAATTACCGGCTATCGACTCGTGAGCTGTTGCAGATCGAGCTCCTCCCAGTCGAGCTCCTGCTCGATTCGCTGGAACGCCGTGTCGCCGATCGTCCCATCGGCGCGTAGCGCGATCAAGCGCTGGCGCTCCGCTGACGTTGCCGTCCGGACGATGGCTGCGTCCGCACTCAACGCTCCGCCATCGCGCACGTGCGGTGCCGCCGCGTCACTCGCACCGGTGCCGTTCGTCAGGTCCTCCTCCGCGCGACGCAACAGGATCTCGTAGCGGCGGCGAAGGAGCCCGGCCGTCTCTTCGCCAGGGAGCACCGTCGTGGCGGCGAGCCCGGCACGGAGCGTCTCGACGCGCGCGAGCCGCACCTCACGCTCGACCGACCCGTCATCCTCGAGCTGCAGACGGTTCATGAGCGGCCGCAGCGTCATCCCCTGCACCACCAGCGTGCCGAGCACGACCGAGAACGCCGTGAAGAGGATGAGGTCGCGGTAGGGGAACGCTGCGCCGGGGCCACCCATCGGCAGCGCGAGCGCGGCAGCGAGCGTCACGATCCCGCGCATCCCGCACCATCCCACCACCGCGGCTGCGCGCGGCGAGAGGGCGATCACGTCGCGAGGGCTCGGAGTGCCGTCGAGCCTTGGCCGACACCGCCAGCGGCTCACCGCCGCGGCTCCCGACACCCACGCGATGCGCGCCACGATAGTCGCGAGGCAAACCGCGGCCGCGATTGCGGCGTAGTTGATCAGTGTCGCGGTATCGATGCGGCCGAGGATCCCCTTGAGCTGAAAGCCCACGAGGATGAAGGCGAGCACGTTCAGCACGAAGACCGCGAACTCCCACACGGCGTACGATGGGATTCGGATCCGCGCCGGGATCAGCTCGGCCGCTCTTGGCGCCGTCGCCATGGCGAACGCGACGACCGTGAGGATTCCCGACAGGCGCAGTCGCTCAGCGAGCAGCCAGACGCCGAACGTGCCACAGAACTGAACGACGACGGCGATCGCGACATCCTCGATGCGCGCCGTCAGGAGGATGATCACCCGCGACAGTACCAGTCCGAGCGCGACGCTTCCGAGCGTCACGATGACGAGCGTTGGGAGGACACCCGCGAGCGAGAACGCGCCGGCGATCATGGCGCCGACGGCGAGGCGGTAGATGAGGAGCGCGCTCGCGTCGTTGAACAGGCTCTCCCCCTCGAGAATCACGAGGAGGCGATGCGGCGGTTGCAGCTGCCTCAGAACCGCGGTGGCCGCGGCGGCGTCAGGCGGAGCGACGATCGCGCCGAGCGCGATGGCCGCGGCCCATGGCATTCCTGGGACGAGCAACCTGGCGGTTCCCGCCACGGCGATCACCGTCAGGACGACCGCGCCGAGGGCGAGCCCGGCGACCACGCGCCAATTCGCCCGCAGATCTCGCGGCGATGCGTCGAATGCGGCGTCGAGCAGGACCGGCGCCACGAAGAGCGTCAGCGCCAGCTCCGGGTCGAGCACGAGGGTTGGCGTGCCCGGAACGAGCGCCAGCGCGGCGCCCGCGAGCGCCACGAGCGCCGGGTACGGCGTCCCCAAGCGCTGCGCGAGGAGGGTGAGCGCGGCACCCCCGAGGAGCAGGGCGATGATGACTTCGAAGACATACATGGCGCGGAAGCTCGCCCGTTTGCCCACGTTCCAGCAACGCCCGGTCCCCTGGCCAATCAGGGGAACAGTCCAGCTGGATATTGTGTATGTGATGTAGATCACTATTTTGGGGCTGCCGTTTCCTACCGGTCGATCACCCCAAGAGAACGATTCATCGCTTTCCGACGCTCGCGCCCCCGAGCGCCGCGCCTCACTCGGCGCGCCGTTCGTACCCGCGGGCTCGAGTTCGCCGTGTACTTCTCCCCTGAAGTACCCGGCACCATCCCGCTTGTCTGTATCAACGGTGGTTTGCTCTTCGACCACAACCTGCTGTGGCCCGCGCTCGCCCCACTCGCCGAGCGACGGCAGGTCATCCTCTACGACCAGCGCGGCCGCGGTGAATCGCAGGCACCGCCCGGCGCGCGCGCGGCTCGCATCGAGCACGATGCCGGCGACCTCCCGGCGATTCGTGAAGCGATCGGGCTCTCGAGATGGGATGTACTGGGGCACTCGTGGGGCGGCGGGCTGGCCATGCTAGCCGTCGAACGCGACCAGGCCGCGGTGCGCCGGATGGTGCTCGTCGACAGCGTCGGTCCCACCGGGAACTGGCAGGCGAATCTCCTTCGCGACGCGCTGCCTCGTCTCGGTCCGGGAGATCGCGCGGTACTCGAGCGCATCACGCAGGACGCGTTGCTCGCGCCCGACCCTGACGTTCACAGCGCGTACTCCCGCGCGATGTATCCGGCCTGGTTCGCCGACGCGGAGCTCGCCGCGATGTTCTCGCCGCCGAAATCACGGAGTCAAACCGGCGCCGCGATCGCCGCGCGACTGCGTGGTGAAGGCTACGACTGGCGCCCGCTGCTGCGTGCCGTTTCGGTGCCGACGCTCGTCATTCATGGAGACCGAGATCTGCTTCCGCTCAGTGTGGCTCAGGACCTTGTTGCCACGCTCGGCAACGCGCGTCTCGAGATCATCCCGGACGCGGGTCACATGCCGTTCTGGGAATCCCCGGAGCTGTTCTTCACTCTCACCGAGTCGTTTCTCTCGACTCCGTCGCCTTAGCCTCACGACTCATGCGTCGGATCGACCTCGTGTTCGGCGTCGCCGTGACTGCACTCGCGGCGTTCGTGGCCGTTGAAGCGCGGACCGCTCGCGTGTACTCCGCGCATCTCGGCGGTGCCGTCGCGGCTCGCATCGCGACCGCGTCGGACTCCGCGAGCATACGCGCCGTTGACGCCCCGGTCGTCGCGGAGATGGTGGCGCGTCGCGATGTCGAGGAGATTCGCCGCCGCCTGCGCGAGGGCGCGGCGGGCACGTACGTCGATGAGCTGCTCCTCCAGCGCGACTCGGCGCTCGCTCGCTGGCCGGAACGCCGTTCGCGGCCGCTGCGCGTCTGGGTTCAGCCCGAGTCGCCGGTAGAGGACTTCAACGGCCTGTACCCCGAGCTCGTGCGAAACGCGTTCGAGGAGTGGATGTCGACGGGGATCCCGCTCGTCTTCACGTTCGTGCTCGATTCCGCGCGCGCGGACATCCACGTGACGTGGATCGATCGCTTCAACGAGCAGATCAGCGGCAAGACACTCTGGGCGCACGACGATGACTGGTGGATCGTCGAGGCGAACATCGTGCTCGCGGTGCACCATCGCGGCGGCGAGCCGCTCGACAGCTCAGCGGTGCGCGCGATCGCGCTCCACGAGGTGGGGCACCTGATCGGACTCGATCACACGCAGGATGCGTCGAACATCATGACGCCAAAGGTGCGTGTGAAGGAGCTGTCCGCCGCAGACCGCGCAACGGCGCGGCTCCTCTATACAGTACCGCCCGGAAAAATACGCTAAGGTAGCTATCAGCCATCAGCTATCAGCGGATATCTGTTGGCACTGTAGATGCCTGTCGTCGTCGGAATGCCGAACGACACGTACGACGTCGCCGTGATCGGCGGCGGACCCGCGGGACTCACAGCCGGCCTCTGGCTCGGCCGCTACCTGCACCGCGTCGTGGTCATCGACTCGGGTGACCCGCGAAACTGGGAGACGCGCGCGATCAACGGGTTCCCCGGCCACCCCGGCATCACGCCGGCCGAGCTCAGGGGAATAACGCGCGATGAATGCCGCGACTTCGACGTGAGCCTCGTGGATGGCTTCGTCTCTCGCGTTCGCGCCAACGGACGGAATGGCGGGAACGGAAGGAACGGGCGCAAGGGGGGCAGGTTCGTCGTCGAGTTCGACCCGATGCCCGCCACCAAGGCGCAGGAGGACCAACGCGGGTCCGGCGCACCTCGCTTGCCGTCCGACAACACGCCGCGTCCCGAAACACGGTCGCTCGAGGCGAAGCGCATCCTGCTCGCTTTCGGGTTGCGCGACGAATGGCCGAAGGTCCCCGGGCTCCGTCAGGTCTACGGGAGCGCGGCGCACGTCTGCCCCGATTGCGACGGTCTCGACACGCGGGGGAAGAAGGTCGTCGTGATCGCGTCGGGGCGGAAGGCGGCCGGGATGGCGCTCAACCTGACGACGTGGACGCGCGACATCGTGATCTGCACGAACGGCCGGCCGCCGGACCTCGATGACGAGCAGTGCGCCCAGCTCGACGCCCTCAACATTCCGGTGCTCTCGGCGAAGATCGAACGCGTGGAGCCACGGGGCGACCGCATTCACGCCATCGAGCTGCAGGGCGGCATGCACCTCGACTGCGATCATATCTTCTTCGCGCTCTCACAGCGTCCGGCCGACGACCTGGGTGCGCAGCTCGGGTGCAAGCGCGACGACGACGGACACATCGTGGTGGACGCGGCGCAAAAGACGTCGGTGCGAAACGTGTGGGCGGCCGGCGACATTGTCCCCGGGCCTCAGCTTGCGATCGTCGCCGCGGCGGAAGGCGCGGTCGCGGCGCTATCGATTCACAAGAGCCTCGTCCCCGCGGCGCGCAAGCTTGCCAAGCGCCCTACCACTTCAGCGTGAGCGTCTGCGGCTTTCGCTTGCGGATGATGCTGAGCGCCACCTGGCGGTCGTCGGCCATCTGCATGGCGCGCTGGATCGAGAGCGGAGACGTCACCGAATACCGGCCCGCCGACACGATGATGTCGCCGCCCTTGAGGCCCGAGATGTAGGCCGGCGTCCCGCGGGCAACATCGAGGACCAGCACGCCCCGCTCCACCCCGAACGTTTCGCGCAGGTCCGCGTTCGGGCGCACGATCGTCGCGCCGGCGATGATCATCTGATTCGCGCCCGGCCCGACGACGAACACCGAGCGGCCGCCCGAGACCGACGGCGCCTCCGGGGCGTCCGGTGCGTTGGGCGTGATCAGCGTGATCGTCGGCTCCGCTCCCGGCGAGCGGGGCGCGACCGCCGGCGTGGGCGCGGGCTCCACACTGCCGCGCCGGATTCGCACGGCATCGCGAGGACCCGCCTCGGCGGACGGCGCTGGCGCGCGGCGAACGATGCCGCCCGTTGCCGGCGGCAGAATGCTCGCGGTGAACGGCTCGCCGAATGCCGCCATCACTCGCGCGTCGAGAAACGGGCACCCGTGATCGAGCGACGCCGGCCGCTCCTTGATGAGGAGCACGACGTCTCGGGTGTCCCCATCGCGCCGCAGACGAATCGCCAGACGCGTGTGCGGGCGGAGCAGCCTCGTGAACTCGATCTGCTGGCCGACGAGGGGGCGCCCGCCGATGCGGACGATCTCGTCACCCTTTCTCACTCCCGCGCGATCCGCCGGTGAGCCCGGCTCCACCGACTCGACCGTTGGATTCTCCTCGAAGCGGAACACCTCGCCGCCAGAGTCTCGTGCGTTCGCACTCATCTCCGCCGAGAAAGTGATGCCCATATAGCCCTGTGGCTTCGCGGTGCGATCACAGAGCGACACCAGTTGACTGCGCAGCAACTGGTACTGATCTGCCGCGCTCCGGAGTTGCGTCTGCAGCTTTCGAACGTACACCTCGACCTCTTCGCGATTCGCCTCCTCGACGCCGCGGGTCGTGAGGGCGCGAATCTCCCGCGACGCTTGCGACTGCATCCGCGACGCCTCGATGAGCTGCGACGCCAGGCGCTCGATCTCGGCTTCCAGGCTGCCGCCGCGCACTCGAACGGAGTCGCGCGCCTGGATTGCACGCGCTTCCGCTCTCGCCCGTGCTTCCGGCGTTCGGGTCCGGTCCGGCTGCTGGGCGGCAGCACCCGTCGCGGCCGTTGCCGCCGAGGTGGTCAGAATCAGGAACGTGAGAGATCGCATCAGATGTTAGAACCTCGACAACCGCTTACCAGGAGTGAGCACACTCCCGAGCTGGCGCAGCGTCACTTCGCGCGCGCCGAGCGTCGAGAGATAGTACTGATTGAGCACGGGATCCGTTGGCGCGACCGACAGGGCCTGGAGCGACGTCTCGGCCATCTCATCGAGGGCGGCGAGGCGTGCCCGGTACACGAAATCGGCATCGGGGCGCTGGACGGTGGAGTCGTGCGCGGCAATGAATGCGACGGCGCGGTCGTAGTCGCGCTGGGCATCGGACAGTGTGGCGAGCGCGTCCTCGACCGACGCGAAGGCAGACCCGCCGGCCGGCACGATCGGCGAATCGACGCCAAACACGCGGTTGATGGTCTGGGCGATCTCCGGCGCCGACGGGGTCACGTCCGCGCCGGCGCTGATCCTGCCTAACGCGCCGAAGGTAGCGGCCACCACGAGCCCGGCGGCAACGCGGAAGCCGGCGAGCCACGCGCGGCGGTGACGGCGCGGCGGCGGGGTGAGGGCAGCGACGACGGCGCGCGTGTCGGTGACGGGCACCGCGCCCTCCGCGGCCGAGGTCGCGATGATTCCCTCCTCACGGAGGCGAGCCGACAGTGACGCCCAGTTCGTGAGCGGCGGCGCGATCCGCCCGCGCTCGTCACCCGCGAGGGTCAGGAGCCGACGATGCGCATTCCGCTCGGTCGCGCAGGTCGCGCAGGCGGCGAGATGCTCCGCTTCGGCGACGGTCGGGTCGCCGTCGGCAAGCTCGGCGAGGCGCTCAGAAGACAGGTGCGACATGATCGGGATCCGTATCCGGCCTGAGTCCATCCACCACGTGCGCAAGCAGCCGGCGAAGCTTCGCACGCGCCTTGAACAGCTGGGACTTCGAGCCGCCCGGCGTGATGCCGAGCTCTCGAGCGATCTCTTCGTGGGTGTAGCCTTCCACGTCGTGCATCATGAAGACCGTTCTGGCCCCCGGTGACAGCCGGTTGGCCGCTTCCTCTATGCTGGCCGCGAGCAGCGCGCGTTCGCTGTCGTGCTCCACGGCGACGGTATCGTCCTCGATCTCGGCCTCGGACTTGGCGATCCGCCGCGAGCGGCGGAGGGCGTTGAGCGTCCGGTTGACGGCAATGCGGTGCGCCCAGGTGCCGAACTGCGATTCCCCGCGGTACGTGGGCAGCGCCCGGAAGATCTGAATCCAGACTTCCTGCGCGACGTCGGCGGCGAGATCGGGGTCGCCGACGAGACGCCGAATGACGGCGTCAATGTGCGGCGAGTGCTGCGACCACAGGGTCTGCAACGCCCGCTCATCGCCTTCGATGGCGCGCTGGATCTCGAGCGAAATCGTTCCCATTGGGTTCGTCTCTTTGGTCACGCGAACCGGTCTGGTTGGTTGCCTTGGCGCTAAGCTCGCAGCTGGCCCAAGCTGCGACCAGACTCAGCCGTGCAACCTGCATCGCGTCAAGAGTTTGTGACCTACATCACAATTGACGTCCGCGGATCGGTGACGATCCCTGCAACCTTTCGTCTTGACATGAGACGCACCAGACGTAACAGTAGGCCTTGTAAGTCGCGTCGTCCACGGAACTTCACAACGGGCGACCTGGTATGTGAATAGTGAGCGTCGTGTAATGTGGCTTCCATGAGCCCGCCACTGCACACGCTCACGAGCTTTGCTGTTTCGTAACCGGCCCTCCCACTCGGCAGCCGGTACCGCGGTCTGTTGTCTCACGGTCGGGCACAGCCCAACCGCGTTGTAACCGAGGAGCTGACGTTGGTTCACTACCTTCTCAGCGCGTACATCGCGCTGGCCGCGTCCGACGGTCTGCCGGTCAACACGCCGAAGTCGGTTGGCATGTCCGCCACCCGACTCGCGTCCATCGACCGCATCGTCCAGCGCGGCATCAAGGCGGGAGGGTACCCCGGCGCCTCGGTCGTCATCGGTCGCCGCGGCTACGCCGTCTTCCAGAAGGGGTTCGGCAAGATCGGGTGGACCACGAGCAGCGCCCGGGTCAGTTCGGACCGGACGATCTACGACCTCGCGTCGCTCACGAAAGTCGTCGGGACGACCACCGCGGCCATGATCCTGTTCGACCAGGGCAAGCTCGATCTCGACGCCCCGGTTCACACCTATCTTCCCGCATTCTCCGGTGGCGCGAAGGACTCCGTCACCGTTCGTCAGCTCCTCACGCACCGCTCCGGGCTCCCCGCGGGTCGTGACCTCTGGCGCATCGCTCGCACGCCCGAAGAGGCGCGCGCCGCGGTGCTCGCCACCGATCTCACCTGCCGCCCCGGGCAGTGCTTCATCTACTCCGACCTGGGCGCCGACGTCCTCGGCTTCGTCATCGAGGCCGTCGCCGGTGAGTCGCTCGATCATTTCCTGCACGACCGCGTCTTCGAGCCGCTCGGCATGAACGACACGTTCTTCAAGCCGGCGGACTCCGTGACGTATCGCGTCGCCCCCACCGAGATCGCGCCGCCCCGCGGCTACCCGATCCGTGGCGAGGTGCACGACGAGAACGCGTACGCCCTGGGCGGCGTCGCCGGGCACGCGGGGCTCTTCAGCACCGCCGCGGACCTGTCGATCTTCGCGCAGATGATGCTGAACCGCGGCGAGTACAACGGCGTTCGAATCGTCAGCGATTCGGTGGTCGCGCTGTTCACGAAGCGCACGGCGGGCACCCGCGCCCTCGGCTGGGACACGGGCGACGGCACTGGCGGCGCCGGCAAGTTCCTCGATTCCCGCGCGTACGGACACACCGGCTACACGGGCACGTCGATCTGGCTCGACCCCGACCGCGAGATGTTCGTGCTGCTCCTGACCAATCGCGTGCACGCGGCGCGCGCGCGTCGCCCGGCCAAGGTGATCTCGGATGTGCGCGCCGATCTGGCCGATGCCGCGGCCGCGGCCGTGATCGACAATCCCGAGAACGTGATCTCGATGCCGAAGGCGTTCCGTGCCGACAAGGCGGTCGGCTGGAACCGTCCGGTGCGCGCCACCCGCTCGCGGAGCTCGCGCAGCCGAACCGCGGCACGCAAGCCCGTCGCGTCGAAGTCCACAGCCAAGAAAACCACGGCCAAGAAGACCACGGCCAAGAAGACCACGGCCAAGGCCTCGACAACCAAGAAGCCCGCCGCAAAGCCGTCGACGGCGAAGGCATCCACCAAGAAGGCGTCGACCGCGAAGAGCTCCACGGCCAAGAGCTCGACCGCGAAGAAGTCTACCGCGAGCTCATCGAAGAGCAGCACCGCGAAGAAGAGGACGACGACTGCGGCCAAGCCGCCGACCAGGAAGGTCGTGGCAAAGACCGGGAACTGACGAAACCTCCGAGGCGCCTCCGGCGCCTCGATTGCTTTTGTGCCCCCACATCGCATCGCTCGCGCTCGGCTGAACTTGCCCGGACGCGGAATCGCGGTCGATCTTTCGCGTGTCCCCCCAAAGCGGGAGCACCTGATGGCCGAACCAACCATGTCCGACACGAACGCCCTGCCGCCCGAACAGCGGACGGAGCCCGCGCGTCCGACGCACGATCGCGAGCTCCCCGTGAGTGCATCCGCTGAGGACGCGCCGGCTGCCCACGCCCCGGAGGGTCACGCGCCGGCGAGCGAGGCGTCCGCACAGGAATCCGCGGACGAGACGGCGGACGCGATCAGCGAGGATCAGGTCAAGCTCGCGCTCCGGCGCGTGAAAGACCCGGAGCTCAACCTGAACATCCTCGACCTCGGACTCGTCTACGCGATTCGCGTGGAGGGCACGACGGTGGCGATCGACATGTCACTGACCTCCCCCGGCTGCCCGTCAGGCCCGGAGATCATGACGGACGCGGAGCAACAGCTGAAAGCAATTCCGGGCGTCACCGATGTCGCGGTGAATCTCGTGTGGTCGCCGTATTGGACACCCGAACGGATTGAGCCGCGGGTCAGGGCGTATCTGGGGTTTTAAGCCCTTCGCCCTACCGCCCCACTGCAATTCGCGTTTCCGCAGACTCGATCCCTGTCCTTCCAACCGCCGTCACAACCACCAGATCCGGCCGCGCCGAGGCATCCGCCACCGCGAATGAGTGCTCGCGCACGTTCGCCGGGACGACGCTCGTCGTCCACTCGCTGCCGAAGCGGGCGCGCACCACCCACAGGCGCGCCGGCGTCTTGCCGACCGGCTCGATCGATACCGTCGTGCGCCCGGACAGCGTGTCCACTTCCACACTCGCCTTCGGCGCTCCGGGAGCCGTCTCCTCGAGCCACGGCGTTGCCGGCACGAGGGCGGGGCGAGCATACGGGCCCGCGACGAGGCGGTCGCCCAGACTGTCCCGGTTCTGCAGCAGGACGTTCATGCTGAAGTGCACGTTGCCGGTCGCGCCGGAGTCCGCGCGCGTTAGGCGCACCTGCTCCAGGAGCTCCGACGCCGGCCAGTTCGCGCCCTCGCCCATCACGCGGCTCGTGTAGTTCCCCACCCAGATGTGCCGGTTGAACGGGTTCTGCTCGCCCCACCAGCGGAGCAGCTCGTCGTAGCGTTGTCGTGGCGCGGTCGATTTCCAGTACAGTTGCGGCGTGAAGTAGTCCAGCCAGCCCTTCTGCAGCCACTTCCGCGAGTCGGCGTAGATCTCCGTGTACGCGTCGAGGCCGCGCACCGACGCGGGGTACCCGGGCCGCCAGATGCCGAACGGGCTGATCCCGAACTTCACCCAGGGCTTCTCCGCCTTGATCGCCGTGTGCAGCTGCTCGACGAGAAGGTCGACGTTGCGCCGGCGCCAGTCATCGCGGCTCAGCTTTCCCCCGCCCTGGCGGTACGCGCGCCACGTGCGGTCGTCGGGGAACGGGATCACCCGGCCGCGCCTGTGCTCGCGGTACGGGTAGAAGTAGTCGTCGATGTGCAGCCCGTCGATGTCGTAGCGCCTAACGATGTCGCGGACCACGCTCACGGTGTGCTTCCGCACTTCGGCGCTTCCCGGGTCCATCCAGAGGTACGGGCCGTACTTCATCACGAGACTCGGCCGCCGCCGCGCGATGTGGCTCGCGGCAATCCGCGACGTGTCGGCCGGATAACGGGCGCGGTACGGATTCACCCAGGCGTGCAGCTCGAGTCCACGCCGATGCGCCTCCTCCACCGCGAACGCGAGCGGATCGTAGAACGGCGCGGGCGGCTTTCCCATCTGCCCCGTGAGAAACGCCGACCAGGGCTCCAGCTTCGAAGCGTAGAGCGCGTCCCCGGACGGGCGCACCTGCAGGATGACGGCGTTCAGATTCAGCGCCGCGGCGCGATCGAGAATCGTGATGAGCTCGGACTTCTGCTCTTCCACCGGCAGCCCCGGGCGCGACGGCCAGTCCATGTTCGCCACCGACGCCACCCACACGCCGCGAAACTCGCGCGACACGGCTGGCGCGATCGCCAACGGATCCATCGGGGCCTCGACAGCCCCACCGCCGGGCAGCGCAGAGTCGGCGGGCGCCTGCGCGCGCGTGGGCGCGGCGAGGGTGCATGCCCACGCGAGCGCGAACAGCAAGGACCTGGAGAACGAGCTCTGTTGCACGGCGAAATACGCGATGAGAAACGAGGTCTGCGGCCGTCATTCCGAGCGCAGCGCCGAAGGCGCGCAGTCGAGGAATCGTCGGCATCCCGGTAGGGGGGCTGGACCCTCTACCCGGAGGAGAAAGAACCAAGACGCCGATTACGCGGATTTCGCAGAAGCACGCAGATTCTCCTTCTACCAGGAGTGTTGCTACTCCCGCGCGGCCGAGCTTCCCCATAGAGGGCTTCTGCGGAATCCGCGGAATCTGCGGCCATCTGCGTCAGGTCTTCCCAGACTCTCCGGTAGAGAGGCCGGCCCTCTACCGGAATACCGAAGATTCCTCGCTGCGCTCGGAATGACTGCACGACGCTAGAAGGCCGACTACTGGAACCCGCCGGCCGTCACACCCGCACTTCTTTCTACCGCTACAGCTCGCCGGTTGTGCCGCTGCGCGACGGATCCGCCTCGATCGACACGCGCTTCCGCGTAGCCGCTGCGCTTCCGGGCTGCGAGACCGCTCGGACGAACCCCTCGCCGAGCGCCTCGATCTGCCACTTCCGAAGCTCCGGGATCTCGGCGAGCTGCGCGACGCTCGTCGGCCGGCGCCGCGCCACCGCCTCGAGCCGGTCTCGCGCACACAGCACACCGGGATCGAGGTCCAGTCGCTCGGCGGCCTGATCGCGCACCGATTTGAGCCGAGCGACCACGTCGTCGAAGTCGGGGTCGCGCTCCCAGCGCTGCGCGCGCGCGAATCGCGGCAACTCCGCGTCGGGGACGGCGCGACCGCGCTCGACCGCGGCGAGAATGTCCGACGACCGCGACTCCAGAATGCCGCGCGGCATCCCCTTCACCGCACCAAGCGCGGCGCGATTGGTCGGCGCGGTGCGGGCGATCTCGAGCAACGCCTCGTTACCGACCACGCGGAACGTCGCCCTGTCGAGCGTGCGCGCCACGCCGTCGCGCCACGCGACGAGCTCACGCAGCAGCGCCAGCTGACGGCGCGTGAGGTCACGCGCACCCTTCATCCGCAGAAACGCGTCGCGGTCCTCCTCGGCGTCCCACCGGGTTCCTTCGAGCCGCGCGAACTCCTCGGCCGCCCAGTGCGAACGCCCCAGCCGCTCGAGCTCACGCCCCAGGCGGTCGCGCAGATCGAGCAGATGCTCGGTGTCCTGGGCGGCGTAGTCCAGCATCCCCTGCGTGAGCGGCCGCATGGACCAGTCGGCGCGCTGATGCTTCTTGTCGAGCTTCACGCCGAAGAACCGCTCGAGGAGCGCCGCGAGCCCGAACGCGCGAATCCCGAGCAGCTGGGCGGCCACGCGCGTGTCGAAGATGTTCGTGGCGTGCCAGCCGTAGTCCTGATGCAGCAGCCGCAGGTCGTAATCGGCGTCGTGCAGCACGACCTCGACCTTCCGCGATTCGAGCAGGGCGCCGAGCCCGTCGGGGACGCCGATGGTGAGCGGGTCGAGGATCGCGCTCGCCTGCCGCGTGGAGAGCTGCAGGAGGTAGATCCGATCGATGAAGCGATGGAAGCTCGCCCCCTCGGTGTCCAGCGCGAGCTCGCGCGTGTTCGCGATCTCCGCGAGGAAGCGGGACGCTGTGTCCTTTGCGTCGAGGTAGAGCGGCTTCAACGTCGGGAATCGGGATTCGAAGACTGGGAACAGGGAACCGGGAACCGAGGCGCCGCCGCGAACAAGGAAAACGGCGGATATTCCGGTCGAACAGCGGCCCGGGTAATGTAGCACGTCGCCAATCGGGGCACCGTGCTTGCCTCGGACGGCGCGCGTGAAGTCGGTCGCGAAGTCGGTCGAATTTCCGGTGTCCCGCTGCGCCCGCCCGAATCGGTCAACGAACCCCGACGCCGACCTCAATGGCATCGCCAGAACAGCCCAAGCCGCCCTCTTCGAAGCTGCCACCGACTCCGGCCGCGCCTCCCGCGGCCGCCCCACCGGCGTCGCCGCCGTCTCAGACAGGCGCGATCCCGTCGCTCGAGCGGCGACGCCGTTCCGTCGGCTGGCGCACGGGCGACGTACTGCGGGCCGCCGCCGCCGTCATCGGATTCTACCTCGTGATCCGGCTCATCTGGGTCGCGCAATCCGTCTTTCTCACGGCGTTCCTCGGCGTCCTGTTCGGGCTGGCGGTGTCCGCGGGGGTGGATTGGCTCCGGGAACGCATCAGGCTGCCGCGCGGGCTCCTCGCCGCGCTCATCGTCCTGAGCGCCACAGGCGCGATCGTGATGTTCTTCGTCGTCTCGGGGCCGGTACTCGCGGAGCAGTCACGCGAGCTCCGCACGAAGCTGCCCGAAGCGCTCGACAAGATCGACACGTGGATCCAGGCGCGGCAGACCGGATTCCTCGGCACTGTCGCGCGCGGTGGCAGCGCGACTACTGCGCCCGCGGCCACACCGGGAGACACCACGCAGGGCGGAACGCAGGGAGCACTCCGCGGCCCACCCGACCAGCCCGCGCCTGACAGCGCGCTCGGGGCAGCCGGGCAGACGTCCACCGCACCCACCCCGCAGTCGCTCCGCGAGCGGCTCCTCGGCCAGATCACGAACCTCACGCGCTACTTCTTCGGGTTCGTCTCATCGACGGTCGCCGTCGTCGCCGGGCTGGTGCTGATCCTCGTGCTGTCGATCTACATCGGTACCGACCCCGACACGTACCACGACGGCTTGATGAAGCTCTTCCCGAGGCCATGGCGCGCGCGCGCGGGGGAGGTACTGACGGCCGTGTCGCTTGCGCTGCGGAGATGGCTCGTCACGCAGCTCATCGCGATGGTCGTGATCGGGATCGTCACCACGGTCACGCTCCTCGCGCTGGGCGTGAACGCGGCGGTGCCGCTCGGTGTCATCGCAGGGCTGTTCGAGTTCATCCCGACTGTCGGCCCCATCCTCAGCGCCGTGCCCGCGGTCGCGATGGGTTTCGTCGACTCGCCACAGAAAGCGCTCGCCGTCATCATCGCGTACGTCGTGATCCAGCAGCTCGAGAATTACCTGCTGATCCCGTACCTCATGCGCGAGGGCGTAAACCTGCCGCCCGTGCTCACGATCATGGCGCAGGCGCTCATGGCGCTCATCTTCGGCTTCCTCGGGCTCCTCTGCGCGGTGCCGATGCTCGCGGCCGTCATGGTGACGGTGAAGATGCTCTACGTGCAGGACGTCGTGGGTGAACCGGTCGAGGTGTTCGAGGACGACGACGACGATGACTGATCGGGCCATCGACGACGCCCGATCCATCCCATCGCCGGCCCCCGGCTCGGCCGGCTCTCGCGACGACCCCATCCCGCTCGTTCGGCGGTTCCCCGCCCTCGCGGCCATCCCGCGAGCGCGGCTGGGACGCTACCCGACGCCGGTGGAGAAGATCGAAGGGTTTCGCGACATCGACTCGCTGTACGTGAAGCACGAGGACCTGTCGTCGGACGTCCTCGGCGGCAACAAGGTGCGCTCGCTCGAGTTCCTGCTCGGTCGCATCGGTGAGGGTGACACCGTCCTCACGCTCGGAGGCGTCGGTTCGACGCACGTGCTCACCACCGCCGTTCACGCGGCGCGCCTCGGCGCCAAGACGGTTGCCGTGCGCTGGCGACACGACATGCACACGGCCGCCGAAGAGGTCGCGGAGCGAACCGCGCAGGAATGCGCGGAGCTCGTGACGACCTCACACATCGCGACGGCGCTCCTCCCGCTCTTGCGCATGCGACTCACGCGTCGCGCGCACTACATCCCGCTTGGCGGAAGTACCGCGCTTGGCACGCTGGGCCACGTGAACGCGGCGCTGGAGCTCGCGGACCAGATCGAGCGTGGTGAGATCCCGGCGGTACAACGACTCGTCGTTCCGCTGGGCAGCGGCGGGACGGCGGCGGGGCTCGCACTCGGCCTCGCGATCGCGGGGCTCGACACCGTGATCGTCGGCGCGCGCGTGGGCCCGCGAGTCGGCGCGAACAAGTGGCGGGTGGTCCGGCTCATCGAGAAAACACGACGGCTGATCACGCGATATACCGGACGAGCCCTGCCGGCAATCCATCTCGATCGCATCGTCGTATCACATGATCTGTACGGCGGCGCATACGCTCGTCCGCATCCCACCGCCGAGCACGCGGCGGTGATGTTGGATACGCTCACGGGATGGCGGCTGGATTCGACGTACAGCGCGAAGGCGTTCGGCGTCGCGCTGGATGTGGCGGGGGAGCAGTCGCTGTCCACACTGTTCTGGATGACGTTCGATGGGCGCTGGATGAAGATCCCTTCCGACCCCTACTGAGAGCCACCCACGTGATCGCACTCTGCGACGGCGTCGAGATCGCCTACGAGGACGTCGGGACCGGAATACCCGTCGCCTTCATTCACGGGTTTCCGCACAACCGCTCGCTGTGGGCGCCGCAGGTGAGTGGGCTGCTCGATCGCGCCCGGTGCATCGCACCCGATCTGCGCGGTTTCGGCGACAGCTCCCGCAGCGGTCCGTTCAGCGTCGACCAGTACGCGGATGACGTGGCGACATTGCTCGGCACGCTCGGCGTCGAGCGCGCGGTGGTCGTGGGCCTTTCGATGGGCGGCTACGTCGCGTTCTCGCTGTGGCGTCGTCACCGCGCGCTCGTGCGCGGGCTCGTGCTCGCCGACACGCGCGCGGGTGCGGACTCCGACGAGACGCGCGCGAAGCGACAGGCGCTGATCGAGGTCGCGCGCACGCGGGGGAGCGGCGCGGTGGCGGACGCTCAGATCACCGGGATGATCGGGAAGACGACGCGCGAGAAGCGTCCCGGGATGATCGACGAGGTCCACCGGATGCTCGAGAGCGCGCCGGTCGAGGGGATCGTGGGCGCGCTCGAGGCGATGATGGCGCGCCCGGACTCGACGCCGACACTGGAGACGATCGATGTGCCGACGCTGGTGGTAGTGGGAAGCGAGGACGTGCTGACGCCGCCGAGCGAGGCGGAGATTCTACACCGCGGGATCCGGAACAGCCGCCTGGAAGTGATCGAGCACGCCGGACATGTGAGCAATTACGAGCGGCCGGCGGCGTTCAATCATGTGGTGAGTGAATTTTTGGCGGGGATAGAGTATAGCTAACTGCTACCTCGTCGGCCTCCCCGGCGGATCCGGACTCTTGAACACGTCTCGATTTATCTGCACGTACTGCTTCAGATTCGCCGGTACGTCCTCTTCCGGGAAGATCGCGGTCACCGGGCACTCCGGCTCGCAGGCGCCGCAGTCGATGCACTCGTCCGGGTGGATATAGAGTTGGTCCGCGCCTTCATAGATGCAGTCCACCGGGCAGACGTCGACGCACGCCTTGTCCTTCGTACCGATGCAAGCTTCCGTGATGACGTATGGCATTGCGGGCTCTGAGGTTCGTCGAGAGGAGAGGGTCGTGGGTTATGATATCCGACCCGAGTGCAGGCGGACAAGGGCGGGTCGCCCCGGTTCCGCGGGCCGATCCGCGAGTTGGTTCCGCCACCGAAATATGATCCGCTGCGCACGACCGTGAATGGCCGTGTCCGCGAGACGGTCCGCGTGAGGGGCACCCACCGTACTCGTCCACACCGCGCGATTGCGACGACGGCACACCGCCTAACGTCAGCCGCTCAGGCCTGGACCTTCCACGGCGGCGGTTCCCCTCGCTTCCTGACCAGCTCGGGGTTTCGCCGGTAGAGCGTCGCCGTCTTCCCGATGACCTGGATGACCGCCGCCCCGGTGGCGGTCGCGAGCGCCGCGGCCACGTCCTTCGCCTTCGTGTCCACCGGCTTCCCGAGCTGCACCTTGACCAGCTCGCGCGCGCGCAGTGCCTCCTCGAGCGACTGGATGACCGTGGGGGACAGGCCGTGCTGCCCGACGTGCACGAGCGGTGTGAGATGGTGCGCTTCCGCGCGCAGCGCCGCGCGGTCTTTCCCGGACATCGTCATCGGTTCTCTCCCACTCCCACGAAGTACGGCCGCGGGTCCACGGCGTCGCCGTCCCACCAGCGGGTGTCGAAGCGCGCGCGCATGAGCTGAAAGTGCAGGTGCGGCGTGTCCGGTGGCGCGTTTCCCGTGGTGCCCACGTACCCGATCGTATCGCCCTGCGCGAGCTTCGTGCCCCGGGCGAGCCCCGCGCGGAAGCGGTCGAGGTGCGCGTAATAGAACATCCATCGCTCGGACGCGTCCACCGCGTAGACGGCGAGCCCGCCCGGGCCGGTGTTGCGAACCCGGTAGACGGTCACGTCCGTCACCGCCAGCACCGGCGTCCCGCGCGGCGCGAGGATGTCGATCGCGCGATGGGTGCGGCCGCCGCGCCTGGCGTTGAACGTGTCGGGAACACGGTCCGGCGATACGCCCTCCACCGGCACGAGGAGCGCGGGCGGCACGAGCGAGACCGCCGACGTGTCCGGCGGAGGCGAAGGGACGTTGGGCGAAACGCGCGTCGAATCGGCCGCGGGCCGTGGGGCCGTGGGAGGCACGCGCGGCGGCATGCAGGCAGCTACGTACGAGACGCTGACCGCCAGCACGACGCCGCGCTGAATCCTTCGAGCTCGGCTCGAGCGAATGGCTCGAACCGTCATTGCCTCGCTTTTCCTACCCGGCGTAGCAGTAGGTGCACTTCCCTTTTTCCTGCGCCCGGTTGACCGCCAGCACGCCCGACGGCACGAGCATGAAGCCCGGGATCAACCCTTTCTCGAACTCGGCTTTCGCCTGTTCCGCGGTGACCCCGGCGTTCTTGGCGAGCAGACCGCTGATGACCGTGTGGGCGATGTTGCACACGACGAACGTCACGCCGCGCGGCTGAAGCTGGTCGATGGCCATCGTGGGGAACATCAGGTCGCCCTGCTGCGGCTTGTAGTAGATGTTCCGCGTGGCGGGCGCGTTCGTTTTCGGATCGTTCACCTTCGCGAACTCGCCGAGCTTGTACTTCGCCCAGATCTCGTCGGTGTACGCGATGGGGATGGAGAAGTGACGCAGCCCGATGACCGCGTTGAGGTCCTTGTCGGTGACCTTGTAGGTCGCCTTCATGGTGTCCATCCAGTTCATCGCGTACGCGAGCGAGAACCCGGAGTCCACGCTCGTGGCGTCGAAGTACTGGCGATGTTTCCCCTTGAGCGCGTCGAGCCACCTGTCGTTGGCGCCCTGTCCCTGCTCGACCGGTGCCGCGGCGGCGAGGAGGGCGGGTGTCCCGAGGAGTGCGGCGCTCCCGGCACCGACCTGCGCGAGAAAGGCGCGACGCGAGCTGTCAGCATTGTTGCTGTTCATGATGACTTTCTCCCTTCTTTGGTTTCGGTCGCCGAGTGGAACTGCGGCGTCCCGGTCGGGCGACTCGGGGGACACAATACACGTCCGGGTACTGGATAGCGAGCACAGCCTTATCCTGGGCGGGCCTGTGGTGGGCTCGGCGGCGCCGGGGCCGGCAATGGGGCACGGGATGGCCAGTGATTGAGTGTGGGTGTTCGGCGGGCCTGGTTGCGGCGTGGACGGCCCTAGTTCGGGAGCCTGAATTCAAGTAGTGAGTAGGCGGTACCGAGTCAGCCAGTCATCCAGTACACGACTGATCTACTGGCTACTCTTGACTGGCTACTCATTACTTGGATTCCTCCTCCCGACAGCGGGAGCTCCACGCGCCACCAAGCCGCCCGACGCACACACTCGTTCACTGGCTCTCACAACCGTGGACGTTCAACCCGGCACACCGAGCTCCGGCGTTAGGCAGCAACCTCTTCTGACGTCGGGAACCCGTGCTGCTTTCTTCCGACGTCCCCTTCGTGCTTCGCCGTGCTCTTGTAGAGCTCGAACCGCCCGTCCGCGGCGTAGCTCGCAACACGGGCACGGAGCGCCGCCATCTCGTCCGCCAGCATCGGGACGAAGTCCGACGCAATGCGAACGTTCTGCCGCAGGACGCGCATCGAGTCGATCCCCGTTACCGTCGTCGTGACCGGCAGGCTCATCGCGTAGCGCAGCGCTTCCTCTGCCGTCACCACGCGCTTCCGGACCGCGTCGCCCTCACCGCCCATGCTCTTCATCCCCAGCACCGCCAGCCCCTGGCGCCGGGCCCTGGGGAGGACGTGCACCTCGAACGAGCGGAATGACGCGTCGAAGCAGTTGAGCGGCATCTGCACCGAGTCGAACGGGAACTCGTGCGAAAGCATATCGAGGTGGATCTCGGGCAGCTTGTGCCCCGTGAAGCCGACGTAGCGCACGAGCCCCTTTTCCTTCGCCTCCACGAGCGCCTCGATGACGCCACCGGGGGCGAAGTGACGTTCGGGATCGTTAGGGTACACGCACTCGTGGACCTGCCAGAGATCGAGGTGGTCGGTCCCGAGGCGTTTGAGGCTCTCGTGGAGCTGTCGCATGGCGACTTTGCGGTCGCGGCCGTGCGTGCAGACCTTGCTCATGAGGAAGACCTGGTCGCGGCGGCCGTCGAGCGCCTTGCCCATGATCTCCTCGCTCTCGCCTTCGTGGTATTCCCACGCGTTGTCCATGAACGTGATGCCGGCGTCGATGGCCGCGTGGATGATGCGGATGGCCTCGCGGCGATTGCCGATGCTGCCGAGGTGGTAGCCGCCGAGGGCGAGTGCGCTGACGGGCTCGCCGCCGCGGCCGAACGGGCGGCGCGGGATCCCAACGGAATCGGGACGTTCCGGGCTCCGGCGGCGCGGTGTGGTAGGCATGGGGGCAAGGGCTCGAAATGGATGTGAGCTTGGGGCGCACAAACCGAGCCTCTACGCGCCAGACGGGTCCCATCGGCAGGAGAGCCAGCAAATGAGTGTGTGCGTCGGGCGGGCTTGGTGGTTGATGGAAGCCCCTCTATCAGGAGGCGCGGTCAGAGTCATCAGTAGCCAGTCATCAGTAGCCAGTCGTTCAGTCGTGTACTGATCTACTGGCTACTCTTTACTGGCTACTGATGACTTGGATCCCCCTTCCCGAAGGAGGGCTCGCCACCCACACCGGACGGTGGCGAAGCCCAAAAGCCATTCACTGGCCGTCACTACCGCTGACCCACCTCGCGGCGCGAAGCCGCGCAGTGCCGAAAAGATGATGACTGGCGCCTACCGGATGACGGCAGCCCCCTCCCCCGCGAACCTGGCGCCGACACTCGGGGTAGCACCATTTGAAGCCAACGGATCAACCCCATGTCTCTGTTACGTCGCGCAGCGCGGTCCTCGCGCTCGTTCCTGGCATTCGCAGCGTCGCTCCCCTTCCTCGCCGGATGCGTGAACGTCACCGGCGTGGACGACCGCGACCGCGAGCAGCACCGCCTCGACCGCGCGTGGGACCGCTTCGAGTCCGTCGCGCCGCTGTCTTACACCTACACCGTCCGCGTGAGCTGCGAGTGCCCGCGCGACGTGACGCGCCCGGTGAGCGTGTGGGTGGACCGCGGCGTCGTCGAGTACCTGTTCTACGAGGACAACGGCGAGGCGGTCCCGTTCTCGTACGCGAACTGGTTCCCGAGCGCCGAGGAGCTCTTCGACGAGATCCAGGACGCGCTCTACCGCGACGCCGATTACCTCGAGGTCGACTACGACCAGACGTACGGATACCCGACGAACGTCTTCATCGACTACGACCGGCACATCGCCGACGAGGAGTACGCGATCGTGACGTGGGGATTTAGACGCTGGGACTGACGAGGGCGAAGTGCGAACGGCGAGGTGCGAACGCCGTTCGCGCCTCGCCGTTCGCCTTTTTCCGGACAGTTAGGCGTTACGATCGATACACGCCGGCGCATTATTCAGCACCGGATTGTTCTCCTCCGCCTGCGGCACCGGGAGATTCACGTCCGGACCGTAGTTCCCACCACGATAGTGCTCGCCCACCGGGAACACGTCATCCGCCGCGCGGCCGTACTGGCGCACGAGGCGACGCAGGTCGCCCAGGCGATGGCCCCGGCTGAACTGCCAGAACGCCTTCTCCCGGAAGAAGAGCGACACCGCGTCGTCCTGCGTCGCCGGGATATCGAGCGCCGCCATCGCCGTCGGCTGTACCTCGCCGAGCGCCGGCGGTGCGGCCCGCAGCGCGTTGAGAATCGTCATCATCCCCGGAATGTCCTGCGCCTTGAGCAGCGCCTCGGCCTCGATGAGACGGGCGTCGAGCGCGTTCACCACCGGAACCGGTGTCGAGCGCGCCCATAGCGACGTCACGCGCACGAACGTGCGGCCGTCCTGCGCCTTCGTCGTGTCACGCCCGCCGTTCGTCGTGAGGTACGTGACCGGCACGCGCGGGTCCTCCGCCGAGAAGAACGGCGTCGCGTTCCGCACGAGCAGGTTGCGACCATTCCCCTCCACGCTGTCACCAACCGTGTAGCGGAACGAGCTGCGGGGCTGCGACCACAGCACGTTGTCGCCCGAGCTCACGGCGTACGTCACCTCGTACACGAAGCTCGACGGGACCGCCGACGTGCCTAACAGCGCCGCCGCTTCGGCCTGCCGGTCGAGTCCCACCAGCGCGCGCGCCTTCGTGACGAGCAGCGCACGGCGGACGCGAAGATCCGCCGCCGCGGTTGCGGACGCCGGAATCAGCGCCAGCCCCGAGTCGGCCGACGCGATCGAGGCCTCGTACACCTCGGCGACCGGCAACGGGTCGCCGAACTCGATGGTGGCCTCGGTGCCGTCACTCAACGGAATCCCGTTGCAGAAGTCGTTCGCCATCTGCATCTCGGCGAACGCCCGCACGAAGTACATCTCCGCGATGCGCGTCGTTTCGGTCGCGCGGTACTCGTTCATTCCCTTGATCGCCTGGGTCGCGGCGGTGCGCGCCCGCGCCAGGTCACGGAACATGCCGGTGACGGTGCCGTTGTTCGTCATCGTCACGCGCTGGTCCGTTTCGTCGTTCTGCACGAACGTGGAGCTCGTGGACCACTCGTCGGCGAGCAGGCCGCCGAACAGCCAGCTGCTCCCCTCCGCGTAATACTGCGAGTTCCCGCCCGTGATGTTGCGCAGGCGGCCAAGCGCGCCGAAATACTGCGCCTGAGCACCCTCGGCGCTCCGGACGTCATCGGGGTTGATGACGTCCGGGTCCACCGCCTCCAGCAGCGTATCGGTCGTGTTGCCGTCGCACGCCTGAAGCAGCGGGAAGACCGCGAGGGCGGCCACACCCAGGGCGGCGCGGATCCGGCCTCGTGCAATGCTATGCGTCATGGTCGGTTCGTTGTCGTTAGGTGTGAGCCGTCAGAAACCGAGCGAGAGGCGGAGCACGTAGTACGACGCGGGTCCGGCGGTCTGGAAGTCCGCCGGCGCGTCGCCGCCGCCGGTGACCAGGTAGTCGTTCTCCGGATCGACGCCCGTGTACTTCGTCCACGTCGCGAGGTTGCGCGCCGAGAAGACCACGTCGGCGCTGCGCGCGCGGAGCAGGTTCGCGAACCGCTGCGACGCCGAGTAGCGCAGGCTCACCTCGCGCAGCTTGAAGAACGAGCCGTCCTCGAAGAACCCGTCCAGCGTGCCGCTGCGGGTCCAGCTGCCGTCGGGGTTCTGCGTCTCGTGCTGCAGGTGCGCGACCGCCGTCGCCTGCTGCTTGAGCGTGGAGTTGGGGTCCATGAGCCCCGCGCAGTTGTTGCGGCTCGCGCAGCGGATGCGCTCCGTGTTGTTGTACGCCTTGTACCCGCCGCGGTAGTCGAGCAGCGCCTGGAGGCGCACGCGACGGTTGAGCAGGTCGAAGCCATTCGTCATCGTGACGATGTGGCGCGGCTGCGTGTAGCCGCGGAACTGCGACGAATCGCCGAGGAACACCTCGTTCACGGCCGGATCACGGTTGAACGTGATGATGCCGTCGCCGTTCTTGTCCTCGTACGAGGTGATGGGGCGCGCCCACCAGCCGAACATCGGATAGCCTTCGGTGACGCGGCGCTCGGTGAGGATCTGCGCCGGCGTGCCGCCCAGGTCCAGCAGCTCGTTCTTGTTCGTGGACGCGTTGACCGTGAAGTCCCACGCGAACGCGCGTCGATCGAAGATCTGGGTCGTGGTGAGCAGCTCGAGCCCCTGGTTCAGCGTCGCGCCAAGGTTGCGGCGCACCGTCGTCCCCGCCGCGTTGTTCGATCCCCCCGTCCCGGCCGACGGAGCGACGATCGCGCTGATGAGCGCATCCTTCGTTTCCTTGCGGTAGAACGTGAAGTCGACGCTGAAGCGGTTGTTGAACATCTTCGACTCGAAGCCGACCTCGAACTCCTCCGACCGCTCGGGCTTGAGCTCCGTGTTGCCGAGGAGGCTGTATTCCACCGCCGGCTGGTCCACGCCCTGAATGTTCGGCGACGCCGAGCGGAACGTCCGCAGCGCGTCGTTGGCTCCGGGCTGCACGCCCGAGGCACCGAATGCCGACCGCAGGCGCAGGTTGTTCATCCAGCTCCAGGCCGGGAAGAAGCCCTCGTCCGACACAATCCACGAGATGCTCGCCTTCGGGTAGATCACGCGCTGGAAGTCCGTGCCGAACGCGCTGTTCTGATCGGACCGAACCGCGCCGGTGACGAATAGCCGGTCGTTGATGCCGAACGACTGCTCCACGAACAACCCGAGTGTCTTGGCCAGCGTGACGGCGCTCGCGGCCGTCGGCTCCGTGCCGGCGGACGGCGTCTGCGTGCCCGGCGGCAGGTTCTGCCCCTCGGCGGCGGCCAGGTCGAACTTGTAGTTCACGTACTGCACGCCGGCCGTGGTCTTGGAGTTGAGCCACGCGCGCGGGTTGAACGACGCCGTGCTCGAGAGGTTCGCCGTCAGGTTGCGGACCTCGGTGCGACCCTCACCGGCGAACCCGAGCCGGTACGTCGCGTTGAGCGGCGGGGCCTCGCCACGGAGGCGAAGGGCGTCATCCGCCCGCTCCGTGAAGTCGTTGCCAATGTTCAGGCGCGTCTGGTTCCACGAGGCCGGACGCCAGTTCGCATCACCCGAGACGATGTAACGGTTGATGTTCTGCTCCGTCTTCTCCTGCCACGTGTAGCCCGGGGTCCACGCCCGGTACCCATTGCACGGCGACGCCGGCGTCACGTTCACGTTGCAGTTGGTCTTGTAGCCAGGGCCGCCGAACAGATGCGAGCCGAGGCCCGCCGTCGCGTTCGACTCGAGCGTATACCGCTGATTCAGGTTGATGAAGTTCGTCGCCACGCCGAGGTCGAGCTTCGATCCAATCGTCGAGTTGACGTTCGCGCGCAGACTGTTCTTGGCCAGCGCGTTCGGCCGATCGGTCCACTCGTGGATCTTGAGCCCCTGCTCGTCGAACCGGCGGCGCTCGAAGTCCGGCAGCTCGAGCGTCCCGACTTCCTCCTCGCGCTCACCGGCGAGGAAGAACCGGATGATCTCGTTGCCTGACGAGAGCTGCGCGCCGGCCTGATACCGATTCCCCGTCCCGATGGGCGTGGCGTCGGGATCGTGGATCGGCGCGTACACGCGCACGCTGTCGCGGATGCACGTTCCCGCGGAAACCGCCTGCAGGTTGCACTCGCGGTACGCCGTGGAGCCCGGCGAGTGGCCGGCGATGGTGTAGTTCCACGGGTAATCGTTGTTGTCGGTGAGCACGCCGCCTTCACCGTACACCGTCCACCTCGGCGCTCCTGCGCGTCCCTTCTTCGTGGTGATCACGATGACGCCGTTCGCCGCATCGGTACCATAGAGCGTGGCGGCAGACGGGCCCTTCACCACCTCGACGCTCTCGATCTCCTCGGGGTTGATGTCACCTACTCGGCTCGCGTTCGCGCCACCGGTGCCGTACCGGTTCGACCCGAGGTCGCTCGTCATGCGGATCCCGTCGATCACGTAGATGGGATCGTTGCCGAGGTTGAGGGAGTTCTGCCCGCGGATGCGGACGCGCGAGCCCGTACCGGTCTGCGTTCCGGTGAGGACCGCCACGCCGGCGGTGCGCGAGTTGATCAGGTCATCGACGCTCCGGATCGACTGCTCCTCGGTGATCTTCGTTGCCTCGATCTGCGCGACCGAGTTACCGATCTCCACGCGACGCTGCTCGCCGGTCGCGGTGGTCACCACGGGCGAGAGGCTGATCGCGACCTGCGCCAGCGCAACGTTGACGGTGGCTTCCTGGTCGGCGGTGACGGCCACCTGCTGCTTCTGTTCCGCGTAGCCCACGCGAAGCACGCGCACCTGGTGCGCGCCGACCGGGACGCCCCGGACGGTCACCTGGCCGTTCGCGCCGGTGAGACCACCGAGCGTCGTCCCCACGATCTGGACCTGCGCCTGGCCTAACGCCTGTTGCGTGCCCGCATCGGTTACCCGAACGGTCACCCTCCCCTGCTGTGCCTGGGCGGTGAGTGAAGTGGCGAGCAACGCCACCGCTATCCCGGCCGCCCATCGAACAGAATTCGACGGGGCAATTCTCATCCTCACTCCCTCCTCCTCGGGTGGTGGAAAAACAGCGAGCCCGCCGGCGATGGCGGGTCGCAAAAGGAATCGACGAGGTACGATGATTGGTCGGGCTCGCGCCACGACGCGCGTAGAGCGGCGTCAGGCTAGGCGCGGTGCGGACACGGGTCAACGAAGCTGTGACCAAGCGTCCGGGATGAGGGCGGACCGCTCGGTGTCTTGCCGCAAAACACAGGGACGAGACGATCGATCTGCATAACGAGACGACCCTGCGTGAATACGCAGGGTCGTGTCGTCCTACCTCCACCGTCAGACCGATCGTTTCGTCATCCCCGGCCAGACCGGTTCCCTCGACGCACACCCGGCTCGCCGTAACCGCGTCCGCGGTTGCCGCGCCGCCGTTGCCGCGCCCTCCGCGCTCTGCTCAATATCGGGCCGGAGCCCGGCCTGCCCTGCCCCGTCGTGGCATCAGGCGTGACGCGGATTACGCGGCAGGAGGCTACGCGGAAACGGCCGCGGAGAACATCTCGCGCGCTTCCAGTCCGGCCCGTGCGCACCGGACCTGAACGCCTGGGCGAGAGTATCGAGGGCGAAGGGCGAAGGGCGAAGGGCGAAGGGCGAGGTGCGAACGGCGAAGGGCGAAGGGCTTCGCCCTTCGCCCTTCGCCTTCTTCCCGCCAGTTATGCGTTTCGATCAATACACGCCGGCTGGCCACCCAGCTCCGGGTTGTTCTCCTCCTGCTGCGGCACCGGCAAATTCATGTCCGGCCCGTACGCGCCGCCCCGGTAATGCTCGCCGACCGGGAAGACCTGGTCGGGCGCCCGGTTGTACTGGCGAACCAGCCGGCGCAGGTCGCCAAGGCGATGACCGCGGCCGAACTGCCAGAACGCCTTCTCCCGGAAGTAGAGCGACACCGCGTCCTCCTGCGTCGGCGGCGCCGCGAGGGGGGCCAGCCCCGTCGGCTCGATCTCGCCGAGCTGCGGCGGGTTGGCGCGCAGGTCGTTCAGGATGGCGATCATCCCGGCAATGTTGCTCGCCCTGAGCTCCGCCTCCGCCTCGATGAGCCGGGCGTCGAGGCCGTTCACCGCGGCCACCGGCGTGCTCCGGTCCCACAACGTCGTCGTCCGCGACGGGATCGAGCCGTCCTGCGACAGCGTCGTGTCGCCGCGTGACGAGATCGTGTACCGCGAGGGCACGCGCGGGTCCTGCGCCGAATGGAACGGAACGACGTTCCGCACGAGCAGGTTGTGTCCACGTCCCTCGAGCGAGTCGGCGATCGTGTAGCGGCGCGAGCTCCTCGGCTGCGACCACAACGTGAGATCACCCGTCGCGACCGCGTACGTGATGTCGTAGGAGTACGACGTCGGGATGCCCGCCACCGCGGCGGCGGCTTCGTCGATTCGATCGAGCCCCACCAGCGCGCGCGCCTTCGTGATCAGGAGGGCGTTTCGGACCAGCTCGTCCTCGTCTTCGTCACCGGCGATCAGCGCGAGACCCGAGTCGGCATCCGCCACCGCGGCCTCGAACACCTCGGCCACCGGCACCGGCGGTGAGTACACCGGCGCCCCGTTCTCATCGAGCCCCGAGAGCGGGATGCCGTTGCAGAAGTCGTTCGCCATCTGCATCTCGGCGAACGCGCGCACGAAGTACATCTCGGCGATGCGCGTCGTCTCGTCCTCGCGCCACTCACGCATGGACGCGATGGCTTCGGTCGCCGAGGTGCGCGCGCGCGCGAGGTCGCGGAACATCCCCGTCACGGTACTGTTGTTGACCTGGATGGACCGCTGGTCCGTCTCGTCGTTCTGCACGAACGTGGAGCTCGTGGACCACTCGTCGGCCAGGAGGCCGCCGAACAGCCACGTGCTTCCCTCGCCACCGTCACCGCCCGTGATGTCCCGCAGGCGGCCGAGGGCGCCGTTGTAAAGCGCCAGGGCACCTTCGGGCGAGTCCGCGGCCTCCGGGCTGATGAGGTCCGGGTCGGTCGCCTCGAGGAGATTGTCCGTCACGTCGGAGCATGCTCCGAGGAGCGGAACGAGCGCCACGGCCGCGAGTCCCGCGGCGGCGCGCGTTCGTCTCCCAATGGTCATGTATCGCTGCATATGAGAGTCAGTCCCGTCGGAGGTCAGAAGCCAAGGTTGATGCGGAACACCCAGTAGCTGGCGAGGCCGATCGTCTGGAAGTCCGACGGGGCGTCACCACCCGAGGTCGCGAGGTAATCGTTCTCCGGGTCGATGCCGCGGTAGTGCGACCACGTGCCGAGGTTGCGGCCGGAGAAGATCAGGTCGGCGCTGCGCGCGCGGGCCAGGTTCGCCCACCGCTCGGGGAGCGAGAAGCGCACGGACGCCTCGCGCAGCTTCACGAACTCGCCGTCCTGGAAGAAGCCGTCGAGCGTGCGGGACGGATGGTCGCGCGTGGCCACCACCATGGCCTGCTCCTCGAGCGAGGCGTTCGGGTTCTGAAGCCCGTTGCAGTTCTGGCGGCTCGTGCAGCGGATGCGCTCCGTGTTGTTGTACGCGCGGTAGCCGCCGCGGTAATCGAACATCGCCTGGATCCGCATCCGGCGATTGAGCAGCTCGATGCCGGGGGTCGCCGTGATGATGTGGCGCGGCTGCGTGTAGCCGCGGAACTCGAAGTCGTCACCAACGAACACCTCGTTGGCCGACGCGTCGGCATCGTACGTGAGGATCCCGTCGTTGTTCTTGTCCTGCCAGCCCGTGATCGGGCGCGCCCACCATCCGAACAGCGGGTAGCCCTCGACGACGCGCGTGGTGGTGCCGATCTGCTCCGGCGTGCCGCCGAGGCTCAGGAGCTTGTTGGAGTTCGTCGAGCCGTTGACCGTCAGGTCGAACGCGAACGCCTGGGCGTCGATGATCTGCGCGTTCGCCAGCACCTCGAAGCCGCGATTGCGAACGGCGCCGAGGTTCCGGCGCACGTTCGTCGCGCCGGTGCCGGCGGACGGGGCGATGATCGCCGAGATGAGCGCGTCCTTCGTGCGCTTCTGATAGTACGTGAAGTCGAGACTGAGACGGTTGTTGATCATCTTGGTCTCGAAGCCCGCCTCGAACTCGGTGGTGCGCTCGGGCTTGAGGTCCACGTTCCCGAGGTCGTCGTTCTGGAGCACCGGCTCGTCGTTGCCCTTGATGTTGATGGCGTTCGCCGCGATGGTCCGGAGCGCGTCGTTAGGCCCGGGCTGTACGCCGGCGGCGCCGTACGCGGTACGGAGGCGCAGGGTGTTGAGCCAGCCGAACTGCGGGAAGAAGGGCTCGTCGCTCACGATCCAGCTCGCCGAGAGCTTGGGGTACCAGACGCTCTGGAAATCCGTCCCGAACGCCGAGTTCTGGTCGGTGCGCACCGCCGCCGTCAGGAACAGGCGGTCGTTGAGCCCCACGGACTGCTCGAGGAAGAAGCCGAGCGTCTTGGCGAGCGTGGTGGTCTCGTCGGTGCTGGGCTCCGTCGCCGCATCGCAGGTCTGCGCCCCGGGCGGCAGGTCCTCGCCACCGCACTCGTTGCCGTCGAGCTGGTAGTTCACGTACTGCGCGCCTAACGTGGTGCGGGAGTTGAGCCACGGCCGCGGGTTGAAGTTCGCGCCCGTCGTCAGGTCGGCCGTGGTGTTCCGGATGTTGTTCCGGCCGTTGAACTTGAAGCCGAGCCGGTAGGTGTTGTTGATCGGCGGGCCCTCGCCGCGGAAGAGCAGGTTGTCGTCCACACGGTCGGTGAGGTCGGTGCCCACCGTGAACCGGGTCTGGTTCCACGTGAACGGCCGCCACGTGGCATTCGTGCTGGCGATGAACCGGTTCACGTTCTGGCCGGTCTTCTCCTGCCAGGTATACCCGGGCGTCCAGGCGCGGTACCCCGTGAGCGGCGTCCCCGTGCCCGACACGAAGCCGTTGTCCTTGTAGCCCTGGCCGCCGAACACCTGCGAGCCGATGCCGACGGTGAAGTTCGACTCGGCGGTGTAGCGCTGATTCAAGTTGATGTAGCCCGTGTTCAGCGCGAGATCGAGGTTCGAGCCGACCGACGCGTTCAGGTTGGCCCGCATGGTGTTGCGCTCGAGCGCGTTCGGGCGCTTGGTCCACTCGCGGATGGGGGCGTTCTCTTCGCGGAAGCGACGAACCTCGAAGGGAGGAAGCTCCAGCACGCCCGTCTCTTCCTCACGCTCGGCGCTCACGAAGTAGCGAATGATCTCGTTCCCCGACGACAGGTTGCCGCCAACCTGGTAGCGGTCGCCCGTGCCGATGGGCGTGGCGTCCGGGTCATGGAACGGGCTGTAGATGCGGACGCTGTCCGGGATGCATGTGCCGGCGGACACCAGCGGCAGCGTGCACGACGCACCGGCGCGCGCGGCCCCGTTGGTGCCCTTGCCGGTGAGGGTGTAGTTCCACGGATAGGTGCCGCGGTCCTCGAGGTAGCCGCCCTCGCCGTAGATGTTCCAGCGAGGCGCGCCCGCGCGGCCGCGCTTGGTGGTGATGACGATGACGCCGTTCGCGGCGTCGGTGCCGTAGAGCGTGGCGGCCGACGGCCCCTTCACGATCTCGACGTTCTCGATCTCGTCGGGGTTCAGGTCGCCCACTCGGCTCGCGTTGTTGCCACCGGTCCCGAAGCCCGAGTTGTTGTTGCTCGTCATGCGGATCCCGTCGATGACGTAGATGGGATCGTTGCCGAGGTTGAGCGAGCTCTGACCGCGAATGCGTACGCGAGCGCCCGTACCGGTCTGCGTGCCGCTCTGCACGGCCACGCCGGCGGTGCGCGAGTTGATCAGGTCTTCGACGCTGCGCACCGGCGATTCCGCCGCGACCTTGGCGGCATCGATCTGCGCGACGGCGTTCCCGAGCTCGACGCGGCGCTGCTCGCCGGTGGCCGTGGTGACGACCGGCGTCAGGCTGATGGCCACCTGCGCGAGCGCGAAGTCCACGGTCGTTTCCTGATCGGCCGTGACCGTGACCTGCTTCTTCTGCTCGCTATAGCCGACGCGCAGTACGCGCACCTGGTGCGTGCCCGTGGGAACGCCGCGAATGGTGAAGCGCCCTTCGGACGCCGTGAGACCGCCGAGCGTGGTGCCGACGATCTGGACCTGTGCCTGGCCGACGGGCTGCTGCGTGGCCGCATCGGTGACACGGACGGTGACCCTGCCCTGTTGGGCGTGGGCGGTGAGTGACGTGGCGACGAGCGCCATCGCGATCCCGGCCGCCCATCGAACGTGCTTCGACGGGGAAGATCTCATACCAACTCCTGCTGAGTCGTGGACAACGAGCGACCCGCCCGCGTTGGCGGGCCCGCGCAGAAATCGTATTCGGATCGATTCGCCCGAGGTGAGTCGCGCGCCGCGGTGATGAGGCGAACGGTGTGTGACGAAGCGTCATGGGGGCGTGACCGAATATGTCGGGCACGTTATTGACCGGACTTATCAGAGTCAACGGAGGTGCAACGCGCCGCAAAGGCTGAGCTCGGCATAATGCGAAGGGCCGGCGCGAATCGCGCCGGCCCCTTTCCCCTGTTCCCGGTTCCCGGTTCCCTGTTGCCTAACGGTATTCCCAGCCGAACCCCGTGGCCATGCGCTCCAGGCGTGGCGGGTCCTTGGGATTCGTTGGCGGCGTTAGGCGCAACACGCTCGTCCCGCCCAGGTTCGGGCCCCAGCCGCGTGTGGCGAGGTCGTCGATGCCGTCGCCATCGCCATCGACCGCGTAGATGGTCTCGTGTGCGCGGAATCGATAGTCGCGCACGCGAAGCGGGGAGAGCATGCCCGTGTTGTCCATCAGCATGACGTGCTGCCGCACCCATTCGTACTGGCCAGCCCACACAGTTGCGATCACGATGGCTCGGCCACCCGGGAAGCAGCCGGCCGCGTGTGACGACCGTGACTGCTGGGACTTGAGCAGCCGCTCGTACGGCGGCTTCTCGGCGGCCACGAGCGCCTGGATGAGGGAGTCGCGCACGAACTTCGCCCGCGCCTCGAGCGATGGGGGCAGCGGGCCGCGGTTGCACGCGGCGGAGTCGAAGGTCACCGGCTCGGCGACGGAGTCCACGAGCACGGCGGTCGCGGGCAGGGGCTCGATCTCCTTCGCGAGCGAGTCCACGCGCGGCGACGTCTCGAGCGTCCCGACGATGCGGCCGTTCCAGGTATCGAACCCGCTAATGGTGGCGTCGTCCTCCCCCCAGGGTCCGCGGAGGCGGAAGCGGGTGCCGACGGGGAATGGGGTGCGCGCCTCGACGGCCTGCTTGTACGCCTCCAGCCGCGCGGGCGGCCGGCGGACCTCGACGTCCACGCGGCCGATGTCCACGAGCATGCGCTTGCCGCGGGCGGCGGCCAGGAACCAGCTCTGGGTGACGGGGGGGAAGACGAGCTTGTTGGCGATGGAATCGGCCAGGGGCGGCAGGTGGCGCTGGCGGGCGCGGGCGGCGGGGCGGATGCGCCGGGCGGTGGCGGCGAGGGCGCTATCGATGGAGCCCTGGAGGCTGCCGACGCCGGTGCTGAGCGCTGTATCGGGAATCGGGAGTCGGGAGTCGGGAATCGGAGACCCGGTGCCCGAGTCGATCGCGGTGGAGGTCGCGGTGTCGCCACCGGCGGGCACGCCGCGGGATTCGCCGGACGAGCAGGCCAGGAGAGGTACGAAAAGCAGCGTCGCGAGGACGGTGCGGGGGTGCAGACTCAAATCCAAACCGCCGTTTGTGTAAAGTCGGAGGGAATCTTAACTGTCAACGACTCGGCTCGAACGGCACGCCGGCGCCGCCGTGCGTTGTAGGCGCGGTGGGCGTGAAGATCTCGTGCATGATCGGCAGGTCGATGTTCAGGAGGACCATGAACATGAACGCCGCCAGCACCACCGACCCCATGAGCGCCGGCTCGCGGTAGAGTTTCTCGGGGTTCTGGGCTGCGCTGTTGTCCTTGAGGGCGACGTGGAGGTACACCGCCATGACGAGGGCAATGGCGGGGAATACGAGGATGAGTTCGAGCCGGTAGCGCATGCAGAACGCGCCGAAGAAGAGCATCGCGGCCGCGCCGTAGAACATCACCGACACGAGCAGGCGCTCACTCGTGAAGTACTTGAACGA
>DAINRQ010000005.1:17052-120918 GCA_036741775.1 Gemmatimonadaceae bacterium | reverse complement strand
CATCGGTGAAGATGTAGACGAGCATCGTCGCCATGTTCGGCTCGATCATCCCCGATCCCTTCGCGACCCAGGTGATCGTCACACCTCCGATCTCGAGCGAGAGCGCCTTCGGATGACGATCGGTCGTCATGATCCCCTCGGCGCCAACGAGCGGATCGTCCTGCAGCTCGCCGGCGATGCCCTGAATCCCGCGCTCGATGAGATCGATGGGGAGCGGGACGCCAATGACGCCCGTGGAGCTGACGAGCACGTGTTCCGGCACGGCGCCGATCTCCGCGGCGGCCGCGACGGCCATGCGTCGCGCGTTCACGATCCCCTGCTCTCCGCTCGCGACGTTGCTCACCTTGCTGTTCACGACCACACCGCGCAGGCGCCCGTGCTTGATGGTCTCGCGTCCGAGGATGATCGGCGCCCCGGGAAAGTGGTTACGCGTGAACACGGCGGCGGCCGCGGCGTCGACGTCGCTGGCGAACAGGGCGAGATCCTTGGCGGTCGGCTTGAGGCCGACGTTGCGGCTCGCGCAGCGGAAGCCGCGCGGGAAGACGGGACGATCGTGGAACACGGTCTTGGTCCGGACAGGGTATTTGACGAGAACTACAATACTACGCTGGTCGCTGTTAGCTGGAACTGGTTGCTGCAGGGTGACACCGTCGGGACGTCCCTCGGCTCGGCCCCAGTAAGTCGTGAGCGGTCGGTACCGAATGGCCAGTGATCAGTCACTGGCCAACTGACTGACTCAGGACTGAGGACTCACGACTTGCTGCGTGCTTTCACCCTGCAGCTACCAGCGCCAGCTAACAGCTAACAGCGACCAGCGTATTTCTGTTCTCGTTGCCTAACGTTGATGTCGAGTCCGCTCTGTCGGATTGGCGTCGGTGCCGCGTGCCGTGTTGCCGACGTTCTCGCGCGCGTCGCCGCGGGCTTCGGACTTCGAGTCGGGGTTCGTGTCCGAGCGGTCGTCGGGTGGGGTCGCGTCGCGCACGTCGTCGTTATCCCGATACTTGTCGCGCGGTCGGTCGTTCGAGCCCGAGTCGTTCTGGCGTGCTGGCATGATCGGTCCCCTTCGTTGAGTCGACATTCCATGGGCAGCGGGCGTGCCACGTCATGGCGCGCAAACGCCGAGCGACAGAATGCGCCGTCGGTCTGCTCCTTGCTCCCCAGTGTCGGGATGGTCGTCGAAAATCAGCAGCCGATGGAGGGCATTGCATGTCGGAACGCAGGAAGCCGCATAACGGCCGCGACAAATCGGGGCATTTCAAGGTGAAACAGGTGGATGTGGACGACTTGCGGACTGAGCCGGAAGGCGAGGACTTCGTTCGCGATGACGTACGGCTCAGTGGAGCCGTGGAGGACGTCGGGCCCGACGCGGGTCGCCACGGTGAGCACATTGGCGAGCTCGTCGAGACGAACCGCGAAAACGTCGAGAAGGCGACGGGCACGCCGCAACGAAAGCGGAAACGCTGACGAGCGAGGGACGGGATGGCACGACAGATGGAGGGCGATAACGAGGAGCGACGCCTTCGCCCGTGACGCGCGACAGCGCGGGGAATCGCCGAGCGCGAATGGAGTGACCTACGGCGCGGGCAAGCAGCGCGCGGAATCGAAGGAGGATGCCACACGTCAGGAACGGATGGAGGCGCGCGGCCGCGGAAAACGCGGGCCGGGAACGAGTGGCAAGCCTCGGCCTGGGAATCGCGACCCCGATCCGAAGCGAACGAACCGCTGGGGATGACCTTCGGGGGTGGTGGCGCTGCCACCACCCCTTACCACAGCCGCCGGACCGCAGTACTTACGACCGACTCTGTCACGGCGAGGGGATCCTGCGGATCGTGGGCGGGAAATTCGCGGGTCGGGACCTGACCTCTCCGGCCGACTCGCGCGTGCGACCGACCGCCGAACACGTGCGCGCCGCCGTGCTCGATCTTCTGGCGGCGGACCTTCCGGACGCGCGCATTCTCGATCTGTTCGCCGGCACCGGTGCGCTCGGCTTGGAAGCGCTTTCGCGCGGTGCCCAGAGCGCGGACTTCGTCGAGTTCCGACCGTCGAGCCTCCATGCGCTCCGAGCCAATGTCGCTGCGCTGCGCGTCCGCGAACGCACGCGCATCTTCAAGCGCGACGCAGTGCAGTTCGCAGCCGCGCTATCGGAGGACACCTACGACATTGCGTTCGTGGACCCGCCGTACGAGTCGCGCCAGCTCGACCTGGTGCTGGCCAGCTGGCGGGCGAGCGGGTTTGCGCGCCTCCTCGTGGCGGAGCACTCGCGCACGCACCCGGTCCCTGCTGGATGGACCCGACGCACCTTCGAGGATACAGTGGTGACCGTCTATGCCTCTCACCCGTGACTGAACGGCCGGCGCGTGTACGATTCGGGGTACCCGGGCCGGTCGGACGGCGATAACGCGGAAAAGGCCGAAACGGCCGGATGATTGTCGGGAATCGGGAATCGCGAATCGAGGAACGGCCCGCGGGAACGGTGGCGTCCCGGCGGCTGTTCCCTCCGATCCCGGCTCGCTGCGCGGCCCGGCCTCGATGCAGAGCCGTCCATCCGGCCGCTTCCCCGTCATCCGCGCCATCGCCGTTCCGACCGGGCCGGCGCGTTGAACCCTACCCGAAGAACGGTCGATCTACTCGTGGTGAATCGCGTCGATCGGTGAGAGCCGCGCTGCACGGAGCGCCGGGTACAGGCCGAACGTCAGCCCCACCAGCACCGACGCGATCACCGCCACGAGGAACGTCCCGAGCGAGAACCCGGCGTAGATCGGCGCGGTCGCCATGCGGCGCATGATCGCCGTCACGCCGAACGCGGCACCGACGCCTAACGCTACTCCGATCATGCTCCCCACTCCCGAGATCGTCACCGACTCGGACAGGAACTGCAGCAGGATGTGCCGATGCTGTGCACCCGCCGCCTTGCGAATCCCGATCTCGCGCGTCCGCTCGATCACCGACGCCAGCAGTACGTTCATGATGCCGATCCCGCCCACGAGCAGCGAGATCCCGGTAAGTGCACCCATGAACAGCTTGAAGAGCAGCATCCCCTGCTGCGCCTGTTCGACGCGCGCCTGATTCGTCGCCACCGTCACGCGCTCCTGCCATGCTGCGCCGTAGCGACTCGCGAGCCATCCCTCCACGCGCGCGCGAATCGGTTGCACGTCCTCGACACGTCGCGCCTTCACGACGATCGCCGTGGGACGACCGACGAGCGCCGGCGGCAGCGCCGTCCGCGCGGCTCCCACGGGCATGAACGCCGTGGGCTCGGCGGCGCCGGTTACCGGCGCCAGCACGCCGATCACCTCCCGAGGTGATTCCTGGAACAGGATCGTGTCGCCTACCATCGACCCGGGGGCACGCCCCGGGGCGACCCGCTCGGCCAGCCCCGCCGAGATGACCACGACCGGCGCGTCACGACGGGCCTCGTCCTCGGTGAAGAAGCGGCCGTGGGCAACGGGCGACGGGAGCTCGGAAACGACGCTGGCGAGCGTGCCAAGCACCTGAGCCACGCGCGGGGTCGTGTCGGCACGCGTCGTGACCAGCGCTTGCCCTGACACGAGCATCGTCACCATACCATCCGGGCCGACGACGCCGGCGATGGCGTCCGCGTCTTCACGCGTTAGGCTCACGACATCCGTACGCGGGAACCGCTGGCCATCCACCGTACGGAAAAGTGACGGCGTCACGCTGACGGACAGAAGGTCCGTGGTGCGAGAGATCTGATCGCGTGCATAGCGCTCCATTCCGTCGCCGAGCGACAGCACGGACACGAGGGCAGCGACGCCCATGATGATGCCAAGCGTCGACAGGAGGGTGCGAAGCGGGTTCGCGCGAAGGGTGTCGAAACCCACGCGCAGCGACGAGGCGGTGATGCGATCCAGCATACGGAAAACGGAGTAGGTGCGGCGGAAGGAGAAGGGCTTGCTGGCCCTACGGTCGGCCCCGCGGCCGGTTTCGGCAAGCTCGTACGGCCTACGGCCCGCGATACCAGTCCGGTGGGTCGCCACGACCTGCCCAACCCCATGCCTCGAGCGTCTCGACGAACCGGACGCGATCGTACTCCGTGTACAGGTTCGGGTTCAGGGCCGACACCAGATACGGCACGTTGAACGGCAGGCGGGCGGCGGGGAGCGGCTCCGGCATCATCCACACGAGCGTCCCCGACCACCGTCCGAAGTCGCGAACGTAGGCAATGAACTCCAACGCGACCCCGTGCCGGTCCTCGAAGGTGAACGGGGCTGTGACCCTGATGTCCAGATCGATGGCGGCGGCGCGCCACGCCTCGATCAGCCGATCCCGGTCCGCCACGACCTAGCCGCGAGCCGGATCGCCAACCGCCGCAGACGGAGGGGCTGCGCTTCGGGCAACCCCGCACGGACGACGACGCCACAGGACTTCGAACGCGACGGCATACACGATGGTAAGCGGGAGAAAGGCTGGTGTCGATCCTACGTGACCGTGAGGACGATCGCGACGACTTGCGGCGCGTTGCTGTTCGACGCGGCCACGGCGATCGTGAAGACGTGCTGTCCCGGCGCGAGCGCTGGTGCCGCCGCGCTGTTCACCGTGATCGACAGAGCGCCGGTCGCCTGGTTCACCACGCAGCCGACGCGCGCTGCGGACGGCGTACATGCAATGGTGCCGAGGTTCGCCAACGTTCCTGCCCCCGTGTTCGTGACGTTCACGAACAGGGGACCTGCCGTCCCCCCCGCCGTTACCGTGGGGCTCAGGACAGTGGCGCTGAGCGAGAGCACCGGCTGCAGGATGGTGAAGCTGACCGTGACGTTCTGCGGGCTGTCGAACGCGCCCGTCGCCGACACCGGGACCTGGACGTCGGCGGGGCTCGCGGTCAGCCCGGCTGGCTTCGCGGTCAGGTAAAGCGTGTCGACGTTGACCACCGCGCACGTCAGCCACGTGGCGGGGTTAGCCGGACAGCTAATCGTACCCAGCGTGCCCGCCCCAGTGTTGGTGACCTTGACCTTCCGGACGGTGTTGGTCGTGCTGCCGCGGATTGCCTGGAACGTCACCTCACTCGGCGACAGGCCGATGCCGGTAGCGGACGAGAGGGTAACCGTGACGATCCGAGCCACGTTGCTGTTCGGCGCGCTCACGGTAACGGGAAAAATCCGCGTCCCGACAATGCCAGTGGGGTTCACCGTGAACGTGAGCTCGCCCGCAGTCTGAGCGACCACGCACGTCACGGGTGATTGAGCAGGCGGAGTGCAGGTGATCGTCCCGAGATCGGCGAGCGTCCCCTCCCCCGTGTTGGTCACGACGACCTTCGCGGACGCCGGAGTGGTGGTCGTTCCGCCGGCTTGCGTGGTGAACGCGACGTTCGGCAGGTCGACCGACAAGACCGGCTGCCGGATGTTGAAGCTGACGTTGACGTTCTGCGGGCTGTTCGTGGCGCCTGTCGCGCTGATCGGGACCGACACGCTTGGCGGATTCGCCGAGAGGTTGGTAGGGTTGACCGTGAAGGTGACCGTCGCGTTGTTGGACACGGCGCACGTGAGCCATGTGGCAGGATTGGCGGGGCAACTCACGGTCCCGATAGATCCGCCCCCGCCGTTCGAGACGGTGATGGATTGCGCGCCCGGCGCCGCGCCCCCGCGGAGCATCTGGAACAGGAGCGATCCCTGTGACAGGGAGATGCGCGGCAGCGCCGTCATGGCGAGCGTCAGGGACACCGTCTTCGCGACGTTGTCGTTAGGTGCGCTGACGACGACCGGAAAGATGTGCGTTCCCGCCGCCAGTCCGGCGGGGTTCACCGTGAATGTGAGCACACCGGACGTCTGATCCACGTTGCAGGAAACGCGGGTATTGGCTGGCGTCGGGACGCAGGAGATGGTGCCGAGGCTCGCGAGCGTTCCGGCGCCGGTGTTGGTCACCTCGATCGTCGCCGAAGTGGGGGTCGTCTCCGTGGACCCGTCGGACGCCGTGAAGCTCACCGACACGGCGCTCAGCGTCAGTACCGGCTGATCGATGATGAGGTTCACCGCCACCGAGCGGGGGCGGTCGGGTGCACCGGCGGCGGTTATGGGTACGGACACCGTCGCCGGACTTGCCGTGAGCCCCGAAGGATTTGCCGTGAGCGTCACCGTGTTCCCATTGGCGACCGAGCACGTCAGCCAGTTGGCGGGACTTGCCGGGCAGCTGACCGGGCCGAGCCGCCCGTCGCCGCTGTTCGAGACGGCAATCGTCTTGGCCTCGGTGGACGCGCTGCCGCGGACGGCGCGGAAGTCGACCGTTGGTTCCGACAACACGATCTCGATGCCCGGGGCGAGGGAGTCGTCGCACGCAAGCAGCGAGAACGCGAGAGTTACGCTCGCGACGTGGGCGACCTGGGCAACGAGCGGCCCTGAGCTATGGCGTCTATGTGAACGAGACATTTCTGGTGGTCCTCTCGTGTTAGGCGGGCGCGAATGTACGGTACGAGGCGAGCGGGGAGGCCCGAAGGGCCGGAGCCGAGGGATGACACGAGTCGATTACAACGGGTGTTTTCAGTGACCGCCGCCGCAGATCACTAGTTAGGCTGGGCGCTGGTGCTGGCTTGCGCTCCAGATTTCTCACCCTATCCTACACGCGCGCGCCGTAAGCCTATGCGCGCTCGCACCGACGATCAGACGCTCCCGGAGGAGCCGCTCGATGAAACGGATCTTCGTGGTTACCGTCGCCGCTCTCGCGGCCGTGACGATGCCGCTCGACACCGCGGACGCCCAACGCCGGTTCGTCCCATTCATCGGTGGCGGGCTCGCGTCGGGATCGGGCAACCTGAGCGACGACACCCACAACGGCTGGCACGTGTTCGGGGGGGTCGATTTTCCGCTCGGCATAACCCCGGGATTGTCGCTCGGCGTCACAGCGAGCTACACGCACGTCCCCTACACGGGGACGTTCGATGAGGCGACCAACATCCCGGCGATCTTCGGCGAGCTCGGATACGTCGCGCTGGCCAACTCCACGAGCATCGTGAAACCCTACCTGCGTGCCGGCGCGGGCGTGCAGGTTCGCCGGTACGACCCGGGATCGACGGGCTTCCGCGAGCAGTCGGAGGCGCGCCTGGCATTCAGCGGGGGCGGTGGACTGCGGTTCCACCTCGCGACGGCGGTGGTATTCGCCGGCGCTCAGTTCATGAGCGACGCCGACGCCGGCGTGCTCGCGTTCAATGGCGGGATCGCTTTTCCGTTACGCTGACCATCGGGAAGCGACCGGGAATCGGGAGCCGGCGGCGGCAACCAGCGCTGTTCTAGGTTCCGCTTCCCGGTGCCTGGTTCCGGGTTCTGATGAGCCAGTCGACGACGACTCGCCCCGGCCTGCCGTCGTAGTGCGGCGACTGGCCGGCGAACGTCGCCGCCAGGGAAGCGAACGTCATGAGCCCATGACTCGTCCTCGGCAGGATCGAGAGCGTCGCCGTTCCGGGACGAATCGCATTCACGATCTCCACCGCCCGCTCCGCCTCCGCCCTGCCCATGATCCAGTCGTACTCGCCCCACACGACGAGGACCGGAACGCCGCGCCGCGCGAGCGCGGCCCATGCGCCTTCGACGTCGAGCCGCTGAACCTCCTGGTAGTAGACTGCCGGCCGCCCATACTGGTGCCTCGGCTCGTCGTCCCACAGCGCGCGCAGCTCGGAGTTTGCCGCAATGACGTCCGCGGGCGTACGACGCTCGAGCAGATAGTCCGTGTAGAGCCGAGCCAACCCGCGCATCGCCGCATTCACCTCGGCCGGCGGTCTGCCAGCGAGCGTTAGGCGCCGGCGCTCGATGTCGAGCATGTGCTCGTACCAGGTACGCGTGAAGCCGCCAACCGCGATGACTCCGGCAATCCCGTCGCGTGACTCCGCGGCGAGGATCGGGGCGAGCGCGCCGCCGATGCTGCCGCCGAGCAGGAAGATGCGAGAGCGATCCACATCGGGCCGGGCGCGAAGCGCGCCTAACGCCGCTCGGTAGGCGGCGAGCTCGTCGTCGAGACCGGCGAATCGGCAATCCGGGCCCTGACTATCTCCCAACCCTGGTTTCTCCACGCGCATGAAGACCATCCCGGACCGCGCTGCGACGTCGCGCATCATGTGCGCGAAGCCGTCGCTGCCCGGATCGGGCTTCTCGACCACGTCACAGGAAAGCCATGGCACGAACAGAATGCCGGGCAGTCGTGCCGTCCCACCGTCCGCCGGACGCGTGACGACCGTCCGCACGAGGTACCCGCGGCTCGATCGTACCGCGTCGTAGCTGACGATAGCTCCCGGAATACGCTCGTGCGGCACCGAGTCCACGACGAATCGCACGTCCACAGTTGTCGGTTGCCTGCTCGTCCCCACGCGCAATACGCGCGCACGTACCGAGTCGCCGCCGCGGATGGCACGCAGCGCTGGCCAGAACACGTCCGCGTCCGATAGCGCGGTGCCGTTCAACGACAGGATCCGATCGCCGGCGCGAAGGCCCGCTCGTTCCGCGGGCGACCCGACATCCACCCGGCGCGCGAGCGCTCCCGAGTCCGGGTGGCTCGGCGCGGCGATACTCGCCTGCCACGCGGCGCGCCGCCGCAATGTTTCCCCAGCCGCCGCTTGAGCCGTGCCCGGCTCCACCGGCATTGACGCAACTGTTACGATCAGCGTCAGGCGTGCGAAATTCTTCCGGACGTCCGGCGAATCACGGCGCGGACGAAGGCGCACGTGATCGGTCGGTTCGGCTGATGGTGCGTGCGTAGCCTGCATCATTCCCTCGGGGCAAGTATGGGTCGGAGCCCAAGGTCGTTCCGGCGAGGGATGCGGCCAACGGCGGCGGGGCGAGCGTCACCGGACTGCGGGTGAACACCCACGTCCCGGGGCTAGCGTGCGCGTCAATCTCAGCGTAACGCGTCCATACGCTCGAGAAACCGCTCGCGGTACGTGCGGCCTGTCGTCACCCGCGTTCCGTCGGCGAGAACGAGCAGGTAGTTCCCGTGGAACCACGGGTGCACCTGTCGAACGCGACCGAGATTCACGATCGCCGAGCGATGCACGCGGATGAACCGGTTCTCGGGCAGGCGCGCGAGCACCTGCTCCATCGTGCGCCGGTACCGATGCCGTTCGCTCGCGATGTGGACGATCACATCGTTGTCGGAGGACTCGATCCAATCGATGTCCTCCACCATCACGACCTCCATGTGCCGCCCACGGTCGATCAGGAAGCGATCCGTGGCGCGATTCGCACTCGCTGGGGCGCTCACATTCGGCTCCAGGACCTCGCCCTCGGCGGCAAGACGTGCGGCGGCCGCCCGCAACCCAAGACGCTCGCGCGCCCGGTCGAGCGCAGTATCCAGCCGAGATCGGCGGACAGGTTTGACGAGGTAGTCGAGCGCCGCAGCCTCGAACGCGCGCACTGCGTACTCGTCGAAGGCCGTGACGAAAACGACGAGCGCGTCACTCGCTCGCGCGAGCTCCTCCATTACCTCGAACCCGTCACCATCCGGCATCTGAACGTCGAGAAGTACGAGGTCCGGCGTTTCGCGCGCGAACGCCGCGAGCGCCTCGGCCCCTGTGCTGCACTCGGCGACGACAGTGACGTCCGGGTGCGCTCCGAGCATGCGGCGGAGTCGTCGCGTGGCGAGGGGTTCGTCGTCCGCCACGAGCACACGCAGGGTGCCGCTCACGGCACCGCCTCCGCCTGTGGTCGTCGATCGAGTGCGAGCACCGGGACGTCGATCTGCCTAACGGGATCATCGAGTACGTGCGCGGCCAGCACGAGCGGCAGCCGCACGCGGGCGAACGCTCCGCCCTCTACACGGTTACCGACCTGCAGCGAAGCACGCGCCCCATACAGCCGCTCGAGGCGCAACCGCGTGTTCGCGAGCCCGATCCCGGTGGCGCCCTCCTCCGGCGTCGTCAGCCCCGGCCCATCGTCCTCGACGAGCAACTCGACCTCACCGTCGACCAGGCGCGTCGTGATCGATACCGTTCCGCCCTTCCCGTGCCGCGCGATGCCGTGGCGGATGGCGTTCTCGACCAGTGGTTGGAGCAGCATCGGCGGCACCAGCGCCGTCGCGAGCGCGGGGTCGTTATCGCGCCGAACGCGCAGCCGCTGCTGAAACCTCGTTGCCTGGATACCGAGGTAGAGCTCGAGCAGCTCGAGCTCGCGCGCCAGCGGAATCTCGCGTTGACCACCCTCTCGTAGCGTCGCCCGCAGCAGCTCACTCAGCGACTCGACGGTCTCTTCGGCGGCTGCTGGATCTTCGGGGATGAGACTCGCGATCGCGTTCAGCGTGTTGAACAGGAAGTGTGGCTGCACCTGCGCCTGCAGCGCCTCGAGCTGTGCCGACAGGAGTGCCCCCTCGAGCCTGGCTGCGCGCACGTCACGATCGACGAAGAGTCGGTGATACTCGAACGCGAGCGCGGCGACCACGACGGCCCAGTACGTCATGTAGCTGAAGCCGATCTTGCGTGGGATCAGGTAGGATAACTCGAGCGGCGGACCGCTCACGCCGTGGGCGAGCCACACGCGGACGGTGATGGTGGGATCGCCGCTCGCGAGCACCGCGGCGCGGTCGAACAGGTACTCCAGGAGGACCTGCGCGCCCGCAAAGATGACGCCGGCGGCCGCGAGCGTCAGCGATGTGCGTACAAGCACACCGCGACGCGGGCGGTTCGCTCGCGCTACTCGCAGGACGAACGGCGTGAGCACAACCCAGGGCAGCCACTCCGCCACGCTCCACCAGATCGTCGTGGACAGCGGGACGCGCCGGCCATCGGCCACGTACGTGAAGTAGTTGTGCCCGGAAAACGCGATCGCGATGAGCCCCCAGAGCGCAACTGTGGCGGCGAGCTCCTTCGGGGACGGTAACGCTCGGACCTGCGGCGTACTGGACAGGTGGATCGACCCCTGGTGCAAGAGTGGAACGAGATGGTGATGTCGGAACCGCGATTCCGCAAACCGCCTTACGAACTAACGACGTGCGCCGAGGCCTGCGCACGCAGCGCCAGCTCAGTGACGAGAAAGCAATGCGCCTGCGACATCGCCGTCTCGGTTCGATCGAGCACGTCGTCCACGAGCTGGCGCCCGTAGGGCAGCTCGACATCGCGCGAGTCCACGTAGCGCACCCCCTTCCCGTCCGCGATGAAGAGGTGATCGCCGCCCGGACGCCCGGCGAGGTCCACGTACTTCCTCACCTCGATATACCCGTCGGTGCCGAGGATTGTTAGGCGGCCGTCGCCCCAGGTGGGGAGGCCCGCTGGGGTGAACCAGTCCACGCGGAGGTATCCGGTCCCGCCATTGCCGCGCACCAGCGCGTCACCGAAGTCCTGAAACGCCGGGTGCTCCGGGTACCGAACGTTTCGCACCTGCGCCGCCACGATCTCGGCGCTGGTGGAGCCAGTGAAGAACAGGAACTGATCGAACTGGTGCGACCCGATGTCGCAGATGATCCCGCCGTAGCGCTTCGGATCCCAGAACCAGTCCGGACGCTCTGGCGGATGCACCCGATGCGGTCCGAGTCCAACTGTCTGCGCCACCGTCCCGATCGCGCCATCGCGCACGAGCTGACCCGCACGAACCGTCGCTCGACTCTCGAGGCGCTCGCTGTACACGATGGAGTAGATCCGTTTCGTCTCCGCCTGAACGCGCTTCACGTCAGCGAGTTGTGCGAGCGACGTGATGCCAGGCTTGTCGCAGGCGAAGTCCTTCCCCGACCGCATGACGCGAATACCAAGCGGCGCGCGCTCGCTCGGGATGATGGAGGAGAGGACGAGGCTGATCGAACGATCCTCCAGCACTGCCCGTTCGTCGCTGACCTGTTTCACGTTCGGATAGCGGCGAGCGAACGCGGCGGCCAGAACCGGGTCGTTCGCGTGAAAGGACACCAGTTCCCCACCACCGCGAATCACGGCGTCCGCCATACCATAGATGTGGCCGTGGTCGATTCCGACGACGCCGAATCGGAGCCGCGGTGCGCTGGCCCCCTGGCCTTCGGCCGCATTCAGGAGCCTATTCGGCACGATCGCGGAGGCGGCCACACCCGCAGCCGCAGCGGCTGACGTCCCAAGCATCGTTCGGCGGTCGACGGGTGGCACTCCGCCTCCTGGCGACTTCGTCATGCGACCTTATCATCTTGTCAATGCTTTCGCCACTCCTCATTCTACTCATCGGAATGGCGGTCGTCATTGGCGCCATTGCCCTTCTCCGGCTCAATGCGTTCGTCGCTCTCATTGCGGCAGCAATAGTCGTCAGCCTTCTCGCCCCCGGCGAGGCCGCCACGAAGATCACCCGGGTCGCCGAGGGGTTCGGACGGACGGCCGGGAGCATCGGGATCGTCATCGCGCTCGCCGCCATCATCGGCAAGGCGATGATGGATAGTGGCGCCGCCGACCGCATCGTCAACGCCTTCCTCGGTGTCCTTGGCGAGAAGCGAGGCGGCGCGGCATTCGGGGCCACGGGCTTCGTGCTGTCGATTCCCGTATTCTTCGACACGGTCTTCTACCTTCTCGTGCCGCTCGCGCGATCGATGTACGCGCGCACAGCCCGCCACTACCTGAAGTATCTCATGGCGATTGCCGGCGGCGCGGCGGCGACACACACGCTCGTCCCACCGACACCCGGCCCCCTCGCCGTCGCGAACGCGTTAGGCGTCGACCTCGGCACGATGGTGCTGATGGGTCTCGTCGTGGCACTCCCAGCCGCAACGGCGGGCGTCGCGTTCGCCGGGTGGCGGGATCGACAGCGACCGGTCATCCCGGCACCGAGCGTGCTCGAGTCCGATACGTCCGGGAAGCAGGACGCTCAGCTTCCCGGCATCATCCCTGCCGCATTGCCGATCATCGTGCCAGTCCTGCTCATTGCGTCGAACACACTCGTCGTTTCCCTCTCGACGGCATCAGCAGCTCCGATATGGCAGACCCTGGCGCCCTGGACGGCTGTGTTAGGCAACCCGAACCTCGCCCTGCTCCTGGCTGCGGCTATCGCCATCCTGGTCTACCGGCGGCAGCGTCGAGCGACGCGCTCGCAGATCGGCGAGCTCACGGCGAAAGCAATCGACAGCGCGGGGATGATCATTCTCATCACGGCTGCGGGCGGAGCATTTGGCGCCACGCTCCAGGCAGCCCAGGTCGGCCCGGCCATCCAGTCGCTCGTGAACACGGAGAACGCGAGTGCCGGACTTGCGCTCCTCGTGCTCGCATTCGGCGTCTCGAGCCTGATCAAGATCGCGCAGGGATCGAGCACCGTGGCCATGATCACTACCGCCGGCATGCTCGCAGCCATGCTCACCGAGGTCGATACGCTCCCCTATCACCGCGTGTACGTCGCGACCGCCATCGCCGCAGGCGCGCTCGTGGGGACGTGGATGAACGACAGCGGCTTCTGGGTGTTCTCGAAGATGGGAGGTGTATCGGAGATCGAGACGCTGAAGTCATGGACGCCGCTGTCCGCCATTGTCGGAGTGACCGCGATGTTCACGACCGTGCTCCTGGCCGTTTTCGTTCCGTTGCGCTGACATGCGCCGCCGCCCTGTGCCACCGCCGCTCGCTGCCGTCCTCGGCGAAGCCGACGTCGTCGCCGCCGACCGCGTGGCCGCGCAAGGGCCGGGTGGACGCCTGCCCCTCACCCCCGAGATGCTCGTCGAAGCGCCGAGCGGCGACCTGTTCGGCCTGACGCAGAACGTGGGGATGGGGTGGAGCCCGGCCTCGCTCGGCGGCCCGGAGTACGTGATCGTCAGTACGGCCGGCGGCATTCGTGCGGAGGATGGACGCCCGATCGCGTTAGGCTATCATACCGGACACTGGGAGATCGGCCTCCTTGTGCGCGAGGCAGCGGAGACGCTTCGCAGTCGAGGGGCGATCCCGTTCGCCGGGTTCTGCAGCGACCCGTGCGACGGCCGGACGCAGGGCACGACCGGGATGTTCGACAGTCTCGCCTATCGCAACGACGCGGCAATCGTGATGCGTCGGCTGATTCGCTCGCTTCCCACTGCCAGTGGCGTGATGGGGGTCGCGACGTGTGACAAGGGGCTCCCGGCGACGATGCTTGCCCTCGCGGGGTGCAGGACACTGCCTGCCGTCGTCGTCCCAGGGGGCGTCACCCTCCCCACGTTAGGCGCCGAGGATGCGGGGCAGGTGCAGAGTCTCGGGGCGCGCTTCAGCCGGGACCTCGTGACTCTCGACTACGCCGCCGAAATGGGTTGCCGCGCCTGCGGCTCCGCGGGTGGGGGATGCCAGTTCCTGGGCACGGCGGCGACATCCCAGGTCGTCGCGGAAGCGTTGGGGCTGGCGGTACCACACAGCGCGCTCGCTCCATCCGGAGAGCCCTCATGGTTCGAGCTCGGTCGTCGCTCCGCGCACGCGCTGCTGCGGCTGCATGGGTCGGGGATTCCACTCGAGCGGATCCTCACGCCGGCGGCGATCGAGAACGCGATGCTCGTCCACGCCGCGTTCGGCGGATCGACGAACCTGTTACTGCACGTCCCGGCCATCGCGCATGCCGCCGGGCTCACGCCGCCCACCGTGGACGACTGGATCCGTGTGAATCGCGCGACCCCCCGCCTCGTGGACGCGTTGCCTAACGGGCCACGGGGGCATCCGACGGTGCAGGTCTTCATGGCTGGAGGCGTTCCGGAGGTCATGCTCCATCTCCGCCGCCTGGGGCTTCTCGACAGCGACGTTCTCACCGCGACCGGCGACACGCTGGGAGTAACGCTCGACTGGTGGGAGTCGAGCGAGCGGCGCCAGCGCGCGCGCGAGCGGTTGGCGTCGGGCGCGCGTGTGCTGCCGGACGACGTGATCATGAGCCCCGACGCAGCCCGGCGAGCGGGGCTGACGAGCACCGTCGTCTTTCCGGTCGGGAACCTCGCGCCCGACGGGTCGGTGATCAAGGCGACCGCCATTGATGCATCGGTCGTCGGCGAAGACCAGGTGTACCGGCATCGCGGCCCGGCGCGCGTGTTCGTCGATGAGCGCGAGGCCATTCGCGCCGTGAAGGGCGCCGGCCAGCATGGCGAGCGTGCCATCGTGCCTGGTGACGTGATCGTTCTCATCGGCAACGGGCCCTCGGGGACCGGCATGCAGGAAACGGCACAGATCACCACGGCGCTGCGGTACCTGCCGTGGGGCAAGCACGTCGCACTGGTGACTGACGGCCGATTTTCCGGCTTCTCGTCAGGCGCGTGCGTGGGACATGTCGGACCTGAGGCGCTCGCCGGCGGGCCGATCGCCAGAGTGCGCGATGGCGATCTCATCGAGATCGTGATCGACCGGACGACTCTCGAAGGTACGGTGAACCTCGTGGGCGTGAGCGGCGAGGAGTTGACGTCGGAGCGGTGCGCCGACGTGCTGCGTCAGCGCCCTCTGCATCCACGGCTCGCACCGCACGAGCTGTTGCCTGACGACACGCGACTCTGGGCGGCGTTGCAGCGCGTGAGCGGCGGGACGTGGGCGGGATGTGTGTACGACGTCGACCGTATCGTGAAAGCGCTCGAGGCTGCGAGCCACGGCGCCGAAGTCTCGACTCCGTCATCCTCGCCCGGTGGTGCGTCGTGAGGATGTATCGCACTTCCCGCGGCGCAGTCGTGGAGGACGGGGGCGCATACTACGACCTGGCCGCCGACTGGGATACGCTGTTCAACCACCATGACCTCATCGCGTACCTCCGTCATGCATCGAGCCGATCGCCTGGCCGGAGCGAGCTTCGCGATCGGGTGCTTGCGCCGATCGGCACACAGGAGGTGTGGGCGGCCGGCGTGACCTACTATCGAAGCCGCGCCGCGCGTATCGAGGAATCCAGTGCCTCTGGCGGCGGCACGTTCTACGACAAGGTATACGAGGCGGAGCGACCCGAGCTGTTCTTCAAGGCGCCCGCGTGGCGAGTGCGTGGGTCCGGAGACCCGGTCCGGGCGCGACGCGATGCTCGCTGGACGGTGCCGGAGCCCGAAGTCGCGTTCTGCATCAACGCGCGTGGCGCCATTGTCGGGTATACGATCGGGAATGACGTAAGCTCGCGCGATATCGAGGGGCAGAACCCGTTGTACCTGCCGCAGGCCAAGATCTACGACGGGGCCTGCGCGCTTGGGCCGGGGATACTCGTGAGCGCCGACCCGCTGCCGCCTGACACGGCGATCGAGTTACGCGTGTCGCGCGCCGGTATGCCGGTGGTGGATGACCGAACGACGTTCTCGCAGATGCGCCGCGACCCCGGCGAGCTCGTCGAGTTCCTCTATCGCGAGACGAGCTTCCCGACCGGCTGCATCCTGCTCACGGGGACGGGCATCGTTCCTCCCGACGACTTCACCCTGCAGCCCGGTGACGAGATTCGCATCGACGTCCCACCGATAGGCACACTCATCAACTCGGTAGGTGTGACATGATGTATGCCGGCGGCCGAGCACTTCGCGTTGTCATCTCGAGTCTCGTAGGCGTGACGACAGTGTTGTGCGCGTGTCAGCCTTCCGGGCCGCAACGCGCCTCCGCCTCGCAGTCAGTCGGCTCGATCGAGCGCCTCGATCCCGCCCTCGACTCGCTCGTCGCGCCTGACGCGCAGATCGAGAAGCTCGCGGAGGGCTTCGAATGGTCCGAGGGACCCGTATGGCGCAAGAGCGGAGGGTACGTGCTGTTCAGTGACGTGCCGCGCAACACGATTTACAAGTGGCAGCAGGGTGCCGGACTCTCCGTATTCCTGCGGCCGGCCGGCTACACGCGCCCCAATCCGCCGGGGCGTGAGCTCGGCAGCAACGGCCTGACGTTCGACGCGAACGACTCGCTCGTCATGGCCGATCACGGCAATCGTCAGATCGCGCGGGTGAACGAAGCGAAGTTCACGAAGACGACACTCGCGGATCGCTATGACGGAAAGCGCCTCAACAGCCCGAACGATCTCGTATACGCGTCGAACGGCGACCTCTATTTCACCGATCCGCCGTTCGGTTTGTTCAAGCTCGACGCCGACTCGGCGAAGGAGCTTCGCCACAATGGCGTGTACCGCCTGACGCCATCGGGGACACTCACGCTCGTGACGTCCGAGCTCGGATACCCGAACGGCATTGCGCTCTCCCCTGATGAGAAAACGCTCTACGTGGCGAACGCGGACGCCGAGAAGCCGATCGTGATGGCGTATTCGCTTCCACCAGAGAGCACCGCAATCCGCGGGCGCGTGTTCTTCGACGCCACACCACTCGTGCGGGCCGGGCGGAAGGGCGTTCCCGACGGCATGAAGGTCGACCAGCGTGGCAACGTCTTCCTCACCGGGCCCGGTGGGGTACTCGTTCTCTCGCCCACCGGCAAGCATCTCGGCACGATTGTCACCGGTCAGCCGACGGCCAACTGCGCGTTCGGCGATGATGGGTCGATGCTATACATCACCGCGAACGATCGCCTCCTCCGCATTCGGACTCGCACGAAGGGGTTGGGGTTCCGCTGAATCGCCGGGAGTGTCATGACGTCCTTCCTCGATCGATTCTCCGTGGTGCTCCTCGACCTGAACTCGACGTTCATGTTCGGCGAGGATCGCTTTGGCGCCGAGCACGACTACTTCGCGACCTACTGCGCTGAAGGTGGGACGTCGCTGTCCTCCGGTGAGGTGCGTCCAGTCATCGATGCGTGTTACGCGTATCTCCTCGGCCGGTACCGTGATCCTGCTTTCGTCGACAATTTCCCGACGGTGCGCGAAGCGTTCGACACGATCGCATCGGTTCGCTTGCTACCAGCCGACGAGCGGAGCCGCCTCGAGCGCGTGTTCGGGGCGCATGAGCTCGGGCGGGTGCCTGACGAGTACGCGACGGCCCTGCAACACCTCGCGCGCAGCCACCGGCTCGGGCTCGTGTCGAACATCTGGTCGCCACGATCGATCTGGGTCGACGAACTCACGCGTGCCGGCGTGGCCGATCTGTTCGACGTGATGGTGTTCTCATCGGACGGCCGCAGCATGAAGCCGTCCTTGCGCCTGTTCGACACGGCGCTCGCGGGGTTCGACGTTTCTCGCGCGGAGGTCGTCATGGTGGGAGACAACTACGTCGCGGACGTCGTTCCCGCCCAGGCCGTCGGGCTGGCCACCGTGTGGATCAACCCGGGCGGGAAGCCCGTACCTCCTGCTGGTCCTCACCCCGACTGCATCGTGCCGGACCTGCTGTCACTCGTCAGGCGCGACGCTGCCTAACGCGGCTCGCGCCCGGTCACCGTCCAGGGCCGGACGGTGCCAGTCGGACGACGGTCTCGATCGTGTCGGCGTCCTCGGGGCGCTTGTCCGGCCGGTAGCCCTTGATGCGTGCGAAGCGCAGCGCCACGCCGCCCGGGTACTGCGGGCTTCGCTGGACGTCACTGAACGCCACCTCGACGACGAGCTCGGGACGCACGTACACGATGTGACCGTCCCGGTGCGTCTGGCGCGCGAGCAGCTCCTTCGTCTGCCACTCGAGGATCTCGTCGGTCATCCCCTTGAACGTCTTGCCGAGCATGACGAACCCGCCGGTCGCCGGATCGCGCGCGGCGAGATGGAGGTTGCTGAGCCATCCTTGCCGCCGGCCGGAGCCCCACTCGACGCCGATGACCACGAGATCGAGCGTTCGTGCCGTCTTCACCTTGAGCCACGCCGAGCCGCGTCGCCCCGCAGCGTACGGCGCAACCAGCGACTTCGCCATCAGCCCCTCGTGCCCGCGCTCGAGCGCGCCTGCCTCGAATCGCTTGGCCTCGTCCGGGTCCGTCGTGATGATGCGAGGAACGCGCATACTCGGCGGAACAACGGCCTCGAGTCGTGCCAGGCGGTCGCTGAACGTGTGGTCGAGCAGGTCCTCCCCATCGAGGCGCATGACGTCGAAGAAGAACGGCTGCACCGGCAGATCGGCGCGGAGCGATTCGACGTCGAGCTTGCGGCCGAACCGCCGCATCGTTACCTGGAATGGGAGCGGTCGCTCGTCGCGATCGAGGGCGATGACCTCACCGTCCAGAATGAGCTCGCGTGCCGGGAGTGCCCGCACCGCGTCGACGACCTCTGGCACCGCGCCGGTCACTTCGTTCAGGCTGCGCGTGTAGACGGCAACGCGGTCGTCCTGCCGATGCACCTGGATGCGCGCGCCGTCCAGCTTCCACTCGAGCGACGCCCGGCCGAGCTGCTCGAGTGCCGCCACGACGTCAGGCGCGGAATCCGCCAGCATCGGTTGCACCGGACGAAAGAGCTGAAGCGACCAGTGGGCAAGCCCCGCCTCTCCTTCGACCAGAACCGCCTCGGCGACCGCCGCAAGATCGCCCGCCAACATCGCGGCTCGGCGCACGCGGTCGCTCGGCAGGTTCGCGGCTCGCGCCACGGCTTCCGCCATTACGCCGTCGAGCGCGCCCTGACGCACCTCACCCACGATCAACGCATACAGGAAACGCTGTTCGTCCGCCGTACCCCGCGCCATGAGCTCCGCGAGCAGCCTGCGCCGCTCGGCGCCCGACTGTTTGCCGCGCACGGCCTGGAGCTCAGAGAATGCCTGGTCGACGTCGGCGATGGTGAGCTCCGGTGCCGCGGCGGCACCCGCCGGCCGCGACGACTCGAGCGTGGACCACCCGATGCCGAGCTTTCCTTGCCGAGGCCACCCCGTGAGGAACCCGATCGCGATCGGCACCTCGTTAGGTGGCACGCCGCGCAGCAGCCCGGCGAGAAGGTCGACCTTCTTCAGGCGACTACTCGTCGCGGCGACAGCGTTGGAGGTGAGAACCAGGTCGTGGAAGGTCACGGCCAAGACTGTCGGACGGGGGCGGTGCAGTCAACGGCTCGTCGTCGGGAATCGGCGCCCCGGTGCAACGGTGGTTCAGGGTCCTTCGTGGTTGCCCGGTCGGAACGACGATGACGCGGAAAGGCCGAAACGGCCGGATGAACGTCAGGGAGCAGTTCCCATCAGTCACGGCCGTGGCGCGCGAGGGCGCGTGAGTGCCGAGGAGCGATCCCCACCATTCCCTCACCCCCCTCATCCGTTTGGCCTCCGTTCTGGATGCCCGCCCGTGCGACCTCTCGCTACGCGGCCTCAGTGCGGAGCCGTCATCTGGCCGTTTCGGCCCGTTCCGCGCCATCGTCGTTCCGACCGGCCCGCGCGCACCGCACCCGAGGCGCGCGAGGTGTCCCCCGGGTCCTCAGCGTCGCAGTTGCCGCGTCGTCCGCGTCTCGCCCGATGGCGCCGCGAAATCGGCCTGGCCAACCGGAGACCCGAACCACCCCTCACACACCGCGTTATGACGGCAGCAATGCGACTCTACGAAGCAAGGAAACGATGATATTCGAATCTGACCCCGATTAGGGGTCGCGGAAGGCCTGTGCGGGGGCGATGCCGGTCACGCGGCGCGCCGGGATGTAGCACGCCACGAGTGCAACGAGGACGAGTCCCGCGGCAACCGCCGCCAGCGTCGGCGCATCGAAGGGCGATACGCCTACCAGGACGCCGGCGATAGCGCGACCCATGAAGTAGACCCCTGGTATGCCTACCAGCATCCCGAGCACCACGAGCGTCCCTCCCTCCCGGACCACCAGGCGAAGCACCTTCCCGTGATCGGCGCCGAGGGCGAGGCGTACGGCGATCTCGTGCCGCCGACGGTTGACCGACCCTGCGACGATCCCGAACAGTCCCATTGCCGCGAGCATCAGCGCGCCAATCGAGAACCCCGTGATGAGCACCGCGCTCAGACGCTGCTGCCGGCGCGAGTCGTTCACGATCTGCTCCATCGGTCGCACGTCGGAGACGGCAAGCTCCGGGTCGGCACGCCGCACCGCCGCCGCCACCTCGGTCGCTATGTCCAGCGGCGCACGCTCGGTGCGAATGGCGAACGACAGCGAACCGTAGCCGTTGTCCTCGTTCCGGATGTAGAGCTGCGGCCGGCCATCCTTGTGCAGGTCGTACTGTCGTGCGTGCTCCACCACGCCCACGACCCTGAGCGTATCCGAGGCATTGGCAATGAGCGTAGCGCCAATCGGACTGCCCGCGGGGAAGAACTGCGCCGCGAGCGTGCGGTCGATCATTGCCTCGCGCACGCCAGGGTGCCGCGTCGGCTCGAACGCACGGCCGGCGAGTACGTGAATGCCTAACGCCGCGAAGTACCGCCCGCGCGCCGGGATGTAGTCGACGAGCGGCGAGTCGTGCTCCGGGTCGCCGTTGTTTCCGGGTGCGGCCGGGAACCTGGCCGAAGCCTGATCGACGCCGGCGGTCAACGGGAGCGCCGATGCGGCACCGACCGCGGTCACACCGGGGACCTCGGCGATCGCTCGCTCGAGCCGTTCGTGCAAGGCTGTCGCCGCTTCCAGAGTCGGGTACCGATGGTCGGGCACCGGGACACGCAGCGTCAGCGTGCTCCTCGAATCGAACCCGGGATCCGCCTGCAGGAGACGCTCGAAGCTCCGCACCACCAAACCGCCCGTGGTCAGGAGCACGAGCGAGAGCGCCACCTGAACCACGACCATGACCCGGCGCATGCGACCGTGGCCCCCACCGCCGCGGACGGCGGCGCTCGCGAGCAACGTGACCAGTTTCGCACGCGTCGCCCAGAGCGCGGGAAGCGTGGCAGCGAACAGACCGAGCGCGGCGCCGACGCCTACCACCGCCGCCGCGATCCACCAGTCCACGCCAATGGCTTCGCGACGCGGAAGGTCCGCAGGTGCCAGCGTCACGAGCGCTCGGGTCCCCCACACCGCGAGGATCACCCCGCCCACCCCGCCTAACGCACCCAGAAACCCGCCTTCGAACAGCGTGGCCCGGGCCAGGGCGACCGGGTTCGCGCCGAGGGCGCGAGCAACCGCGTACTCCCGTTCGCGCTGTGCCGCCCGGGCCAGCAGCAGCGTCGCGAGGTTCACCGCCAGCACGACAACGAGGAACGCGCCCGCCGCTCCGAGCACGATGAGCGCCGGCCGTACGCGCGCGACGAGGTCAGCCTTGGCTCCAACCGCGTACAGCTTGAATCCTCTGCTGTTGAAATCCCTTCGATCGATCATCGCGCCCACGGAACCGACCGCCGCGTCCAGCGCCTGGAGCGATGTGCCGGGCTTCGCGCGCACGAGCACGGCGAATGCGCCAGTCTTCGGGTCGGTCTCCGCGAGATCGAACGCGAATGTCGTGTATGCATCGGCCGCTTCCGGCGCGCCTTCGCTGGTGTGACGCATGAATCGAAAACCAGGGGGCATGATCCCGATGACCGTGAACGGCTCCCCGTCCAACCGGATCTGGGAGCCGAGAATCGCCGGGTCGGCGCCGAACCGATCGCGCCAGAGGGCGTCGCCCAACACGATCACTCGGTCTCGCCCTTCCCCTTGCTCCTCCGGAGCGAAGCCGCGCCCTTTCGCGGGACGAACGCCGAGCACATCGAACAGGTTCGGCGTGGACACCATGACGTGCGTCTCGGCAGGCTCGCCGCCGCCGGCGCGCGTGAGCGTGTACCTGTTTCGGCGCAGTCCGACAGCGTCCTGAATGACGCCACCTGCCGCCTTCAACGCCGTCACGTCCGTTCCGCCAACCCACCCGCGGCCAAACGAGACCCAGGTGTAATTCCGCCAAACGAAGTGCAGGTCGTCGGGCCGGTCATACGGGAGGGGGGCAACGAGCACCTTCGCGACCACCGTGTAGACCACGGCAAAGGCGCCGAGCCCGACGGTGAGCGTGGCAATGATTGTCAAGGCGAACAGGGGCGCCCGCGTGAGGCGGCGCACCGCGCGCTGCGCATCGAGGCCCCAGTTACCGCTTCTCCGCCAAGCGATTGCCGGACGCAGTCGCTCGCCAATACCGTTGCGAATGGAGTCCACGAGCGCCGAGAGCCACACGAGCAGAAGCGCCGGTAGGCCGCCACGATCGAGCGCAGTGCGGCAACGGTCGCGGTACGCCTCGACGAGCGCCTGACCCATCTCGTCGCGGAAGTCGGGCGGATAGAACCGAAGCATCAGTGCTGCCCATCGGTCTGACCGGCGCATCCAGTTGTTCCGACTCATGTCGCCCCCTTCTCGAGCAGTCCGCCGAGGCGCGCGGCACGCGTGAGCGCGGCGAGTCGCTTCGCTTCGGCTCGCGCGACGCGGAGGCCGAGCGGGGTGAGGCGGTAGTAGTGGCGGCGGTCGTCGTCGGCATCGCGGGCCGGGCGCCGGCCGGCCTCCTCGATGAGGTTCTGGTCCTGGAGGCGCCGGAGGGCGCGGTAGAGGGTGCCGACATCGGGGACAGGGCCGTCGCCTCGTCGCTCGGCGTCCTGGATGATGCCATACCCATGTCGCTCCCCGGCGGCGAGGCTGAGGAGGATGTCGAACTCGACCGGCCGGAGCGGGAGAAACCGCTCGACCGGGAGGTCACGATCCTGAGCCATGATCCCCTGTGATTGAATGCGTGGCGCATATATGCGCCACGCATATAACCTCGTCAAGGGTGGGCGCGCTTTCTGCAGCGCGGTCGGGCATTCGCGTGCGCGCGCATTGGGTCGTCGTGACCGTTGCGCGACGTTGTGTTCATCCACGGAGGTTGTGCCATGCCCCAGCCACGTTGTTGGCTCGTGTGTGTCGTTGCGTTACTCCCCGCCGTGCTCACGGCTCAGACCGGCACCGTCCGCGGCCGGGTCACCCAGGCGACCGGCGGTCAGCCGGTGCCTAACGTACAGATCATGGTGCCCGGCACCACGGTAGGGACGCTGACCAACGACACTGGCGAATACACCCTCGCCAACGTCCCCACCGGCAGCCGCATTATCGTCGCGCGGCGCATTGGCTTCACGGAGGCACGCCAGACCGTCACCGTCACCGAGGGTCAGCCCGTGACCGCTGACTTCACCATGTCGGTGACGGCTACGACACTCGCGGATGTCGTCGTCACGGGGGTCGCGGCGCCGACCGCGCGGCGTGCCGTCGGCAACAACGTCGAGTCGGTAGCCGGACAGGAGGTGGCGGAGGCCGCGGCGGTCACATCCATCGACCAGGCGCTGCAGGGACGGGTGACCGGAGCGATCATCTCCGAGAACTCCGGTCAGCCCGGCGGTGGGGTCAGCGTCCGCCTCCGCGGCACGAACTCGATTCTTGGTGGCGCGGAACCGCTCTACGTGATCGACGGTGTCATCGTCGACAACAGCTCCGAGGCGCTCGTCAGTCTCGGCGCGAACGCGACTCGCGGCGGTGCCGCCCTGAGCAACCGACTCGCCGACCTCGACCCTGCGGACGTCGAGCGCATCGAGGTCCTCAAGGGAGCGGCTGCCGCGGCACTCTATGGGTCACGCGCGAACAACGGCGTCATCCAGATCTTCACCAAGAGCGGCCGGGCGGGCGCGCCACAGGTGCAAGCGTCGACCGAGGTCGGTTCGAGCGAGACGCCTGCGCAGTACGACCTGAACATGGTGCCGATCGCGACTCGCGCCGACGTGGCGGCGGGGCTCGCGCCGGAGGAAGGCGCGACGGTCGAGCGGTTCGACCCGCAGGACGACATCTTCCGCACCGGAATCTCCACGACGCAGCGCCTCTCGGTGAGCGGGGGCAACGGACCTACACGCTATTACTTCGGCGGGAGCTACGAGCAGGAGGAAGGTATCGTTCGGGCCAACGACTACGAGCGGCTGAACCTCCGTGCGAACCTCTCGCAAGCACTCGGTGACAAGGTGGACCTGACGGTCCGCAGCAACTTCATTCGATCGGAAGCGAACTTCATCACCGAGGGAGAGCAGACGAACGGCGTGCTCACGAGCATCGTCTTCACCCCGACGACCTTCAACCCGGCAAGAAATCCAGCGACCGGCCGGTACCCGTACAACCCGGTCCTCGGGCCCAACCCGTTGCTCATGCTCGAGGAGTTCGAGGCGCCCGAGAACGTGACGCGCTTCGTTGGCGGGGTCGAAGCACAGTTCCGACCGCTCGCGAATCTTTCGGTGCGCTACCTGGCGGGGGTCGATGACTACCGTCGCGAAGTACGCTTCCTCCAGCCGCCGCTCTCCATCAGCGCGAACTTCACGGGATCGATTCAGGCGCCCGTGCAGTTCTCGCGGCAGTTCAACAACGATCTGCTCGCCACGTACGAGTGGTCGCTTTCGCCGTCCGTCGGGATGTCGACCGGCGCGGGCATTCGGTATACGGCCGACAATCGCGAAATCCTTCGCGCGGCGGCGTCGGACCTTCCGCCGGAGCAGACGCTCGTGGGAGGGGCCACCCAGTCCGCGTCACAGGAGAGGACGGAGCTTCGGACGTTCGGCGGGTATCTCGAACAGCGCGTGAGCCTGAACGAGCGCCTCTACCTCACGGGCGGTGTGAACTTCGACGCGTCGTCTGCGTTCGGCCCTGACGAGCGACTTCAGATTTTCCCGCGGGCGAGCGTGTCGTGGGTAATCGGTGAAGAGCCGACCTTCGCGGGGATGTTCGGCGGCCCGTTGAGCTCACTTCGCCTTCGCGGCGCCTACGGTGAGACTGGTGGCCAGCCGCCCGGCGCGTACAGCCGGTTCGACAACTACGTCAACGCCTCGTTCGCCGGTCGCCCCGGTCTCGTCGCGAGCACCATTATCGGTAACCCGGGGCTCAAGCCCGAGCGGCAGCGCGAATTCGAATTCGGGTTCGACCTCGGCGTCCTCAACGACCGAGCGCAGGTCGAGGCCACGTACTATGACAAGCGAACGACCGACGTCGTGCTGAGCGTCCCGGTGGCTCCAAGCACCGGCGCGGCGCTGCAGCTCCAGAACATCGGCGAGCTGACGAACAAGGGTGTCGAGCTCACGCTCAACACGGTCAACATCGACCGCCCGAGCTTTTCGTGGCGGTCACGCGTCACGTGGGCCGCGAACCGCAATGAGGTCACCCGACTCGTCGCATCGAGCGACACCCTGGTGTTCGGCTATCTCAACGCGGTGATCGAGGGTCAGCCCGTGGGCGTGTTCTACGGCGGCACCTATGCGCGCAACGCAGACGGGAGCATTGCCTACGGGAGATTCACCGCCGATTCTCTGCGCCTCCCGCTTCGCGGCCGCGACACGCTGTCCAACGGCACGTCGGTGAACGAAGCCCGCGTGATTGGCGACCCCAATCCCGATTTCACGGCGTCGTTCAGCAACACGTTCGAGCTGCCGGCCGGCTTCCAGCTGAACGTGATGCTCGACGGTCGGTTCGGGAACGACGTCGCGAACTTCACGCGCCGCATCACCGAATTCTTCGGCTCGGACGCCGTGCTCGCGCTCGAGGCGCGCGGCGACACGGTACCGATGACGTTCGGCCGGAATCCGGCGGGGCGCATATCGATCTATGAGGAGTACGTCGAGGATGGCTCGTTCGTGAAGTTGCGCGAGGTATCGCTCGCAAAGCGGTTCGCGGGGGCGTGGCTCCAGGGAGTGGGGGCCGAGTCGATGACAGTGCGGCTGTCGGGACGAAACCTTCAAACCTGGACCGATTACCGGGGGCTCGACCCCGAAGTGAATCTCTTCTCCGCACAGACGGTCGCGCGCGGGGTGGACTTTGCTACCATCCCGCTGCCACGCACGTTCACCGCGAGCCTCGCGTTCACCTTCTGAGGAGGAGCCACAAATGACGACGCTACTTCGAGCGCGCCATGCACTTCTCCTTGGCGCTCTGTGCACGGGGGTCGCGGGCTGCGACCTCGACCTCGAGAACCCGAACGCGCCATCGTCCGAGCAGGTCGTGACGAGCGCCGACGGCGTCCTTGCCGTGACCGTTGGAATGCAGGCGCAGTTCGCCCAGTCGATCGAGGACTACGTGGTTCCGAGCTCGCTCGGGACCGACGAGTGGGGGACCCTGACGCGCGCCCTCATCTCCTGGATCATGCTCTTCACCGGCGACAATTTCGACCAGGGCTTCGGCACCGTGCTCTCACCGTACGCCAACTCCTTTCAGGTCATCCGGTCCGCGAATACGGCGTTGCAGGGTACCGACGCAGTGGAGCTCGGCACGGCAACCGAGGCTGGCGTTCGCGCCACGGCAAAGCTGTTCAAGGCGATGGCGCTCGGCTGGCTGATCCAGATCTACGAGCGCGTCCCCGTCGATATCGATGCCGCAGGGGGCGCGCAGCCGAAAGAGCGCGCGGAGGTGCTGGACACCGTACTCACGTTGCTGGAGTCCGCGCGTACCGATCTGGAAGGTGTCTCGAACGCGGACCTCGCCACGTTCCGGTCGCGCGCGCTTGGCGCCGGTTTCGATCTGCGCAACACGATCGACGCCATGCTCGCTCGCTACTACCTGATAGATGGGCAGTACGAGAACGCGATCGCGGCGGCGGACCGGGTGAATCTCTCCATCCTCTCGGTCTTCGAGTACCCGGCACCAACTCGGAATCCGATCGAGAACCTCGCGTTCCAGCTGCAGTACGTGGGCGGCTTGCAGAGCTTCGTTTCAGAGGCGGAGCCGGGCGACCGGCGGCCCGCCTATTGGGTGGACGTGGCAGCTGCATCACTGCCGGCGAACCCGTCGGACAGCTCGGTGAAGCCGCTTGAAAAGTACTCCACGCCTAACGAGCCGTTCCCGGTCTACCTGCCAGACGAGATGCGGCTCATCAAGGCCGAGGCGCTGACGCGGACGGGGGACTTCGCTGCCGCGGCAGAGCTCGTGAACGCGGTGCGAACGCAGACGGCGTCGGGGGTGGACGAGCCCGTGGCCGGGCTGCCGGCGCTCCCCGCGTCCGCGCTCGACACGGAGGCCGAGCTGCTGGCACAGATTGCGTACGAGCGGCGGTACGAGCTGTTCATGCAGGGCCTTCGGTGGGAGGACACGCGTCGTCTCGGGACGGCGATCACGACGACGCCGACGTTCGAGTTCCTGCCGTTGCCGCTGACGGAGTGCCAGGTGAATCCGAATAGCGGCTGTTGAGGCCATTCGGAACCCGGCTCAGTCCTGGGCGCAGCGAGTACGCCCGTCATGGGTCGGTCAGTCATCAATTCTGGATGAACTGGCCGACTCGCGACTGGCCACTCGGCCCGTATTCGGGACGCCACCGTCCCCGAACGCGGATCCCGATTCCCCGTTCCCCGGTCCCGGCGCCGAGTCCCGCCTAACGATCCGGCCGTTTTCGCGTCATCCGCGCCATCGTCGTTCCGACCGGCCCGCGCGCGCCGGACCCTACACAGGTAGGCCGTTCACCCTGCAACAGTTGGACGCAGTCGACGCGAGAAGTGTCCAACTGCCGAGTCAACCAGTTCCAGCTCAGGTGACAGCAACCAGCACTGGTTTGCTCCGGTCCCCTTCGGCGACGCCGAGCGCGACCAACCATCCCTCGCCGACGGTGATGTCGCTCATCCCTCATCGTTCCCCGTTTCGTTCTGGATGCCGGCCCTCTGGTTGCGACGGCGGAGAGTCTATCCGAGTGTCACGCCCGCAGCGGCGGCGGCGCCGAGGTGCCCTGGCGCCTCGATCACCGCATCGATCATCCCGTAGCGTTGCGCCTCGGGGGCCGCCATCCACTTGTCGCGATCGAAGTCGCGCTCGATGCGCTCCAGCGGCTGCCCGGTGTGCCGAGCCAGGAGCTCGAACATCTTCGCGCGCATGTAGAGGATCTCCTTCGCCCGGATCTCGATGTCCGCCGCCACACCTTCCGACCATCCCGACTGCGACGGCTGGTGCATCATGATGCGCGCGTGCGGGAGCGAGCGTCGTTTCCCCGGGTGACCTGCCGCCAGCAGGAAGCACCCCATGCTCGCGGCCATCCCCATGCACGTGGTCCCCACGGGCGACTCGAGGTAGCGCATGGTGTCGTAGATGGCCAACCCCGCGCTGACGCTGCCGCCCGGGCAGTTGATGTAGAGATGGATGTCCTTCCCCGGACCATCCGCTTCGAGGAAGAGTAGCTGCGCGATGATGACGTTCGCGACGTCGTCGTTGATCTCGGTGCCGAGGAAGATGATGCGGTCCATGAGGAGCCGCGAGAAGATGTCGTACGTGCGCTCCCCTCGGCTCGAGCGCTCGATGGCGTGTGGGGTGTAGATGGTCGGCATTGATGGACTGGTTCGGATCGCCTAACGCAGTGGAACGCGCAACGCCGCGGCGAGCGCGGTGACGACCTCGCGAGCCGCACTCGCGGAGCGATGCGCCGGGTGCGACGCGGGCACGATGCACCACGCGTCGCCGGGGAGTGAAATGACCACCGAGGGTGGTGACGCCTCCGGTACTGTCGGCGTGGGGTCTTCCGTGAGCACGCCGGGGAGCGGCCTCGCCGCCGCGGCTGATGCGGACTCCGTGCTCCGATCTCGCAGAGCGAGCGGACGAGCCACGGTTACGGCTCCGCTTGTCTGGCGCAGTCGCTGGCGCGCACGGGCGTCGACGACGCGTGCTGCGACGAATGCGACCAGTCGCTCGGCGTCCGCGCCGTGCATGGCAGCTCTGGCTTCGGCGAGGGTGACCAGCCCCAGGTGGCCTGCCAGCCGAGCCCCGATGGCCTGCCAGAGATGGCGCACGTCGTAGCGCGCCGCCGACGTTCGACCGGCGGGCTCATCGAGGATGGCCTTTCGCCGGTAGTAGTGCACCGTGTTGACGCTGAACCCGGCCCCGACCCCGGCGTCGATGCCTAACGCATCATAACACTCACGGACGAGGTGCGCGAGCGTCTCGGCATCCATGGGTGCCGACGGATCCGGGAGAACCCTCGTGCGCCACGCCTCGAGCTCCGCGACTGCCACCCGCTCCGCCTCGATCCGTCCTGGCGATCGCTCGACCATGACCGAGCCAGGGAGCGATTTGGCGACCATGCGTCGCGTCCCGTTACGGGCGCCGCTTCGAGCCACGGTGCTCCTACGGCCGGGCCGCCGGCCGAGCCGGGGCCTCATCAGTGTCCGGGAGCGGCCGCGGCGCGTCGAGCGCCGCCTCCGATCCGACGACCAGCCGCAGTCGGACAACGGTCGCCTCGCTCTCGAGCGCACCGACTTCTACGGTGGTGAACTCCTGCGACGAGGTGCCAGTGAGCCCGGTGCCGGCCGCGCGCTCGATGGCGTCGGGGAGCGCGGCGGGCGGAGCGGGAAGATCCTCCAGCGGGAGCGAGGGGCTCAGGAACGCAGTGGGGTAATGGAACCGCGGCGGGCCCAACGCGTCGCGGACCCGATTCAACGAGGCCTGCCAGGTTGGTGGCGTCCATTCCGGTGGCGCGAACGGGCGCCCCGGCGTCGGCGCGGACGGCGACGGCACTGGCGGACTCGGCATCGTGACAATCGGTCGCGGGATCGCCGGCATCCGTGGCGCCTCGCGTCGCTCGCGACCGGGCAACTCTCGGCGGAACCGCGCCTCGATGAGACCGAGATCCGGGTTGTCACGTCCGCCGTCTGGCCCGAACACGTTCTCGTCGCCTTCGGCGATGACGGTGAAGCGGCCACGCTCGGTCGCGTGGATCGGTCGCTCGAGGTTCACCGTGCTCCAGGCGTCGATGACGAGTCCGCCACCGGTGACGCAGTGTCCGTCGATTGAGATGTCGGCCACGGCCCGAAGTGGGCCGAGATTACGGAGTCGGAGGAAATACACCTGACCCGGCCGCGCGAGCACGTGGCCCGACTCGAGCTCTCGCACGGTGCCGTCGCCGGCCGCGACGATCTCGACACTGAAGTCACCCACGCGCATGGCCACCCTCACTGGTCAGGATGGTTTTGAGTCTAATACCGATACAATAATGGTGTCAATATAGTCTCTGAGCGTCATCGCCCTGGTCGGCATCGCGACCGGTCCGTGGGGAAACGGCGGGAGACAGGATGGACAGGATGACGAAGATGACTCGGGCGGCAGCAGCGTTGGTCTCTCGAGCGGCCTGAAAGAGAGGGGGAACGGCCTTCCGGGACGCGACCGTCCCCGAGAGCCGTTCCCCCCTTCATTCACGGCGTCCTCGAGCGACGAGCCGTCACTCGCGAGGAGCCATTCTGCCCATCCCGTCTTCTCTGCCGTTCAATGCCGGTCGCGATGCCGACTCGCCCGATGACGCTCGGAGTCTACATCGACTCGGGCGGCATCAGGTGGCCCGCCCGAGCCAGCCGCCAGGCAACGAGGCCGTGGAGCGTTCCTACCGTCCAGAACACCAGCCACGCGAGCCACCCGGAGTGTGCCGACGACAGCAGGCCAACGATCATCCCCGCGATGGCCCCGGCCGTGGAGCTGATCGGCAGAAACACCCATGTCCCGGGGATCGGCCCAACCGGCGCCTGCCGCACCCAGGTGCCGGATCGGCGCCGCGCTCCGAGAAGCACGAGGATCGCTCGGAAGAGCGCGACGCCCATCCACAGCTGCATTCCCAACCCGAACGCGAGCGGCAGGGCGAACAGGCCGACGAACGCCGCCAGAAACGAGTCCGGTGCGAACGTCTCGGCCAACGTCACGCCCATGACGCCGGCGCCGAGAAACAACACGACCAGCGACGCGATGAGCGCGAGGGCGCCTGGCTCGCGAGGCGTTAGGCTCTCCGATGCGTCGTTCCGCGTGTCGTTGGCCACTGCGTATCTCCCTTATCGCGTCGTCTCGACCTTCACCTCGCGATACCCCGCGGGGATCTCGAACAGGTTGTCGGGCAGCGATGCCGTCCGGATGTCACGCATTTCCGTGCGAACCTTCGCGAGCGTACCCTGCGTCGCCTGCTCCTCGTTCTTCTGCTCTTTCGGCTGCGCCCGCTGCGTTTCGATCGCCTTCCCGATCATACCGCGAAGCCCGCCGCGACGCTGCTCCTGCGGTGCGGCACCACCTTCTGGCTCGCCCAACGCGAGCGCACGATTGAACTTCTGCTTCGGTGCCACGATGACGAGGTGCATCGTAGACAACACGGCGATGCCCTCGACCTTCTGAGCCTCTTCCTGCGCCTTCTTCATGGCGTCGGCCATGCCAGGATTCGCCGCCATCGCGGGTCCCAGGTTGGCGCGGCTCCCGAACGCCGCCGCGGCGAGCTCCTTCGACGCCGCCTGTTCCCACGCGCGAACCGCGTCGCTCGCCGGGCCAGCCTTCGCGTTCCAGGTATCCATGAGAATGACCAGCGTGCCTGCTTCCTCCGACGCTGCTTGACCTTGTGGCGTCACGTGGACGTTCGTCTCCATCGTCACGAACATCCGCTCGGCCGCGTGCCCATTGATGTCGCGGCGCTGGCTCGTTGGTTCAACCTTGAGATCGACGATGAAGTCCGCCTTGTTGCCCGCCGAGTCCACGGCCGTTCCCTTCAGCTGATCCTTGCTCGCCTCTGTCTGCATCCCGCGGACGGCGGACGTCGCAACGGCCGCCATGTCTGCGATGGGCACCGAGGTATACGTCTTGGCTTCCTTATCGATGACGATGTAGCGGCCGTTGTCGAGGTCGAAGATCGTCGCCCGCTTGTCGTCCTCCGACCGGAGCTTCTTGCCTTTGATGTACGCCGTCTCCTTGAACTCGTTGCCGCCGGCCATGCGCATCATTGCATTCATGGCGCCGCCGAGGTCGACCTTCGTGACGGTGCTGTACTGTACATCCTGCGCGATGGCCGCGGGCGCGACAAGGACGGTCAACGCGAACGTGAGAGCGGGGAGTCGCCACGAGGTGATGGACATGGAAACCTCCAGTGATGCGGTGCAACTGGAATGCGCGTGAGACCGATCTAATGGAACGGGGAGACGATACACCACCGCTCGCCAACTCGGAAGTCGGACCCTGGCCGGAATTGTGGAATTATCCGCGCACGAATGAGGGGACGGGACGCCGCCATGTGGCGTCCGGCCCCTCCTCGGTTCTACCAGTCGGAGCGCGGAACGCGACTACTTCCGGGCGTCGATGACGAGGCGAACCGCGTCGATCTCGGCGCCCAGCTCGGGACCGCCGACCAACTCGAGCTCGCCGAGCGCGAGCGAGGCGGTTACCGCCTCCGTCCGCGACGCGGCGGCGTCACCCGAGCGAGCGGCCGCCGCGAGTCGTGCGAGCGCACCGCGCAGTCGGGCGGCCGCCCCCGTGGATCCGAACGTTGGCGCAAGGCGCTCGAGCGCATCGATCACGTCGAGCGCCTCTGTATCGGCGACTACCGTGTTGGGTTTCTGCTCGCCGGCGCTCGTTGCGTGCTGATCGTGCGGCGCCACGGGTCCGGCGTGGTCACCGCAGGCGGTCAGGGTGGCAACAGCCACCGCGGGCAACAGGCAGCGCCTGCACAGTCGCGCGAACGCCGAATCCGCGCGCGTGGGAGTGTATACATGCATGTCGAGCCTCGACAGTATTGGTTGGTAGATGGAGGACGTGGGCAAGGCTCCCCTTGCCCACGTTAGGCACGCCGTCAGCGACGTGACGACTCGAGCTCGACCAGCCGGCGCGAGAGGTCCACGAGCGCCGCGCGAAGCTCGTCGTTCTCCGCGCGCAGCACGGCCGTGCGCTCCACGAGCCCCTTGATTGCCGCGAGCGCGACGCCGTCGGCGTCGACGGTGGCGATGGCCTTGTCGGTGTCGCCGAGCCCGAAGGCGCGACGGAAGTCCTGGGCGGTGGGCCCCATGTGGCGGACAGCGGTGGCCTCGTCCCGGTAGCTCCACGTCGTGACAGGCATCGCTGCGATCTTCGCGAGCACGTCTTCGCCGTCGACGTGCCGGAAGTCGTGCTTGCGCGTCGAGTCGGAGCTGTTCGTCCAGGTGCCGCCCGTACTGAGGTAAGCCCCGGTGCTGGTTTCGATGTAGCGCCCGACCGTCGCGGTCACAGCATTGTTGGTTCCGAACCAGATACGCTGTGCCCGGACGACGAACTGATTGGTCGCCGACGCCTGGATCACGGCGCTCGTCGAGTTGTCGCCGTAGACAAACGCGCCGGACATGAGCGCCGTAGATGCGGCCGAGCCCATCGCCGTCGAGCGCGAACCGCTCGCCGTGGTCGCGTGTCCCGTGGCCGTCGCAGCTTCGCCGCTGGCGGTAGTTCCATTGCCCATCGCCGTGGAATAGAGGCCTGCCGCGGTCGTGTTCAGCCCCATCGCGGTAGCAACGTTCGAGAGCGCTTTGGAGCCACTACCCAATGCCGTCGCGCCAACGTTGCCGGCGATCGTGCCGATACCTAACGCCACGGCATGCTCTCCCGTCGCCTTCGCGCCGAGACCGACGGCGAATGCGTTGAGACCGCTCGCCGTCACGTCATGGCCGAGGGCGATGGATCGAACACCGATGTTTGCGTTGTCCCACTCGCTCCCGCTGACGCTGCCGACGCGCAGCGCCGCCTTTCCTGGGTACCACATGAACCGCGTTCCGACGCCCTCGTAGGGGATCGACCCGGTTCCGATCGAGCCGAGCGACACCACGCCGTTCGAATTCGAGAGATCGAACGCCCCCCACGCGTTCGTCGGAAGGCTCGCCGCGGCGGGGGCTTGAGCGCTCCACGCGCCATTGTTGAACGTGAGCACCTGGCCGGCGCTCGGGGCCGTACTCGAAACGGGCTGGCCCTGAATCTTCACGACAGTCGGGTTGGGGTAGGTGCCTGCGAGGTCACCACCAGCCGTGGTGCCCGTGCCGCCGCCACCACCCGGCTTCTTCTGAACGTCAACGTTCGCCGCCGCAATGTCCGACGCGGCCGCGATCTGGAACTCGACGTGTCCGGCGCTGCACCGTGACGGCGTCTTCGGCTCCTTGATGCGATACACCGTCCCGCTGCCGGGGACGTAGCAGGCGAACTTCGCAAGCTGTTGCGACGCGGCGGGCGTCGGCGCGAGGGCGGCTGCCGCCGCGCCGGTCAGCGTCCACAAGGCCCGCGCGAAAGAAGAGTGCTTCATCGTCTGGCTCCGGTCGATCGAAGTGTGCGAGTCGGGAAATGCGGTTCGAGGTCCGTTGCCGTGTCGCGTCCTGCCGCGGAGTGCGGTGCGGATAGCCCGTGCACGACAGCGGACGTCTCCTCTCGCGCGGTCGGACCGGAAAACCGGACATCGCAAGCCCACGACCGTGCATTGCCGAGTCCGGCACAGTGCGTATCTTCCAGCCTCACAACTCCTTGGGCGATCGGCAGCGTGACCTCACAGCGCCCCCATCCCGAACCGACGGCCACACCGCCGGCTGCCACGAGCGCCGCGGAGGTCGAGACGCTGTTTCCGCTCCTCTACGAGGAGCTCCGCCGCATTGCGCACCACCAACTCGCGGTGGAGCGGCCCGGCCACACCCTCTGTACGACCGCGCTGGTACACGAGGCGTACGTCAAGCTCGCGGCGCAAACCCGCGCGCAGTTCGCCAACCGCGCCCACTTCCTCGCGGTCGCGGGTCAGGCCATGCGGCGCATCCTGGTCACCCACGCGCGCAAGGTCCGCGCGGACAAACGTGGCGGCAGCTGGAGCCGGCTCGACCTCGATCAGGTGGACATTCCGGTCGAGGAACGCGCCGAAGCGCTCGTGCTGCTCGACGGCGCGCTCGAGCGACTGTCCGCACTCAACCCGCGGCTCGCCCGGGTCGTCGAATGCCGGTTCTTCGGGGGGATGACCGAGGAGGAGACCGCCAGTGCTCTCGACGTCACCGAACGCACCGTTAGGCGTGACTGGGTCAAGGCCAAGGGCTGGCTCCTGAGCGACCTCGACGCGACCCGTGGATCCTGAACGCTGGCGCCGCATCGAGGCCCTCCTCGACGCCGCACTCGACCTCCCCGCAGGCGAGCGCGCGACTTTTCTGGCCAGCGAGTGTGCCGACGACCCGCCACTCGCGGCCGAGGTCAACGCCATCCTCGCCGCTGGTGAGGCACCCGACGCGGTGCTCGATCAATCGGCCGCCCGGTTCGGAGCTTCGGTCGTCTCGCCGAACGACGACACGCCAGCCACATCGCCGGGACGTGTCGGGGCGTATCGCATCGAGCGCGCCCTCGGCGAGGGCGGCATGGGCACGGTCTATCTCGCACATCGCGACGACGGCGAGTTCGACCAGCGCGTCGCGCTCAAGCTGGTCCGCCGAGGGCTGCATCTGGATTCGCGCGTCGTTCGCCGGTTTCGCGATGAGCGCCGGATACTCGCGGCCCTCGAACATCCCGGGATCACCCGGCTGCTGGACGGCGGGCTGACGAACGAGGGGCTCCCCTACTTCGCGATGGAGTACGTCGATGGACTCCCTATCGACCGGTACTGCGAGACGCACGGCCTGGCTCTCGAGGAGAGGCTCAAACTGTTCGGCCGCGTCTGCGACGCGGTGGCGCACGCGCACGGCAAGCAGGTCGTCCATCGTGACATCAAGCCGTCGAATATCCTGGTCACGAGCGTTGGCGACCCGCGGCTCCTGGACTTCGGGATCGCCAAGTTGATCATCCCCGACGGCGACGGCGAGGCACACCCCGCGCTCACACGCCGAAGCGAACGGCTGCTGACGCCGGAATACGCGAGCCCCGAGCAGATTCGCGGTGAACCAGTGACGGCGGCGACCGATGTATATGGGCTCGGCGTCCTGCTCTACGAGCTCCTCACCGGGCATCGTCCATTTCGCCGAGCGGAGCGCACTGCGCACGCGCTGGAGCGCGCCGTGCTCGAGGATGATCCAACGCGGCCATCGGACGTCGCCACGCGCGACGTGGTCCGCCGCAGGCTCAAGGGTGATCTGGATACCATCATCCTCACCGCGATGAGTAAGGAGCCGGAGCGGCGCTACCCCTCGGCCGCGGAGCTCGGAGACGACGTTAGGCGCCATCTGGCAGGCGCGCCGGTCCTGGCACGGGGCTCGAGCCCGATCTACCGGATGCGACGGTGGGCCCGGCGGCACCGCGTGGCGCTCGGGAGCGCGGCGGCCGTTGCGGCGGCGAGTACCGTGATCGCTGCCGCCGTGTTTCGGGCGAACGTCGAGAGGCGACTGGTGCCGGGGATCGCGCGTCGCGTCGTATTCGAACCGGAGCTCGCGCTCGACGGCGCCCTCTCCCCCGACGGACGGCGGATCGCATTCGTGGCCGGCACGGGAACAGCGACGCGTCTCTACGTGAAGGATCTCGGGACGGAGCGAGTGACATCACTCGGCGATGACGTCCCGGGCCTTCACCGCTTACCGCGATGGTCGCCAGATGGTCGTCGCCTCGCACTACTCTCGGGGTCACGGCTCTACGAGGTGCCAGGTGATGGGGGCCCGGCTCGAGAACTGGCCACGGCCGATAGCGCTACCGGACTCGTCGCGTTTCCGGAATGGTCACCGGACGGGACCAGCATCGCGTATGTGCACGACGACGCGGTACTCGTTAGGTCCAGGGCTGGCGGTGGTGCACGGCGCGTGGCGTCCGGTGTTCGCGCACCGCACTCGCTGTCCTGGTCTCCCGATGGCGAGCTGATCGCGCTCGTGAGTGGGAACATCGAGTTCGTGCTCGGAACGCACCCCGCGCCGGCCATCGTGAACCTTGGCAACGCGGGGCCGGCGAGCATCTGGGTTGTGCCGGTCCGAGGCGAAGCCGCAATCCCGATCACCGACAACCGGGCGCTCAACACGAGCCCGGTCTGGCTGCCGAGCGGACGAACGCTCCTTTACGTCTCGAACCGCGACGGGCCGCGCGACGTGTATCGCGTGGAGCTCGACCGAAGCGGGAGACCTGTCGGCGAATCACAGCGCGTCACGACGGGCCTCGACGCGCACACGATATCGGTGTCGCGAGACGGTCGCCTCCTCGCGTACTCGACCCTGCGGCTCACGACGAACATCTGGTCGGTGAGCGCGCCGCGGGATGGCTCGGCCTCGGACGTCGAAGCGTCGCGCGTGACGCGCGGCTCGCAGTCGGTGGAGGGGATCGCACTCTCGGCGGATGGAAAGTGGCTGGCGTTCGACTCGAACCGCGCGGGTAACCACGACATCTACCGGCTTGCAGCCGATGGCGGCGAGGCGATGCCGATCACGACCAGTCGGACCGACGAGTTCATGCCGCACTGGTCGCCGAATGCGAGCGAGATCGCGTACCACGCGTTCCAGCCTGACGGGACGCGCCGGCTCGAGGTCGTGTCGGCTGAGGGAGGCACGGGCAGGCCCGTCGCTCCCACACCGCGCAATCAGCGGCGTCCGGCCTGGGCGCCGGATGGCCGGTCACTCGTCTTCGAGTCGGGCCACGTTGGCGGGAGCGATCTCTATCTGGTCGCGCGTACGGGCACGGGCGGCTGGGGTCCACCGCGGCGCCTGACGAGTGACGGTGCGGCCGCGCGATGGTCGCCGGACGGCAAGGAAATCCTGTACGCCGGACGCGACGGCATCCGGGTGACGACTCCCGCTGGTGGTCCCGGCCGCCTCGTCGTCCGCGCGGGTGCCGCGTCGCAACCGCAACCCGGGAACGCCGAGTGGAGCCGAGATGGCGCGCGGATCTTCTTCAAGCGATTCGACGGTGAGGGGCGAACCAGCTTCTGGTCGGTCGACGCGCGTGGCGGTCGCCCTCGGCTCGTCGTGCAGGTCAGCCGCGAGCTACGGTCCACGCGGCCCGAGTTCGCCACCGATGGCCAGCGGTTCTACTTCACGGTGACCGAACGGGCGAGCGACATCTGGGCCATGGAGCTCCGAACGACTCGCTGATCGCTCGTCGCCGTGGTAACGCCTCATCGCCTCGCGCTGCCCGCGAAGTCCCTTTAGCAGGGTTCAACGACGGCCGGTCGTAGGGAAGAACGTACGTCGACGCGTCAGAGCGCGTCAGCGTGCAATACGGTCGCGGCTCAGTGCACGGCCGGATCGTGGCAACGGCGAGCGCGATGGAACGCGACACCCGATGTCGCGAACGGCGTCGAGATGGCGCAGGGACGGTGTCCGACCTCAAACTTTCGGAGACCGACCCATGCCGATACGACTTCCCGCGCTCGCGCTGCTCACCACGATGATCTTCGCCGCGTGCACTGATCAGCCCCCGCCGACTGCCCCTCGGGGTGCGCCGCCGAAACCCGCGCTCGCGATCGATGCCGACCTCGCCTGCGATGGACTCTCCATGCCGGAGATCGAGTGCCAGGCACTCGTCGCGCTGTACAACAGCACGAATGGGCCCGGCTGGCAATCGGTCGACGGCTGGGGTGTCGAACCCAACCCGTGTGCCTGGGCAGGCGTGACGTGCACGCAGGGGGACTTCGGGTCCGTGAAGGTTCTGGATTTGACCGCGCGCCAGCTCACCGGTCCGATCCCCGCGGAGCTCGGCAACCTCCAGTCGCTCGAAGTGCTCAATCTCGGGTTCAACGACCTCACCGGAACGTTGCCGGCCGCGCTCGGGAATCTTCCGAATCTCAAGCGGCTCGATGTGGACTCGAACGAGCTCACCGGCCAGCTTCCTGCATCGTTAGGCAACCTCCAGGCCGTCGAGACGATGTATCTCGCCCGCAGCCATTTCACCGGTTCCATCCCGTCCGAGTTGGGCAATCTGGCGAACCTGACCGTGCTCGACCTCGATCTCAATGAGCTCACGGGGACCATTCCACCGGAGTTGGGCAACCTCTTCAAGCTCGAGTTCTTCAGCTTGAGCAGGAATCAACTCACCGGATCGATTCCGCCGGAGCTCGGGAACCTCGCGTCGGTCGCCTACTTCGGGCTCTGGGGGAACGAACTGAGTGGCCTCGTCCCACTTTCCGTTGCACAGGTCGGCTCGGGAATCACCTGCAACTTCCAGTCGTTCGGGAATGAGGGTCTCTACATGCCCGACGCCCCCGCGTACAGGGAGGCCGATGAGGACGGCGACGGTGAGATCTGCGGCGTCGGCTTCACGCCAGCCGACGACATCGGCGAAGACGCGGTGGAGGATATCGACGATCTGGTGCCAGCCGTCATCAACGAGGGGCAAGCCAACGCGCTCGAGACGAAGATCGAGAACGCGATGGAGAAGGCGGCCAAAGGGCAGTACGCCGCGGCCATCAACCAGATGCAGGCATTCATCGGCCAGCTGAACGGCATGGTCGCCGACGGCATCCTGGCGCCGGCCCAGGCCGAACCATTTATCGATCAAGCCGAGTCGCTGATCGCGATCTGGTCGGGAATGCTCTAGCCTCGATCCTTCCGAGCCGGGTACCCGCCAAGCGGGTGATGAGGAATCGCGCTCGTCCCGACAGGGTAGCCGCTCTATCGGGACGACGGCGATTCCTCGACGGCGCGCCTTCGCCGCTCCGCTCGGAACGACGGGCTATCTCTCGACCGATTCGAGCGCCTCCTGCGCACGGCGCGTCCACGTGTCAGCCGCGCCGCGCTTTGCCGAGAGCCGATCGACCACGCCGACGAGTACCCTCCGGGCCTCCGCTCGGCGGCCTAACGCGGCAAGCGCCCGACCGAGCGAAATGCGGACCGCATCGACGCGCGGGTCCTCCGCACCCCAGCGGGCGGACAACACGTCGATCGAGCTCTGGAGCATCGGCACCGCGTCAGCCGGGCGCCCGGCATCGACGAGGGCAGCGCCGTAGTCGCGTCGCACGGTCGCGGTCACCACGTAGTTCGGCGGGAAGCGCGTCTCGAAGGTGCGCAGCGATTTGGCGAACTCACCGAGTGCTTCCTCCATTCGTCCCGTGCCGCGGAGCATGAGCGCGAGATCCCACTGATTCTGCGGCAGGAGGGCAACCGCGTCGTTCTCGTTGCGCTCGAACGTCGCGTTCGCGAGTCGGCTCATCTCGATCGCCTCGTCGATGCGGTCGCGGCGTTGCAGGGCGAAAGCGAGGGAGAGCCGCATGATCGCGACCTCGCGGTGGTCCGGGCCAAGCCGGTCGATGAGGATCCGCAGCGCTTCGCGAGCGAGGGACTCGGCGCGCGCGGCATCGCCCGTTTGCAGCACCACCATCGCCTGCTGGTTGAGCGCGTTCGCCTCGGCCACGGATGACCGCTCGGCCGCTCTATGAATACTGACGGCGACGCTGAGCATGGAGTCGGCGGTTGCGTACTCGCGACGGCGGGCCTTCGCCGAGGCCCAGGAGGTGAGGGCGGCCGCGACGGCTACGCCATTCCGGCCGGACGCGGCACGCTCGACCGCCACCAGTCGCGAGAACACGCTATCCGCGTACGTCGACATCGGCGGTCGACTCCTTCTCAACAGGTCCGCGACGCGCCGAAGTTCCTCGCGGGATTCGCCGAAATCCCGGACGGTCAGGCGACTGAAGAGCGCCGTCGCCGAGTCTTCCATTGCGCGGCCGCCCTCGGTGTCGCCCGACCCGTGGAGCACGTACGCCAGGTCCATGAACAATCCCCACACCGCCGCCCCGTCCGGCTCGATGCGTCGTTGGATCGCGAGGGCCTCACGCAGCGCGGATGCCGCCTGCGGGAAGCTGTTTCCCTGCGTCAGCACTCGAGCCAGGTGTTGCAACGCGGCGCCGACGGAGGGACTCTCGGGGCCGGCGATGGAGCGCTGCAACTCCACGGCACGAGAGAGAAGCGGCGCCGCGCGGTCCGTCCGCTGCAGGTTCGCGTACGCACGACCGATGACCTCCAGCAGGCGAGCCTGGACGGCGGCCTGTCCCGCGAGGTCGGACTCGATGCGCCGAGCGCCACGATCGAGCAGATCGCTCGCGCTGACGGCACCGCCTGCGGCGGATGTCAGCGGGTCGGCCACCTCGAACACGCCCACCAGGAACTCCGCCACTTCGCGTGCCGCGTCGGCCTCGAGGCGCGCGCGGTCGCGCTCTGCCTCGAGCGCGCGCGCCTGGATGGCCGTGCTGATCCCGAACGCGACGAGCAGCGTCGCGACGACGCCTGCGGCAGCGACGACCGCGCGGTGCCGGCGAACGAAGCGTGAGGTGCGGTAGCCTAACGTATCCGGGCGAGCCCGCACGGGAAGCCGCTCGAGATGCCGGCGAATGTCATCGTGCAACGCGCCTACCGACGCGTATCGGCGGTCCGGTGTGGCACGGAGCGCCGTCGCCACGATCGTATCGAGGTCCCCCGAGAGCCGACGCCTGAGGCGTGTCGCGTCGGTCGATCGCAGGGCCGCTACCGCGTCGGGGCCGGGGGTGTCGTCGAGTCCCGGCACCGGGCGGAATGGGGCCGTGGAGACCGGGATGGGGTCGGTGTCGTGGGCACGCTCGCCCCCCTGTCGAGCCCGGGCATCGACGGGTGGGTGGCCGGCGAGTAGATGGAACAACACTGCACCAAGCCCATACACATCCGTCGCGGTAGTGATAGGCCCGCCGCGGAATTGCTCGGGCGCCGCGTAATCCGGCGTGAGGAGCCTGACGCCAGCCGACGTGAGCGTCGCCGCCTCCGCCTTGTCGTGGGGCGACGACAGGAGCTTCGCGATCCCGAAGTCGAGCAACTTGGGCCGCCCGTCGTTCGTGACGAGAATGTTCGACGGCTTGAGGTCGCGGTGGACCACCAGGTTGCGATGTGCGTGCTCGACCGCCAGGCAGACCGTTCGGAACAGCGTGAGACGCGCGTCGATCGAGAGGCGACGGGCGTCGGCGTACGCCGTGATCGACTCGCCATCCACGTACTCCATCACGAAGTACGGCCGGCCGTCGTCCGCGATGCCACCATCCAGGAGCCGCGCGATGTTCGGGTGGTCGAGCCCCGCCAGGATCTGACGCTCGCGCAGGAAGCGGGCGAGGATCGCATCGGAGTCCATGCCACGCTTGAGCAGCTTGACGGCCACCTTCTGATCGAATTGATCGTCGGCACGCTCGGCGAGGAACACCCGGCCCATGCCGCCGTGACCGATCTCGCGGATCAGGCGCCACGGGCCCGCGCGCTCGAGCGACGCACCTGCGCCGGCCACCTCGTCGAGCAGGTCGCGCCGCAACCCGCCGAGGAACTCCGGATGAGCCTCATCGCGCGCGATGAGCATTCGTTCGACGGCCACGTTCATTTCCGGGCGATCCCCACATCGCTCGGCGACGAATGCCGCCCGCTGCTCGTGCGGCAGTTCCAGCGCGTCGGCGAAGATCTCGGCAACGGCGGGCCAATCGATCTCGCTCACGTCACGCCCTCCGCGCCGCCTGCTTCAGGTAGTCGTGGAGCCAGGCCCGCGCGAACTGCCAATCGCGGTTTACCGTGCGCGTCGTGATGCCGAGGGCTGCCGCAGTCTCATCGATGGAGAGCCCGCCATAAAACCGACATTCGACGACGCGCGCGGCACGTCCCGCGATCGTGGTCAGCTGCTCGAGACCTTCCTCGAGATCGAGCACCTCGACGTGCGCGCCATCGGTGAGCGCGAGTCCCTCGTCGAGGGTGATGACGTGCTCGCCACCACCGCGCTTTTGTCGCCCGCGCCGGCGCGCGTGGTCGACGATGATGCGGCGCATTGCCTGCGCGGCGGCCGCGAAGAAGTACGCGCGACCGCGCGCCGTGACGCCGCTCGTATCACCGAGGCGGAGATACGCCTCGTGCACGAGCTCCGTCGGCGAGATGGTGACGTCGCCGCGCTCCTGGCGAAGGCGCCGGCCGGCCATTTCGCGAAGCTCGTCGTACACGAGCGGCAGGAGCAGATCGAGCGGCGCCGAGCCGGCGTTCGGCCCGTCGGTCTGCAGAAGGACAGCCGTGATGCGGTTCGGTGGTTCGATCGCCGCCATGCGCGGGGCGCGGGGGAAGCGTAGCGTTGCCGCGAAGCTACCTCCAGCGCGCCGGCCCTGCCAGAGAGCGCCCGCCCGGTCACGAGCCCGTCATCCCGAGCATTGTTCCTGCGCCTTCTTCATCGCGCCCCCGGTGCGTTGCACGACCCACCCGGAGGCGTTTTCTTCCGGGCATGACAACGATTCGAACAGCCCGAGCGGTGACCGCTTCGCTCACGCTCGGGCTCAATCTCGGATGTCAGTCGGCTGTGCGCCACGAATCGCAGCGCCTCGCCTCGCCGACGGACGCCTTCTGGGACGCGCTGCAATCGCTCTGCGGCAAGGCGTACGGTGGCCGGCTGACCGAAGGTGGCGCGGCCGACAGCACGTTCCGGAACTCGGAGCTCCGGATGCACGTCCGAAGCTGCACGAGCGACGAGATACGCATTCCCTTTCACGTTGGGAGCGATCGCTCGCGTACGTGGGTGGTCACCCGAACTGCGGCCGGACTCCGGCTCAAGCACGATCACCGGCACGAGGACGGGAGCGAAGACCAGATCACCCAGTACGGCGGCGATACCCGAGATCCGGGGACAGCGGCGCGTCAGGAGTTTCCCGCGGACGCGCATACGGCCACATTGATTCCTGCCGCTCGCGCGAACGTGTGGACGATCGAGGTGGTTCCGGGCGAGTATTTCGCATACGCATTGCGCCGCGAGGGGACGGACCGCCGGGTGCGCGTCGAGTTCGCCCTGACCCAACCGATCACGCCGCCACCGCCTCCGTGGGGTGCGTCGCCCTAGATTCGGGGCGCCACCGATCGACAAGTCACGATGCGTCGCGCAGCCTCCGTGGCCCGCGCAGCGCATCGCGAAATGCGACTTCACCCACGACAGCCGCAACGTTACTCCGGTCGTTCAACTCGACGACGGCAGTCACCAGCCATTCCTCGTCCCACCGTTGTCCGACGAGCGCGAAGTACAGCTCCACCGCGGCCTCCAGCTCGCCTCGCGCAAGGAGATTGCGCAGATGCCGCGCGTGATCGGGACGCAGCATGTCGTCGCCGTGCTCACGCACGTACTCGGACAGCTGCCAGATGAGATCGCGGCGTGAATCCGCCGCAACCATGAGGCGAACGCCATCGACGGCGTGCACCACGCCGACGAACAACGTGCGGTCGGTCGTATCGGACCGGCGCTCACTCCGCGCCGCCCCGCTGGACAATGGCTTCTCGAAACTCGCAATCCGTGGCATCTCACCCTCCCAGCGAGCGCCGTTCGACTTCCTGAGACCGCTCGGCGTTGGATCCGCCAATGCGTCTACAAGTACGTCGATCCGGAGCCCGCGAATTCGACATCGGCTCGTTATCCACCCCCGCACAGGCGTACGACCGAGGGCGGAACCGGCACATCGGCCGGCACTTCGGGGTCCTGCAGCGGCGACCCGACGGTGGTCGAGATCGGGATGACCCCAGCCCACACGTGGGCATCGCCGGGCTCATTGTCGTGCCCCACCCCGTGGGCGCGGACTTTCGCCGAGGCGGCTTCGATTTCCACCGCGAGCACGACCGTTCCCTTGAGCTCCTGGTCTGACGGCTCGCGGACCTCGTCCCACCGCCCCGGCAAAACGTGCTCACTGATGCGGCGGAGTGCGTGTAGGCGCTCTGCTCGGTCCTCGAGCTCCACCGCCCGGCCATGGATCACCACGGCGCGGTAGTTCATGGAGGAGTCGAAGAGCGATCGCGCGATAACGAGGCCATCGACGAGCGTGACGCCAATGCTGACGGGCTCGCCGCTCGTGGCTGTGGCAACACGTCCCTTACGTGCCCCGTGCAGATAGATCCGGTCATCATCGCGTCCGTACGTCATGGGGATCACGATAGGACGGCCCTGGTCCACGAACGCGACGTGCGCGACGAGGCCGCGGTCGAGGATGTCGTGAACGGTCGCGCGATCATAGTGCGCGCGTTCCGGATGCCTGCGCACACGGTTGAGGCTCGATACGCCGAAGCGGCTGGTCGCGTCAGCGGCAGAGTCCGATCTGGTCATGTGTGTTGCCGTACGATTGGACGTTGCCGGCGGGCGTACACGGCGCCGGTCCAACATGCACGATACACTTCGGCATGATATCTCAAAGCGTCCAAAAAGTGCGCGATGCTTAATACCAAGCAGTCACGGCGCTCCCGGGCCGGGGCGAGGGTTCGGCCCGGATCCGCTCCACTCATGATCGTGCTCGACCGGCGCACGCACGTTCCACTGCAACGCCAGGTCTACGCGGCGATTCGCTCCGCTATCCTCGAGGGACGTCTTCCGCCCGGCACTCGCCTCCCCGCGTCGCGAACGCTGGCCGACGACCTTGGCGTGTCGCGCACGACGGTGGTGCTCGCGTACGCGCATCTGGAGACCGAAGGGTTCATCGCGGGTCGTGGCAGCGCCGGCAGCTTCGTGTCCATCCTCGCGCTGGAGAAGGCGGAGCCACGGACCGTCACGCGACCTCCACGCGACGCGGAGATCGACCGCCTAACGCTTCAGGCGAAGGACGTCCTGCGGTCCGCCGCCGGCACCTTTCGCGTGCGCCCCGCACCCGTGCCCTTCCGCGCGGGCGAGCCGGCGCTGGACCTCTTCCCGGCCCGGCTGTGGGCACGCATCTACGCGCGGCGCGCGCGGCGATCCGGCGCCGCACTCCTGGGCTATGGGAGCGAACAGGGTCATCGGCCGTTGCGCGCCGCCATCGCCGCCTACGTCAGTGCCGCGCGCGGCGTCACCGCGACCGCGGACCAGGTGATCCTCGTCCGTGGAACGCAGCAGGGGATCTACCTTGCGTCGCGCGCGTTGCTGCGAGTGGGCGACGTCGCCTGGGTCGAAGACCCGGGGTACCCCATGGCTCGTGCGCTGCTCGGGACGGCAGGCGCCGCGATCGCGCCGATCCCGGTGGACGCCGAAGGACTGATCGTCGCCGAAGGCGTGCGCCGAGCGCCGGGGGCACGCGCCGCCATCGTCTCACCGTCGCACCACTTTCCGCTCGGCGCGACGATGTCGCTCCCCCGGCGGCTCGCGTTGCTCGATTGGGCGGGCAACGCGGGCGCGTGGGTCCTCGAGGACGACTACGACAGTGAGTTTCGGTACGTCGGCGCGCCCATCCCATCGCTGCAGGGACTCGACACGAACGACCGGGTGATCTACCTGGGAACCTTCAGCAAGACAGTGTTCCCTGCTCTTCGCCTTGGCTACGTGATCGTTCCGCCCGCTCTCGTCGACCTGTTTCGCGCGGCGCAGTCACTCACCGATCATGTAGCGCCCAGCGTCGAGCAAGCCACGCTCGCGGAGTTCATCGATGACGGGCACTTCACGAGGCACGTCAGGCAGATGCGGGTTGCCTACGCGGAGCGGCAGGAGGCGTTGTTGCGCGGCATCGCGCGAGAGCTCGGCGAATTCGTGGAGCCGCAGCCGGTGGAGACGGGGATGCATCTGGTCGCGTGGTTACGCGATCGGCGTGCGGACGATGTCCGCATCTCGCGGCTTGCGCGTGAGGTGGGCGTTGAAGCGGGCGCGCTCTCCACGTACCGCGTCGAGGCGCGGCTCCGTCCGGGATTGTTGTTAGGGTTCGCGACGGTGCGGCCGTCGGATATGGGACCGGCGCTGCGGACGTTGCGTCAGGCCATCGTGGCAGCTGGACGCTGACTTCGGCGCCCGCGTGCGGAGCCCGCCAGGATTGGCCCTGCGGGAACGAGCTGCTTTCGCTGGGCGTCCACGCGGAGATTCATTCCTTCGAGCGAGCGTGCGCCGACAATCACCGTATCGGACGGTTCGGCGAACACAACGAAGTCGGGCGCGTAGGCTCCCGCGGGGTGCACTACCGCCATGCCGACTTGACGCTCGAGCGTGCGGCCGTCGGCGAGAACGAAGCGCTGCGTGAACTCGGGGCGAATTCCGTATCGGAACCTACCTGCGCCCGCCATCGGCCGGGTCCACGTGCATCACCGCCATCATGTCCGAGCCAAGATGCTCGGCGATGTGGCAGTGAAGCATCCACGCCCCCGGGTTGGACGCGTCGATGAGCAGATCCACCGTCGTGCCAACCGGGATGATCACCGTGTCCTTCCACACGAGGTTGCGCGTACGCACTCCGTCGCGCGAGACGACGAGCATGCGCTGCCCGTGCAGGTGAATCGGATGCTGCATGGGGTGAAACGACTTCGGGTCATTGAAGATCCGAAGCTTCACCACCGATCCCTGCTTCACACGCCACCGGATGTCCATGTTCTCCTTGCCAGTGACGTCCTCCTTCAGGATCCAGCGCACCTGCTTGCTCGTGGAAAGCCAGTTCATGTCCGGCATGGCGTCCGTCCACTCGACCGGAGCGAAGTACGCCGTGTCGATGTTCATGAACTGCACGGTCGCGAGTGGCAGCGAGTTCGTCTGGACGGTGAGCGTGAGTCGCTGATCCGGCTCCTTGTCGAAGTAGCGCCGGAACCGCGCGACATCACGGGACACGGCGGGATACGTACGAAGCGCCGCGAATCGGGCCGCGAAATCGGGAGTCGCGACCGTTTCCCCCACCGTCACGATGCCTAACGTGTCGACCGCTGGCTCGAACTCGCCGGTGAAGTGGTTGATTGCCTGCACCGAGTTCACGAGCGCGTACTGGCCGGGTTGCTCGAATCGCGCCTCGATCACGTACCGCTCGGCAGGCGCCATCACCACGCTCGGCACCCGCTCCTCGCGCTCGAACCGGCTCACATCGCTCGCCACGACCTTCATGGGCGCGCCGCCGAGCGAAAGGTTGTACGTGCGCGAGCTCGAGACGTTCGTGAGGTAGAATCGCACGACCTCGCCGCGGCGAACCGAGAGCGTGTAGTCCGGCTCTCCATTCACGGTCAGGACGTTCCCCACGCGCCCCATGAGCGCGAAGTCGGGACCTTCCTTGCCGAATGGAATGAGCGTGTCGCCGTTGATGAGCAGGTCGTTGAACACGAGCGACTGCTCGCGGTTCACCGGCGAGTAGTAGTCGGGCTCGGGCGAATCCACGATCATGTTCCCGAAGAGCCCCATTGCCTGCTCGATGTCCTCGCGCACGTGCGGGTGATACCAGTAGATCCCCGCGTCCGGGAAGTGGACCTTGTACGTGAAGCTCCCGCCGGGCGCGACCTCGGGCTGCGTGAGGCCCGGGACGCCATCGAACTGGTTCTCGAGTCGAAGGCCGTGCCAGTGCACGGTGCTCGGCAACTCGATCTTGTTGTGAAACCGCACCGTGATCGTTGACCGCTGCGCCACGCGGATGAGCGGACCGGGCACCATCCCGTTGAAGGCGTACATCACGAACTGGTTGCCGCGAATCGTGCGCCTCACGAATCCCGCGGTGAGATCCAGCGTGTCGCCGTTCTTCAGACGCACTGTCTCCACCGGTTTCGCGGCGGGAAGCGTCGCCGGATCGACGCCAGCGCCGGGAAGAAACGGCGTGACTGGCGGGCGCAATCCCATGAGCCCCGGCATCATCGGCATGCCCTTGGGCATGGGGATCGGGTGCGACGCGCTGTCGTGGTGATGGTGCTGCTCAGCCGGTGCGTCAGGCCGCGGTGCGGGAGGCCGAGCCTGTGCGCCGAGTGCGCAGGGCGCCAGAACGGCGAGTGCCGACAGGGCGCGCGCTCGAAGCGCGCGCATCACTGAACTCCCCTGAACAACGGGTGTGTGGTCATCGACTGAAGCCAGCCGCTCGGCGAGATACCGTGGAGCACCGTCGGACCTTTACGCTCGGCGGACTCCGCATTCGCCTCGGCGGTGATCACGAGCATGAACTTGTTGAGCTCGACCTTCCCGACGGTCGATTCGCCGTTACGGACGGCGCCGAGCCGGTGCCACTTGTCGAGGTTGGTCGTCGCGGCCCACGCGACATACGTCTTGTAGGGACCGAGAGTAGAAGGTTCCGGGAGGCCCGTCAGGCTGAGCTGCACATCGTAGCTCGCGCGGCCGTCGGCCGTGACGGTCACGCCGAACGGTCCCTGCGCCCACAACAGCCGCGCGGTCCCTTTTGCGGTCGGGGTGCGCGGCGTGTTGAGCAGGATGATGTCGTACGGACCGAGCGGCAGGATTACGGCTGCGGCGGCGACGGTGAGGGCGTGTCTGAGCGAAACCATGGTAGAGCGATGTTACTCGCTCGCGACCTTGGGTTTCGCCGCCGCGGCCTTCGGGCCGATGTCCCAGTGCTGAACGCTCGAGATGTTCGGCATGCCGTGGTCCTTCCCATCCCAGCCGTTGAAGCCGTCCATACGGAAGACGTGCAGCCCCGTACGCATGTCGGAGATGACGACGAGGCCGTCATAGTTACGGACGTCCACGCCGAACGCGCCCTGCATCACGCTCGCGGTGCCCTGCCACCCGTTCTCCTGCGAGCCACCGAACCCCTGCCGGTGCTTGCACTCGCACGTGTAATAGTGGCCTACCGTCACCGGGTTGTGCGGATCCTTCATGTCGAACACCTGCAGCCCGTCCTCGTACGCCGAGACGAACACGTACGGCCAACGCACCTCGTGGTTGTGGGCGAGCGTACGCCAGTCCGACGTCCATGCGCTGATGGGAACGTCGATGTTCTGCGTCTTGCCCGACTGGCCCGGCTCGAGGTCCCAGATCCGAAGTGGCGTGTACTGATACTCCGTCTCGGTCACCGCATAACGACCATCAGGAGACGGCGTGAACGTGTGCGCGAGGTCGAGGCCGAGACTCGTGATGGTGAAGAGCTGCTTGGGCGTTTCCGGCTTGGTGACGTCGAAGACCGAATAGCCGCCAAGGCCGGCGCCGTAGAACTTGTCCTTTTCGGTCGCGGGGTCGTACCCAACGTAGAAGTCGTGATAACCGCCGAGGCCGGTCTGCCGCATGGGCGTCGGGTTCGGGACCTCGCCGACGATCCATGTGCTCGAGTCAGCCCCGCTGACGACCTTACCGAGATCGTAGATGATCGCCTTCGATTCATTCGTGGTCGCGAAGTAGAGTGCGCGGCCATCCGAGTGCTTGTAGGCGAACGTGTTGTGGAAGCCGCCCGGCGCCTGCGGGTAGTTGATGCGCGCAACGACCTTGACCTTCGACGTATCAGGCAGCCCGGTGACGTCGAAGATCACGGCGCCGAGGTTCGCGTCGGGCGTGCCCTGATTGAACTGGAACGACTGCGCGAAGTAGTAGCGGCCGTTCACCTTGAAGTACTTCCCATCCATGGCGCCGATGCCGCGATGCAGCTCGGGGTTCTCGATGGTCCAGCGGTAGATCTGCTTCGGCGCGGCCGTGTTGCTGATGTCGTAGATCGTGACGTCGTAATTGACGAAGCCCGAGAGGTACGCGTACGGGCGGTTCCGGTCCTCCTCGAGCTCGACGTCGGCGGCCTTCCACGCCCCCTGATGCGCGGGCACGTGCGCCAGGCGCTTCATCTTGTCGCTGCCGCCACGCTTCTTGTCGAAGTCGACAACGGCCTTCCCGGGGTCCTGGGCGATGGCGTTGGTCGCGAGTGCGCTCAGGGTGGCGAGTGCGGCGATGACGATGAATCGGCGCATCCTGTTTCTCCTGCTGTTGTGGAAGGGTTCGTACGCAGTTCGCCCGCGTCGTAGTTGAGGCCGCTGGGACGAACCGATCGGGTGCTCGTGAGCCGTTCCGCGGATGATGGCCCGGGTACTCGGAGGAGGCTAGTGCAGCTTTGACATTCCGGAACAGGCCATGCAAGGGACCGGCTGAACCCAACGCACTTCTCGCCACGAGGTGGATCATGTACGGACTTCCCCGCCACGCGACGACGGCCTCGGCCGTCTTGATCTCGTTCCTCCTTGCCGCGTGCTCGAGCAACCGAAATGGCCAGGTGATCGACACGGCCACCGGAACGGTTGCCACGCAGATGAGCGCCGACGACCTCGATGACCGCGTCGAAGACGCGTTGGATGCCGACTCCTCGCTCCGCCAGTTCCGCCTCGACGTGGATGACGACGACAACAAGATCGTCCTCGAGGGCGCGGTTCGCTCGGAGGAGCAGAAGACGATGGCCGAGCAGATCGCGACCAGAACGGCGTCCGGCCTAACGATCGAGAATCGCATCACGGTTTCGCCGGACGCGCCGATGCGTGAGGCACGAGGCCTCGATGACATCGAGGACCGCGTCGAGGACGCGTTGGAGGCCGACTCGGTGCTCGCGCAATTCGACCTCGACGTCGATGACGCGAACAACGGTCTCACGATTGATGGTCGGGTCCGGAGCGAGGATCAGAAGACGCGCGCCGAGGACGTCGCCAAGCGAACGGCGCCGGGCGTGACGATTGTCAATCGGGTGCGCGTACAGCCGTAGCAGTCCGTATCCGGCAGAAGCGGTTGCACCGAAAGGGGAGGAGTCGGTCAGTCCCGACTCCTCCCCTTTCGGTATCAGCCCTCGGGGACGGTGGCGTCCCGGGCGGCCGGTCCCCCGTCCTCTTTCAGGCCGCTTGCGAGACCGACGCCGCTGCCGCCCGGGTCATCTTCGTCATCCTGTCCATCCTGCTCATCCTGTCTCCTGCCGTTTCCCAACCGGCCGTGATGCCGATCCCGCACAGCGAGGCCGGTCAGGCGTCTCGTCATCCATTGCCGTCGTAGGCGCGCTGCAGCTGATCAACGTCGAGTTTCGTACTCCGCATCAGGACATCGACTACCCGCTGAGACCGGGCAGGGTCTCCGCCATCACCCATCAGTCGCCCGAGCGCGTTTGGGATGATCTGCCACGACAGGCCGAACCTGTCCTTGAGCCACCCGCACTGGCCGGGGGCGCCCCCGTCGGCGGTGAGCTTCGTCCAGAGGTCATCGATCTCCCGCTGCGTCTCGCACCCCACGAAGAAGGAGACGGCCTCATTGAACGTGTGGTGCGGGCCCGCATTGAGGCCCATGAACTTCTGACCCTCGAGCTCGAACTCGACGGACATGACGCGTCCCTGGACGCGGTTCACCGAGAGGACCTTCGACCGCGGAAAGATGGAGGCGTAGAAGTTCATGGCATCCTCGGCCTGGGTATCGAACCAGAGAAATGGCGTGATGGTCAGCATCCTAGCTCCCTGTTGTCGTCGCGTTGGTGATCTCGCTTTCATGAGTAAGTCGGAGCCATTATCCAATCCTCGACATCGCTGTTTGAGGAGCTCGGACGGTCCGGTGACCCGGGCCCGCATCATGCGGCCGATGCCGGCGTCCAGATGTTACCCTTCGGCTAGCTCTTGTAGCCCTCGCAGGGGCTCGATCTCGCCACCACGTTGAGGGATCGCGCTCGCGCGGTGAATTCCCTCCGCAGACAGCTCCACTCGAACGGACGGACTCGAGAATGGCAGATCACAACGAGCGACCAGTGCCGCCTGATACAACGTCGCGTTTACTGCGATCGCGCGCCGATCAGCAGGACGCCAAGCGCGTGCGCGCTTTCGAGGCGATCGAAGCCACGTTCCCGCCTCCCGCAACCGCGACTCCCGACGAGCTCGTGCAAATGGCGGTGCACGCTCTCGGGTTCGATGCCAGAAGCCTCGCTGCCTCGTTCGGGATAGCACGGTCGGAGGGGGAGAAGCTCATGCGATCCCCGGGCTCGCTGACGCGGCGCCAGCGATCGCTGCTCGCGCAGTACCTCGAGATGGGCGAGGATTCGAGTGCCGCCGCCCGGCAGCGGAGCATCGCGGCGAAGCTTCGCGAGTCCATCGCTGCGGACGACGACCCCACTCACCCATGACGTCTCGTCAGGCTCGGCGGCTCCTCCCCGCGTATGTGCTGGCGCTGGCGTTCGCCGCCACAACTCGCCTCGCAGCGCAGATCCCGACCACCGAGTTCGCGGCTCGTCGCGATTCGGTGGCCGCGCGCATAGGCGACGGCGTCGTCGTCGCGTTCGGCGGCAGAACCCCCGTTGCCGACTTCGGCCCGTTCTATCAGCTGCCCGCCTTCCACTACCTGACCGGCTTCGACGAACCCGATGCCGCGATGGTCCTGGTCGCGAAGGGCGGCAAGCCAATGGCCACGCTCTTTCTGACGCCGATCGCCCCACGCACCGCGCTCTACTACGGAAAGCGGCCCGACTCGGCCAGCGTCGAGCGGACGTTAGGTGTGAAAGCCCGGTCGTTCTCGGCGCTCACGCCGTTCGTGGACTCACTGGCGCGTGACCCGAAGGCCCCGAAGGCTTTCTACCACCTCGCCGACTTTGCGGCCGCCGACTTCGCGCGGCAGGACTCGCTCACGCGCGGCACCTCGTTCATGCGCGCGTTCGCCGTCCGGCACCTCGGCGGCGGGATCGCCGTCAAGGACGCCCACGAGATCGTCGATCAGCTCAGGGCCCGAAAATCGCCCGCGGAGATGGCGCTCATCAGGAAGGCCGCCGAGATCAGCGCCGAGGGGCACCGCGCGGCGATGCTCGCTCCCGCGCCGGCACACGAGTACGAGATCCAGGCCGCCGTCGAGCACGCGTTCATGAAGCTCGGCGGCCGCCGGCCGGCGTACGGGTCCATCGTCGGCGCGGGGTTCAATGGCACCACGCTCCATTACATGAAGAGCCGAGGGGCGGCGAAGCCGGGCGACGTCATCGTCCTCGACGCCGGTACGGAGTACGAGGGCTACACCGCGGACGTCACCCGCACCATCCCCGTCAGCGGCACCTTCACCCGCGAGCAGCGCGCACTCTATGAGCTCGTGTACCAGGCGCAGCTCGCCGCGGAACGGAACTCCAAGGCAGGGATGTCGGCGCGGGCGTCCGTGGATTCGTCGATCGCCGTGCGCGCGAAGGGACTCGTGGCGTTAGGCCTGGCCGAGTCGCTCGATGCGACGCTGGATCTGCCGTGGCAGGCGAACTGCGAGGTACGCCCGAGTCCGTGCAGCCAGACGTACTTCTGGATGATCCACGGGATCAACCACGGCATCGGGCTCGAGGTCCACGATCCGGCGCAGTTCTATTACGGCGACCGGACGTTCGAGGTGGGCGACGCGTTCACGATCGAGCCGGGCATCTACGTCTCCTCGGCCATGCTCGACGTACTCCCCGACACGCCGAAGAATCGCGCGTTCAAGGCAAAGGTGAAGGAGGTGGTGGCGCGCTACGAGAACACGGGGGTCCGGCTCGAGGACAGCTACATCCTCACGGAGCGCGGGCTCGAGCGCATCTCTAGCGGAGCACCGCGGGAGATCGGCGACGTCGAGGCGCTCATGAGGAGGCGCGCCGCCGCGGTAGTGCCCTAGGTGAGACTGGCGGAACGGTCGCTGCGTCTCTACTGTATCGACCGCCGATCATCACCGCGACGGAGGGACAGTCGTGCACGACATTCTCGAACGTCTGCGCGTTGACCTCTCCGATCGCTATGCGATTGACCGCGAGATCGGCCAGGGTGGCATGGCCCACGTCGTCCTCGCAGAGGATCGGAAGCATCACCGGCGGGTCGCCATCAAGGTCATGCGCCCTGAGGTGGCCGAGACGCTCGGAACCGAGCGGTTCCTGCGCGAGATCGAGATCGCAGCCCGCCTGACTCACCCGCATATCCTGCCGCTTCATGACTCGGGTGAAACCGACGGGCTCCTGTACTACGTCATGCCGTTCGTCGAGGGTGAGTCCCTCCGCGACCGCCTGACTCGCGAACGCCAGCTCCCGCTCGGCGACGCGCTCCGTATCACCCGCGAAGTGTCGAGCGCGCTTGCGTACGCCCACTCGCAAGGCGTCGTCCATCGCGACATCAAGCCGGAGAATATCCTGCTGTCCGCGGGGCACGCCGTCGTGAGCGACTTCGGGATCGCCCGCGCGGTCAGTGCGGCGGCCGCCGACCGCCTCACGCAGACTGGCGTGACCTTGGGGACCGCGGTGTACATGAGCCCTGAGCAAGCGACCGGCGAGCGCGAGATCGACGGTCGGAGTGACATCTACTCGCTAGGTTGTGTTCTCTACGAGATGGTCGCAGGCGAACCGCCGTTCAGCGGGCCGACCGCCCAAGCGATGATTGCGCGAAGGCTGGTCGGGCCACCGCCATCGCTCACCGGAACCCGTGACGAGATCCCCGAGCGTCTGGAGTGGGCCGTCCGCAAGGCGCTCTCGCGCGTGCCAGCCGACCGGTTCACGGCTGAGCAATTCGCCGCCGCTATTGCCGAGCCGACGCCGGACCGCGCCGCCACCCCAGTCGCATATACACCATCCGGCGAGCATCCGCAGGCCCCTGCAGCTGGCCGGTTTCGCTTCATGCGGGCGCATGTATTGGCCGCCACGCTCGGCGTGGCCGTAATCGCCGCCGGAGCATGGGGAATCAGGCGATTCGGCGTCACGAGCAGCGACGGCGGCGCGCACGACCGCTTTGCGGTGCTCCCCTTCACCGTGCGCGGCAATGACCAGCTCGCGTATCTCGGCGAGGGCATCGTCGACCTCCTGAGCCGCAACCTCGACGGCGTCGATGACCTCCAGGCGGTCGATCCCGGGACCGTGCTCTCCGCGCTCGCCAAGAACGGTGTCGCGGCGGGGCGTGTCGACGAGGGACGTGACGTGGTGCGGCAAGTGGGTGCCGGTACCTACATCACGGGAACCGTCGTCGCGTCCGGACCCACGCTGCGCATCCAGGCATCGCTGTTCGAGAACGGCGACGAGGCGCCGCCGCGTGCCCAAGTAAGCGTCGAGGGCGACACCGCGCAGGTGCTCCAGCTGGTCGACCGATTGTCGGCAGAGCTGATGGTGAAGCGGCGCCCGGGGCCCGCGTATCGACTGACGCAGACCGCCGCAGTCACGACGCGCTCGCTTCCGGCACTCAAGGCCTATCTCGAAGCTGAGCGCGACCTTCGGAATGGCAAGCCGGATACGGCCATCGCCGGCTTCCAGCGCGCCGTCGCCGAGGATAGCACGTTTGCGCTCGCCTACTACCGCCTCGCGGTTGCGGCCGGTTGGGCCGAGCGGCACGCGCTGTCGTCGGAAAGCGTCACGCGCGCGCTTGCGACGAGCGCGCGGCTCGCCGACCGCGACAAACGCCTCCTGGCCGCGTACGCGGCGTTCCGGCGTGGCTCGCCTAACGACGCGGAGCGGCAGTACCGTAAGATCCTCGAGGACTATCCTGACGACCTGGAGGCCGAGTTTCAGCTCGCCGATGTCCTCCACCAGTACAACCCGCTACGGGGTCGCCCCCGGGGCGAGGCTCGCGAGCTGTTCGACAAAGTGCTCGCCCTCGACCCGGGGTTTCTCTGACCCATATGACCCATGTGGGACCTCGCCGTGCGCGAGGAAGACTACGGTGCGGTCGATGCGATGCTCAGTCGGTACGCCAGGGCGCCGCTGAGCATGCGGTTGTTGCCGGTTTTCGCACGCGGCGACTCTGCCGCCCGCGCGCGCTTCATTGAAGAAGCAACCAATTTGGATAGTCGCCAGTCGCAGATCTCGGCGCGGTACGTGGCCACCTTTCTCGAGGACTTCGCCGCCGCCGAGTCGCTCGCGCGTCTCGACCTCGCCGAGCGCCGCCGACCGCCGATTCGGCTCGGCGCGCAACTCTTCCTGGCCTGGCTCGAGCTCGCGCGCGGCCGGTGGTCGGCGGCAAACGCCGCGTTCGAGACGGCGAAGCGGATGGAGGGGGCGAGCGGCGTCGAGATCGAACGTGCGATCGCCGCGACGATGCCATTCCTCGAGGTGCCGAAGGCCGACATCGGTCACATTCGCCTCGAAGTGGCGCGCGTCAATCCTAACGACGGCGGCCCTGCGGCATCGAGTGGACTCGCGGCAGGGCTGCGCCCGCACCTTCGCCTCTATCTCCTGAGCGTATTATCGTCCCGGCTCGGGGATGACCAGGCGGCCGCCCGCTACGCCGACGAGCTCGAGGCGCTCCCCACAGTGGACAATGCGGGACCCGTGAAACGCGACCTCGCGCTGACCGCGCGCGCGGACATCGCTCTCCGCAACGGCAAGGCGGCCGAGGCGCTCGCACTCCTCCAACCGGTGCAAGGCGAAGTACCGCTGGAGCTGGCGTATTACAAGGTTTTCGCGACGGTCCGTGAGTTCGGGCAGGAGCATGCTCGCTACTTGCGGGCCGAGGCGCTCGTGTCGCTCCGGCGGTACGACGACGCCCTCCGGTGGTATCGAACGGCATTCCAGGGATCACCGGCCGAGCCGGTTTACCTGGCACCGGGCCACCTCCGTCAGGCCCAGGTTTACGAGGCGAGGGGCGAACGGGAGCAGGCGGCGGCCCACTACCGGCATTTCGTCGAGTTGTGGAAGGACAGCGACCCGCCATTGCGCGCGATGGTCACCGAGGCAAGGGAGAAGCTGGCGCGGATGACGGACGGCGGTCGCTAGAAACGAATGGGGCGACGCAGGTACGGTTTGCGCACCGCTTCTGCCGCCGCGTCACGGAGCATTACCGCGTTTCCTCGTTCTGCTGGGCGATGTACCTGCGGCTCATGAAGCGATCCGTGGAGCATGGCAAAGTCGTGCCTCACGAACGCAGCCTCGACGCGTGACGCGATGTATCGTCAGGCACGACGTGATGCATGGCTGCAAATCGGTCATTCTGGGATGACGGACGCTGCCCGCCGTGTGACGGTGGACAGCGGTCGCAGGCTTTCCAGGTCCGTGCTTCGTGGTTAACGTGGGGCACGGCTCCCACGCGGGCCGCGTGCCCCTCCGCGCCGGCGGTGCGGCACCCAGACATGGTTCGGTAAGGGCAAGCGGGCGGACCGGCGCCGCCCCGTTCGTTGGCTCCCTTACCACTCGATCCGCGGAGGACGCCATGTCATGGTCGTCATCGTCGACTCGCCGGACCACCGCCGACCTCGTCGCCGAGCTGCACGAGACGGCAGCAGGGAACGACCGCGCAGCCCTCGTCGTGGGCTTTCCGGACCGAACGGAGTTCGTGTGGGCCACTGACCCCGATCCACTTCACGCACTCAACACGCACGTCCGGAATGGCGGCGGCCCACTAGGCCTGCTCACAGGGCACAACCACGATGTGGGGGCAACGGCCGTGCGTGCGCGGCCGCTCGCCGAGTACGAGGGCGCAGAGTGGGTGGAGAAGTACCTGATCGAGCTCCTGGCGGCCGTGCGGCGCAGCGCCGTCGAGAGTGGTATCGAAAGCGGGCCGATTACGGACTGACGCCAGCTAGGTCAACCAGCGCAACACGAAGTACGCGCAGAGTGCGACGATCGCGACGATGACCCCACTCATCATCAGTCGCCGCTGTCGATTTTCGGCCGCGATGTGCGCGTTGACGCGCGAACGAAGTTCCTGGGTGACGCCGGGCTTCAACACGAGTCGCCCCCTGTTGACGGGATAGCCGAATGTGGGGCGCCCCTGAACGGGTGTCAAATCGAGCCCGGGCATCCCCACCCAGTCAAGTTGGCGTCCCAACGTACCTCACCGGGGCCACGCTCACCCGGCGCCCGGCCGCCCGCCTAACGCGCTGTGCCTTTGCCGTCGCACCCCGCCGGATGCGAAAGAAACACTTGTCGCACCGCGCGGCCGTCGGTCGTAAATCATTGCGCCGCCGTGTTTTGTTGCATGGTCCGGGAACCTCTGCCTAACACGGCAGCACGACCGGGCCATGGCCTGCCCTTTGCCTTGGTAGACGGCGGAGTGAAGCAGTTGAAATGACCGAACGAGCAAGGCGGAACTCTATGCACCTGTCATTCAAGCGGGCCATCGACACGGTAACTCTCGGCTCCGACCGGCCCATCCGGCGACTGCTCGCGTACTACATCATCGTTGGGGGTGTCTTCGCCGCCCTGCTCTACTTCTTCCCCGTCACCAGGCAGCTCTTCTCCGGCGAACGACTCGAGGAGCTCACGAGCGCACCGATGGTGCTCGAGGACGGCCTCACCGCCGGTCAGCTCCAAGAGCCTCCAGCGGAGCTCCCGTCCAGCGTCAAGCTCGCGATCACGACCGCGCTGAGCCTCGTCGCCACGCTGATCCTCATGCTGCCGGTGACGTGGGTGTACATGTCCGCGCGACGCACGCGACAGCACAACCAGTCGGTGGTGGAGACGCTCATCATCCTCCCGATCGTCGTCGCGGCCATCGTCCTCATCGTCCGGAACAGCCTCGCCCTGGCGTTCAGCCTCGCGGGCGTCGTGGCCGCGGTGCGGTTCCGCACGAACCTCCGCGATACGCGCGACACGGTGTTCATCTTCCTCGCCATCGGCGTGGGGTTCGCCGCGGGCGTCCAGGTCATCACCGTCGGCGCGATCGCATCGATCATCTTCAACGTCGTGCTGCTCTTCATCTGGCGGTACGACTTCGGCCGCAATGCGCTCGCGCCGACCGCAGCATCACAGCATTGGGCGGAGCCGCTCAAGCTCCTCGCCGAGACGAACGGGAACGGCAACGGGCACGGCGGCGTTCACGATCGCGACCTCGTGCTCGCGCTCACGCCACAGAAAGTCGAGGCCCTGGCGAATCGGTTCAACCGCGTGAGGCAGATCGTCGGCACGAAGAAGAAGAAACCACGCTTCAACGCGCTCGTGTCGGTCACGACCGAAGAACCGCATGCGATCCAGCCCGCCGTCGAGGCGACGCTCGCCAAGCTCACGAAGCGGTGGAAGCTCGACGAGATCACCACGCCCGAGGGGAAGCCGGCGGAGCTCTGCTACCTCGTGAAGCTCCGCAAGTCCACGCCGGGCGACGCCCTGATCATGGAGCTCCGCGCCGCGGCGGGTGACAAGCTGCTCGCCTGCGACCTCGAGCTGAGCGACGCCCTCGAGCAGGAAGCCGAGGAGGCGCAGGTCACCGGAGTGCCCGCATGACACGCCGACGCGTCGCTGCCGCCGCCGTCGTGGCGTGGGTGACGCTGGCCGTGGGGGGCAGCGGGTGCCGGCCCACGGATGCGAACGCGGAGCGCATCGACACCGCCAAGCTCGCGCAGCGGCAGGTGCGGATCGAGCAGGCGTTAGGCCGGACCGATAGCGCCATCGCACGGTGGGTTCTCCCCCGCGAGCTCGACGAGATCTCCGGCATCGCCCTTACGCCTGACGGCCGGCTCCTCGCACACGGCGACGAGCGTGCGCAGGTCTCCGAGATCGATTACCGGCGCGGGGTGATCGTCAAGCAGTTCGTCGTCGGCAAGCCGACGGTTCGCGCAGACCTCGAAGGGATCACGGTCGCGAACGGCGTCATCTTCATGACCACCGATAAAGGCGTCCTGTACGAGTTCCGCGAGGGGGCGAACGGCACGCGCGTCGACTACATCACCTACGACACGCGTCTCGGGACGGACTGCGAGTTCGAAGGACTCGCGTACGATCCGCGCATCAACTCGCTGCTGCTCGCGTGCAAGGAAGTCGAGACGGAAGCCCTGAAGGACTCCATGGTGATTTACCGGTGGAGGCTCGACGGTGGCGGCCAGCGGCTCTCGCGGCTCACGGTTCCGCTCACAGCGATCCTTCCCGCGATCGACGAGAAGGAGTTCCACCCCGCGGAGATCACCGTCGATCCGCACACCGGCAACTACGTCATTGTCGCCTCCATCGAGGGAGCACTCGTGGAGATCACCCCGGCCGGAGAGGTCCTTTCCGCCCGGAAGCTCGCCGGCCAGCACGACCAACCCGAGTCCATCGCCATCACGAAAGACGGCATCCTGATCATCGGCGACGAGGCGGGGAAACGGCCGGCAGCCATCACGCTTTACACGTGGCCACGCTGATGTTCAATACTCACCCCTTCTCCGTCGTCGGGCTCTGCGCCGCCGCGATCGTGGCGGCGATGTCGCCTCGAGGCCTGGCGGCGCAGCCCGCAACGCAGCCCGCGCCGCCGCCGATCGTCGCCAAGGACAGCGTCACGCTCGCTGCCGGCACGCATTACGATGCCAGCTCGTTCCAGCGAATCTTCCTCGGCAACACGTACCGCGACCTGTGGACGAAGCCCGTCCGCGTTCCGGTCCTGCCGATACGCTCGTACGCCGGCGGTCTCATCCCGCTCAAGGAGGGCGGAGGCAAACAGACCAAGAACCTGCGATTGGGTGCGCTCGACGGGTCGGAGTACGTGTTCCGCCTGATGAACAAGGAGAACGTGAACCCGCCCGACCGGTATCGGGGCTCGTTCGTCGAGAAGGTCTTCCGCGATCAGGTGAGCGCCATGTATCCGGGCGCGGGGCTCGTCGCGGCACCCATCGTGGACGCCGCCGGCGTGCTGCACGTGACGCCATCCCTCACGGCCATGCCGAACGACACGGTACTCGGCGAGTTCCGCGAGGAGTTCATCCGACAGCTCGGCACCGTCGAGGAGTACCCCACGAAGCCCGACGACGCGCCCGGCTTCGCTGGCGCGGTCGATGTCATCGACAGCGAGGACCTGATCCCGCTGCTCGACAGCACGTCCCGCCACCGCGTCGACGACCGGGCCTTCCTCGCCGCGCGACTCACCGACTTCGTGATCGCCGACGTCGATCGACACCACGGCAACTGGAAGTGGGCTCGTTTCGGGACTGGCAACGCGCCGGTCCGCTGGGTGCCCATCCCGCGCGATCGCGATCACGCATTCCATCACTACGACGGGCTTCTCGCACGCATCGCGTCGCGGTTCGCGCCGAATCTCGTGAAGTTCGAGGGGCGGTATCCGAGCATCAAATCGTTGTCCGGAAACTCGCGTGAGGTCGACAACAGGCTGCTCGCTGGTCTCGAGAAGCCAGTCTGGGATTCCGTCGCGAACGCACTCGTCAGACGCATTACCGACGCCGTGATCGACTCGGCGGTGCGACAGGTCCCAGCCGAGTGGCGACACACGGCGCCGGCGTTCGCCGCGAAGATCAAGCAGCGCCGCGACGGGCTCCCTGCGATCGCGACACAGTTCTACCGCACGCTCGCGCGCCTGGTGGACGTGCACGCGACGGACGCGACCGATCGGGCCACCATCACGTATATGGACAACGGGCTCGTCGACGTGGCGCTCCAGACGGGCAACGAGCCGCCCTACTTCCGGCGACGATTCGACGCCCGCGAGACCGCTGAAGTGCGACTGTACCTGCATGACGGCGATGACGTCGCGGTCGTTCGCGGGAATGCGCCCGGCGGTGTTCGCGTGCGCGTCATTGGCGGGAACGGCACGAACCAGCTCGCCGACTCGTCGAGTGGCGCGCGGCTCGCTCGTCTCTATGATGTCGGGCGTACCATGGGGATCTCGTACGGGCCAGATTCGCTTCGCGATACGCTCTTCGATCGCCGCCCGTGGGTGAAGGACACCGGCGCGTACGAGCCGCCGGGCCGAGACTATGGTAGCCGGTTCAGGCCCACGGCGGAGCTTGCAGGAGGCAGCGGCCTGGGGATCGTGCCGCAGGTCGGGATGAAGTGGACGCGCTACGGCTTCCGGAAGTATCCGTACGCGTCGGAGCTCGAGCTCACCGCGGCCTATTCGACGAGCGTCGGTGGCTACCGCGTGGTGCTCACTGGCGACCGCCGCCTCGAGAGCTCGCGCCTCCACTACATGGGGACGGCGCGAATGTCCGACTTCGAGGTCATCAACTTCCACGGATTCGGGAACGATACGGAAGGTGATCCCGAGGACTTCTTCGAGGTCCGGCAGCGGCAGTGGATGTTCCACCCCACGGTGGCATTCGCGCTCGGCCGCCGGGAAAGCGACATCACGTTAGGCCCGGTCATCCAGTATTCGTCGACGGATAGCGTGGCCGGCCGGTTCATCGCCGAAGAGCGCCCGTACGGTTTCGGGAACTTCGGTCAGGCGGGTGTCCGGCTCGGCCTACGCTACGACACACGCGATACCGAGGCGTACGCTACGCGCGGCTTCCTCGTGGACGTCGTTGGCAGCACGTTCCCGGGGGTCTGGGACGTGGAGAGCGCGTTCTCGACGGTGGGTGGGTTCGCGACCGCGTTCGTGGAGCTGCCGCTGCCGAAGAACCCGGTCCTCGCGTTCCGCGGCGGCGGCCGCCGGGTGTTCGGCGACTTCCCGTTCCACGAGATGGCGTTCATCGGTGGACGGGGCACGATCCGCGGGATAGACGCGCAACGTTACGCCGGTGACGCGTCGGTCTACGGCACGTCCGAGCTCCGAGTGCCGCTGGGGACGGCGCGGATCATCCTCCCGATCGATGTCGGCCTCCTCGGCTTCTACGATACGGGGCGCGTGTGGGTGGACGGCGATTCACCTGGTGGCTGGCACAACGTGGTGGGCGGCGGGCTCTGGTTCGGTATCCTCGACCAGGGGACGGGCGCCAGCATCACACTCACGAACTCGAAGGAGAAACGGGTCCTCCTCGGCACCGGGCTTCGGTTCTGAGTTCGTTTGGTCCGTTGGGGGTCAGAGTCCTAACCCATCGTTTCCACGCGTCGCGTGGAAACGATGGGTTAGGACTCTGACCCCTCGATCTCGCATCCGGCCACGATGGCCAGTGAATGAGTCTTGGGCTTGGCGACCGCCCGCTGCGGGGGGGACCGCCCTCTTTCGGGAAGGGAATCCAAGTAGTGAGTACCTCGTCGAGCGTAGCCAGTACATCAGTCGTTGACTGGATGACTGGCCGACTCACTACTGGCTCCTCACTACTTGGATTCCGGCTCCCGAAAGAGCGCCTCCCACGCGCCACCAAGCCTGCCCGACGCACACACTCATTCACTGGCCATCCCGGATGGGGCGTTAGGCAGTCTCACGGCGCTACCTCATACCACTGTACCTTCGTCTCGTGCTGGAGCGCCCATCGCATGTTCCACTCGTCCTCGAACAGGATGAGCGGCTTCCCCTTGGCGTCGTACAGCCGCATTCGCCCACGCCCACTCGCGGCGCGATCGATCTCGGCGTCAGGCCCCGTGACCCAGCGCGGATAGCGAAACGGTATCCGCTCGAACCGGCACGGCGCACCGTACTCGTGCTCGAGCCGGAACTGCATCACGTCGAACTGCAGCATTCCCACGGCGCCGACGATAGGCGTGGGCCCCGCCTCCGTTTCGGCGTAGAACACTTGCGCCGCGCCCTCTTCCGTCAGCTCGCGCAGGCCCGTGTCGAACTGCTTGCGGCGCATCGGGTCCTTCGGGATCGCGCGCGCGAAGTGTTCCGGCGCGAAGCGCGGGATATCCGCGAACTCCAGATCCCCGTCGGTGGAGAGCGTGTCGCCGATTCGGAGCGTGCCGCGATCCATCACGCCGATCACGTCGCCGGGCCACGCCTCCTCCACCGCCGAGCGCTCACGGGCCATGAACTGCTGTGGGGAGGCGAGGCGCATCAACTTCCCCGAGCGAACGTGCTTCACCTGCATCCCCGCCTCGAACTTCCCCGAGCACACGCGAACGAACGCGATGCGATCGCGGTGCTTCGGGTCCATGTTCGCCTGAATCTTGAACACGAAGCCGGTGAATGCCTCGTCCGTCGGATGCACCGGACCGAGGCTCGACTCACGCGCGGTTGGCGCCGGGGCGAGGTCGAGGAACTCACGCAGGAACGGCTCGACGCCGAAGTTCGTCAATGCGCTGCCAAAGAACACCGGCGTGAGTCGCTCGGCCAACACCTCCTCGTGACTGAAGGGGTGCCCCGCCTCATCCAGCAACATCACGTCGTGGGCGAGCTGCTCGTGCGCGGCGTCACCTAACAAGGCTCTGAGCTCGGGGTCCTCGAGCGAGCCCACGCGAACGGTCGCCTCGCGCGCGCCGTGCTTCTCGTCCTTCTCGAAGAGGTGAATCTCCCGAAGCCGGCGGTCGTAGACGCCGACGAACGCGTTGTCGCGGAAGATCGGCCAGGTGACAGGGTGACACGCGATCCCGAGATCGGCCTCCACATCGCTGATGAGCTTGAGCGGGTCCTCCCCCACGCGATCGCACTTGTTCACGAACGTGAAGATCGGCGTGCGCCGCCGTTTGCAGACCTCGAAGAGCTGGCGAGTCCGCTCCTCCACACCTCGGCGATTGTCGAGCAGCATGACGGCGCTGTCGGCCGCAACGAGGGTGCGGTATGTGTCCTCGGAGAAGTCCTCGTGGCCGGGCGTGTCGAGGAGGTTGACCTGGTACCCCGCGTACTCGAACTGCATGACGCTCGACGTGACGGAGATGCCGCGCTGCTGCTCGAGCTCCATCCAGTCGCTCGCGGCATGACGCTGGGCGCGTCGCGCCTTCACCGCCCCCGCGAGGTGAATTGCCCCGCCGTAGAGGAGCAGCTTCTCGGTGAGTGTCGTCTTCCCCGCGTCGGGGTGGCTGATGATCGCGAACGTGCGGCGACGACGAATGGCCGCCTCGAGGGCGGTCGTCGGCGTGGGTTGCTGATCGTTGGAAGTGTCCTGCAAGGTCGGCTCGCTTCGATGTACTTGTCGTGCACATGCTGCCAGCCTCGAAGCTTAACGCGGCAACGGCGGTTTGACTGCGTGCCGGGCCGCGCTCGCCCGCACTGATGACCCGGAACTCCTTGACACGCTATCCGGATCGCCGGCAAGCTCCGCCTTCAAGCCGAGGAACTTTCCGTATCGCCGGGCAGCCTCCGCGATGGCGCGCGCATCGCTCGGTGCGAGACGCGCGAACACGGCTGGCGTGACGGCGACGCCAGCCTTGCCGAGCGTCCGCTGCCAGCTCCCCACCACCTGACCGCGCACCACGACGACGGGCTTGAGGATGCCGCCGCCGGCATTCACCTTCGTCGCGTGATTCGGGGCGAGCACGGCGTCGCGTCCGCGATATGCGACCGTGTACTCATCCCAGGCGGGGAGGAGATGAGCCGTGGGCGTTGCGCCGCGCGTCGCCGTTGCCCGGTGCACCCAGTATGTGCGGCCGTCGGCATGCTCCTCCTCGAGCTCACCGCTTGCCAGCTCGATGCCCGTACGCGCGTCCCTGATCGTCAACCCGGACCACCACGCGAAGTCGTGGACCGTCGCCGGCCCGTGGCTCGTGAAATAGCGGCGCGCGAGCTCGCCTAACGCTTCATCGCGCGCCAGCGGAGGCACGGGCGGAAGCCATTCATCCAGAAGCGTGAACGTGTGCTGCTTGCCTTCGCGGGGTCCGAAGCACAGGAGGCCCGTCATGGCGAGGTGACCGAGGATGTGGAGCCCGCGCGAGTCACTCGTGGCGATGCCGGCCGATTTCCACAACTGGGAGATCGCGTCGCGCCGGATGATCTTGCCACCCGTCAGCGCCCGCTCGGCCACGCGTGCCGCGCGCGCGAATACGGTATCGGTCAGCTCGAGCTGGCGGTACCGGCCCGCCGCCGATGCGATCACGCGTGGGGTGAGGAGCTTCAGCATCCAGCGAACGTCGGCAGCCGCGACAAAGTGCAGGGTACCGCGCATTGGCCACGTTCGCACGAACGCGCGTCGCGCGATGGCCGCCTCGACGCTCGCTTCCGTTGCGCCGCGGGTTCGCAGGCCGACTGCCCACAGTCCTCCCAGATAGTCCTGCGCCTGAACGGCGCCCATCCACTGCACGACCGCACCGGGGTCGTCGAAGACCGGCCGTGCAATGTGCTGATTTGCGAGGCGGCTCCGTGCGATGCTCATCCGATTTGTTCCTTACGACTCAGTCGGGGACCCCCATACATACGCGCCGCGGAGGACGTATGGTAGTCGGGGATGGTCGTTTGAGAGCCTGACGCGAATTGCGCGGTTTTTTGCAGAAGCGCGCAGATTCTCGGGAGAGGGGTTGCAGCGCCCGATCAGGCCGGCGAGTTGACGCCGTACCATCCGGCGCCCACGATCCGGCCGGTTCCGGCTCGTCCGCACCCGTCGCCGTTCCGACCGGCCGCCACGCCGCACCGTAGGCGCGGGAGCCGTTGTCCGCGGCCCTTTCCGCGTTCGCCGTTGCCGCGTCCTCTGCGTCCTGTTCGGTGGCGCGATGAGATGAACGGATGCGTTAGGACTCTGACCCCTGACGCATCCCGCGGTTCGGAAATGCCAGGGCTCAGCACTTCACCGTCGGGTTCCAGTCCGCGAACAGCCCCGCGGGATTTCGGCGCCATGCCCAGACGTGCAGCGCCCAGTAGTTGAACCGATCGTAGCGCTTGAACTCCTGCCCAAACAGGCGAGGCGGTTTTTCGGTTGCCGGAACGGCACGGAACGGAACCACGTACTCCACCGCCACCAACTCCACCTTCCCGTCCTCGACGGGAGCGTAGATCAACATCTCCGGCCGCTCGATCTCGAGCTTCTCATCGAAGAGTGACTGGTCGATCATGTGATGGCCCATGCCACCCTTCGCTGAGTCGGCGACGCATACGGGCAGCTTCGTCGGGTAGCCGGCGGCCCCCGCAGCGGCGAGATCGTGGAACTGCTCCGTCGCTCGGCGAAGCCTCTCGACATCCCGTCGAATGCCGGCGTCGAAGCCGTGGGTGAGCGGCCTAACCGGGTCGCTCCACTCGTTAGGGGCGGCGGCGCGTTGTCGCGAACACACGGCAAGCACCAGGACGAGCGTGAAGATCGCCGCACTCGGAATGAATCGCATGCGTTGTCAGAGGGAAGCTCGTGGTCAGTCGGGACACCAACGACAATACCGGCGTACGGTGACCGCGCCCGAGCACCCGGGCAACGCCGCAGCTACGAGCCGTGATGGGGTGGGACGAGTTGGGACCGCCGCGGTAAATCGGCCGTCAGGTCTCGCCGGGCGTCACTCTGTTTTCATCGAGCTCGCGCAGCAGGAACAGCCGGGCCTTCGTCCAATCGCGCCCCACGGTGCGCGGGGTGACGCCGAGGATCTCGGCCACTTCCTCCTCGCCAAGGCCACCGAAGAAGCGCAGCTCGACGACCCGGCGCAGCCGCTCGCTGACGGCGTTGAGCTGGTCCAGCGCCGCGTCGAGCGCAAGGATTTCATCGAGCTGCACCTCGAGTGCGCCGGCCGCGTCGTTCAGCGAGACGCGATGCTGCCCACCGCCACGCTTGGCCGCGCGTTGGCGACGGGCGAAGTCCACGAGGACCTGCCGCATCGCGCGGGATGCGGCGCCGAAGAAGTGTCCACGCCCATCCCACCCCGATTCCGGACCGCGTCCGAGCTTGAGGAACGCTTCGTGAACGAGCTCGGTGGTAGACAGCGTGGCCTTCGCGCCCGCCGCCCGAAGCTGGTGCCGAGCAATGCGCTTGAGCTCCTCATAGACGAGTGCGTACATCTCGTCGGGCGACTGGAGCGGCGTCGAGGGGTGCTGGGCGCGGGGTGACGTCATTGATGGCGCGTGGCCGGCGGCGTGTCTGCCGTCGGAATGGCGGTCAGCACGAATCAGCGTTGCGGACCCGAGTACCGCAAGTTGCGGCGTCCCGCCGGGTCGACTTCGCCGATTCGCGGGTCCTCAGTGAGGACTGGCCACAACGGAATCAGCAACTACTGCTGCCCCTGGGGGGTTGGACGAGATGGGCGACCCGCGCGACGTTCGGCCGGACGAGGTGGAGATCCTGGTTGCACGCGAGCTCCGGAAGGCGGGCGTCCCGCTGACGAGGCTGTGGACGACCGCCCGACGCGCCGTGCCCGACGATGATCGCGCATACGTGGTGGAGCTCGAGGGCGTGACTGGCAGCGCTGACGACACCCGAGCGGTGCTGGTGGAATTCAGGAATCACTCGTCGGAGGTCGGCGCTGATGCCGTGTTGGTGCTGGCCAGCAGGGCGGCTGCCGGTCCACCTGGCGACGCACCAAAGCGACTCCAGTCCGCGCCGGACCGGGCTGCCCGGCCAATCCCATCCGATGCGCCAACGCAACCGCCTCTCCGCGTGATGTTCGCGACTTCCGCGTTCGCGGCCGGCGCGGTGGCCCAGGCGTCGTCGTTAGGCGTGCGGCTTCTGCGTGTGGCTGACGGTCCCGCCGCGTTCCGGCGAAGCCAGTGGGCGGTGGGCGCGCAGCCGCCGGCGTGGGTACCGGAATACATGGCGGAGGCCGTCGACCTCGGACCTACGGGCGACGTCCGGTATCAACCGCTCATGAGCGCGCCGAAGCGACCGAAGTAGGACTCCAGAACGGTTGGCACCCAGAACGAAGGGGGAGAACGGAGGGGGATGCGGGATGAGCGCCATCCTCCCCGGCCGGGGACGGCTCCCCGCGCCAAGGCATGAGTGAGGGGGAACCGGGAACTGCGACCACGGCTGGTCGCTGCAGGGTGAACGGCCTGCGCGTGTCGGGTGCTGCGCCCCCGGGCCGGTCGGAACAGCGATGGCGCGGATGGGGCGGAAACTACCGGATAACGGCCCCGCCTCGACACCGCGGCGTGTTCTCCGCAGTTCTCCGCGGCCCTTTCCGCGTCCGCCGTTGCCGCGCCCTCTGCGTCCTGTTCGGTGGCGCGATGAGATGAAAGGATGCGTTAGGACTCTGACCTCTGACCCCTAACGCCCCGGGCGCGTGAGTGGTGAGGAGGGATGTCCCTCATCCCCCTCATCCGTTCCCCCCTCGTTCGGGATGCCTGTTCCCTCGTTCTGCACGCGCGTCCGCCGGTCACGATGCGCAGGCGGCCGATTCGTCGCTCGCCAGCACCACGGGGTGAGGAGTCCTGAAAGCCCAACCGATCGGATCTGAGCCTGACTCCATGATGGGAAGTCAGGGCCGACGGCGGCGGGCAGCGCCGCCGCTCGTGTCCGCCGTCGCGTCGCCGCCGGTCGTATCACGAGTCGCGGACGCGCGACTCGTATCGCCCAGCGTCGTGTCGCCCGGGAAGAGGTCGCGCCGAGTCCGCCTCGCGTTCGCGAGCGACAGGTCCACGGGAGGATCGTAGATGATCCGCCCCGTGCTCGTCGACTCCCGGAGCGCCGACACCACCTGGCTGTCGGCCGGCGTCAGCTTTCCCAGACGCGCCATCTCGTCGCGATCGAGCGAGCGGACATCGACGTTTTCGGGGCGATCGCGACAGGCACCGCCTAACGCCCACACCAGGGCGAACGCCATCACGATCGGCAGTCGTCCGCGTATCATGAAAACCTCCTCGGCGTTCGCTCGGACCCGTCGCGGTCGTCGGACGGGGCGCCACTCGCGAGCCAGGTCCTGAATTCGTCGGCGGACAGCGCGAGTCGCCATTCATCCCAGATCGACCGCGCCATGGCGCGCACCGGCCCGTCCGCCGGCCCCGCCTCGAGACATCGCTCGGCGAGCCAACCCTCGAAGTCTTGCGGGTCCGGGTCGTGACGGACCGTCGCCTCGAGGAGCTCCCGCTTGATTCGCATACCGATCGCATCGGGCGTCGTGTCGCGGGCACGACGCTTCCGCCGTCCCTCCGACGCCTCGAGCGCCGCAATCAACTCGGCACAGAGTTTCGCCGGGCGCAACGGCTCGGGCGAGAGGCCATTTGAGTGAGGCGTGAACGACGTCATGACGGGCGCGACGCCGGCGGCGCGCTCGCGCGCACGACGCTCACCGATAACGGATATGCCGCTTTCGACGGCCGCTCGTACCCCCGCTCCTGCGCCACGATGTCGAGCTCCACCGTCGTCAGGTCGGCGAGCGCGATGCCGCGAAGAGTGAGCGGCTGCAATGTCGAGAAGCCCTTGATGTATCCCTTGCACGTCTCGCAGACGTCCACACGTCGGATCTGCTCGTCCCCCTCGGGGAGAAGTGCGTGCAGGTTGTCGTGATGCAGCTCGTTACAGAACGGGCAACGGAGCACCGGAATGGGCCAGTCGGTGCTGCATCGCCCGCAGCGCAGACGACGATTGCGCTCGAGCCCACGCACCTCGGCGAGTGTGGGCCACGCGCCGCATACGGGACAGTAGCCGTGAAGCCAGTCCTCCGGGACCCGCTCGCGATGTCGCATCGCACAGGCGTGCAGCACGGGGATGATCGCGAGCTGAGCCACCGCGGCGAGCCGATGCGGGTTTATGCACGCGGCGGCCGCCGCGCGCGCGATGGAGTCCATGTCGTGCGTGATGGCGCCACGCAGAATGCCGAGGACGTCGAGGCGCCGGCGCGGCGATCGACCCGTGTCGTTCGGCGGCTCCCACGACACCGACGTGGATGCGTCACCGGGCTCGGCGGAATCGGTCTGTATGCGCTCCGCTTCGCGCAGGAGCTCGCGCAGGAGCTTCCGCGCCCGCCGGGCATCGACGGCCAGCGTCATTTCGTGAAGGAGCGGGGCGCCTAACGAACCGGCGGCCGCGATGTCCGGGACGGCACGTAGCCATTCCGCATCGCCTGCCGAATCGAGTGCCATGTCGAGCAACCTGACCCACGGGCGCCAGGCGGGCTCGGGCTCGGCGGTTACCTGGCTCCGGAATCGCCCGGAAAGCCCGACGCTGGACGTGGTCCCGTGCATTCTTCCTCGGGCAAGAGGCAAGGTGTCTCGAAGTACATGCGTGATCCGGCGTGCATTTCCACCACCGGGGGACGGTTACGGATATCGCCCCCGGGTCCTCCACCTCGCTGCCGTTCGGCCTCCGGACCCTGGCACGCCAGAGCAGCTGTTCCGATGGTGGCGAGGATCAACCAGCGCGCGACCAGTCGCGTCGCGTCGCCGCCGGCCTGATGCGGCGCGTCCGTCCGGACCGATGCCCTCGTCCGCGCGGGCATCACGGTCTCGACACCTGGGTGCCGACCACGCGCACCTGCTCGGACGGGAAGATCGTCGCGACCCGAAGCATGAAGCCTCCCGCCAGTACCAGGGCGGCCGCCGTTCCGGCCGTAAGCGTTCGGCCGCGGAAGCTCTGGAGCCGACCGAAGCCGATCAGCAGCGGGACGAGAATGCCGAGCACCACGATGAGCGCGAGGACCACGCCCCACGCGTTGAGGAAGGCCCGTGCGGCAGACCCGAGTGTGATCAGGAAGATGATGAGCGCGATCAGCTCCAGCACGAGCACGTGCTTGTCGAACCGCTCGAGCTCACGAACCGATGTGCCGGACTCCAGGCGCCGACGCCGCGCGACCAGGATGAGGAGCGCGGCAGCGGTCGATGCAGCGGAGAGCAGGTAGAGGAGCCCGAGCATACTCGAGTCGGCCCATATAGGGCGGTTCGTCACCGACAGGAGCACGCCGGTGTAGCCCGCGAGGAAGAACCCGAAGAGGCCACCCAGGACCGCGATGATGGTGGACAGCGGGCGGCGCGCCAGCCGCTCCGCGATCCCCCAGCGGACCTTCCCGTCCTCGTACAGCGCGCCTAACGCCGCGAGAGTCGAGAACAGCCCGAACCCGAGCAGTCCCCACACGCCAACGGACATTGGTGACCAGTACTTGAACATCGGCCGTCCCGTTTTGTTCTGGATCATCATGTGCCAGAAACGCTCGGGACGGTCGAGGTCGACGATCAGGAGAATGCCGCTGATCACTACGCCAATGAACGTGATGTAGTAGGCAAGCCGGATGATGGGCCGGTCCCCGGGGCGCCCGAACAGATGCAGCAGCGCCGCGAGGAAAAAGCAGCCGCCGGCGATGCCCCCGATGAAGAAGTAGAAAACGATGTACCAGCGCCAATGCGGCGGCTCGGTGAAGAACGTGTCAGGCATGCATCGGGAATCGGGAGTCGGGATCGACAGGAAGCGGGAACCGGGACGCGGTCAGGGGTCTGGTTTGCGTTCGGCGTTGTCGGCGGGTCGCCCCTCGGCTTCGGCCACGTCTTTCATTCGGTTGTGGCGCAGTGTCACCAGCCCGACGGCACCCACCACCGCCGCGCCGACAGCCGACATCGCCGCGCTCGACGTCAGGTTACGGGATGGCAGCCCGGGATCCGGCGGCAGGCCGTACACCTCGGGCTCGTCCACGAGGAGGAAGAACGCATTCAATCCACCTAACGGGCCCTCGGGGTCCGCACCGTAGAGGCGCGCCCGTGATTCACCCGCTGCCTTGAGCTGTTCGACGCGCACGTTCGCGCGCTTGCGGAGCTCCTCGATCGGGCCGAACTGGATCGAGTCCGTGGGGCATGCCTTGGAGCACGCGGGCTCGAGCCCCACGCTCATACGGTCGTAGCACAGCGTGCACTTCTGCGCCGTGCCCGACACTTCGTTGATGTCGATGACGCCGAACGGGCACGCGCCAATACATGCGCGACAGCCGTTGCACACGTCGGACTGGATGACGACGGTGTCGAACTCCGTCCTGATGATGGCGCCCGTGGGGCATACCTCGAGACACCCCGCCTGGACGCAGTGCTTGCAGACGTCCGACAGCATGAGCCAGCGCCCGTTGTACGGCGAGTCGAACTGCTCGACGAACTTGACGTGGCGCCACGTGTCGCCGCTCAGACGGAGCGTATTGTCGTAACTCTGCCCGCTCATCTCCGGCTGCCCGCCGTCACGCGCGGGAAGCTGGTTCCAGTTCTTGCACGCGACCTCGCACGCCTTGCACCCGATGCAGACGGTGGTGTCGGTGAAGAAGCCCATAGCTTCTGCCATCAGTCCTTCTCCACGTTGCAGAGGAACGACTTGCCCTCGTGCATCGAGACGTTCGCGTCGCCGATCCACGCCGTGAGGTCGTTCACCACGTCGCCGGTACTCAGCCCGGCCCACCCCCAGTGCCACGGCATCCCGACGTGATGCACGCGTTTGCCCGCGATGTTCATCACGCCAATCCGGTCGGTGACCAGCGCTTTCGCCGTGATCGACGAGCGCGGCGTCGTGACGCGCACGCGGTCGAGATTGCTGATCCCCTTCTCCTCCGCGAGCGCTCGGCCCAGCTCGATGAACAGCTCGGGCTGAAGCTCCGCCAGCCACGGCAGCCAGCGACTCATCGCGCCGGCCAGATAGTGCTCCGTCAGTCGGTACGTCGTGATGACGTGCGGGAAGCGCGTGTCGCCGGCTTTCACGAGCTGGTTGTATTCCTTGTCACGCGCCCAGTGCTTGTGCACCGGATTCACCTGCTGCTTGGGATAGAGCAGGTTCTGCACGGGAGACTCGAGCGGCTCGTAGTGCGTGGGCAACGGCCCATCCACCAGGCCCGTCGGGACGAACAGCCACCCCCTGCCGTCGCCCTTCATGATGAACGCGTCGGTGCCAGAGAGCGCATCGAGACCCAATGCACCCTGTCGCGCAGGCGCGTTCGGTGCTTTGGTGCCCGCGAAGTCCGGCACGTCGTACCCCACCCACCGTCCCGCCGGCGTTCGCGCACCGGTCTGCGCGTTAGGCGGGTTCGCCGCTCCCCCATCCCACCAGATCCACCGCTTGCGCTCGCTCCACGGATTCCCGGCAAGGTCGGCCGAGGCGCGGTTGTAGAGGACGCGGCGGTTCGCCGGCCATGCCCACCCCCAGCGCAGGTGCGCGCCGGGCGCGCCCGGCGGATCGGGCTCGCGCCCCGCCGTGAGGTTCCGGTCCGGCGCGGGATAGCAGCCGCAATAGATCCACGACGCGCACACCGTCGATCCGTCGTCCTTGAGCTCGCCGAACCCGGCGAGATGCCGGCCGGGGTCGTCCGTGTAGTAACCGTTGATCTCCTTCAGGACTTTGAGCTCGTCGGCTTCGCCCGGCGGACCGGTATGCGTCGAGCCGGGGTCAGGGTCGTAGTCCCACGTGAGATTCTTCCACCCCTGGTCCCGCGGAAGCGCGCTGTTGGCGTACGCCGCCTTGAGGCGTTTACCAAGCTGATAGTAGAACCAGGTGTCGGTGCGGCAGTCGCCCGGCGGATCCACCGCCTTGTGATGCCACTGCAACATCCGTTGCGTGTTCGTGAAGCTTCCCTGGTATTCCGCGATCTGGGTGGCGGGGAAGAAGAAGACTTCGGTCTTGATGTCTTCGACCTTCACGTCCCCGTCGGTGATCTCTGGCGCCGAGTACCACTGAGTGGCCGTCTCGGTGAGCCAGTTGTCCTTGACGACGAGCCACTCGAGCTTGCGCATTGCACGCCGCTGCGATGAGCCGTTGAGTGAGGTCGCCGGGTTCTGACCCACGCAGAGCATGCCGCGGATCTTTCCCTCTTCCATCGCGGCCATGACCGCCATGTGCGAGTGGTCGCCGAGGATCTTCGGGTGCCAGTCGTAGCCGAAGTCGTTCTCCGGCGTCGCGGCCACGCCATACATCGATTTCAGGTACGACACCACGAACTTGGGCATGTTCGCCCAGTAGCCTGTCGGCAGGGTCTCGGTCGTCAGGTAGTCACGCAGCGTGTCGTGCCGCTTGAGCGCCGTCGGCGCCGGCATGTACCCGTGGATGCTGTGGTACAGCGTAGGCACGTCCGTGGAGCCCTGGATGGCCGCGTGCCCGCGGAGCGCCATGATCCCGCCGCCGGGACGCCCGAAGTTGCCTAACAGGAGCTGAAGGAGTGCCGCGCATCCGATGATCTGGACACCGGTCGTGTGCTGAGTCCAGGCGACCGCGTACGCGAACGCCGACGTGCGATCGCGCCCGGAGTTCTGCAGGAGGGTTTCGGCCACCTGCAGGAACTTCTGCCGAGGGCACCCGGTGATCTGCTCGACCACTTCGGGCGTGTACCGCGAGAAGTGCCGCTTCACGATCTGCAGGACGCATCGCGGGTCCTGCATCGTCATGTCTCGGCGCGGCGCGGGCTTGAGCAGCGACTGTACGAGTTGATCGAACGGCGGGCCCATGCGAGTGGTCCCGGCCGCGGCGGCGCCAGTGCCAGCGGGTGTCGTCTGCGCTTCGCCCGGGCGGGGCTGTGGCTGCTGGCCCGACGGCACACGCTGCTCGCCGGACTGCGCCGTCGCCGCAGCGCGCCCCTGCTCGCCGATGGCGGTGCCCGCGTACTGCCACGTTGCCGGATCGTACTGTCCGGTGAACGCGTTGTACGGCCACTCGGGGCGCTCCGTGTACTGCATGAGGCCGGAGAACACGCCCTCGAGGTCCTCGGTGTCCCTGAATCCCTCGTCGATGATCGTCGTGGCGTTCGTATAGTTCGCGACGTAATCCCGGAAGAATGGATCCGAGTTCCAGCGCTCGCTGTTGATGACGTAGTTGACGAGCCCACCGAGGAAGGCGATGTCGCTGCCGGCGCGGATCGGCGCGTGGATGTCGCACGTCGCGCTGGTTCGCGTGAACCGCGGGTCCACGTGGATCAGCTTGGCTCCGTTCATCTTGGCCTTCATGGGCCACCGGAACGCGACCGGATGGCACTCGGCCATGTTGGAGCCCATGATGATCAGACAGTCGGTCTGCTCGAGATTGCGCGGATAGGTCGTCGCCGCGCCGCGACCAAGCCGTGTCCCCAGACCGGGGACGCTAGAGCTGTGTCATATCCTGGCCTGATTTTCTATCGCGACGATTCCGAGCCCCCGACAGAACTTCTGAGCGACGTGGTTGAACTCGTTGTCGAGCGTGGCGCCGCCCAGCGCGAAGATCGCCGGGGTCATGTTCACGCGCTTGCCGTTAGGCAGCTGCTCGATGAACGTCTCGTCGCGCGTTTTCCTGACCAGCTCCGCGACCCGGTCCATCGCCCAGTCGAGCTCCACCTCTTCCCAACCCGTCGCACCCGGCTTGCGGTGCAGCACGCGCGTCGGGCGGTTCGGGTTCACGTGGAGCTGGTAGATCGCCGCGCCCTTCGGACAGAGCGTGCCCTCGTTATGCGGGCTTCGCGGATCGCCCTCGATGTTGATGAGCCGACCGTCCTTCACGTGGATCAGCGTCCCGCAGCCCACGGAGCAGAACGGGCAGATGCTCGGGACGCTGCGGCTGTCCTTGATGCGGAGAAGCTGCGCCTTTGCGCGCGCGGGCGCGAGCGTCAGCCCGAGGCCGACCAACCCCCCGAGCGCGGTCCCCGCACCGGCGGAGTAGCGAAGGAATTCGCGACGCGAAACGTCCATACGAGACACTCCGGGCGGATGTCACACGACCGCTATCAAGAACATGTTGAGACCGGCCGTGATTGTCGATACCGCAGCTATTTTCGTGCCTCTATCGGGAATCGGTGATCGAAGCCGGGGCTGGTGGCAAAGCTGATGGCTGATAGCTGCGCGGTTCGCGGTTCGCGCGAGCCGCGCTAGAAATCGAACCTCGTACTGAACAGGATCTGGTTGCCTTTCCGCTCCTCGCTCGCGCCGGCACCGATCGCGTAGTCGGTCGTGTTGTGCAGCCACTCGAGACCGAGCGAGTACGGCCCGGATCGGAACCGAAGCATTGGCACGAAGAGCCAGCTCGCGAGCCGATCGCTATTGCTCGCGCGGACGTCATCATCGTCCGGGTTGTCCATGCCGTAATACGCCCACAATCCCCAATGGCGCGTGAAGTCGATCCCGACCTGTGCCCAGGCGCCCCAGCCTTCGATGTCACCGAACTGGATGACGTGGGCGAACTGATGGCCCATCGCCTTCCCGGTGTACGCGTTGCCATGGAGGGTGATAACGCCGCTCTGGATACGAAGGCCACCTTGGACAGCCCAACTGTCGAGGTCGTTCTCGGCGGGCTCCGGCGCCCCTTCGTTCCGCACACCGTTCAGGTCCTTGCGGTCCCAATGGCCGGCGAGATACGTCCCCCACGTGCCGCCGGTGAAACGCCCGTCGAGGTTCAACGCCGCCTCGAGCTGAGGCGTGCCGGCCTCGCCCGCACTCGGCTGGTCAGGGGCCGGCTCGTCCGACCACGAGCCGCGCATCGCCGCAACCGAAAGCCGTGCGCGAACGGACGCCGCGGTGTCGGTCAGTGACTGGATGAGAAAGACGCCCGGGAATCGCCAGCCGATGAATCCGCCGGAGCCCCACCCGAGCGGGAATCCAATGTGCGATGTCGATACGGGGATGTTCCCGAGCAGGAGGGACCACGCCTGACCGACGCGGAGCGTGGTGGAGCCATTCGTTAGGTCGGCATACGCCAGCCTCAGCCGAGGCGTGGGTTGCTCGTCCGAGAAATTCCCGGTCCCGCTGAACGGGCCGAAGAAGTCGGCCTCGAGCGTCGCGCCGGCTCGCCAGCCGCTCCCCATCCGTGGCCCGCGGAATCCGAACGTGAGCCGCGTGTTCCGCACGTCGCCACCATGCCACCAGTCCGCAAGCTCCGTCTGGACGAAGTTGGCCTGTTGGCCGTTACCAAGCCCGAAGCGGGCGTCCTGCATGAACAGCGTCCCGCTCAGGATTCCGCTGATGGTGAGGCTCGCGTCGCTCCCGAGCCGCACCTCCTGCTGCGCGAAGAGCGCGGACGATGACAGGCACACGAGCGCGACGAGTGCCGATGATCGCGGGCACGACGACGAGACGAGACGCATGGGCCCCTTCCGGCGATGTGGGATCGTTGGAGTGCAGCGATGAGCAAACGGTACGCCGTGCACCCCCCGGAGAGTCGAACCGCCGATGCGATCCCCCCCTGGTCGGCTAGCGATCCGCGACACTCGGCGCTGTCCCGGGTTCGCCCGCCTGGCTCGCCGTGCGGTCACCGCGAATCGTCACCGGCGCGTCACGTCCTCTGCCGTCCTGCGCGATCTGCAGAACCTGCATTGGCACGGCAAGGCGAGTCCCCGCCCGTTCGACGATCTCCATGATGGCAAGCAGCACGTCCTGACGGATCACCTCGAACTCCCCGAAGTTCGTGGTGGCGAACCAGGCGTTCACGTTGATGTCGAAGCTGTAGTCGCCGAGCGTGACCAGGCGCACCGCGATCCCTTCGCGCCACGTGCGGGGGTGCGACGTGAGCAGCGCCTCGATATCACGGATCACCGTCCTGACCTGCGTCGCGGTGGACCCGTACACGAGGCGGATGGTGGTGAAAAAGCGAATCCGATCGCGCTCACCGAACGATTCGATGCGGAGGTCGGCCAGGCGCCCGTTAGGCACCTTGATGACGGTGCGGTCGAGTGTGCGGACGTGCGTGGAGCGAAGGCCGATCCGTTCGACCGTGCCCTGGACGTCCTCGAACTTCACCCAGTCACCGACTCGCATAACGCGGTCGGCCGCGAGTGTGACCGAGCCGAAGAGGTTCTCCACCGTCTTCTGAGCGGCGAGCGCGACGACGATGCCGCCGATGCCGAGTCCTGCGAGCAGCGTCGTCGCGGGATACCCGAGCTCGGAGAACACGACGAGCAACGCTACGAGTCCGAGCCCGAGCCGCAGCGAACGGCCGATGAGCGGCACGATCGTCTGGGCGTTGGTTCGGTCCGACGCCCATGCCATTCGCGCGAGATGATCCTGCGCCATGCCGATCCCGCGCAGGAGCATCCAGAACACCGCGACGATCGTGATGCCGCGCAGGGTCCGCCACACCATCGCCGTCGTGTTCGCCTCGAGCTCCAGGAGAATCAGGACCGGGACGGTGAGGATCGATACCAGGAAGAGGCGGACGGGACCGCGCAGCCGGTCGATGAGCTCGTCATCCCACGTCACCTGCGTCCTGCGGGCAATCGCCAGCACGATGTAGCGGAGCACCGCGCCGAGGATCAGTGCGACAACCCACGCCAGCGGCACACCGAGGATGCCGCCAATCCACTTCCATCGGGGGACGCCGAAGGGACCGGGCTCGAGCAGTACCTCCGGAAGCCGCCCGGTCGTCCACGAGCGAGTGAGGGTCGAGTAAGCCGCGTCGAGCCGTGCGACCGACGCGGCACTGATCACCCAGCGCGGTTGGCCGCCCTGCATTGTCCGCACGAGCGCGAGCGGGCGCGTGGTGTCGCCTCCGCGGCCGTACATCGTCCCGACACGGTCCTGGAGCGGCGGCTCGACGTCCGCCGTGTCGCCTTCCGGCAGTGGCGACACGCTGTCCAGATCAATGACGATCCGGCGCCGAATGACCTCGTACACGCGCTGGGCGATCTCGGCGCGGCGGGGCGCGTCGCGCGCGTCGACCAGCAGGAACTGGGCGGCCGCGGCGTAGTCGCCTCGCGACGCGTACTGCAGGAACTGCTGCATCGCCGCGCGGGGGGACTGCGGCGAGTCCTGCGCGGTCGCATTCACCTGGGCCCATGTGACCTGGGCCCACACGAGCGTGAGGGCGAGCAGAAGTCGGTGCATGCGCATCGACCCACGAAGCAGCAAGCGCGGGTCCAACGGCTCGCGCGCCTACCGTCCGGCACGCCCGGGCCGGTCGGAACTACGATTGAACGGATTGACGCGGAAACGGCCGGAATTCGGGGAATCGGGGAACCGCCCGTGGGGACGTTGGCGTCCCGGGCGGCCGTTCCCTTTTCAGTTCAGGCTCGTCGCACGTCGAGGCGTCCGCGCGTGGCCGTCATCCGGCCGTTTCCGCGTCATCCGCGTCCTGTCCGGTGCCCCGATGAGGTGAAAGGATGCCTCGGCCTAACGTCCCATCTGGCGCAGGTACTCGCGGTCCCACGCCGCCGGGATGGACTCGCGCGGCGAGTACGGGCCCGGCGCGTACCGTCGTGACGTGATCCCGAGCTGGCTCTGCTCGACGATGTGCCAGTCCTGCCGGTTCGTGACGTCCCAGAAGCGGATGGCGTCGTCGGGGTTGAATGTCGCGTCGCTCGCGCCGTCGGGATTGAACATCCACTCGGACTCCACGAGCGTCCTGTCGGCCGCGAGCGGCGTCACGACGTAGTAGTTCGCGTAGTCGGGGTGGATGCTGAGCAGCATGTTCGGCATGAGCGAGTAGTAGTACGCGCGCCGGCGCTCGTCGATTGGAAGCGAGTCGTGGAGCAGCCGGCCGCAGGCGCGCCCGCTCATGGTCGCGCTCTCGTTAGGCTCGGTGATCTCCATGTAGCCGCCGAGAAACGGCCCCTCGGTCAGGTCGTTCGCCCCGCTCTGGTACGGCAGCACGGCCGACAGCTCGGGGTGAATCGTCGGGCAGTGCAGACACTCGGAGTAGTTCTGAAAGACGAGCTTCCAGTTCGCCTCGACCTCGTAGGTCGCCCGGTGGCCGACGGCCAGCGAGGGCAGCGCAAACCGCGACAGACGCCCGATCATCGACGCGAACGTCTGCTCGAACGACGCTACGTCGTCGGCGACGTTCACGAAGACGAACCCTTCCCACTCAGCCAGCCCCGCGGCATGCAACGGGTAGTCGCTCTTGGCGAATCCCTCGACCGCGTTCATGTGCGGCGCGCCGATGAGGCGGCCGTCGAGCGTGTAGGTCCACGCGTGGTACGGACATTGAATGGTCTCGGAGAACCGGCCCGATGCCGCCTCGCAGAGTCGCGTGCCTCGATGGCGACAGACGTTGAAGTGCGCCCGCAGCGTTCCGCTCCGATCGCGAAGCACGATGATCGATTCGCCGGCCACGGTCCGGAGGACGTAGTCGCCCGTGTTCGTGAGCGCGCTGGCGCGCCCCACGCAGTGCCACGACCGTGCAAAGATGCGGTCCTGCTCCTCGGCGAAGATCGCGGGAGACGTGTAGTACTCACCGGGCATGGTGCGGGCACCGGTCTGGTACGTCGTCGTCGTTCGGTGAAACGTCGTCATGCGCGGGGCCCTAACGCGACGCTGCCTTCAGGGCCTGGCGGGCCGCCAGCCAGCCCGCCGCCCCGAGGACGCCCGGGCCGGGATGCGCGCCCGTGCCGCCGAGGTAGAGTCCCGCCACAGGCATTGCGTACCGACCCCACCCCGGCACCGGCCGCATGAAAAGAATCTGGTCGAGCGTCAGCTCGCCATGCGTGACCGCGCCTTCCGTGAGCCCATAGTCCTCCGCGAGGTCCGCCGGCGTCAGCACGCTCACATCACGTACGTGGTCGCTGAACCGGGGGCTGACGCACGCGATCGCCGCCGTGACGCGCTCGGCGAGCGCGCTCGCGCGCGGCGCGTCCCAGGCGTCACCGTCGCGAAGGCCGAACGGCGCGTACTGCGCTTTCGCGACGAGCACGTGCTTCCCTTCCGGGGCCAGCCGCGGCCACCGGACCGACGGCACGGCGAACTCGACGTGCAGCCGGTCCGACACCCGCCCGTATTTCGCCGCGTCATAGCTCCGCTCGAGCGCCACTGTATCGGGCGTGAGCGTCACCGGGCTCGCGAGCGCCGCCTTCGGATCGCTCAGACCGCGCATGTCAGGCAGGCGGTCGAGCGCGTACATCACGTAGGCCGCACACCCGCGCATCTTGATCTGCTTGACGGCGTGCAGGAATTCGGGGTCGAGCCACACCGGATCCACCATCCCCAGCAGCGTGCTGACCGGGTCGGCGGTCGAGATCACGAGCGGAGCACGGATCTCCTCGCCGCCCGGGAGGACGACGCCCGTGACCGCATCATCGTGGATGGTGATGCGTTCCACGCGCGCGCCGAGCCGGATGGCGACGTTGGCCTTTCGGGCAAGCGCCTCGGCGGTAAGGGTGAACACGTCGGGCCCCTCACGCCACCAGCCGCGCGCGCGTACCGACCCCACGGGCGCGCCAACGAGGTGATGGAGCAGCACGAACGAGGTCCCGCCCGAGCGCGGTCCCTGGCGGATGTCCTCGACGCCGCCAGCCGCCACCGCGACCTTCACCGTCTCGTGCTCGAACCACTCGTCCACGAGATCCTGCACCGCCATCGGCATGACGCGGAGCAGCTCCGTCATGCCCGACCTGCCTAACGCCCGGAACTTCCGGCCGAGCCCCACGAGCGGTGCCAGCTCGCCGATCGATGCCGCGTCCACGTCCGGCGGCGGCAGCTGGTAGAGCGACTCGAGGAAGCCGGTGAGCGACCGCAATCGCGCGACGAATGCCGGCCAGCGCTCCGCATCCCGCTTCGAGAACGCGGCAATGCGGTCGGCGGCCTTGCGAGGGTCGCACGGCAGCGCGAGCAGCTCGTTGTCAAGGGTGGCGACCGACAGGCCGACGGCGGGATCCACGTCCGCGACGTCCCCGATGCCCATGCCCATGCCCCGCGCCACGGCGGGCGGCAGCCATCCGGCATCGAGCCCGAGCGGGGCGGCGTTGAACCCGGGCGCGAACTCCACCGTCCGCGACAGCCCGCCCAGCGCGTTGCCGGCGTCGAGCATGAGCACGCGCTTCCCTGCCCTGCCTAACGTCGTCGCCGCGGCCAGCCCGTTGGCCCCGGCCCCGATCACGATGGCGTCGAGCGGCGCGCGCGACATGTCAGCGCCCCCCGCTCGACACGATCTCGAGCGCGGCGAGCCGCCCCGATGCACCCATGATGCCGCCCCCGGGATGCGTGCCCGCCCCGCACTGCCAGTACCCCCTGATCGGGGTCCGGTACTTCGCCCACGCCGGCGCGGGTCGGAGGAAGAAGAGCTGATGCAGCGCGAGCTCGCCCTGGAAGATGTTCCCCTCGGACAGCCCGGTAATGCGCTCGATATCGGCCGGCGTGAGCACCTGGCGGTGCCGGATGATGGACCGAATGTTCGGCGCGTAGCGTTCGAGCGTGTCGATGACCGCGTCGCCGAACGCGTCTCGCTTCTCGTCGGTCCACCCGCCGTTGACCTGGTAGGGTGCGTACTGCACGAACACGCTCATGACGTGCTTGCCTGGGGGCGCCATCCCGGGGTCGATCATGGACGGGATGACGATATCCATGTACGGATGCCGCGAGAACTCGCCGTACTTCGCGTCGTCGTACGCACGCTCCAGGTAGTCGACGCTCGGGCTGATGGAGATCGCGCCGCGCAGCGCGTTCGCCAGGAGCGGCGACGCGTACCGCCCATTCCCGCGCAGGCAGGTGAAGTCCGGAAGCGCGTCGAGCGCGAGGTTTACCTTACCGGACGACCCGCGGAATCGGTAGTTCCGGATGTTGGAGACGAGATCGTCGGGGAGCTCCTTCGGCTCGATGAGGTCGATGAACGTGCGACGCGGGTCGAGGCCGGACACGACCACGGGGGCCGAGAGCTCGTCACCGTTCGCGAGCGCGACGCCGGTCACGCGGCCGTCGCGCACGATCACGCGCGTCACGGCTGCGTCGGTGCGGACCTCGGCGCCGAAGGCGCGCGCGGCGCTTGCGATGGATTCGCTGATCGCGCCGGTGCCTCCCTTCTGGAATCCCCAGGCGCGGAAGGCACCGTCGATCTCCCCCATATAATGATGGAGGAGCACGTAGGCCGACCCCGGGGACCTCGGTCCGAGGAACGTACCGATGATGCCGCTCGCCGACTTCGTCGCTTTCAGCGGGTCGAACTCGAACCACTCGTCGAGGTAGTCGGCGCTGCTCATGGTCATGAGCTTGTAGAGCGCGTGAAAGCGCTCCGCGCCTAACGACCGGAAGTGCGTGCCGAGCTTGAGCAGGCCGCGCAGGTCCGATGGGGCGAGCGACGCCGGGTCGGGCGGCACCATGGCGAGGATGGGCTTCACGGCCATCGCCATGTGGTGCATGAGCCGTCCGAACTGCGACGCCGCCTCCGCATCCCGCGACGAATGTCGAGCGATCTCGCGACGCGTTTCATCGGCGTCGCCCCAGCCGGCGAGGTAATCGCTGTTGTCGAGGGGAGTAACGGTGCTCTCGAGCGGGAGGATCTGGAGCCCGTGGCGCGGGAGATCGAGGTCGCGAATGATCTCAGGCCGGAGGAGGCTCACCACGTAGGAGAAGACCGAGAACTTGAATCCCGGAACGATCTCCTCGGTGACAGCCGCGCCGCCGACGAGCGGGCGGCGCTCCAGCACGATGACCTTACGGCCGGCGCGTGCGAGGTACGCGGCGGCCACGAGCCCGTTGTGCCCGCCGCCCACGACGATGGCGTCGTAGCGACCCGTCATGGCGGTACCTGGAGCCCCGGTCTGGGTCGCTGCCGTCATGCGCGCTTCCGTGGTGGATCGTAGAACGGCAGCTTGCGGACGACGGCGGCCGCACGCTCGCGGTGGTGCTCGACCGTTACCTCGAGCTCGACGCGTGTTCCAGGCGCGAAGTGGGGCGCCCGCACATGTGCGAGCGCGAGCGACCGCTTGAGCAGCGGCGACCAGCACCCACTCGTCGCATAACCGATCTGCTCGCCACCCCGGTATACCGGGGCGCTCACGCGCCACGCGACGTTAGGCACGTGCGGCGGAAGCCCGCGCGCGGCGTACAGCCGCTCGAAGGACTCCCACTCCACCTCGATGCCGACGAACGACCAGGCTGGCCCCTGGGCCCTCGCGGCTCTGAGCGCCCGCCGTCCGTTGTACGGCCCTTTGTCGAGGCTCACTGTCCAACCGAGATTGATCTCGTCGGGCAGCGACTTCTGATCATCGATCAGCGCGTGATGCGCCGAGTAGTAGTCCACGTCGAGCATCACGAGCCCGGCCTCGATGCGCGCGATGTCGAGCGCCCAGATCCCTGCCGGCGTGATGCCGTACGGCGCGCCCCCCTCGATGAGCGCATCCCAGAGCGCGACCGCGCGCTCGGCGTCCACCCACAGCTCGTAGCCCAGGTCCCCGGTGTACCCGGTGCGCGAGATCGTGACGGGGATGTCGCGCACCGTCGTATGCACCAGGCGAAAGTACTTGAGTCCCTCGAAGTTCGCCGGCGAGAGCTGAGCGAGGATCGCGCGAGAAAGAGGACCCTGCAGCGCGAGCGCCGCCGTCCGCGCGGACACCTCGTCGATGGTCACGTCGAGCCCGACGGCGTTCATCGTGAGCCAGCGGAAGTTCGGCTCGGCGCTCGTCAGGCGGAACGTCCGGTCGTCGAGACGACTGACCGTGCCGTCGTCAATGACCTTGCCGTGCGCGTCGCACCACGGGGTGTAGAGCACCTGCCCGACCGCGCATGTCGTGACGTCGCGCGTGACCATGCGGTCGAGCAGCTTCGCGGCGTCGCGGCCGCCGATGCGGTACTTGTACAGCGGTGACACGTCGAACAGCGCGGCGGCGTTCCGCACGGCCGCGTACTCGCGATCGGGGTGTGGGTCGTACGCACTCGCGACCTGATACCCCGCCCAGCGCCGCCAGGTCTGCGCGCGAACGAGGGGAGCGGTACGCTCGTACAAGGGGGTGGACTTGAGCATGCGCAGCATGCAGCGAGCAGCGAACAGCTGTCAGCTAGCAGCTATCAGCAAGCGAGAGCCCTCGGGAAGCCCCTCTACCGTAGAGAGGCATCCCGAGGCTGTTGCTTTGCTGATAGCTGATAGCTGATAGCTGTTAGCTGCCAGCCGCTTCACTCTGGCCTAATGGCAAAGTCAATCATGACCCCGTTGACGAAGCTCGCGGTGACCCGCTGGCCATCCTTGCGGTACGTCCGCTCGAGCACGGTCAGCCGGCCCTCCTTCGTTTCGTTCGCCGTCGCCGCCGGACCGAGAATCGCCTCCACGTCCTCCAGGAGCAACCCCTTGCGGAGCGACGCGACCGTCGGGCGTGACGGTCCAACCGATCCACTGGGCGCCAACGCCTGCCCCGACACGGCAGGGGATGCAACCGCCGGCCCGGCCGCAACTGTCGCGCCGGCCTGAGCGAAGTCCACGTATTGCGCGAGCGCGCGCATCAAGCCGTCCGGCGTGAGCGCGTCGGACGGAATGCCATTCCGGTAGCGCACGTTGAAGCGGCTCCCGCTCTCGGCGCGCTTCGCTCGCAGATTCGCCTCGATCACGCTCTGTGCCTGCTTCGCCTCTGCCTCGGCGCGCGCGTTCTCGCGCTCGCGCTCCTGGCGCAAGCTCGCGAGCTCGCGCTCGAACTGCTTTCGCTTCGTCGGCCCCTGTGCCTTCTTGATCGAATCGCGCAGGACCTTCTCGGCTTTCGTCTCGCCTTGCGGGGTGAAGTTCAGGCCGGATCCGTCGGACGTGTTGTCGCCGAACGTGCCATACCCGCCGCCCCCAAGCTGGAACTCGACGTGCGAGTTTCCCTTCACCAGGACTTTCGTGACCATCACCTGCTGCCCGATCCTGAGCGCCGTCGAGTTGTCCTTGAGGCGCTGCGCGACCTCGCGGAAGTTCACGGGCATGGGATCGAGGGGGTAGACGTCGACACCCCGCTGCGTTGCAGGCATGTCGATCTTCACGGTAACGACCTTGCCCTCGAACGCTTGCCGGAGAACCGCCTCGTTCTGAGCAAATGCGGGTGGCGCCACGAACATCAGCGCGGGGAGAATCCAGTTCTTCATTGTCCTGTTCCTTCTATGCCTCGTCTCGTTGGAGACTCGTTGGTTTCGTACGGGTGGAGAATACCAAACGCCGATTGTACCGATGTCGCTGATTTCGCAGAAGCTCCGCGCGTGGTCGGGGTCCGCTCGCATGGATGGCTGCGGACGGGAAACGGCTTGCCAGTCCGAGTCCCGGTTCCCGACGATGGCCGGAATTGTCCGGTCTTCGTCCCCTACACACGCCTCCGCCAGCCGGCCGAAAGTGACACCTTGGTGACGCACTCTCAACCAGGGTCAGGAGGCTTTGAATGTTAACGACGGAAGACGTTCCGCTGTCTCAGTCCGCGCTCCTCGTCATCGACGCGCAGGACTCGTTCAAGGTCGGGCCTCGGTGGGCTCGGCGCAACAACCACGCGTTCGAGCGCAACGTCTCGGCGCTCATCGATGCCTACCGAGCTGCCGGACTCCCGGTCATCTACTTCCTGCATACCGATGGCGACCCGGGTTTCGAGCCGGACAGCGTTCACCTCAAGCTGATGGATTTCCTGAGCCCGCAGGGGAACGAGCCCGTCCTCCTCAAGGACACCCGCAATGCCTTCACCAGCACGACGCTCCAGACACGGCTGTTGACACTCGGCGTGCGGCGCCTGGCCGTTACCGGCATCTCGATGGAGCAATGCTGTGAAACCACCACACGCGTCGCCGCCGACCTTGGCTATGCCGTGGACTTCGTGATCGACGGAACGGTGACCTTTCCCATTCCGAACCACGACGTTCCGGGCGAGGAACTCGGGGTCGAAGCGATCGAGGAGCGCACGACGTACGCGCTCCGACGCCGCTTCGCGCGGATCGTGCGCACCGAAACCCTCATCGCGGAGCTCGCCGACCTCCGCCGGTCCGCCGGGTCCGATTCACGGGTGCCTGAGCCGGCGCTCGCGTCGTAGCACCATGAGTACCCGCGCGCCCATCCGCACAGTGTTCGCCGTGTTCCCGGGGTGTGAGATTCTCGACCTCGGCGGACCGGTGCAGGCCTTTCACGAGGCGGCGATGGTTGGCGCGCGCTACGTGATGTCCTATCGGGCGGCAACGGCCACCGTTCTTACGGCGCAGGGGCTCGAGTTGAGCGGGCTCGAGCCGCTGCCCGACGTCGGTCCAGGCGATCGGGTCATCGTGCCGGGCTATCCCGTGATGACGACACGTGTCCCCGCGAAATTCGTGACGTGGCTCCGTGCCGCCCACCAGGCGGGCGCCCAGCTCTGCTCGGTGTGCACCGGATCGTTTGCGTTAGGTGAGGCGGGTGCGCTGGACGGCCGCACCTGCACGACGCACTGGCGCCGCGTGAGTGAGTTGCAGGCGCGGTTCCCCCGCGCCCGCGTCGTCGGCGACCGGCTGTTCGTGATGGATGACGGTGTCGTGACGAGTGCCGGCATCGCCGCGGGTATCGACATGGCGCTCGCGCTCATCGAGCAGGACGCCGGGCCGGTCGTGGCCGGCGAGGTCGCACGCGAGATGGTGGTCTACCTGCGACGCGACGGTGCGCATCATCAGGACAGCGTCTACCTCGACTATCAGACCCACCTGAGCCCGGGAATCCATCAGGTGCAGCAACACCTCGTGACCAACCCGGCGAGCCGCGAAACGCTCGGCGAGCTGGCTCGGATCGCGGGGATGAGCGAGCGCAACCTGACGCGCGTGTTCAAGCGCGCGACCGGAATCTCCATCCATGACTATCGCGAGCAACTGAGGCTCGAGCGCGCACGCGATCTCATGCGGAATCCGACGATGACGCTCGACGCGGTCGCGTCCGCCTGCGGGTTTGCGGACGGGCGCCAACTGCGGCGGGTGTGGTCGGCGCGGTTCGGCGAGGCGCCGAGTGCAGCGCGCCCGCGGCGCGGGTAATTCGCTGTTCCGGATGTCCGGGTGCTACTGAGCGTCCTTCTCGACGTCGAACGTGCCGCGAATGCCCGTGCTCGTCGAGAACGTTCCCCGCAACCGGCCGACTGAAATGAGGCCAACCCAGGTCACGACGACGCCCTGACAGTCGTGGCCCGTCGCGGTCATCTGCGTGACCGTCGCTGTCCAGGTTCCGGCGGGTGCACAGTTCGGATTCACGTACGGCACGTTCGCCAGCATAGTGGAATCGGCTCGAAGAAACAGGGTCAGATCGATCGGGATGGTCGCCTGATCGGCTTTGATGGTCCCGGTCCACGTGCCGACGAGAGACTGGGGAACGCGGCGGCTGGGGCCGGTCGCTTCGTCCGAACCCCCGCACGCGGTGAGGATGATGGCGGACATGCCGCATGCGATGACGAGATTGGTTCTTCGGATCACGGGTGTCATGTCGCTACCCTCGGGATAGGCGGTTGGTCGCGATCGGCCTCATCCGCGTTGCACGGAAGGTTCGCGGTGATGGTTTGCGATCTCGGGTGGAGGGGCCGAATCGCGGCCTCCACCTAGTGGTACACGGAAACGCGCCGTTTCTTATCACGCGGCGTTTCGCCCGGAGCGATTTGATGGAGCCAGCCTCAGAGCACGACGTCACACGCTTGCTCGAGGCGCTGCAACGGGGCGACGACGGCGCGCTCGACGCGCTATTCCCGCTGGTCTACGACGAGCTCCGTGTCGTCGCTCACCGGCAGCGGCAACGCTGGCAGGGCGACCACACACTCGACACAACGGCGCTCGTTCACGAGGCGTACCTCAAGCTCGTGGACCAGAGCCGCGCGAGTTGGGAGAGCCATGCCCACTTTCTCGCCACGGCGGCAAGGGCCATGCGCCACATCTTGGTGAACTACGCCCGGGATCGCATCGCGCAGAAACGCGGCGGCAAGCAGACGGTGCTTTCTCTCGAGGGGCTCGGCGATTGTCTCGAGGGCCAGGCGGCGCTGTCCGATGACAATGCCGATCTTCTGATTGCGCTCGACGCCGCACTTGAGAACCTGGCGCGAATGAACGAACGTCAGAGCCGAATCGTCGAATGCCGCTTCTTTGGCGGGATGTCGATCGAGGAGACGGCTGAAGCGCTCGGAATCTCGACGGCGACTGTCAGCAGAGGCTGGGCGCTGGCGCAGGTGCGACTATACCAGGACGTCCGCCGCGAGCTCCAGTCCTGAGGCGATTGGACCCTTCCCTGTCGGACGCCTACGATGCGCTTGGTCTCCTCCGCATGTGGCTCGACCGCGATTGGCCGGCGGCGGAGCGAGCGTTCCGGCACGCCATCGAGTTGAACCCGCACAACGCCCATGCTCACCACGAGCTCGGACAACTCGCGATGCGCCTGGGTCGATGCGATGAAGCGGTAGCACAGGAGCGACTGGCGATGCTGCAAAGCCCCGGCGTCGCGCACTACCAGAAGGGCCTGGGCGAGGTGTTCCTCTATTGCCGCCGCTACGATGACGCCATTCGAGAGTTCGAAAAGACCCTCGTCATCGTCCAGGACTCGGGGAACACGTACTGGCAACTGGGCGACACGTATTATCACCAGCGGCAATACCGCAAGGCGCTGGCGATGTACACCAGGACACCGTGGCCTCCTCCCGGTTGGGTGCATGTCGCGTTAGGCGACACCGCACCAGCGCTCCGGGAGATCGATGCGTTGAAGGCCGAGTCGGCGCGAGGCCAGGCGAATGTCTACACATCGTGGAACCTGGCCCGGATCTACACCAGTCTCGGAGATCGAGAGCAGGCTATCACCTGGTTGGAGCGCAGCTACGAGGAACGCTACTCGATGGTCGTGTACCTCAAGGCGGATCCGCTGTTCGACCCCCTCCGCAGTGAACCCCGCTTTCAGGCGCTCCTGCGGAGGGTCGGGTTAGCTGGTTGACCGATCCCCGCTCAAAGGTTGACCAGCGACTCGATCACCGGGTCCCAGGCACGCATCCGCTCACGCGCGGTGACATCCGACAGCGTCACAAACGCCGCCGTCACGCCGGAGCCGCTGACCCGGACCGGCATCACGTGTACGCTCAACACTCGACGTGGCTGGCCAGGTGCCACGATCTCGACCTCGTCCTCGCGCACGGCATCCTCGGTGAGTAACGCACGCGTGACTGCCCACTGAAGCGGTTCGAGCCGCTCGACCCGTAAGGCACGCGCCGCCGCATTCGCGAACACGACGCGACCGTCGCGATCCACTACCATGAGCCCGACGGGAAGCTGCTCGAGCAGGCCGTCCATCATCGGCCAGGTAACGCCCTGGGCCTCCGCCACTCGCGAGAACGGTTTCCCTCGGTCCGCGGCGATTGGTTCGGTCGGGACGGCGCGATCGAGCGAATCGTGTCTCCACGCGGCGGGCGTATTGGAAGCCGGCCACGGATGCGATGGACGCTGGAAGGAAGGGTCAGGCCGCATGGAACCTCCTGTGAGCAAACACGCGCCGTCTCATGGTTGCGCGCCGGTGCCTCGCCCGAGGCATTCGGTTTTTTCGGGAAGCGACGAACACTCGACGCGGCGCCACGCGAACCAGTTGCGCGATCGCCCGCTCGATCCATTCATCCGTGGCCGATGCCTGGCGCCCAACGACAATGACGTCGCTGCCGAATCGCTCGGCCTCGTCGAGGACTTCCTGAGCCGGATCGCCGTGGACGACCTCGACGAATGTCCGGTCCGGCGCGGCTACCGCCGCGAGCCGCTGCCACCTCGGCTCGATCTCCGGCGCAGGGACGGATTCCCCTGGAGCGATCCCGGCGTCGTCTGACGGGACCACGTGCAAGAGCACGAGCCGACTGTCGCGGCGGTCGAGGAACGAGCGCGCGGTCGCGAGCGCGTCGTCGCTGATGTCGCCGCCGAAGATCGGCACGAGCACGGTCCGCTTCGCATTCGGAAAGTACACAACGCCCTCCTGCTGCTCATCCGACGGCTCGGGCCGCGGTACGCGATCGATCGAGCCTGAACGCAGCCTAGCCACGTCGGCGGGTGATGACAGTCGGAGATTCGCCCAACTCCTGTCACGGATTCCCCGGCATCGCACCACGGTCGAGCTCGCGTGGTGCCTTACACCACGGGGCTTCAGCGATCGCCCTACTGACCGGCACGCCGGCGACGTGCATTCATCCGTCGCGTTCGAAGTCGTCCCGATGGAGTGACGACGCCGATACCAGGAACGGTCGCCGCTCACAGCGGCATCGCACTCGCCAAGGACGGCGGATATGGAACGACTCATGAGCTCGGCTCTCGTCGACACGGCCGCGGCGCCGGGCGTCGTGGATTTCCCCGTTCCAGGGTCGCCCGAAGAGCAGACCGCCTTCGCCGAGCTACAACGCGGACTCGCCCCGATGTTCGCCCGAGTCTTTCCAAATCCGAGCGCCGCGAGAACCGTGGTCGTGATCCCGAGCATGTCGCTCGATCGCGCGGAGCTCACCAAGCTGACCGGTGCGTCTCGGTATGAGGAGCGCTTTCTCTGTCTCCTGATGCTGCTGCGGCTGCCAGCGACGCGCGTCGTCTATCTCACGAGTGAGCCAGTCCCGCCGGCCGTCATCGACTACTACCTGGGATTGATGCGTGACGTCGATCCGCGCGACGCGAGGTCCCGCCTGACGATGCTCGACTGTGACGACGCATCCGCGGCGCCGCTCGCGGAGAAGATCCTCGCCCGCCCCGCACTGATGGCGCGCATCCGCTCGCTCGTGGACGATCCCGCCGCCGCGCACCTCACCTGCTTCACCGCGACCGCGCTCGAGCGGACGCTCGCCGTCCGACTCGGCCTCCCTCTCTATGGTTGCGACCCCGCCCTTGGCTACCTCGGCACGAAGAGCGGAAGCCGCGACGTCTTCCGTCGCGCCGGCGTGCTGATGCCACCGGGGTTCGAGCACCTGCGCGGCGAGGAGGACATGATCCGCGCGCTCGTACAGCTCAAACGTGATAACCCCTGGGTCCGGCGCGCGGTCATCAAGCTCGAGGAGGGCTTTTCGGGCGACGGCAACGCGATCTTCTCGTACGACGGCGCGCCGAGCGGGGCGGCATTGGCGCCCTGGGTGCGGTCCGAGCTCCCGCGACGCGTGCGCTGCGTCGCGACAGGGGAGCGCTGGGACCGCTATGCGCAGGCGTTCGCGCGAATGGGCGGCATCGTCGAGGCGTTCGTGGACGGCACCGAGGTCCGGTCCCCGTCCGCTCAGTGTCGGATCGACCCGCTCGGTGCCATCCAGATCATCTCTACTCACGACCAGGTGTTAGGCGGCGCGACGGGACAGGTCTACCTCGGCTGTACCTTCCCTGCCGAAGCATCGTGCAGTGTCGGATTGCACGACGCGGCGCGGCGCGTGGCGGCGGTGCTCGCCGGTGATGGCGTGGTCGCGCGGTTCGGCATCGACTTCGTCTCCACGCGCTGTGGCGACGGATGGCGTCACTTCGCCATCGAGATCAACCTCAGGAAGGGGGGGACAACGCACCCGTACCTGACGCTTCAACTGCTCACCGACGGCTCGTACGACCCGGCGACCGGACTCTTTCACAGCGACAGTGGCGAAGCGCGTTTCTACGTTGCGTCCGACAACCTGTGCGACCCGGCGTACGCCGCGCTCACTCCCGACACACTCATCGCTGCCACGCGTCGGGCGGGGCTCCAGTTCGAGCACACGACGCAAACGGGTGTGGTCTTCCACCTCATGGGTGCCCTCCCCGAGTTCGGAAAGGTCGGCGCCGTATGCATTGCGCCCACGCGTGAGAAGGCGCATGCGTTGTTCGACGCGACGGTGGCCTTGCTCCGCCGCGAGTCGGCGCGCGCGATCGCCGACAGGAAACGCGAAGCGGCTATCTCCCCGACGATTCCCTTGCGAGACGATCGGCCAGCCGCTTTCGAGCGCTCGCCGCGTAACGGCGGCACGCGTCGGGCTCCCGCAAGGCGTCTGGAGCGCCGCGCTCCCGCGCTTCGAGCCGCTCCCACAAACGCGACGCCGACGGGTGCGGTGTGACGAGGATGTCGCACGGCAGGCGGTCCAGCACCGCGAAGCCGCGCTCGAAGTCCTGAACGGCCGACGGGTAGGTGGTGCTCCGCGAGTAGTAGAACCCGTCCACGGATATCGGCGTCTGGCTGTCGGCGTAGACGAAGCTGCGGCACGCCTGTCCGTCGCACGACTGCCACGACCAGCTCGTGCCGCCGGGCGTGTGCCCCGGCGTGAAGTGGGCCACGATCGCAATGGGCCCGACGCGCAGCGTGTCGCCGTCGGCGACGACGCGCACGTTAGGCACCGCCGGGAACGCCAGGGCGACCCCGGCCACCCCTCTGACCGGCCCGGGCCCGCCGTACTGCGGGTCGTCAGGCCCCGAGTGGCCGGTGCGAAGCACCGGTGCGCTCGCCGGGCTCGCGGCCACGACCGCGCCCGACGCGCGCTGCAAGGTGGCAATGCCGCCGGCGTGATCGTAGTGCACGTGCGAGTTCACGATCAGCTCGATGTCCTCCACGCGGAAGCCAAGCGCGCGAACGTTCGCGGCAATGAGCGGCGCCGATTCCGGCAGCCCGGCGTCGATGAGGACGTGGCCGTTCGGCGACGTCAACAACACCGCGCCCAGTCCGCGTGTACCGACGTAATACGCGTTCCCGAAGAGTCGGACTGGCTGGGCCGGAGCGTTCCAGGTCGCGCAGTCCGGGCATTCGGTACGCGAGTACGCAGGGACAGAATCGACGGTCTGGGCTCCGAGCGAGGCTGTCGCGATGGCGAGCGGAGCTAATCGGAGAAGGAGGCCGCGCATGGCGGCAAGATACTTCGGAGAAAGAGGTCGCGCATGGCCGCACGATACGTGGTGCCGCTCTACGATGCGTGAATGGTCCATCCGAAGTATCGCGCCACGTCCTACCATGTGGCCACCGGCAGCGATAGCGCCATGCCGGTTCACATCCGGACTCACCTATAGGAACGAGAATGCGAACACTCCTTGTCTCCGTCGCCGCATCCTTCGTCGTCTCCGTAAACATCGCGCACGCACAATCGGCTCCGGGCGCTTCGGTGCCACCGTCGTCCGCCGCGCGCCTCCAGGAGGCGCAACGCGCCATGGGCGCCCGCGATTTCGCGAAGGCAGCGACCGTCCTTCGAGAGGTCGTCGCCGCAGAGCCGGCAAACGCTCGCGCGTGGAACATGCTCGGCGTCGCGCTCAGGCGTGACGGAAAGTGGGCCGAAGCCGTCCCCGCCCACCATAAGGCCGCCGAGGTTCCGGGTTCCCGACCGGCGGCGCTCTATCAAATGGGACTGAGCTTCGCCGCCGGCCAGCAGTTCGACAGCGCGTTTCACTGGCTCCTCGAGGCCAAGCGCACCGGGACCGTCAACATGGTGAACATCGTCCAGGATCCACTCGGCCCCGGACTCATGAACGACAAGCGATTCGCATCGCTCATGCCGTCGGCCGAGGAGCTCCGTGATCCGTTCGTCGAGCCGACGAAGATCATTCACGAGTGGCGTGGCGAAGCCGCCGGCGATCAGTTCGGCTGGATCGCGCGGAACCTGGGTGATGTGGACGGCGACCGCGTCGCGGACCTCGTGACATCCGCACCGACGAACGGCGAAGCAGGCCAGAACGCCGGCAAGGTCTACGTGTATTCGGGCAAGACCGGCACGATGCTCTGGAGCGCGACCGGTGAACCGCGCGGACAGCTCGGCATCGGTGTCGAGGCTGCGGGAGACTTCAACGGCGACGGGACTCCCGACGTGGCCGCGGGCGCGCCGTTCCTCGACAAGGTGTACGTGTATCACGGACGGACTGGCGCGGTGCTTCGCGTGTTTCAGGGAGAAGCACAGGGCTCGGCGTTCGGGCGGCGCGTTGCGGCCGCGGGCGACGTGAACGGTGATGGGTACGGCGATCTTCTCGTGAGTGCGCCGCTACATAACGGGCCGGCCGGTGCCGGCAGCGGGCGCGTATACGTGTTCTCGGGGCGCGATGGGAGCCGCCTGTTCTTCGCGGACGGGGAAGCCGCGGGCGATGCCCTCGGTAACTCCCTGGCAGGGAAGACCGTGAAAGGCGAAAGCTGGATCGTCGCCGGCGCCGCATCCGGAGGCGCAAACAACGCCGGGCGCGTGTACGTCTATCGGAAGCTCGACGCGAAGCCGGCGTTCACCATCGATCCCGATCCGACGTCGGCGGGGCTCGGGTCGATGTTCGTCTCGGTCATTGGCGACGTAAATGCGGACGGCGTCCCGGACGTCTACGGATCAGACTTCGGAAACACCGCGAAGGGCCCTTCGACCGGCCGGATCTTCGTGAATTCCGGAAAGGATGGCAGCAATCTCCTCACGCTCACCGGCGAGTCTGCCGGTGATGGATTTGGCATCGGGCCAGCAGACGCCGGCGACGTGGACCGCGATGGTCACGACGACCTCATCCTCGGCGCGTGGCAGTACAGCGCGGCGGCGCCGAGTGGCGGCAAAGTCTACCTCTACTCGGGGAAGACCGGCGCACTGCTACGCGCGTGGACCGGCAAGGTCATGGGAGAGACGTTCGGCTTCGACGCGACCGGCATGGGCGACGTCGACGGCGACGGGACGAACGACTTCCTCCTGACCTCGGCGTGGAGCGCGATCAAAGGACCACAGTCGGGGCGTATGTACATTCTGAGCGGCGCCAGGCCTGACGTTCGGTAAGGCTGTCAACCGTTAGGCGGAGCTGCCGTTTACGTGGCACCGTGTGGGCTCCGTCGAGCGGTAGCTGAATGGACTTGGTCGAAGTACCGGCTGGCCGCGATTCAGGCCAGCCGGTTGTTTTTTCGACCGGGAACATCACCAGAAACAGGATGCTGCTACGACGCTCATTCGTAGGACCGTCGCGCGCGCCGCGCTGACAGCGGCTTTCCTCGAAATAGCAGCACCTGATCGGTGACCTCGCCGAAGAACCCATCGACGTTGGCCGTCGGGAGCATTCGGCATTCCGCCGACCATCGAACCAAGATCATCTGGCCTCGTTGTTGCGCGCGAAGCTATTACGATGCGCCAGACTCTTCCCGTGAGCGACGCTCCCGTCGCCCCTGTCATGCGTCGTGCGCTCGCCATTGCGGCGACGCTCAGTGCGTCGTTCGCGTGCGCGGGCGAGCCGCCTCCCCCGGTCGATACGGCGCTCGCGAATGCGGCCGTCTGCGATACGGCCGATGCCCGAGCGGTCGTCGAGCGATTCGGCGAACGTCTCGGAGACGTCTCACTCCTCGCGCCCGACAGTGCGGTAAGGGACCAGATTCGTCAGGCATACGCCCCGTACGTCACACCCGGGCTTCTCGACGCCTGGACCGCGCGCCCCGACAGCGCTCCGGGACGCAAGGTGTCGAGCCCATGGCCCGCCCGCATCAGGGTGGACACGGTCAGGCCGGCCGGGCTGCATACGTGCCGCGTCGTGGGACAGGTCATCTACACGACCAGCGTGAGCGAGACGCAGGACGGCGACACACTCCGCGAGCGAGTGGTGCTTCGAGTTACCGGCGACAGTGCCTGGCGCATCGATGACTACGACGTTCGGCCGAACTGAATCGGTTCCCGTTTCGCCTCGCCCGTGACCCGGGGGTAATCGCGAACGCCGTCTTCGACGCCACGGGCGTACGGCTCCGCGAGGTCCCGTTCACTCCCGAGCGAGTCCGCGCCGCGCTCCGCGCGTAACGCGACGAGGTCAGGTCGCAGGAACGCCAAGTCGCTTGCGCAGCGCTTGCAGGCCGTACGCGAGGCGGGATTTCACCGTCCCCACCGAGATCTCGAGCGCTTCGGCGATCTCGACGTACGTCATCTCCTGCAGGTAGTGCATGCGGACGATGGCCTGACTCGCCGCGGGAAGTCGGTCGACCAACGTTGGAAGCTGCTCGATGAGCTCGCGGTCGTACCGAGGCTCGTCCGGGCCGTCGGCCTCCCGTGTGTCGATGGCGTGAGGCTCCGTGTCCGAGACCCAGCGTTTCGCGAGACGGCCGTGGCGCACCGCCTCACGAGTGGCGATGCGATAGGCCCACGCTCGCAGCCACGCGGGCTCCTGGAGCTGTGACAACTTCCGCGCGATGGTGAGCAGCGCGTCCTGCAGTGCGTCGTGGGCGATGTCGTCGTCACGAAGAATGGCCCGTACGTGCGCGTAGAGCGGCTCCTGCAGCGCACGGAGTATCCTGTCGAGTGCCTCGAGATCACCGAGTTGGGCCCGGCCGATGATGATGCGCGACGCGGGAGACCGGAGATCCAGATCGGTCGTGGACCGTGCGGGCACAGCGGCCTCGCGGGGAGCCACGCGGGCGTGACTACGACGCGTCCTTCGGGGTGATAGCGGCGAGAACTCGCCCGACAGTACGCGATACGTGTGCACCCAGAGCCGCCAGACCGAGCGCGAGTATCGAGTAGCTCAGGATGGAGGTGACGAACACGAGCTTCTGGGTCGCGTCACGCCAGTCGATGGTGAGGAGGACGATGATGAGGAGCACCCCCTCGAGCGCGACTGCGCCGAAGATCGCGAGTCGCACCATGCGCTCGTGATGCTCCATGTTGTCGAGGACGGATTCCCGAATGGTGTCGAGATCGTTCGCGGGCATTGGATACCTCGGTGGCCTAACGTGACTACATCGATTGTCGATGGTCGGAGACCCGCAGTGGTCAGCGAAATAGCGCCCACGCAATGACCGCCGCCTCGATCACGGCAAAGGTGATGACGGCGACACGCTGGATCCGGATGGCACGCGCCCGATCCGTGTCACGCGGTACCGATGAACCGGGTCGTGGGGTGAATGACACATGGCCTCCTCATTGGAAGGTGCCTTCCGAGCCGTCGCGGCCCTCACACCCTGAGAGAGGCGAGGACACGCGAAAAGGTTCGGTCCCGACGCCGGCGCTGGTCGCGGCGTGAGAGTGTCTCAGCTCACCTGCGCGCCTGCATGTGTCTGACCGAGGTCTCGACGAGCGTCTGGAGCACCTTCAGGTCGATGTCCGCGAGGCGCTTGATGTAGAGGCACGACTTGCCCGTCTTGTACTTCCCGAGCTTCGCCATGAGGTCGTCATAGCGATCGAAGCCGGGCATGATGTACAGAGTCAGCTCACGCTTTCGCGGCGAGAATCCGGTGAGGAACCAGTCGAGCTCTCGCCCGCTCTCGTATTTGTAGTGATGGTCTCCGAAGCCGACGATGCTCGGCCCCCACATCTTCGGGTCGGAGCCAGTCGCCTTCTTCATGATCTTCGCGACCGTGATGCAGTCCCTTCGGCGTTCCTCATCGTCCACTCCCTCGAGGAAGTCGGAAACGCTGACGGTTGTAGGCTTGGTCTTGAGCTCTGCCATCGGGTACTCCGCTGGGGCTTGGTGGATTGTAAGACGCGTCCTACGGGCGGCACGGATGCCATGGCGGCCAAAAACGGTTGCGCCGTCGGCCGACCGCGTCAACCCTGCCGGTGACGAGCCGGCCCCTTCAAGAGGTAGGCGCGAGACCTCTCATCGCCGCCGAGTCGCAGTCGACACGCTCTTCTCCTTGACAGCTTAGGAGAAACAGCGATACGCTTCTCCTAAGCGCAATAGGAGAACCCTGGACCGCGCGGCTACCGGTAGGAGGTACGATGGTTTCGCTCTTTTCGGGTCTGGTCGCCCGTGCCCGTTCGCTCGCGCGCGGCATCCGCCGTACCTCGAGCGTGGACGTCGAGATGGAGGAGGAGTTCCGCCACCACATCGAGCTCCGGACGAGAGACCTGATGCACGCGGGGCTGGCCCCGGCAGACGCGGCCCGGCAGGCGCGACTCGAGTTCGGCAGCACCGAGCGCTACAAGGAGAAAGGGCGCCAGTCGCGCGGCCTCCGCCGCTTCGACGACCTGCGTGCCTCGTGGCTCGACTTCAAGCTCGGTTTCCGGATGCTGGTCAAGTACCCCGGGCTGACGATGGTCGGTGGGTTCGCCATGGCGTTCGCGATCGCGGTCGGGACAGCGACATTCGAGATTGTCGCCGAGGCGACGGGACATACGCTCCCGCTTCCCGAAGGCGACCGAATCGTCGGGATTCAGAACAGGGACGTGGCCGCGAGCCGCGACGAACGCCGAACGTCACACGACTTCGTCTTCTGGCGGGAACAGCTCCGCTCCGTCCGCGACCTCGGCGCGTACCGGGACGTCGAGCGCAACCTCATCCTGGGCACGGGACCGGGCGAGCCGGTGCAGGTGGCCGAGATCAGCGCGGCCGCGTTCCGGTTGACGCGGGTGCCCCCGCTGCTCGGGCGCACGCTCGTCGACGCAGATGAGCACGCGGCGGCGTCGCCCGTGATCGTGATCGGCTACGACGAGTGGCAGCGCCGGTTCGCCGGCGATTCCCGCATCGTTGGCCGAGCGGTGCGCCTTGGCGACGAGCGGAGCACCGTCGTAGGCGTGATGCCGGCGGGGTTCGCCTTTCCGGTGAGCCACGAGTACTGGGTTCCACTCCGCTTGAACGTCCTGGCGTACGGACGTCGCGAGGGCCCATCGATCCGACTCTTCGGCCGTCTCGCGCCGGACGTGTCGTTCCGCGAGGCGCAAGCGGAGCTCACCGTGTTAGGCGAGCGGACATCGGCGCACTATCCGGATACCCATCGATACCTGCGCCCACAGCTCAAGCCGTTCGCGAAGACGATCACCGACCCGTCGGGCGAGGAGACGCTGGCGCTGATGGCGCTCAACCTCCCGGTGGTCATGCTCGTGATTCTCGTATGTGCCAACGTCGCGCTCCTCATGTTCGCGCGTGCCGCGACGCGCGAAGCGGAGATCATCGTTCGCACCGCGTTAGGTGCGAGCCGGGGACGGATCATCGCGCAGCTCTTCGCCGAGGCGCTCGTCCTGGGCGGGATGGCCGCAGTGGTGGGCCTCGCGGCGGCGGATTTCGGGCTCCGGCGGCTGCTGGAGATCATGGACTTCGGGTTCTATGGCGGTGTTCCCTTCTGGATCGACCTCCGTCTGTCGCCCACGACCGTGATCTACGCCATCGCTCTCACCCTGCTCGCCGCGGCGGTCGCCGGCGTCATGCCGGCACTCAAGGTCACGCGCGGGATGGGGACGCGGCTGCGCCAGGTCGGGTCGGGCGGTGGTGGCCTGCGGTTCGGGGGCGTGTGGACGGCGGTCATCGTCTGCCAGGTTGCGCTGACCGTGGCATTTCCCGCTATCGCGTTCGTCACGCGACAGCAGGCTGTGGAGATACGGTCGGGCGAAGACGGATTCCCTGCGAACGAGTATCTCTCCGCCCGGCTCGAGCTGGACCGGGAACTGCCTAACGGCACCACTGGAGTCGAGGCGTCAACCACCGCGTTCGATGCGCGATTCGGGGAGACGCGGCAGCAGATCGCGCGGCGTCTCGCCGCCGATCCCGCCGTCGCCGGCGTCACGTTTGCCTCCCTCCTGCCGCGTATGGACCACGGCCAGAAATACGTCGCGGTCGACGACGGCGGGGCGGCGCCTCTCGACCCTCGGTGGCCGTTCGGGTACCAGGTGCGGCCGGCGTCGGTCGATCCGAACTTCTTCGACGTCTTCGACGCCCCGATCCTGTCCGGGCGAGGGTTCCGCGCCGCCGACGAGCAGGCAGGGTCCCATGCCGTCGTCGTGAATCAGTCGTTCGTCAAGCACGTCCTCGGCGACCGCAATCCGATCGGCCGTCGCGTTCGGTACGTGAACGTCGAGGACTCGAGGGCAGGACGCGCGACGAGCGAAGCGAGCAGTCCATGGTACGAGATCGTCGGCGTCGTGGGCGATCTGGCTATGACGATCGACCGTGACCGGGTTCCCGGTATCTACCACCCGATGCGCGCGGACCACGCCGCGTCCGCGCACGTGGCCGTGCACGTGCGCGGCGACCCGGGGTCGTTCGCGCCGCGCTTCCGCGGCATCGTGGCCGCGGTGGACCCTACACTCCGGCTCTACGACGTGATGTCGCTCGACCGGCTCGCCGATTCGGAGCTGCAGACGCTCGGCTTCGTCTCACGGCTGCTCGCGGTCGTGAGCGTGATCGCGCTGACGCTGTCGCTCGCGGGGATCTACGCGGTCATGTCGTTCGCCGTTGCGCGGCGGACGCGCGAGATCGGCATCCGCATCGCTCTTGGCGCGAACCGGCGTCGTGTGGTGGCCGCGGTGTTCCGCCAGCCGCTGACGCAGCTCGGCATCGGGATCGCGGTTGGCGCCGCATTGCTGGTCGGCATGAGCCTCGTCGCACGCGGCGGCATGATGCCGGCGAGGAGCTTTGTCTTGGTTGTCGCGTACGCGGCGCTCATGATGGCGGTCTCACTCCTCGCGTGCGTGGTCCCCACACGACGCGCTCTCCGCGTGGAGCCTACCGAGGCACTTCGGGCCGAAGGGTAGAGGTCCTGGAGGTCACTGCGCCAAGCCAGCGCACGACGTCGAGGATGAACTGCGTGTTCTGCCCCGCGGCGGGAGAGTTGAAGCCCATCGGCAGGCGCTCCGGACACTTCCGCTGCGCCGTGAACATTGCGGCTTCCCCGAACACGGCAACGCGCCCTCGCCCAACGTGCAGCGCGGCCCCCTGGAGCATTCCATCCGCGGCGGTTGACGGCACGGTGTCGCCGAACGCCCACGGCGCGAGCGGCATCCACAGTTTCCCCCGCTGGATTTGCAGCAAGGCTTCGCCCGTAACGCCGGGGGCGAGTCGGAACGCGGAGCCGGTGAACGTCGTGACCGAGTCGACGGGCGGTGCGTTCTGGGCGGGCATCGTGATCGCGCTCGGTCGCAGGGAGCCATCACTTCGTCGATACGTGATCACGAAGTCTCGCGTGCATCGCTCGGCGCCGTGTGGCGGCTCGACGAAGCCGTTCGCGAACAAGACGCCGAATTCGGCCGCGAGGTCCGCGGCCGCACCGGCGTACGGCATGTGGTCGGCGATGAGAAGGAGCGAGCCTCCCGATCGTACCCACGCCGCGAGCTCGCGAATCTCGGTGCTGTCGAACGCGGCGCGGACGGGCAGCCGCATGTCGCTGGTCTGACGGACCGACGCGTGCAGCGCGTTCGCGATGACCAGCACGCGCGCGGTCGCGAGGTCGGCGCGCGTGAATCGCGACCGGTTCTCCGCGACGACGAACCCGTCCGACTCGAGCAGCCGCGCGAACGGAGCGAATCGCCCTGTCCGCGTGTGCAGGTTGTTGTGTGCCTCGTCGACGAGGACGAGCGGTCCGCGCCCTGGAGCGTAGGCCGGCATGGTCGGACGGACCGGCACGAACGCCGTATCGACCACTTGTTGCGCGAGGAGCGCGCCGGGGGAGAGCGCGCAGGCCGTCACGATGCGTCCGAAGTGTCGTCGCACGACGCGAAGGTATCGCGAGGCCGCCGGGGTCGCCAGGCGCGGTCGGCGGGTCAGTGACGGGATGAACTGCCGCCGATCAGGCCGCAGTGCGCCTATGAGTGATGGGTCTTGCTCGGAGCCGTGTCAGCGGCCTATCGTCCCGCGGGATAGAACGCATGACGGCTGGTTCCGTGCTCGCCCGCCTCGGCCCCGCGCTGCGGGATCGCTACGCGCTGATCCATGAGATCGGTGCGGGCGCGATGGCGACCGTATATCTGGCTCGGGACGTTCGGCACGAGCGCAGGGTCGCGATCAAGGTCCTCAAGCCGGATCTCGCGGCGGTCCTCGGCGCGGACCGCTTTCTCGCCGAGATCACGACCACGGCAAACCTGCAGCACCCGCACATCGTCCCGCTGTTCGACTCGGGGGAGGCGGACGGGTTTCTCTTCTACGTGATGCCGTACATCACGGGCGAGTCGCTACGCAGCCGGCTCGATCGCGAGCGGCAGCTTCCGCTCGACGAAACCGTGGCCATTACCCGCGCCGTGGCGGCCGCCCTGGACTACGCGCACCGCAACGGCATCGTCCACCGGGACATCAAGCCCGCCAACATCCTGCTGCAGGACGGCCAGCCCGTCGTTTCGGACTTTGGCATCGCCTTGGCCGTGCGCAACGCGGGTGGCACGAGGCTCACGGAGACGGGGATCAGCGTCGGCACGCCGAGCTACATGAGCCCGGAGCAGGCAGCCGGTGAGCGGGGCGTCGACGGACGCAGCGACCTCTACTCGTTAGGCTGCGTCGCCTACGAGATGCTGGCTGGTGAACCGCCGTTCACGGCCCCGACGACTCGAGCCCTCGTCATGCGGATCCTGACCGAGGCGCCTGCGCCGCTCACCATGCTCCGCCCGGCCGTTCCGGCCCACGTCGCCGGCGCGGTGACGAAGGCGCTCGAGAAGGTCCCA